>NZ_VFNP01000001.1:0-664673 GCF_006715635.1 Streptomyces sp. SLBN-118
GCGCGAGCTCGGCCGCCCGGCGCGGATCCTGAAGGTCATGGGCCTGCGCAGCGACGAGGGCCCCGACCGCAGGAAGCGCCCGCCATTCCAGAGGGTGCTGACCAACTCGGCGCGGATTGTGGACGAGTGGCTGCCGGTCAAGGACTGGCCAACCGCCGCGGCGAAGAGATCATCCGTAACCTCGGCGACCGCATCGAAGAGGCCCGCGCCAACGGCTGGCTCGGCGAGGTCCAAGGACTCCAGACCAGTCTCGAAGCCGCCCGCAACAAGCTCGCTTCGCTCGACCGACTCACCCGAACCCGCAATCGCACGCCCGTTGTCCTGGGCATGCCGATCATCCCAGGAAATAATCTGTGACCCAGCAGACGCACATAACCGAACCCCTTCCGCCAAACTATCTCCCTGCCTGAATCAACGACCTACACTGGTCGGATGCAGCATCGGCTCCCAGTTGGGAGATTGGGTTGGCGTGCGACACATGCCCAGATAGAGGAGAGCAGGCGGGACGCTACGGCACCCATACCTTCCGCTCTGGGAGTAGGTAGATCTCCGCACACTCGGGGGGAGCGGCGCAGTGGAGCATGCATTCGACCTGCTAGATGGCAAGGATTTCAATTTAGTCACCCTCGCACTGGCTGGGATTGGCGCCGCCCTCAGTACAATTGCCACCCACTACAGCAGGCGCGCACTATTCCCGCCTAAACGGCAATTGACATGCCTCATCGACGCGTGCATGGACATCACCCCTTCAGCATGGATGATCAGTTTTCGCCTACAGAACACCGGGCGCCATGCCGTGGCGAGCGAGCACTTCGATCGCGACAGGCCCTTGGAAGTCGACCTTGGGGTTCCCATTAAAGAACTATTTCCCGGGAAGGGCGCAGCCAGCAGTTTCCGCTACGAAGGTTCCAAGATTTACTTTGGTCCAGAATTTATAGACAGAAAGAAATCAGTCCGCTGCGGTGCGTCCATTAAAGGTGAACCCACAGTGACAATACAGAGCTTCCTAGTGGACGCTACAGTAAAAGCGAAATGGGTGACACCGGAAGCCAAGAAGATGAATCGGTCTTGCCTTCTGGGCTGCTTGGTACCTATTATATTTTATACATTATTCGCGATTGCTGCACTCAATGGTGTCATAAATAGGTGACTCACTTCATTTTCATGCCTCTTGATCGAGCGCCATAACTGATATCAATTTCGTTCTCACCTCTTGAGCAACGGTCAGTGCGCTCTACAGCTTAAGGCGCCTCGTCGGCGCAGAAGTTCGGTAAAGCTGTTCCTGCTCGATGTGCGTGTTCGCCTCCAAACGCGACGTACTGCTCACTCTCGGCCGGCGGCCGCGGCTGGCCGCCCTGTACGCCGAGATCGAGCAGGTGCGCGACGACAGCTTCTGCGCCGGCTGGCGAATCACCGATCTGATCCGCCACGCCGAAAACTGCGGGGCGCCCGACCCCGGCATCGTCTGCCCGGACGACGGCCCGGAGTTCACCGCCCTCGAGAACCAGGCGCGGGCAGCGCTACAGGAAGAGCCCCGCAAGGAACCCAAACTGGCCCGCGGCAGCGGCCGCGCCATGTGCGACGGCTGCGGCTGACCACCACACCCGCCTTCACCCCCTTGTCGGAGGGATACTCAATGACGATGACAACGACCCAGCGCATCCTCGACCTCGCTGCGGCGGCACCGGCCAGCCACGGCGAGGACCTGGCGCTGCTCCTGAGCAAGGCGAACGAGCTGTACCAGCAGGGTCTGCAGGATCTGCATCGGAGTGTGGCAGCGCGCCTTGGCGGGCGGGCCACTGCGGAGCTGATGTTCGCCGCGGACACGGCCGGTATGCCCTGCGATGCATCGCAGGACCGCGACGAGGTAATCCTGTTGCTGGCCTTGGCCGAGTGGGAGATGACGCCGACCGCCCTGGCGTACGCGGAGATGGCGGAGGACGCCGCGCGCCGTGGCGTCTGCTTGATCCCTGAGGATTGAGCCGTGAGCGCGGCCGTCCGGGAAGAACCTTGAACCGCGGGCTAGACTTCCAACCGCAACTCCTGCCATTATTTGCGTTTTGAGCCGGGCAGGCCGGCCCACTTCTGACAGGACGGATGGTTCTGCCATGACTTCGCGCCGTGAGCCTCGCCTGGCCGACGCTGCCGAGATCGCGGCTGAACAGGGCCTGACGCCCGCGCGCATCAGCGGCCTCTACACCGAGCGCGCGGAAAACGCGGCCGGCGTGCCCTTCCCCGAGATCGCGGACATGCGCGGCCGCGCCCGCCTGTGGGACCACGCGCAGGTCACCGAGTGGTTCGCCCACCGCACGCCGGCAAGGCTCCAGGAACACACACCGCCCTCCCGCGACCCGGAGGAGTTGCTGAACGCGGCGGATGCCTCGCGGTTCCTCGGCTACAAGAACTCCAACCAGGTCACCACCTTCGTCCGCGACCACCCGGGTTACTTCCCCGACCCGGACGTCGTCGAAGAGTTGGGCACGGCCGAGAACCCCTACCGCCGGCAGCTGTGGCGCGTGCAGACTCTGCTGGACTGGATGGCCACCCGGCCCGGCCGCGGAAGACGAGCGGGAGCCAAAGCGGTACGGCCCCTGCCCGATGTCCCCGTCGACGGCGATCCCGACGAACTTCTGGGAGCGACGCAGGCGGCCGCCTTGCTGGGGTACAAGAGCGTCGGCTCCTTCTCCAGCAGCCTGTCCCAGGGCAACCTGCCGCTGCTGAAAACGCCGGACGCGCTCGCCGAGAATGCTGGGCGCCAGAACGGGCGCCGACGGTGGACGCGCCGACACATCCTCGAGCAGGCCGCCCAGCGGTCCAGGAAGTAGAACCCGGCGGTGAGCGCACATCCGCCCACCGTCCCATGAACGCGGCAGCCGGTTACGGGCGTTGGTCCCTTGCGGGCCGACTGTCGCACGATGGCCGGCATGGCGTGGCTCGCCACCGCGCCCCGCAGCAGCAGATGCTGCTGCGGACCGGCCATCGCCGAACTTCTAGGTGCCGCCCTCGCAGCCTCGTGGTCGGGGGCATGGATGCCGACCACGGTGCAGACCACGAGGTTGTTTCGAGTTCGTGAACATGGTCGGGGCTTCGTGGTCGGGGATCTGGTCGGGGACCACGGGTTTCCTCATCAGCAACCGAAGGTTCTGACGGAGACCGCCACGGCCCGCGGAAGGAAGACCCCCATGAGCAGCGCTTGGACGTGCGACGGCTGCGGCGTCCCCAACATCGACCGCGCGTCGTGCGAAGCGTGCGGTACGAGCAGCCCGACCGCCACCGGTGCCGATCTCGCGAGAACTGCTCTGAAGGACGCGGCTGCGGCCCGCGCGGCCCAGGTCGAGGAAGCCGCTCGCGGCAATCACCGGTTGGCTGACCACCTCGGCAGCGTGACCGATGCCCACCTCGACGACGCCCTCGCGATGCGACGCCTCGGCATCGCGTGACCGGCACGTCGAGGGACCCGTGTTCTTGTGCGTGGAGCCGCCCAGTGCTCAGCGCCCAGGCCGCAGGCGTGCGTCGAAAGGATTTCGCATGACCAGCACTCCGGCCACGAGCTTGGCTCCCAGCCCCGCTGAACCCCTGAGTCACCAGGTGCTGGCCGCGCTCGGCCAGCACCGCATCGCCACCACCAGCCAGCTGCGCCGGATGCTGCGGCCGGACGGCACACGGCAGCTGCTGTCCCGCGTCCTGAACAAGCTGCGCTCCGACGGCTTCGTCGACTGCACGGTGCTACCGGACGCCAACCGCTCACGTACCCACGCCTGGTACCTCACGCAGGAAGGCTCGCGCCTGACCCGGGATCTGCCTGTCCTGCGGGGGCGGCCGCCCTACCCCATCACCTCGGATACGGCAGCGTCGCTGAAGACCCCGCACACGCTCGCCGTCGTGCGCGCCCATCTGGCCTTTGCCGCGGACGCCCGCCGGCTCGGGCACGAGCACGGCCCCTGGGACTGGACCCCTGAGGTATCTCACTCCATCGGCGAAGGCGACCGGATTGTGGCCGACGCTGTCATGTACTACACCGCCGTCGAAAGCGAACACCGGCGAAAGCTGCGCGCGTTCGTGGAAGTCGATCGCACCACCATGAGCAGCGAGCGGCTGGCCGTGAAGTTGATCGAGTACGCCCGTCTGTTCCAGTACGAAGCCCAGCCCGTCGGCCGCCGCAGGCCGGCCGCCACAGGCCCTGCCTGGCTCCGCTGGTATCCGGTCTTTCCCCGCGTGCTCTTCGTGCTCACCGGCGCCTCCCGGGCCAGACTGGACAATCGGATCAGCGATCTGCAGGCGATGGTTGCCCAGCACCCACTCGTAACGGCCCTTGCCCGCGAAGTCCGGCTCGGAGCCGCCGTGCTGGAAGACATCGAGCAACACGGTCCCGCCCAGGCCGTGTGGGTGCCTCTGGCCGGCGGCAAGCCTCGCCCGTGGACCGAGTTGTGAGTCCCCTGCGCGAGCGATCGGGGGTGACCAGCCTGCCGCCCCAGGACTGGTGTCCTGAAGCGGCAGGCGTTCACGACGCCCCGGGCCATCGCCTGGGGCGTCCCGCGTCCGTCCCGGCTTAACTCCCGTACAGCCAGCTGTCGTATGCGGAGTTGTCGACCAGGTGGTAGAGCCCGAGGGCGCCGGGGAAGAGCACCAGGGCGAGGACACCGGCCCGTACGAGAACGGGGGCCTTGATCATGACGCAACCTGTCTGGCCGGTGATCGTACGCACGTCACGCCACCGCCTGATGTCACCCCCGTAGGCCGTCCAAAAGAGGCCCCCGAACACGATCCCGGTCCCGGTCCCGCGAGCACCGCGGAGAATCCTGCCACCACGGCAAGGAACGTTTCGCGGTCATGGTGAACATTCCCATGGCTTTATCGAGCAGTAGTGACGTCACTTGTCGATGGGTTTGGGAGGCGCCCAAAACCACGGTCGGGTGATGTCGATGAGTTTGGGAGGCATGGCAGCTCTTGCCGGGGCAGCATCGGATGCTCTTTGTGAAAGGTGCTGGTCATGCCGCAGATGTCGAAGGTCGAGCTGTACGCGGCGATCCGGCGTGACCATCGCGGCGGCATGGTTGCCTGATCCGGCACTAGACGGCCGAGCGGCTGCGCGCGCTCGCGGAATGACCGGCCCCGCCGGGTGGGTCAGCGGGCGATGAACGGCTCGGTCAGGTGCGGGGTCGCAAGGTAGAGGGTGCTGGCGGCCCGGCTGTGGAGCACCTGTTCCCTTGAGGCCCTTGCCCGCTCAGGGTCCATCTCGTGAGCGTAGGCGAGTTCGGGGTGGAGCAGCTGGATCGCGTGCACGAGCAGGTCACCGGTGACGGCGACCAGTTCGCGCCCGGACGCGACGAGCACGCTCTGGTGCCCGGGCGTGTGCCCGGGCGTGGCGAACACGCGCTCGCCGCTGCGCAGCGGGGTGTCGCCGTCGAGCAGCCGTAGCTGATCGGTCTTGCGGAGCGGGTCGATCACAGTGGACCGCAGCTGCGGGTTGACCTCCTCGATCACGTCGAGTTCGGCCTGCTGCAACAGGTATTCGGCGTTCGGGAAGAACGGCCGCGTCTGCTCGCCGCCGACGACGGCCCAGCCCACGTGGTCGGTGTGGAGGTGCGTGAGCACCACGGTGTCTACTTCGGATGGTTCGATACCCGCGGCGGCCAGCGAAGCCGGGAGCGCCCCGGGCACGGGCGCCCACGAGGCCGCCGGGCTGTCGGCCGGGCCGATCCCCGCGTCGACCAGCGTCACGCCCTGGTCGCTGCGGATCGCGAACGCGCGGAACTGGAGCCGCCAGCGCCCGTCGGCGTCGAGCGCGCCGGGATCGAGCTGGTCGGCCGCCGCCCACTGCTCGGTGGTGGCGCCGGGGAACGCCTCCGACCTGGGGGAGAAGAAGGGGCCCGCGCCGTCGGCGAGCGCGATGACGGTGTACGGGCCGACCTGAATGGAAGGGGGCATCCCACAGATAGTGCCACCGGCGGGCGGCCCACGACCAGGCGGGTTGCCCCGGAGTTCACTCCAGGTCGTGGGCGCATCGCAGAACTGACAGACCTTGACCTCGTGCATGGCTCGGGCGTCGGCCGCTTCCGTCTCAATTGACACGCGCGTACTTCTTTCAGGACCACAAGCCTGCCTCCCGCGCAGATTGTGCCGTCATTTCTCATCGACAATCAGGCGACGAGAGGCCACCAACCGCCTCCCAACCCCATCCACATCTGCTGTTCCTAGAGATGCACAACGCCATTCCCACGAAGAGCAGGACGACGACGGCGATTCCCTGCACCGCCCCTCGCACCACCACGTCCTTGAAGAGCAGCCGCGGCAGACGTACCCCATCCTCATCCGGGGCTACCGACGAAATGCGCTGCTCCGGGTGACGAAAGTCTGCAGTGATCGTTTCCCGTGATCCTTTCCCAGTCCGCTGTTCAGGCTGGGGCGACGCCAGGACTACGGCCACACGACCTCGCCGTCTCGAACCACCAAGGGCTCGAACCGGTCCGACTCGCAGAACCTGGTCCAGCCCAGCTGGACCGTAGCGGTGGAGGGACGGTGCCGGTCATCGACTTTGGTAGCCAGCCAGCTGAGCAGTTCACCAGTGCGGTCGAATTCGTCGGGGTGGATCTCCTGCCGAACGGCCAGAGCCCACGACCCGTAACCGGCGTCCTCCGGACGCAGCAGCACTGAGACGAGTGCTCGTCCACTCTCCAGGCCTGGCCGTGTCGGCCTAGCAGAGGCACAGGATCGTCCTCTGTGACGAGTTCGCCGCGGTCGTCCTCCACCACGACCGGAAACTCGGGCACGATGTGGAGAATCTCCGGCTTGGGGCCCAGCCCGAGATGCCACCGAAGCTCTGCGACCTCCTCGTTGGACAGATCTTCCCCGAGGTTCAGGACGATCGAGAGCTCATAGATGTCAGCCATAACTCCGAATCGTCCACGACTGGTGAGGAACTCGCGGTCCACGCCCGCACCAGCGATCGACCGGTCAGCCCCTTCAAGGCACGGGCGAGCGCAGAGACAAGCCTGATGCGACAAGGAAGTCGGTACCCCAAGTTGGCGACCATATATGTCAAGAGGGCCGCCGGGACTGGCCCGACGGCCCTCCCATGGTCGGTCACGTCAGCTTGAAGAAGAGGGTGTCTTGGGTGTACCAGTCGACGTTCTTCGTGGCGTACTCCCACTCATTGTGCTCGAAGTCGAGCTTGTCGATGAGCTCCTGGACGTCGTACCGAAAGTCCGGGTCCATCCGATCCAGGACGGCGCGGTAGGCGTCGGCGGCGGGCTTTGTCTTGGCCAGCGGCAGGTGGCCAATAGCCGGGTAGCCGTCTATCGAGTACGGGACGTAGGGGAAGTCGTCGGGCAGCCCGCCGTAGAAGTAGCCGTGGGGCAGGAGGTCGGCCGGCACGCCGAGGCGGCGCATCTCATCGTCCACCAGGCCAAAGAACGTCGAGGGCTTGGAGTAGGTGCCCAGCTGGGAGGGGTCGGAAGCGTTGTGATCGATGATGTGCTGCAAAGCGGAGTTGTACGCGTTGCCCGCACACTCCGCGTCCGAATCGGTGCGCCCGGCGATGAGGTGATCGAGAGCGTCAGGGATGGACAGGCCCCAGTCGACGCCCTGGCGGTCGAGATCATCCTGAAGGGCCCGGGCGTCCTTGCGCATGCCGTCGAGGCGGCGCCGCTGGTCCCCCGAGAGGTTGCCGTTACTGCCCAGGTAGGCCAGGACGTCGGCCTTGTCGGCGGTGGAGTACGCAATGTTGTGACTCATGATCGCAATAGTGCCAAGAGGCACTGACATCTGGTCGTCGGTGGGTCAGAGTTGAGCAGGGTCACTCCCCGGCGTAGCGCCACGCGCTGGGCACCACGACCGGGGATGCGGTGGTCGATCCGGTGCTCGTTCTTGGTGCAGCCCGCCCGCCCACCCGGCGCGGCACCGGTTCGCCTGCCGGTGCCGCGCCCTGCCCTCGCCTGAAGCGGGGCAGGTGACGCAGCAGTCGTCGAAGGTCAGCCCCAGGGCACGCGGTTCATAGCCGTCACGGCCGTCGGCAGCATGGAGGACGTAGGTGTGCGCGGCGGCCAGGCGTGCAAGTACCGGGCAGCGGACGGGTCTCGGAGGATCCGGACATGCTGTTGGGCGCGGACGTCGAGCCGGTCGGGCAGATCCTCGGCGAGCAGCGGGGCCAGCAGCGCCAGGGGCAGGGCGATTCCGACGGGAACACCGTGGACGATCGCGTACAGGGCCGCGGCGCAGCCGACGAGAGCCAGCAGGGCCGCGGCGTAGCGCAGCGACCCGGGGATCGAGGCCGCCAGGCCGATGCGCCGGGCGGGCCGCCGGGTGAGCCAGCGCACCGCCAGACTGTCCGCATGCGTCGCGGCGGGCGGGAGAACACCGATGCGATAGGGCAGTTCGGGCAGGCTGCCATCGGCGGGAACTGTCCAGGCGAGCCATCCCCATCCGGTGCGTTCGTGGACCAGGCAGGGCTCGCCAGCCGTGGTGGAGGCTCCGGCGTCGTCGTACGGGAGATTCCCGGTGTGCAGAGCGCGGTCTCGCTCCGCCTCCCACCGAATGGGGTCGTGGGCGAAGGGCCGCAAGGGGGCCGTGGCGGCAGGCGGTGGAGTGTGCAGGGTGTCCGTCATGATCTGCTTCCTTCGCTCTCGCGGGTCAGCGCTGCATGGCAGGTGGTGCAGCTGCCGTCACCGTCGGGGTGGGCGCGCCGCGGTGTGGGGCCAGGGCACGTCTGGCACAGCGGCCAGCGCAGGCAGGCCGGGCAGAGGTCTTCGCCGGGGGCGGTTCCGGGAACGCCGCAGCCGGCGCATTCGACGAGGGCCCGATAGGTCAGGGCCTCGGTCGCGGTGCGGGCGGCGGACGCTGTCGATGAGCGTTCGGTTGTCGCCGGCGTGAACGGCTCGTCCCACGGGGGCGCGTCGTGGTGGTCCGCTGCGATGGCGGGCGGCGGGTAGGCCTGGGCGGCGCGGAGCCGGGCGGCGATGATCGCACCGGCCGAGGTACGCACCGGGGTCGGCAGGGGGCGGTCGGTGATGACGTGGCGCAGCTGCGCGGGGCTCCAGCCGGCGTCCATCATCACGGTCGCCACGCGGCCCTGATCGGTCAGCGCTTTCCCGGTCAGCAGCAGTTCAGGACGGCTCGCCCCGATCTCCAGCAGCAGCCGGATTCCCGGATGCATCTCGTCTGCCGGAGGCGGCGGTGCCAGGGACGCTGTCGCGTCCGAGGGGCCCGTCCTTCCGTTGGTGCGCGCGGCGTCGCCGCGGTCGCACGGACGGAGGGGGTGGGTCTTCTGCTTGTTGGTTTTCTTACTGATGGTGTTCTTAGTGCCGGGATCGGCCAACCCTGGCTCAGCCAATCCTGGATTACCCGACTCTGGTTGTGAGCTGGGGTTTTGCAGGGCAGGCAGGTCGGTGATGAAGTACAGCGCCTGCCCGAGGGTGCCGTCGGCGTTGCGGTCGCGTTCGCGCAGCAGGAATCCGTGCTTCTGCAGTTCCTCCAGGCCGGTGGTCACCGCGTCTACGCGTTCGCGGCCGTGTCGGGCCAGGTTGGCGACGGTTACCTGCCAGCCGTCCCGGTGGGTGCTGATGTAGCCGAAGAGCCCTTTCGCCTTGAAGGAGATCCGGCTGTCGCGGAACAACCCGTTGGCGATCTGCGTGAACTGATCTCCCGCCATCACCCCCCGGCGGATCCCCGCGCCGAAACCTGCGTCGCTGCCCGGCTCCTGGAAGGCGGGTGCCGATGCCGGGGCGATCAGCGGGACCTCCGAGGCGGCGGGGCAGTCGGTGATGCTGTAAGCGATCTCTCCGAGGGTGCCGTTCGGGCGGCGCAGGCGATCGCGGACCAGATAGCCGCACTTCTCCAGCTCGTTCAGCCCCGCCCGCACTGCATCCCGTCCGTCGGGGCCCAGGGCGACGAGCGCGGCGATGGTCACCAGCCAGCCGTTTCGGTGCGTGCTGATGTAACCGAAGAGCCCCTTCGCCCTGTACGAGATCCGGCTGTCACGGAACAACCCGTTGGCGATCTGCGTGAACTGATCAGCCGCCATCACCCCACGGCGGACCCCGGCCCCGAAGCCGCTCATCGCCCTGCCCCTGGCGCAGGCCGTGCGTAGTGGCCACGGAAGTGCACCGTGCCCACCGGGGTGGGGCGGCCGGTGGGCACGGGTGCGGAGGCGTACGCGAGTTCCATGCCCTCAGCTCACCCGCCGACCCCGACCAGGCTGACGGCCACCAGCCCCGACCATCGGTCACGATCCGGCAACACAGCCCTCTAGCTGCCGTGGTCGGGGTCACGGTCGGGCCACGCGTCCCCAGCACCGGCGCACATGTGGTTGCGCAGGCCGAATGCGCAGCCCCGGCCGGGCGGTGCGCAATCGATCTGCGCAACCGATCTAGGTTCGTGCGCAGTCAGGTTGCGGAGAGCGGATGCGCACTCCCGCCCACGGCGCCCGATGTCCTGATGCTCAAAGCCGGGTGCCGCAATGCGCAGGCGCCTGCCGCAGCCGGGCAACGTCCGTCTGCGCAACGGCGTACGGGGCCAGCCGCGGTATGGCATGTGAGCGTCACCGCGCTCGCCGGCCGGGGACTGGTGGCCGACAGGTTGAGCTCCCACCGACCGACGGCCAACCCGTGGTCGGGCCCGTGGTCGGGCCGACCATGACCCCGACCATGAGCTTCGTATCCCCATCGTGACCGTGGTCGGGGTCTCGTGGTCGGTGGTCAGGTCGGGGTCGCCGGGTTTTCTCAAGGTCAGCAATCACACACTCTGACCTGGGAGTTTGACCATGTCTCCTGGCAAGCAGGCCTCAGGCAACGAGACCGCTGCTCCGATGGTCGCGGGCGCCCGGCTGGAGGCGATGCGGCGCCGCGTACGCCTTTCACGCCTGGCGGTCTGGACCGTCATCGCAGCCGGACCCGTCGCCCTGGCCGCCGCCATCACCTCCACCCCGACCACGGTCGAGACGGCCGCCGCCGCCAAGCCCACCGCCGTGCGCACCACGGCGCACGCCGCCGACCCGGGCGGCTATGCGCAGCTGTTCGTCAGCGCGTGGCTGCGCAGCAGCGCGGACGACGCCACCAGTGCGCAGGCGCGGCTTGCGCAGTCGATGGCGCCGGACGTCGAACTGCCCGACCCAGCCACGGATGCGCAGTCGAAGCCTCAGTCCGTGACCACGGTGCGCAGTGCGCAGCGCGAGGGCGGCACCTGGTCGGTGACGGTGGCCGCGCAGTACGCCGACGGATCGGTGCGGTACTACGCCGTACCGGTGGCCGCGGACCGCGCAGGCGCCTCGTTCACGGTGACCGGTGCGCCCGGCGTGGTCGCCGGCCCGGCCAGGGCCGCGGCGCCGACGCCGCCGTATGGCGTGAGCGTCCCGGAGGGTGATCTGTCCTCCGCCGTCGGGGAGTTCCTTGCCGCGTACCTGACTGGTGCCGGGGAGGTCAGTCGCTACCTCGCGCCCGGCGTCAAGGTGTCGGCCGTCTCCCCCGCCCCGTACACGACGGTCGCGGTGCAGCAGGTACTCGCTGTCGAGGAGGCGGCGGCCGCCGAGCAGGTGCCGGCCGACGGCACCGAGGTCCGCATCCTCGTTCAGGTGGAAGCCCGGGACGAGGGCGGGCGGTGGCCGCTGGCGTACGAGGTCGCGTTGAAGGCCCGCTCCGGCCGGTGGGAAGTCGCGGCGCTGGAGTCCGGAACCGCCCAGGCGGGGGGTGCCCGGTGAACACGGTGCACAGCCTGATGCTCGCCGGGCAGCTCGACGACCTCGGCGACTCGTGGATCAACATGTTCAAGGACTGGGCGACCAAGGGTCTGCAGGCCGGTCTGGTCTGCCTGGTCGTCATCATCATGATCCAGAAGTTCAGCCTCAAGGCCGGGATCGGCGCCTTGCTGCTGATGATCATCGCGCTGGGGTTGTACAACTCCCGCGAAGACCTGGCGAACATGTTCAAGGACGAGGTCAAGAACCCGGCCAAGGGCGCGCCCGCCGTCCCCGGCATCGTCCGTGGTCCCGATCCCGTCATGCGGGAGCACTCCGCAGGTGCGGAAGGCCGGCTGTGAGCGCGGCCGCCGCCGGACGGGTAGGACGTTTCTACACCTCGGCCCGCCGCCATCCCTGGGTGCTGGGGAAGGTGGCGGACTGGAAGATCCCGCTCGGGCCGTACACCCCTGCGCAGATCGCGGTCGCCGTCGGCGGCGGCTTCCTTCTGGTCAAGACCATCAGCTGGTGGTCGTGGATGGGGCCCGTACCGATCGCGGCCTGGCTGCTGGCGATCTGGGCGGTGCGCCGCCCGAAGATCCGGGGCCGCGCACCGATGCAGGCGGCGCTGGGCTGGGTGCTGTTGGGCTGGCAGCCCCGAGGAGGCCGGATCGGCGGGCGAGCCGCCCGCGACCGTGCTCCCCGCCCGCTGCTCGGCGGCTTCACGATCGAGGACGCACTCACCCCCACCACGGCGGCCACACCGGCCCATGCGGCTCGGCGGCCTGCCGACCGGACACCGCGCCAAAGTCCCGCCCCAGTTCCCTCCTCCGCCCGCCATCGCACCCAGACGGCTGCTCCCGCGGCGCCGGTACAGCCGGTGTCGGGCATGCAGCAGCTGCTCGCACTCGCCGAGCGGGGCGGTGGTGTCCGGTGAGGATCCCGATCCGGCACATCGCCGGACACCTTCTCTGGTCGACGCACGGCAGCGTGTGGGCCCTCTACCGACTGCACCCCGGCCCGGACGCCCGCGGCCGCCGCGAGGAAACCGTCCAGGGCACGTACGTGCCCGCCGCGGTCCGCGACGAACAGCTCGCCAGGATCACCCACCTGATCCGCTCCCTGTCCGGCGCGCCACGACTGATCGGGCTGTGTGCGCAGATCGATCCGGGCGAGGTCGCCCTGCGCATGATCGAAGGCATCGAACCGGCCGACACCGCACCGGATGACGGCCCGCACCCGTGGGTGGAAAACGTCGAGGCCACGCTGGATCTGCTGGACGGCCAGGAGATGCACCGCCGCACGCTGTGGCTGGCCGTACCGCTGCAGACCGAGACAGCCGGCCTTCAGGTGTCGGCGTCGCTCGGGGCCATGTGGGCGGAGCTGTCCCCGATGCTGGGCATGCGCCCGGCGCCGGTGACGCGCCATGAGGTGAGCGCCTACCGCGAGCAGGCCGCCCGGGTGGAGGCCGCGCTCGCCGGCGGCGCCGCCTTCCGTCCGGCCCGTCCGGCAGAAATCGTGTGGATCGTCCAGCACGCCCTCCACCGAGGCCTGCCTGAACCCCTGCTGGCCGAAGCCGAAGCAAGCGATCTGTACGGCGGACAGGTCCGTGATGGCGTACTGCGCTCCCCCAGCTACGCCGACCTCGGACAAGTGCGCCTGCAGGAAGGCGGCATCAACCCCGCACTCGACAACGTGGAGAACCTCAACAGCGCAGGCCAGATCACGCGGTCGGGGCGCAAGGCCTGGTGGCGGCTGAACAGCGCCTCCCCCCTCAGGCGGCGTTGGCTGCAGGTCGAAGCCGACGCCGGCACCGGCTACCAGGCACAGTTGGCGCTGGCCGAATGCCCACCCGCCGTCAGCCAGGACTCGGCCGACCTCTTCGCCCAGCTGGAAACCCTGGACTTCCCCGTCGACTACACCGTCGACCTCGCCCTGGTGCCCGCAGAGAAGGCTCGCGACCAGGTGCGGCGCAAGAAGAACGAACTGATCGACCAGGCCGACCAGTACGAGGCCCGGCCCACCGGGATGCCGGCCTCGCTGACCGATGCCGCCCGCGACCTGGGCGAGCTGGACGCCCGCCTCTCACGCACCTCGGTCGAAGTCGAGGTCCAGTCCGTCACTGTGCTGACGGTGTGGGGGCCGACCGCAGCCGTCTGCGACGCGCGGGCCCGGGCGTTGGCCGCGCTGCTCGGCGGGGCCGACTACCGGGCGGTGCGCCCGGCCGGCCTGCAGGAGGCCCTGTTCACCCTGGGGCTGCCCGGCACGGTGCGGCCCGGAGTGGTGCGGGAGTTCACCCAGCATCAGGTCTCCGAGGACTGGGCGCTGGGCGGGGCCTTCACCGCCTCGGAGGTCGGTGACCCGAACGGGATGTTCCTCGGTATCGACCTGGACTGCGGCACGACGCGCCCCGTGACGATCAACGTTGCGGACGCCCCCAAGGTGGATGCGTCCGCGTCAATGGGGATCGTCGGGGACCTGGGGGCAGGCAAGAGCGTCCTGGAGAAGCTGATCGCGGAGGCGGTGTGGGCGCGCGGCGGCTGCGCGATCTGCATCGACCGCACCCCCGTGCGCGAATGGGCGACCTTTGCCCGTACGGCCGCGAAGGGCCGCGTCCAGATCATCGACGCCGCCAAGGCCGAGGTGTCGATCGACCCGCTGCGCATGTTCAACGGACCCGAGGGCCGCCACTACGCCCTGTCCTACCTCACCCTCCAGCTCGGCATCGGCCCGATGAGCACCAGCGGCGAGGTCCTGCACCACGCCGTCGAGCAGGCCGCCGCCAGCGATGCCCCTTCCATGCACCGCGTGCTTCAGGTCCTCGAGGAGATGGCCACGAGCGAGGCCGGCAAGCGGCAGGACGCGGCCGCCACCCTCGCCGGACTCGTCCGTGTTGTGGCCACCAACTCCCTGGCCCGGATGGTGTTCGACCCGACGCTGCCGCCGGTGCGGCTGGACGCCTCCAGCACATCCGACATGATCGTGATCACCACGACCGGGCTGAAGCTGCCCCCGAAGGCCGCGTTCGACAAGCCCGAAATCCTCCACCAGCAGCCGCTGGAGGCGCTGATCGGCCGTGCGGTGCTGTACCTGATCGCCGCGATCGCCCGGCAGACGGCATTCGAGGACCCGGAGCGGTTCACCGCGGTGGTCCTGGACGAGCTGTACTGGCTGACCAGCTCCGCCGAAGGCACCGCCCTGGTCCACGAGATCCTCCACGACGGCCGCAAGCACGGCGCCGGCCTGCTCGCAGCCAGCCACGACGCCGAGGAACTCGGCCCCGACCGCGGCCTGATGGCCTACCGGGCACTCGCCCGCACCGCCGACCGTGAACGCGCCCGCCGAGGCCTGGAGTTCGTGGGGCTCGACCCAGGCGATCCGGAGCTGCTGCGGCTGGTGACCACCGGCCTGTCCCCCGTCGGGCAACGCGGCCGGGAGGGCGAGTTCCTGCTGACCTGCCCGCGGCAGAACACCGGCCGGGTCAAGGCCGTCATCCCCCGCATTACGCGCATCACGTCGTCCATCACCACCACCCCGGGACGCCGAACTGAGCCGCTCGTCGGTGAGGCCTCCGATGCCCGCCCGAAGGAACACGTCCGATGATCTCTTCTTCCTGGGACCGCACCGGGCGCCTCCAAGCGGCCGCAAGCATCCTCGCCGTGATCGCTGTTGCCGCCTGCGTGCTCATCCTGTCCGTCGGGATGAGCCTGCCGGAAGCGTGGTGGCCGCGCACCGGGCATGCCTTCGCTGCCAGTTCGCCGTCCGCGCACGAGGATCCGTGCGGCCTGATCGTGGGGCCGGCTAAGGCGTACTGCAAGCCCGGCACCACGAACTCCGCCTCCGCCGACCACCACGCCGACGCCACCGGAGCAGCCTGGAGGCTGGTGCCTGCCGGCGCGGGCCTGGCTGCCCTCGCGATGTGGCGGCGCCGGGGCGCTGCTGGGCAAAGGCGGCGCTGAGATGTTCCGTCCAGACCGCGGCACCCTCCGCTCGGCCGGTTTCGTCCTGCTGCTCACCGGCGTGTTCGTCATGGTGAACAGCCAGGTCGTGTATGCGGCGAGCAGCGACAGCGAGACCGGTGACCTCCTCGCACCGTTGAACATCACCTCCTCCGAGGGGGTGCCGATCAACGGCTACGAGCTGAACTCCGAGGGCGGCTCCATCGTCGCCTTCAAGACGCAGTCCCTTGCCTTCGCCCTGTCCGGCCTCTTCACATTCATCCGGCTGCTGGTCGGGCTGGCCGGGTGGGCGATCGAGGTCGCCTTCCGGTTCCCGCTGCTGAAGATCCTGATCCGTCCGGCGCAGAAGGTCGCCGACGCCTACGACAACGTGGTCGTCGACACGCTCGGGCTGAAGGGGCTGTTGCTGGCCTGGGCGTTCGTGTTCGCCGGGTTCATGATCGTGCGCGGCCGCGTCGGCCGCGGTCTGGGCGAAATCTTCCTGACCCTGCTGATCGCGGCGTTCGCCGCCAGTGCGTTCGTCCGCCCCGACTACCTGCTCACCCAGGACGGCCCGCTGGGGCAGTCCCAGCAGGTGGCCGCCGAGGTCGCCCAGCAGAGTGTCAACTCCTACGACTGGGGCGGCAAGCTGGCCAGCCGTGGCCCCTGCGACGGCATGGCCGGCATGCAGGAGGTCAAGTGCCAGGAGCGTGAAGTTGAAGCCCCTGTTTCCTCGACGGACGTGGCCCGCCCGATCCAGGACTCGGTCACCAACGCGCTGATCGTCAAGCCGTACATGCTGCTGCAGTACGGGCGCATCCTCGACCCGGCCAAGGAGGCCGACCGCAAGGCCTACGCGGTCCATCTGAAGTGGATCACGGGCGGCTACGAAGAAGAGAAGAAGAAAGACGATAAGTGCGATCTCGTGCGCGGGCCCCTCAGGGACTACTGCAACAACGGCGATGAAAACCCCAAGCACCCCGGCGAACTGCCGCCGCTCACGGCGGGCGAGGCGTTGCTGGAGAGCGGTACAAGCGCCGTCCTGAGCAAAGAAGACCAGCAGTTCGCCGCCTTCCTCAACGACCTCGAGGACGCCGGCCCCGTCGGCAAGGCGTGCGCCGAGTACGCCAAGACGCCCACATGGTGGCGTGTGGGCGGCGCCGTGCTGCTGCTGATCGCCGCTCTGTTCATCTGCGGCATGCTCCTCTCCAGCGCCATCGTGATGCTCGGCACCCAGGGCATCTGCGCGGCGGCCGCGGCGGCGGGCGGTGTCACCTTCATCGCCGCCATGCTGCCCGGGCCACCGCGCCAGAGTGTGTGGAAGTGGTTGTCGGTGTGGGGCATCGCGGTCCTGACGCTGGTCGGAGTCTGCGCCTTCGTCCCGTTCTTCGGCATCGCTGTGGACGCCACCATCACCAACGGGCCCGACCTGATGGTGGAACGAATCCTGCTGATCGACGTGCTGGCCATCGCCGGCGCGGCCGGACACCGTCGACTGCTGACCGGGATCACCTCCTTCGGGCGGCGCATGGCCATGCGGATGCGCTACGCCAAGGTCGGCGGCACCCACATGCCGGGCGACACCTCCGAGCTCGGTGCCGCGCTCGCCATGAACTCCCCTGCCGCGATGGGCGGCTACGGAGGCGGACTACGCGCCTTCACCGGCGGCGGAGGTGGCAGGTTCGGGCTGCTGGGCACCCGCCAGCGCCTGATGGGCGCGCTCACCTCCCTCGTCGACGGCGCCGGCATGCCCGTCGACACCGGCGCGATGCTCGCCTACGCCACGGCCGAAGCCGGACGAGGTCTCGCCCCGCTCACTGCGGCGGCAGCCGTGGGCGGGCTGGGGGCTCGGCTGGGTGTGAAAGGAGCCGGCTGGTTGCTGATCGGCAAGCGCCCGGACAGGGAAGAGCTGGCCAAGTGGCGCAAGCCGGCCGCCGACGGCGACCCGCCCACGGGCGGCCCCCGGGATGACGGGCCGAACGGTTCGGGCGGTGGCGGGCCACGCAGGCCCGGAGGCCCGCCCGACCGGTATCGCAACGACGACGGCCAGGTTGTCGACCGCAACACCGGCCAGGTGCTGCACGACCAGAACACCGACCGCACCCTGCTGTCGACGCGCGCCCACAACCGCCTGGTCCGCTTTCGCGGTTACCGCATTCTCAACCGGGGGGGCCGGGCCGCCTACGGATCGACGGTCGGTCTGCCGGCGAACGTCCGCCGGGCCCGGTCGGGTGGCTCGGACTACTCCCAGGACGTCCGCCAGCAGGTACGGGTATGGGGCAACACGATCCGCGAGGACGGCCGGGCCTGGGGGGAGACGGGGCGTCATGTGTCCCGTGTCCTGCGGGAGAACACCGACGACAGCGGCGGGCCCGGCCCCTTCGTCAGCCATCGCCTGCCGACCCGGACGGCGCCGCCTCAGCCTCCGCCACATTCCTCCAGTTCCACGGGCCCCACGAGTCATTCCTCACCGCGGTCCAGCGCGCCCACGTCCACGCCGTCGGCCCCGCCGACGTCCCCGCCGCGGCTCGGCGGCGGTGCGCCCCGGCGTCCGGCAGGCCCGGCACCGACCAGGTCCGGGCCGGTACTTCCCGGAGGCGGAGGCGCAAGCAGCAGTACCCGTGACGAGGCGCGCGCCAGGTTCCAGGAACTGATGCGTCGGACCGCGCCCCGCGCCGAGAGGCGGCGCGAAGAGTGGGAATGGGACTCCTGGCCGCCAGAAGACGGTGAGGACGAGTGAGGCCGGCCCGGCGCCGCATGGCGCGGTGCGGGTGTGTGGTGGTGCTGTTGCTGTTCGCCGTCGTGTGCTGTGTCGCGTCGGCGGGGAACGCGATCAGCGCGTATGTCGCGCTGAAGACGGGTGCGCAGGGCGACGGAGGGATTGCCGAGGGCGGCACGGCCGCGGACATCCCGCCGCGGATGCTGACTGCCTACCAGAAGGCAGTCCAGCAGGTCGGGAAGCATGTGCCGAAGTGTCAGGGCATGCGCTGGCCGATCCTCGCCGGGATCGCCAAGGTCGAGTCCAACCACGCCGTCGGCCGCAACATCGCCGACAACGGAGACATTCGCCCGCGCATCTACGGGGTACTCCTCAACGGTTCCGGCGCCGGCGGCAACACCACCGTCTTCCCGGACACCGACAACGGCCGCTGGGACGGCACCGCGAACGGGGAGCGCGCAGTCGGCCCCTTCCAATTCCTGCCTTCCACCTGGGAGGGCACCGGGAAGGACGCAGGGGGCGACAAGACCGCTGACCCGCACAACGCCGACGACGCAGCGCTCGGCGCCGCGATCTACCTGTGCGGCAACGGCCGTGACCTGACCAAGCGTGCCCAGCTCAAGGCCGCGATCCTGCAGTACAACCACTCCAGCGAGTACGTCGCCAACGTGCTGGGCTGGATCGACCAGTACACGGCGGCCGCCAAGGACCCGAACCTGAAGAACGTCTCCGGGAAGGTCCGCACGGTGATCGAGGTCGCACTCTCCCAGCGGGGGGTGCCGTACTCGTGGGGCGGCGGCAACGCCAAAGGCACGTCGTACGGCATCTGCTGCTCACCGAGCGGAAAGAGCGGCGCGAGCATCAAGGGCTTCGACTGCTCGGGGCTGACCACTTATGCGTACGCCAAGGCCGGTATCCAACTGCCGCGCACCGCGGCCGCGCAGGCCGGGGAGGGCCAGCGGATCCCCGCCAGCCTCGGAAAGAGCGCCCTCAGGCCAGGTGACCTCGTCTTCTACGCCTACGCCCCCGGACGCGATTCCACGATCTACCACGTCGGGATCTACGTCGGCAGCGGGCAGATGATCAACGCCGCGCGCCCGGGCACCGTCGTCCGGCTGGACGCGGTCAATGCGATGTCCGGTTTTGCGGGAGGGGCTCGGCTGCTATGACGACGTCCTCGCCGCGCTCGCCCCGCCTGCTGCTGATCGCCACCCTGGTCCTGGCCGTGGCCGGGGTCGTCCTGCTGGCCCTGCCACACCCGCCCAACGCATCCGATTCCCCAACCCTGCCGCCCGGGGCCGCGTCCGAAGCCAGCGCCTCAGCCTCACCCGCCAGCGGGCACCGTGCGGCAAGCCGCGCCCCCGCGTCGGACACGACGGCCGCTACGCCGACCACGTCGGCCATCGCTCCAGCGCTGCCGCCGCACGGCGAGGGCGTGGCAGGCGATCGGGCTATCCAACAGGCCCTGGAGGCCGCCTGGCCCGCAGACCTTGCCGCCGACGAGGAGCGGCAGCTGTGCGCCGTCGGCCGTGCGCTGCTGCGGGCGGACACCACCGGGGTCGGCCGCGCGAAGTGGCCAACAGTCTTCGTCGACCGGGATAAGGCGGTCGCCCCGGCGTTCGCCACCGCCCGCTTCCGCGTCCAGGCCGTCATCGCCCGCCGCGACGGCGTCGGCCGGGCGGTGGTGCACCTGGTGTGGGCGGGCACCGACCGCGGCGGCACCTACACCGACGGCCGCATCACCGAGCTGCACTTCACCCGTACGACGTCGAAGAAGGAAGGAGGCTCCACGTGGACTCCGCAGCCCCGTACGTAACCGATCGGGCCGATGACACGGCGGCAAGCCAGGTACTCGGCCTGCTCACCGGCCTGGTCAACGCCGCTGACTGGCTCTACGACCACTGGTACCTGCTCGCCCTGGCCATTGCGGTGACCTGGGGCGTCGGCGAGATCGTCGTGCGCCGGCTCGCAGCACGCGCCTCGGTCGAGCGGATGGCCCTGGAGCTGGTGTCCAACCGGCACTTCGCCCCGAGCCTGGAGGAGATTTTCCGCCGCGGCGTACAGCTCGCCCGCGCGTCCACGGCCATGCCCTGGTGGGCGCCCCGCAGGGCGAAAGCCGTGCAGATCCGGCTGCGCGCGGACGGCTCCAGCCCGCTGCGCTACCGCATCGAAGGCCCGGCCGGCGGCCAACGCCTGTTGTCCATCACCCCGTTCGGGCCGGACGTCACCGTCAATCAGGCCCGGCCGATCGTCGACGAGCCGCGCCGGCACGCCGTGCGGGCTGAGTTCATCCTGCGCGGCAAGCCCACCGCTCCCTTGCGGGAGGTGCCCCTCACCCCCGACCCGCTCCAGCCGCTCGTTGACGCCGTGTCCGACCTGCGCGCCGAGCTCGGCGACCTCGCCGAGATCCGGCTCGACATTCAGCGGGCCCCCAAATGGGCGCTGCGGGCGCGCCGCCTGCAGCTGATGGGAGCCGCGCGCCGGTCCGAACGTCGGGAGGCCCAGCGGGCCGCCCGCTGGCTGCGGCAGGACGCCAGCGGCATCGAGGACTCGATGGGCTGGCAGCTGCAGCAGCTGCTCAGCGACAAGCCCAGCTCGGGCGCCGGACGGCGGCTGGTCATGCCGCCAGTGCCCCGCCGGGTCGAGCCGGCCGAGGCGCTGGGCAAACTCGCCGACGACGACCACCTCGTCCGGGTCCAGCTGCTCGTGATGTGTGCCTCGAACACCGAGGGCCGCGCCCAGGCACGGCTCGCCCAGCTCCAGGCCGCGTTCGACGTGTTCGGCGGCCGCTCACGGTGGGCCATGCGCGGATGGCGCCTGGGACCGTGGCGGGTGGGAGCCGACCACTGGCCCACGCGCCACGGTTTCGAGCGCCGATGGAATCTGGGGCACTGCCAGCCACCACGCGCCAACTGGGTCCGGCTGGAGGAACTGACCGGCCTGCTCAAGCCACCCACTGCGCACTGCCGTTTGCCCGTGCTCGCCGGTGACCTGCCGACCTTCGAATTTGGTGAGCCGGAGCTGCTGCTGCAGGGCATCTACCGGGGCCCGGACGGACGGGAGCGCCTGGTCGCCACCTACGCCGAGGAGACGCTGTTCGAAGTTGGGGTGGGCAAGGCCGGCGGCGGCAAGACGGAACGCGCGCTGGCGCAGGCGATCGGCTGGGCGCATGCCGGTGGCGGGTTGCTGTTCCTCGACCCGCACCGTGACTCCTGGCCGCGCGCCACCACGTTCCTCGCGCACGAGACCCTCATGGGGCGCATCGCGCTGATCGACCTCAACGGCCTCGGGCCCTCCCCGCGGGTGAGTGCGTGGAATCCGCTCGGCATGCACCAGGGCCCGGCGGCGCACGAGGTCGTCGAGGCGATCACCGACGCCTACGCTTCCGTGCTGGGCTGGGACGACGTGAGCGCGCCGCGCGCGATCACCATCCTGACCGCCGCGCTGGCCGTCCTGGTCGCCATCAACGAGGCCGCCTGCCAGGCCGGCCGTCCCGAGGACCAGTCCACGATCTTCCACGTACGGGCGCTGCTCTCCGATGCAACGTTCCGCCGGGCTGCGCTCGGCGCGGTGGCGGGCCGCCTGAACGAGGAAACCCGCGCCTGGTGGCAGGTGGTGTTCCCGACACTGCCGCCCGACGCGTTCGCCGTGGTCCTCAACCCGATCGCCCGGCTGGCCTCCAATCCGGTCACCCGTGCATTCCTCGGCCAACCGGTCGGGGTCTACAACATCCGCGCAGCGATGGACAGTCGGATGATCGTGTGGGTCTGCCCGGGCGGCAACGGTCCCACCGACCGGCTGGTGACCGCGCTGCTCGCCCGCGATCTGCTGCGAGCTGTGCGCTCGCGCCGCGATACCCCGGAGGACAAGCGGGTGCCGTTCCGCCCGTACTTCGACGAGCTGATCACACTGACCGGTGCCGCACCGGAGACGTTCGCGAGCATGTTCGAGGACTTCCGCAAGTACAAGTGCCAGGTCCACGGCATGACTCAGCTGTTGGCCCGCCTTCCAACGCCGGTGCGGCTGTCCCTGGTACAGAACGCATCCACGCTGGCCACCACCGCCGGGTCGAAGTCCGCGATCGCTCCGATCACCGCGGAGTGGGGCGACAACCCCAGCCCTGACCGGGTCGCCACCATGGAGCGGTTCGAGCACTACGTCTCCCTGAACGTGCACGGGCGCCGGGTCGGACCGGTACAGCTGCGCGGGCCTCATCTCGACGCGGTCTTCGCCCCTCAGGCCCGCCCTCGGCAGGTCCCCGCGCTGGAGCAGGCCGCCCTCGCGAACGCCAGAGCACTCCCCCTTGACCAACTCACCGACCGCGCCGCCGAACAGTTCGGCCGCGTCGCCGCCTTCCTCGCCGAGCACTCCCCTGCCGGCGCCGCCCCGGTACCTCTGTCGAAGGAGGTGTACGAGTGACCGCTTGCCCAGCCGCAGGACCGATCGAACTGTGCCGCGACCGGCGAGTTCCGCCCCCTGGACCGAGCGGTGACCCGCATCAGGCCGCGGCCGAATGTCGCAGCCTTGCAACTGCTCCCGCGAACACTTGAGATTTGCGTACGCGAACCAGTAATTTACTGCTGCACTGTGGGGCGCGAGGCCAAAAGTGCCCTGTGTGCACTGAACTTAGGGGATGCCAGATGACACTAGCTACTGACGAAGTTCGCAGCACCGAAGAGTGCGTCGAAGGAGTGTGGCCCGTCCGCACGCGGGCCGTCTCGTACGTCGGAAGCGCCTGTGTGGTCGAGGGGCTCGGTGACTTGGACCTGGACGACCTGGACCTGGTGCGCGGTCAGTACCCGGGCCGGCGCGTCACGCTCGACGGAGACGTGATCACGGTATGGCCAACCTCCTCCGCCTGACCGGAGGGAGGGCTCCTTCTCTGCGGCTTCGGGGTGCGACGTCCGGTCGCACCCAGTCCCACGGAGGCCCGCCACCGAATGGAACAGGCGGGTCAAGATCTCTTTCTCGCGCACAGCGGACTCGCAGGGTCCGTGCGGCCCGACGAGCAAGTCTGATCGGGTGTTGGCGGGACGAGCGAATACACACGACTACAAATCGACATCCAGTTTCGAAAGTGACCGGATACGTCCCGAGTTGTACGAGTGAACTCAATTATCGAGGTGGGAAGTTGACTGGCATATGCGTAGCCTTACGGTCACGCAAACGCATTACCGCTGCTGGACCAGGCCGCGGTTCTGGGCCGTCGTATGTCGGAGGGCCGGGGCAGCGGTCGCACCGCACCGCGTCGTACGGGGAGACAACGTGACCGCAACACAACCGCGCTCTTCACGGATCAGGATCGCCGCTGCTCGCACCCGGAAGCACGCAACCGCCCTGCTTCTGGCAGGCAGTCTGGTGGCGATGGCCGGCTGTAGCGACGGCGACGCGGACGCGTCACCGTCCAAGAGCCCTACTCAAACGGCCGGTTCGTCGTCCCCCAGTTCCACCGCCGACGCCGAGGACGCTGCTGTCATCGCGGCGTACACCAGCTCATGGGACGCGCAGACCGAGGCCTACAAGAAGGCAACCTCCGCAGGCACCGACCTGAAGAAGAGCACCACTCTCCAGGCCCTGGCCGACATCGAGAAGGACTTGTCAGCCATGCGGCGGGCCGGACAGGTGACGACCGGGAAGCCCCTCATCCATCCGAAGGTCGTCAAGGTGACCGACGCTGCGATCCCCAAGGCCACGGTCGCGGACTGCGTCGACACAACGAACTGGATGCTGATCGACAAGACCTCGAAGAAGGAGGTCCCGCTGCCATCGGAGCGACTCACCAGGTACGTCAGCACCGCAACGCTGGAAAAGTGGGGGAAGACGTGGATGGTCACAAAATTGACCGCTCAAGATCAAGCCTGCTGACCCGACGCCTCGCCGTACTCACCGGCGCCCTCGTCCTGGCCTCAGCCGGTACCGCGCACGCCGACGACGACCCCGATGTCGATGCGGGCAAGTGCGAGGTCATCAAGTTCTGCGTCGGCGCCGGTGTCGACGACGAGACCGATGGGAGTGATGGGCAGGCGGGCGGCTCGCAGGGCGGCAGCGACAGCAAGCTGAAGTGCAAGCTGGTGAAGGTGGACCCGGAGCCGCCGGCCAACCATCCGGCCTGGAAGGGCGCCGACCCCAAGACGAACGACCTGTACTTCCGCGAGTGTTCGGACGGTGGTCAGAACAACCCGGACGGTTTCGTCGTCGTACCGCCGGGCCAGCCCGCGCCCCAGGTGGATCCGCAGGACCTGGCGCAGCGCGCGGTCGACTCGATGACGCTGCTCGGCCCGGACATAGCCAGCCCGAAGGCGGCGGGGAAGTACACCGTCGGTGTCCCGACGTGGATGTGGGTCAACCAGAGCGCCACGACCTTCGGGCCCAACACCGCGACGGCCTCCGCGGGCGGAGTGACCGTCACCGCGAAGGCGAAGGTGTCGAAGATCGTGTGGCAGATGGGCGACGGTGCCTCCGTGACGTGCAACGGCCCGGGCACGCCCTACCAGGCGTCCGAGGGCATGGCCCAGTCACCGACCTGCGGGCACGTGTATTCCAAGACCTCAGCCGGTGCCAAGAACGGCAAGCACCAGGTGACCGCGACCTCGACGTGGACGATCGACTGGCAGGGCGGCGGAGCGGCCGGCCAGCTCACCGAGATCCGGCAGACCAACGTGCAGGTGGCGATCGGCGAGCTGCAGGTCGTCAGGTAACGCCGCCGGAAGGGCAGAACGTTGAGCGAGACCCAAGAACGTGTAGACGCAGCAGGCTCGAACGGAGTCCCCCAACAGGGACGCGTAGCTGGACCCGTCACTCCCCCGCGGGTGTCGGCCCGCAGGCGCCGACCGGGTGTCATTGCCCTGTCGCTGGCGCTGATCGCCGCGGGAGGCGCCGGTGTTGCCGTCCTGCTGCTGCAGGTCGGCAACCGTACCGAGGTGGTGACCGTGGTCCGTGACGTCCAGGTTGGCCAGGTCCTCACCGAAGACGACCTGGGCAAGGCCTCCCTAGCCCTGGACCCTGCCGTAAAGGCGGTTCGCAGCGACGACCTGGACTCGGTGGTGGGCAAGCGGGCCGCTGTAGAGCTCAAGCCGGGCTCTCTCCTCGCCCCGTCACAGGTGACGAAGGACTCGCTGGTGAGGGCCGGCGAGCAGTTGGTGCCGATCGGCCTCGAGCCCAAGCAGATCCCGGCCACCGCGCTGGTGCCGGGCCAGAAGGTGCAGCTGGTGCACGTCCCGGCCCAGGGCGCGACGGACACCGGCAAGACGTCCGACGCCGCGCCGCAGACCATCGACGGACGGGTCGTGAAGGCCTCGAGCGCAGCCCCCGGCACCGGAATCGTGGTCGTCGACGTCGCCACCACCGCGAAGGACGGCTCCACCGCTGCCGCATGGGTGTCGGCCAACACGCTGCGCCTGGTCCTCGCCGCTGCGGACGGTAGCTGATGGCTGTCATCGCACTGGCAGGCTGCAGTGGCGCGCCCGGCGTGACCACGAGCGCTCTCGCCTTGCTGCTGTCCTGGCCGCTGGAGCCGGGCCGGCGGATGATCCTGGCCGAGTGCGACCCGGACGGCAGCGCTGTACTGCACGGGCTGTTGCAGGGCACGCTCGGCGACCGGTACGGGCTGCGGAACCTCTCGGTCGCCGCCCGACAGGGCGACCTCGGCGACGCCTTCTGGCGTCAGCTGATCGACCTGAGCAGCGAGGACGGGAAGAAGGAGTCGCCGCATGACCGGTTGCTGCTGCCGGGCATCACCGATCCTGCGCAGGCGGCAAGCATGGGCTCGGTATGGAAGGCCCTGGGGAGCATCTTCCGCGGCATCGAGGCCGAGCACGGCCACGACGTCCTGATCGACCTCGGGCGCCGGGGGGCCTTCGGCCCGTCCGGTGTCCTGGCCGAGCAGGCCGACGCCGTGTTCGTGGTGGTGCGCAACACCCTGCGCTGCCTGCAGGCAGCCGAGGGCCGGGTGCGCGCGCTGGAGGAGCGGGTCGGTGACGTCAGCGTATTGATGATCAACGAGGGTCCGTATCCGGCAGGCGCGGTGCAGCGGGTTCTGCAGGTGCCGGTGGTGGCGACCCTGCCGTACGCGCCGGACGACGCCCGTGTGCTGTCGGACGGCGCGGAGCAGCCCCGTCGTTTCACCAAGTCGCCGCTGATGAAGGCCGCCCGTACGGGCAGCACGCTGATGGTGCAGCGGGCCGCGGTGCGGCGGGCCCGCCTCGATCCGGCCGGCGTGCGTGCCACAGGTGGGGAGGTGACCCGTGCGCGCTAGGCCTCTGCACCCCAATCCCACGGCGGCTCCGGCGCCCGGCCGCCCCCAGCCGGCGTGGCCCCGCCAGGCGAACGGCGCACCTGCCCCCGCCGGTGCTGCGGCGAGTACGCATGTCCTCGGCGCCGCGTCGCCTCAGGTCACCGTCGATTACAAGGTGGCCCGGCATATCGCGGCTCAGGTGGCCAAGCAGCGCGAGGAGCTGCTGAAGACGACGCCTGATATGGACCGGGCGAGCGAAGAGCAGCGCTGCCTGGACTGGATCAATGAGGCGGTCGCCCTGTGGTCGGATGCCCAGGCGATGGCGCCGCAGGAAGACGAAGCACTGCGGCGTGCCGTCTATGACCTGCTCTTCCGTGCCGGACGGTTGCAGCCGTACCTGGACGATGACCGGGTCGAGGACATCATCATCCAAGGGCCGGACGAGGTGTGGCTCGACTACGGCGACGGCGAACGCCGCATGGTCGGGCCGATCGCGGACTCGGAAGAGGAACTGCTGGAGCTGCTGCGGGAGTTGGCGCGGGGGTCCGGGCACAACGAGCGCACCATCTCGACGGCGAACCCCACCCTGGCTCTGTCCCTGCAGGACGGTTCCCGCCTGCAGGCCATCACCGGGCTCGGGCCGATGACCTATGCCGTCATCCGCCGGCACCGGGTCTCCCACGCCGATCTGGACGACCTGCTCCGGCTGGGCACGATCGACCCGATCCTGCGCGATTTCCTCGGCGCGTGCGTGCGCGCGGAGAAGAACATCATGATCGCGGGGAAGCAGAAGGCCGGGAAGACCACCTTGCTGCGGGCGATGCTCAAGGAGTTCGACCCCGAGACACGGTTTGCCACCATCCAGACCGAGGACGAGCTGTTCGCCCACGCCAACGGCTACCACCGCCAAGTCGTCTCCCTGGTCGGGCGCGAGTCCAATGGAGAGAAGGACGTCACCGGCCGCGGCGCCGGCGAGGTCACCCTCTTGGACCTGATGCACCCGGCGCTGCGCATGTCGCTGGAGCGGATCGTGGTCGGCGAGGTCCGCGGCCCCGAAGTCGTCGCCATGATGCAGGCGCTGACGAACGGCTCGGGCGGCAACCTGTGCACCATCCACGCCCGCCGCCCGGACATCATCTTCGACCGGATCGCCGAGCTGTACGCGCTGGCCCAGGACAACCTGTCCGAGCAGCTCGCCTACCGGCAGACCGCCAACGGCCTGGACTTCATCGTGTACATCGACATGACGGATGAGACGCAGATCGGCGGCCGCCGCCACCGCTATGTCAGCCACGTCCTGGAGCTGACCGGGATCGGTGAGTCCGGCCGCCCCGCCACCAACGAGGTCTTCTCCCCCGGCACGGAGTTCGGCGAGCTGCGCGCAGTACCGCGGATGGACCCGGGCTGCATCGACGACCTGCGCCGCGTCGGTTTCGACTCGGCACTGCTGCAGCAGCCCTACGGGGCCTGGCAGGCCCCGCTGCCGCTGAAGGTGGGCGTGAGCCGATGACCCTGTTGTGGGGACTGCTCAGCGGCATGGCCGTCATCGGCGGACTGATCGGTGTCGTGGCCGGGATCGTGGGCACCACTGCGCCGCGCCGGGCGGCGCTGCTCCAGCGGTGGCGGTCTTGGGGCGCCGGGAAGGACCTGGGCCAGGACGTTCGGCTGCGCCGGCGGACCCTTACGGTCGCGGCCGTCGTGGTCTTCGTGACGGTGTGGCTGGTCTCGGGGAACTTCGTGGGCGGTGCACTGCTCGGCGCGGCCTTCATCGGCGTGCCCTGGCTGCTCACCCCGGGGCAGATGGCGCAGAACCGCATCGGCCAGCTGGAGGCTCTCAGCGAGTGGACCCAGCGGCTGGCCGGCCTCCTCCGGCTGGGCATGGGTCTCGAACAGGCGATGATGACCAGCCGTAAGGGCGCGCCGGACGAGCTTGCTCCGCAGATCATCAACCTGTCCGACCGTCTGCGCCTGGGCTGGCGACCGGAAGCAGCGCTACGCGCGTTCGCCGATGAACTGGACGATGTGACCGCGGACAAGGTGGTCGCCGCGCTGATCCTGTCGGTCAACGACCGCGGTCCGGGCCTGGCTCAGGCGCTGGAGGACCTGGCGGGCACGGTCCGCGACGAGGTCGCCAAGAAGCGCGCCATCGAGGCGGACCGGGCGAAGCCGCGGACCACGGTGCGGTGGATGACCATCATCACCGTGGGCGTCGTGGTGGCCGGCTTCTTCGTGCCGTCCTACACGAAGCCGTACTCCACGCTCCTGGGACAGCTGCTGCTCGCCTTCCTGATGGCCGGGTTCGTCGGGGTGCTGACTTTGATGCGGCAGCTGGGTTCCTTCCGCCGTATCCCCCGCTTCATGATTACCGACCCGTTCAGCACAGTCCGGCTGCCCGCGCCCTCGGCGGATTCTGACGTGCCGGTCGCTGGCCGTGAGACGGAAGGAGTGACCTCGTGAACCTGCTCCCCGTCGTTCTGACCGGCGGGACGGTCGGCGCTGGCCTCGCCCTGCTGGTGCGGGAACTCCTGCGCCCCCAGCCCGCGTTGGGGCCGGCCCTCGCGCGCAGCGCCCCGGCCACCTTGACCATGCCCGAACCGGAACTGGACCGCGAAGAGCGGTGGGGCCGGTGGCTGCTGGCCCGCCTCGAGCGCCTGCCCGGTGTCCGCATCCCCACCATCAACCTGGCGCTGCTCGGGCAGGGTCCGGGCCAGTTCATGCTCAAGAAGACTGCGCTCGCCGCTCTCGGCCTGCTCTGCCCGGTGATCGCGACGATTCCGTGGATCATCGCGGGTGTCTCCCTGCCGTTCTACGTGCCCGCCGGCGTCGGACTCCTCATCGCGGGGCTGCTGTTCATCACGCCCGATCTCGCGGTGCGGGACCAGGCCAAGCGGGCGCGGGAAGAGTTCACGCACGCCCTGTCCGCCTACCTGGACCTGGTCGCGCTCAAGCGGGCCGCCGACGCCGGCCCCGCGGAGGCCCTGGAGAAGGCCGCCGAGGTCGGTCGCGGCTGGCCCTTCCTTTATCTGCAGGGCGCCCTGCGCCGGGCCCGGCTGGAGAAGATCCCGCCCTATCAAGCACTCACGGAGCTCTCCGCCGAGTACGACCTGCCTGTCCTGGACGACGTCGCCGACATCATGCGGGGTTCGGCCACCGACGGCGCCGCCGTCTACAAGGCACTGCGGGCCCGCACCGCCGCGCTCAACGCCGAACTGCTGGCCGATCAGGCCGCGGAGGCCAATGCCGCCAGCGAGAAGATGACCGCTCCGGGAGCCCTGCTCGCCGTCTTGGTCATGCTCCTGATGGCGTTCCCTGCGGTCATCCGCATGCTTACCGTCTAAGACCACCTCGACTCGCTGAACCGCTGAAGGAGCAAGGAGTACCGATCATGAAGCACACCGCAGCCCGTACCTACCGTGCGGTGCACTGGATGACCACGCGTTGGCAGGAGAGACTGGAGGAGGTTCGGCGTCGGCCGGACCGCGGCGACATCAGCATCACGACCGTCATCATCTGGGTCGCCGCCGTCACCGGCGCTCTGCTGATCGCCGGGACCATCGCCATCGTGATCGTTAAGTACAACGGCAGGCTCTCCGGGCTGTGATGGCTCGTCCGGGGCGGCTGAAGTTCTGGTGGCGGGGGCGAAGGTGGCGCGACGACCGCGGTGACACCAGCATCCAGATGGCGATCATCTTTCCGTTCGTGCTGCTTGCCACGGTGGCCGTCATCCAGGCCTCCATGTGGTACTACGCACGGCAGATCGCGCTGACCGCTGCCCGTGAGGGTCTCACCGCGGCCCGTGCCTACGAGTCGAGCCCGGCCGACGGTGCGGCCCAGGCGCGGAACGTGCTGGGGCGCACCGCGGGTGACAGCCTGCGCGGCTACAGCGTCGTGGTGAGCAGCGACGGCCAGCGTGTGCGGGTGCAGGTCTCCGGAACGGCCATGTCGATGATCCCGGGGGTGTCAGGCCTGCAGGTCACGCAGTCTGCGTCCGGTCCCGTGGAGCGCTGGACGGTCCCGGGAGGGTGAACTACGTGCGATACATGGCCCGATGGGCTCACAGACTTCGCAGCGATGAGGGCAGTGCCGCGATCGAGGCGGCCATCATCGTCCCGTCGCTGATCATGTTCCTGTGTCTGGCGATCGCTGGCGGCCGGATCGTCACCTCCGGCTCGAAGATCGACTCTGCGGCCGAGGACGCGGCACGGGAGGCCTCCATTCACCGCACGGCGGGGGCCGCTCAGAGCGCCGCGCACGCGGCGGCCGCCGAATCCCTGAACGACCAGGGCATCACGTGCGCGTCGACCAGCGTCAGCGTCAACACCGGTGGTCTGAGCGTGCCGGTGGGCCAGGTCGGCACGGTGACCGTGACCGTGACCTGCACGGTCAACTTGTCGGACCTGCTGCTGCCGGGCGTGCCCGGGGCGCGGACGCTCACGTCGACGGCGACCTCGGTGGTGGATCAGTACAGGCAGCGAGGTGACTGATGTTCTTCCGGCAGATGGGGCTGCGCCGTGCACGGTGGGATGACCGGGGCGGCGTCACCGTGTTCGTCGCCGTGTGCGTCATCGCGCTGATCGGCATCATCGGCGTCGCCGTGGACGGCGGCGGCAAGATGCGTGCCACCGAGCGCGCCGACTACATCGCCGGCGAGGCCGCCCGGGCAGGCGGGCAGGCCATCGACCCCGCCGAGGCCATCAGCGGCAACGCGATCGTCGTGGATCCGCAGGACGCCCAGGCCGCAGCCCAGGCGTACTTGCGCTCCGCCGGCGCCACCGGCACGGTCAGCGTGTCCGGCGACGGCAAGACCCTCACCGTCACCGTCACCGGCTCGTACGACACGAAGTTCCTGTCGGCGGTCGGGATCGGCTCGTTGTCGGTGACCGGCCAGGGCAAGGCCACCCTCCTGCATGGCGTCACCGCTCCCGAAGGAAACTGATGCGCACCACCCACTCCCCCGCCGCAACGGTGGGCCGCACCCTGGCCCGTGTTCTCAAGGCCGTGGTGAGCCTGCTCGTTCTGGCCGCCGCGGTCGCGGGGCTGCCGTTGCTGCTGGCCTGGGTCACTCCGGTCATCTGGGCTTCCGCCCACGACGACCTCACGCACCTGCTGGACCGGCAGGACACGGGCGCGACGTTTTTGCTGCTGCTCGTCGCGGTGGGCTGGATCGGGTGGGCGCAGTTCAGTTTCTGCGCGGTACGCGAGCTGATCGCCCAGCTGCGGGGCCGGACCTGGCGCGCCCCGCGAGGGATGGGTGCCTCGCAGCGTGCCGCGGCCCTTCTCATCGGCAGCATCCTGGTGCTGCTGCCCACGAGTTCGGCCCTGGCCTCCGACGCCCAGGCCGCAGCGGCCACCACCGCAGCCCGCGTCCCCGGCCAAGCCCAGGGCCCGCAGGCCGCCGAGGCCGAGCAATCCCCGTCCTCCGCGAGGACGTCCGGTACTTCGTACACGGTGCGCGAGACGCGGCCCGCGGAGAGCCTGTGGGGCATCGCCGAACGGGAGTTGGGGGACGGCGAACGGTGGCGGGAGATTGCGAGCCTGAACGAGGGCCGCGTGATGGCCGACGGCCAGGTCTTCAAGGCCAACAGCTTTCTGCAGCCCGGCTGGCAGCTGGAGATGCCCGATACCGCCCCCGCGCCGGGAGGCGTCCGTACGCAGCTGGGTGCCAGCGCCCCGGCTGCCGCCGAAGAGAGCGCGCACGTCGTCACGGTCCACTCGGGCGACTACCTGTCGAAGATCGCTCAAAAGGAGCTCGGCGACGGCGACGAGTGGCCGCGCCTGTTCGAGGCCAGCCGGGGCAAGCCGCAGGCGGACGGCCTGCCCACCATCTCCGACCCGGATGTGGTCTACGCGGGACAGCAGGTCACTGTGCCCGGCGCCCAGCCCGACCAGCACGCGCCGCCGCAAGACAGCGACCACGGCGACGAGACGGACAACCACGAGACCACTCCCCCGGCCACGCAGAAGCCAGACGGCGAGCACAAGCCGGGCGATGGCGCGGGGGATGAGCAGGCACCCGCGCCGGGCAACACCACAGCGCCCGCGCCCGAGTCGTGGGTCCCCGGCACACCGAGCAGCCGACCGGCCGAGCAGCCGGGGCAGCACCAGGGCTCTCCGTCCGCAACGGCTCCCGCGACGCCCCAGCCCAGCACCAGCGCCTCCTCCCCCGCCGCCACGCCGCCCGAGACGCCGGCGTCGGCTCCGCCCGGCAGCCCGCTGAACCTGCGCACCGTTCTGGGCGCTGGCGCGCTGCTGGCCGCCGCCATCACCGGTGCTCTCGCGCTGCGCCGGACGCTGCAGCGCCGCCGCCGCAAGCCGGGCGAGAAGATTGCCATCGCGGCGGAGACCTCTCCGGCAGAGGCCCAGTTGGCGGCGGCCGCCGAACCGGACGGTGCAGTCCGCCTGGACGCGGCCCTGCGGACCCTGGCCCACCAGGTGGCCCCACAAGAAGACGGTGCGGACCTGCCGCCATTGAGGGCTGCGCGGATCGGTGCCCGCACGGTGGAGGTACTTCCCGAGGACCTCGCCCAGGGGCCGCAGGCGCCCTTCGTCTCCGGGAAGGGCGGATGGTGGGTCCTGGCCGCCGACTCCGCCCTCTTGGACGAGGAGACCGCCCGCGAGGTGCCGGCGCCCTATCCGGGGCTGGTCACGATCGGCAGCACCGAGGAAGGCGACCTGCTGCTGCTCAACCTCGCCCGCGTGCCCGCCGTGCTGCTGGACGGCAACCCCCTCCACATCACCGAGATGTGCACCTCCCTCGCCCTCGAGCTCGGGATGAGCCCGTGGGCAAGCGAAGTCGAAGTCGTGACGGTGGGGTTCGGCCAGGACCTGCCGCAGTTGCTGCCCACCGCACGGATCGCCCACATGCGGCACGCCACGCACGCGCTGCGCGACTTGAGCGAACGGCTGCTGGAGGCACACCAGATGCCCGAAACCCAGCATCAGCCCTACCTGCTGCTGTGCGCGTCGTCTCTGGACCCGGACACCGCCTGCGAGTTCGCCGACGTCATCGACAAGGCCGGGACGGTTCCCGTCACGCTGGTCGCGCCGGCGAGTACGGCGGCCGCACACTTCCCGGAAGCCGAGATCCTCAATGCCTCGCCCAGCACACCGCAGCATCTCGACTCCGCCAATACCGACATCACGGTGCAGCGCCTGGAGCACGCCTCTTACCTCCAGATCACCACCGCGTTGAAGGTGTCCGCGCAGCCAGCGCACCCGGCCGAGGGCCCCTGGCAGGACGTCCCGGACGAGCCCGACAGCGTGCAGCAGCCCGAGCAGCCCACGCCGGAGGAATCCGCCGCGCCGGCGCCCAAAGCGGCCACGAGGCCCTCATCCACGCCGGCAGCAGACGTAAGCGGCGAGGTCTTTCCGGCCCTGCTCGCCGCCACCACCGATCCCTCCGCACCGCGTCTCCGGCCCACCACCGCACCGTCGCCCCGGGACGAGGAGGAACACGATCCGAGCGCCGACGCGCCGATGGGCCCGCCCGCAGAGGGTCCGCAGGCCCGGGACGCTGACGACGAACATGCCGCCGCGGACAGCACGGCGGCCGAAGCGCAGGAGGCTCATGACCCGCACGCGCCGGAGATCCGGGTCCTGGGCCCAGTCGAGGTGACAGGCGTGGACAGCACCGGCCACGGCCCGCGGATGGCACAGCTTGCCGCCTTGTTGTTCTTCCGGCCCGGGCGCAGTGCCGACGTCGTCTGCTCCGACATGGATCCCATCAGCCCCTGGACACCCAGTACCCTCAACGCCCGCCTGCAGGGCCTGCGCCGCTCCCTGGGCAGCGATCCCGCCGGCAACCCCTACGTGCCACGCCGCAAGTCCGGCGAAGACCCCTACCGGCTCTCCCCCGGCGTGCGCTGCGACTGGACCCGCTTACTGCACCTCGTCGAACGCGCACTGCCACTGGGCCCGTCCGGCCTGTCCGATCTGGAGAAGGCGCTCACTCTGGTCCGTGGCCGGCCATTCGGCGGCAAACCCCTTCCCTGGGCTGAGCCCTACCAGCAGGAGATGATCACGCGGATCATCGACATCGCGCACACCGTGGCCACCTACCGCACCCCTGCCGGCCAGCACCACGACCTCTCCGCGGCCCGCCAGGCCGTCGCGACCGCTCTCGAGGTCGACGACACGGCGGAGCTGTTGTATCGCGACTGGCTCCGGATCGAGCATGCAGCCGGGAACCGTCAAGGGCTGCACACCGCCATCACCCGCGTCCAACAGATCAACCGGGCGCTGGACTGTTCACTGGAGATCGAGACCGAGCAGCTCATCAACGAGCTCCTCAACGGCTCGGGCGAGGCGGTGCGCAAGGCCCTGTAGCCAACGGGGGCGCAAACCACGCCGGACAGCGGCGGTCAACGGTCTAGAGCGCGGTGTAGGTGCCCTTCTTCCAACCGGGCTGCCACCACAGCCACTCGACGAACGCGGTCAGCGAGCCGGGTGTGATGGCGGTGACGGGCAGTTCAAGCAGCGCGCAGAGCTCGTCCCACTGCTTCCAGTCGGCGGCGTAGGAGTCGCTGGTGTTCTGCGGCCGGAGGTTCTTCTCGTGCTGCGCGGATCGCTCCTCCAGCTCCTGGAGCTTGGCGCCCCACGACCGGTCCGGCCGACGCCGGCGGCACCAGCAGAGTGAGGGGCACGACGTAACGAACGTCCGTACTCGCCTCGGTCTGCTCCATGATGGCCCGCGCCACGTGTTTTGTAGCGTCTGCGTCCCGCATCTGTGAGGCTATCCGGGGTCCACGGACTGGCGGGGATGGCTCCGGAAAAGGCGCCGCCTCTGCTAGCGCGCCTGCGAAGCGAAGCAACGCCAGCGGGCAACCCGCGATCAAGGTCCGGCGTCCTCCAGGGCGCCGAACCTTGATCGCGGACACAGGGGGACACCGTGGAATCTCCAGCAGCTCAGACAGAACAGCGCCGGACTCCGGGCAGCGCCGACACCTGGCCGGCGGTGCTCCTGCTGCCGGCCCTCCTGCTGCTGAGGTACCTCGGCGAGCACGCCTGGGCTTACTGCACCGCGGCGGTCATCGGCGTCCTGGGGCTGATCGGCGCCGCCGTCGAGATCACCGGGGCCATCGGGCACCTGCTGAACGGACGGCGGCCGTGGGCCGCGGCCTGGGTCCTGTTCGTGCTGACGTCAGCGGTGCTGGTCCTGGTGCTCAGGCTGGCGGAGCAGTGGTGACGCTGCTTCCCGCCATGTGCAGCGCGTCACTATCGGCTGGAGGCGACGTCGCGGGACGCGTACGCGAGCAGTTCACTGATGGCTGCCTCGTTGGAGGCGGGAGGCCGTGAACGCCACTCCGTCAGCGTGTCCGGACGGTCTGCGCAACTGCCTTCGTGTGCTGCACCAGGTTGTCCTCGAGCGTTGCCACGCGCCCACGGTCGCCTGCGGCCGGTGACAACGATGGGCCCGCCCAGTGGGTACAGGGGTCATGCCGCGCCAGGCACTCGCAAGGGCCCATGCGGCCAGGTTCTGCGGGAGCCCGACTTGCCGACCGTTGCCGTGGATGTGCCGGAGCGGCCCGCCGGTGGTACGCCCCCTGGTCGACCGCGTCGGGGGATCCAACGAGCTCGCGGATCGCCGATTGCGCATCAGGCTCAGGGAGGTTGATGTCCGTGACGGTGGCGTCCCGGTCGATGCGCAGTGCTCGCATGGGTCCTCCTCATCGGTTCCGGGGTGGGGCTGAACAGCGTGTTGGCGCACGGTGCGCAGAGGGCTGCTCAATGATCGCCCTCTCTGCGCAATGCAGCGCTGATCAGGGGTTTCTACTGATTGCGCAGACTGATGGGGCTGAGGGATGCCGGATGCGCAAGCGGTGGGCATCCGCCGGCCTACTGCTGCGCGTCGGCGTGGTGACGGGTGAGAGCCTGCCAGCGTCGCTCGAAGTCGGCGGAATTCTGGGTGATGTACTCGGTGGTGACGGGCTTGCTGTACTGGGCGGTGATTCCGCGGGCTGCGCATTCGTGCGCAACGGCGTCCGCCGCATGTTCCTCGTTGCGCATCCGGTATTCGGCCCAGACGTTGTAGACGCGGGACGGCAGGAAGTAGCGGCGCAAGTTGGCCGGGCTGACCGGCTTCCCGCCGCGGCCGTGCATACCCTTCGCTGCGAGATAGGCGGACAGTTGCTCGGCCGTCGGTTCGTCACCGTGCTCGGTCTGGTACTCCATCCACGCCAGGTGGTACCGGTCAACCGTAGTGAGGGGGACGCGCTCCCCCGTTGAACCCTCCGGTCCTGGCAGCGGGTCGTCGATGTCGGCGTTCACCCGAAGGCTGCGCTTCTCCTTGGCTGCCTGTGCGCCCGTGCCTGCGAGTGCCGCCTCGGGATCCTCCTCCCGAGTGAGGGCCTCGTCAGCGCTCCGCTCGCCGGGATCGGCGGCGGCTTCCCCGGCAGTCGGTTCGGTGGTGCCGAACTCGCGCTCCTGGAAGCTCGTGACGAAGTCCATCAAGTCGTCGCCCGTGATGGGCCGGCCGCCGTCTCCTGTGATCGTGTCCCGCTCATAGACGTACGCCGCGAGGGCAGCAGCATCGGGATAGGCGCCGCGCTCCTGCTCGTAGGTGCGCCAGGCGCTGTAGAAGTAGTCGAACCACTGGTCGGCCGACGGGCCAGTCGACTGCCGTTCGTCGGAGGCGACGGGCTCCTCAGGGCGCACGGCGTAGCGCTCCTGGAGGACCTGGAGCAGAGACTGCACCTGCTCCTCGGAGAGCGGACCGCCGGCCCCGGTGGTGATGCCGTACGCGTCGCGGAGCCAGAAGGCCCACTGTGCGGGAGTCGGTGCGACCTGGAACTGGGCGATGAACGCCTGGTAGGCCTCAGCGAATCGCTCGGAGTCTTCCTCGACGGATCCCTCCGGCCGCTCACGTGACCGCTCAGGTGCTGAGGCTGGAGCCTGCACCGGTCGCGGCTCCGCGCTCTCCAACTCCGCTGTCTCCGGCTCCTGATCCGGCGTTGCTTCAAGCGCGGGGGCTTCAGGCTGGGCGGGAGCGGAGACCCGCTCGGCAGCGAACAGGATCGGCGGCTCATCGATACCGGCGGCCGCGAGACCCGCGGGCGCGGTCTCGGCGAGCGGAACACCATACCGGGCCAGCCGCAGCGGCATCAGTGCCTCGACGGGCGCCTTGCGCCGCCACGCGCGACCGAAGCGGGAGTGGAGGGTGGTCTGGTAGACCAGGCGCTCCTGTTCCAGCTTGATGACCTGCTCGTAGGAACGGAGTTCCCACAGTTTCATGCGGCGCCAGAGCAGGAAGGTGGGGATCGGCGAGAGGAGCCAGCGGGTGAGGCGGACGCCCTCCATGTGCTTGTCGGCCGTGATGTCGGCGATCCGGCCGATGGCGTGGCGGGCGGCTTCGACGGCGACGACGAAGAGCACGGGGATGACAGCGTGCATGCCCACGCCGAGCGGGTCCGGCCAGGCCGCCGCGCCGTTGAAGGCGATCGTCGCCGTCGTCAGCAGCCAGGCCGTCTGGCGCAGCAGCGGGAAGGGGATGCGGATCCAGGTCAGCAGCAGGTCCAGAGCCAGCAGGACGCAGATGCCCGCATCGATGCCGATCGGGAACACGTACGAGAAGTTCCCGAAGCCCTTCTGGAAAGCGAGCTCACGGACGGCGGCGTACGACCCCGCGAAGCCAATCCCGGCGATGATCACAGCGCCGGTCACGACCACGCCAATGAGGATCCGGTGCGCCCGACTCAGCTGAATCCGACTCCGTCGGGGTACCTCCCCGCTCCCCGTGCTCACGTCCCACTCCCCCGTCTACGCCTCACAACTGAGCTGGTCTCACACTCCCACGATCTGTGGCAGGTTGGAGCCCTTCGCGGTTGGCCTTGGGCGGATCCAGCAACGAGTCCGATCATCGTCACGTCATGTTGAAACGCTCAGTAACGCGAGCCCCGCCCATACGCCACGGGGGGCAGCACACGGCCGGGGCTCGCTTCCCTCACCGCGCGGGGATCGGGCGCGGCACCCTTCAAAGATCGGCCCGTCATGATCGGACCGGCTGAGATCTCGCGGGGCGGACCGGGGCGGGAGTCCGAACACTCTCGTTCGGGGCACGTCTGCTCCTACTCTGCCTTGTCCAGTCGGGGGAACCGCCAGCCCGCCGGCTCACGGGTGCCGGACGAGCGAACGGGGCTTATCGGTCTCCGAGGGACACGCGCGTCCGGCCTTAGATGAGGAAGGACCAGGACCCATCCGGGGACAGCAGGGAACTGCCCTCGGCGGTGAGTTCGGCCCGCAACGTGTGCAGAGGGAACCGGTTGTTCTCCTCCCACTTGCGGCGGACGCGTTCCAGGTCATCCCAAAGTCGACGCGGGCCGCCCTGGTGGACCACGGGCGTGGTCCCGTCTTCGGCGCGTGCCCATGACCCGTCCGGGGCGAGCAGCCAGACCACACGTCGCCCGTCGTCCGGGTACGTTGCGGCGCGGGTCTCGACACCTGGTGTGTCCAGCTCGTACAGCCACCGAAGGGGCCATTCCTGCCACAGGTCGGGAATCGCTCCGTCGGTGGGCCGTACGTCCTCGCCTTCCCGCTCTCGGGCGGACACGAACACGTCGTTCAGCTTCGCCGGGTAGTCCGCTTCCTGCCTGGTCTCCATGAACGTGGCGGGGTCGGGTTGGACGCTGCCCCGCGCGATGCCGTCGGTTCCCATGTCTGCCGTGATCAGCAGCGCCGTGTGGGCAATGGTCGTGACGAGCCGTCCGCCGGGACGGAGCGCGCGAAGCCACGATGCGGGGACGGGGCGAACGGAAACGGTCGCCATGATGCGGTCGTATTCCGCCTCAGGGAGTTCCCGCGTAGCGTCGATCGCTTGCATGCGCGGCGTGCGCCCGAACTCGGCGAGCCGTGCGCGGGCAGCCTCGACTAGGTACGGGTCCACGTCCACGCTGGTCACGTTCTCGTCCCCGAAGCGGCGGGCGAACAGACCGGCGGAGTACCCGGAACCCGTACCCACGTCCAGCACCTTGTGACCTGGCTGGACGTTGAGCCGGTGCGCCATGGACACGATGAGTCCCGGCAGGGTGGACGACGACGTTGGATCACCCTTGCCGTGCTCGCCGGGGGTGGCGTGATCGGCGTGCGTGGGACCGACACGGGTTACGAGCGTCTCGTCGGTGTATGCGGCGTGCAGCCGCTCGGGCGATTCCTCGGGAAGGTCTACCAACCCCCATTCCTGCGTCGGGCTGTTGGGGATGCGCTGCCACCAGCGCGGGACCAACCGGTGACGGGGGGTGTTGCTCACGGCGTCATGCCATGCGGGAGCGTCGGCGGTCACCTTGTCGGCAAGCGCTTTGGCGGCTTCGGTCCATGTGGACGCTTCGGTCATGCGGCTTCTCCTTGCAGAGCGTCGGCCATGGCTTCAACGAGGGGAACACCAGCCTTGACAGCAAGCCAGTGCCATTGCCCGTTGGGGTTCACCTCGAAGAACACCCAACGTCCGTCCGGCGTGACGGCAAAGTCCAGCGCGCCGAAGAACAAGCCGAGTTCATCCATGAGCCGGCGGACCCGCTTTTCAACCTCCGGGGGCATGTCCACCGCCTCGTACGTGTGGGACTGGTAGTCCGTCCGCCAGTCGAGTTGCGCGGCTTCGCTGCCCGCGTGGATGGCGACAGGAAACATGCGGTCGCCGATCACGGTCAAGCGCACTTCGTACGCCTTGTCCACGCGCTCTTGGAACAGGTGGGCGGTTCCGCTCACTCCGTCGTCCACCTGGTCCGCGGAGACGAGCACCACGGGGAGGAACTGACGCTGTACGGCGGGACCGAGCACGCCACCGCCGAGCCCCTTGTAGACCACGGTTTCGGCCCCGATGAACTCCCGCGCGTGGTCGGTGTCGGACGTGATGACGGAGCGGGGCACGTCCAGCCCGCAGCGCGCGGCCACGGCGAGTTGAACGGGCTTGTAGTTCGCGGCGGCATCTTTGCTCGGGTGGTTGATCCACCGGACGGGCAGCGAGCCGAGCACGCCGAGCAGCCCGGAACGTGCTTCCGAGACCGCGAGTGCGCGAGCGTGTCCGGGCCAGTCGTCGGGGGTCCGAAATTCGTTGGGGCGACGCCACCACACCGACTTAACGGTTTCCAGGCGGACCGCACGGGAGCCGGTGAGGGTGCCCGTCCAGCCGTCCCCGGTGAGGGAGACGGCCAGACGGGAAACGGTTGGAAAGTCGGCAGTGTCATACCTGGCGACGTACTCACCGCGTTTCACCAGCTCCCCAACCACTGCATCAGCCGTGAGGTCGTCCCGGCCGGTCAGGATGAGGACGTATCGCATGTCAGTACAGGTCGGTTCCGCTGTCGGAGCCCGGCGACGAACCGTCACCGTTGCTGGTCTCCGTCTGCGTCTCCGGCATCTCCGCCGTGATCGCGTGCCACGGGTTGCCCTCGGCAGAGACGTTCAGTTGAAGCGCATCGCTGTACGTGATGACGGGCGCTTCGTTGTTCGTCGGAGCTGGTGACACCAGGTGCCGGACCCCGAACGGGACGGGCGTAGCCGTTGCGGTGCTCATATTGCATTCCTCCTGCGTTGGCTGGTCTTGTGGTGCTCTTGCAGAACCGGTCGGCTGCCGACTGTCACGCAGTTAGCCGACCGGGGTTGAACCCGCCCCGCTTCCACAGAGCGAGTCAATGTGGAAGCGGGACGGAAGTCTCAGGAGTGGAGTCCCGCGGGCGTGGCCCGTCCTGGTCGCCCGTGGGGGAATCACGGCGAACGCAACCAGGACGGAGGCTTATGGGGGCTAGGCATGGGCGAGCACACTCAGACTCGGCGAGCCAAGCGAGGCACCCACGGGACGAGCGGTGAGCGCGTACCAACACGTCTCGTCGTGCGCCAGAAACTCGTATGGGAGACCCGTCGCGAGCTGTTGGAACGCGTGGTCCTGGTGCTCGTTGTCGTCGGCCCAGAAGCGCAGTTCCGCGGGCGCGTTCCGCTCGGTGTGCATGACCGGTTGAAGCGCTTGGGGCGGAATCCACTCGGCGTACGGGTCCGGGTCCAGCGCGTTCGCGCACCGGAGAGCCTGACCACGGAGCCAACGCAGAGCGAGCCGGCGGGACGGAGCGATGTAGCCGCCGAGATAGATGGTCGTCACAGCGTCGCCCCCGGACACTTCGGCGACGTACGTAACCCCGGTCATGCGGCACGCTCGCCGTTGTCGGGGCGGACCAGGTTCCGAAGCTGCTCGGCTGCCGCTTCCACAGCGTCTACGAACGCGTTCAGCTCGGCCGCTTGCTCCGCGCTCCGCTCAGCAATCGCAGCGTCCAGCCTCGCGAGGAACAGCGCGCGGTACGCGGTGTCCGATTCGATGCGTTGCAGCTCGGCGAACGGCTGGTCACGCTCGGGCCGGTGCGGGGTCAGCGCCCACATGATCCGGGGGAAGCGCTGCCGCAAGTGGACTTCCGCGGCCCCCGCCGCGAGGACGATCCGAACGGGTAAGCGGATCGGTGCTCTCACAACAACTCCCCCCGGCTTCGAGCGTTGCACCGCGCGATTTCGGCTTGCAGCCGCTCTATGGGGTCTGCAGGGCGGACGTGCTCGGGCTCCGCTTCCCATTCCGTCCCGCCGTTCGTCGGGCGGAGCGACCAGTACGGGCCGGCGACTCCGCGAAACTCTCCAACCCGGTCACGGCTGCTGTCCACCATGAGCGTGCCGGGATCCGGAACGTGGGCGGGTTCCTGCCCGTCTGTGGGAACGTTCTGCGCAGACACCGCCGCTCCTCTCCGTAGTGGTTCCACTACCAGGGCGATTCAGCGTGTCCTACAGTTCAGAAGTCTTCAACTTGCACCACTTGAACGGGGAGTTGGGTGATCACTGTTGAACCGCAAAGAGCTGAACCCCGAAAGTTCGCCGGAAGCAGCGTTCGGCGAGCGTTTGCGCACGTTGAGAGATGAGCGCGGATGGACGCAGGAGGACTTAGCCGACCGCATGGGCTACTCGGGGACGCATATTTCAGCCGTCGAAACTGGTCGGCGGTCCCCAACTCCCCGCTTCGCGAACAGTGCTGACAAGGTGTTTGGGACGGGCGACCAGCTCGAACGCCAGGGCAGGTCCGTGCGCACAAACGCGCTGCTTGAAGGGTTCCCGGAGTACGTCGCGCATGAGGCGCAAGCAGCAGAGATCAGGCTGTACGAGGTCGGCGTTATCCCTGGTCTGCTCCAGACACCGGAGTACGCAACAGCGCTCACAGCGGGCACCGTCAAGCGGGGAGCGATCACCGCAGAGCAGGGGGACGAACGGATTGCGCTCGTTGCGGAGCGCCAAGCATCACTGATCCGGATACCGTTTCCGCTGGTCTTCGCAGTGCTTGACGAAAGCTGCCTTAGACGACCGATCGGGGACAGCACGGTCATGGACGCCCAGTTTGCACGGCTCGTCGAGTTCGCCGAGCTGCCGAACACGGTTGTCCAGATTGCCCCTTTCGATATGGGGGTTCGCCGCCCGCTCAGTCTGCCTGTGACCGTCCTTACGATGCCTGATCGGTCGCTCATGTCGTACGCCGAGTCTGCCCAACGTGGCCATCTCGAACGAGAAAGCACGTTCGTGCTCCCCATGCTGACGGCCTACCATCAGCTACAGGCCGAAGCTGCTTCACAGGCGGCATCTGTCGCCATGATCGAACGGTTACGAAAGGGCACCCCGTGACGACCGAATCCCCCCGCTGGTTCAAGTCTTCGTACAGTGAGAACGGCGGTCAGTGCATCGAGGTCGCGGCCAACTTCGTCGTCTCGCGCGGCGTGGTCCCCGTACGTGACTCAAAGAACCCGACTGGTCCGGTCCTGGACTTCCCCGCAGGCTCGTTCGCATCTTTCGTAGCGAGCGTTAAGGCTGGAGAGTTCGGCACCGTATGACCAGTCGGCCGACCCGCACCAGTTCAAAGCGGCCCCATCGCGCAACGGCTTGACGGGCTGCGCTTGTCCGCAACAAGCCCACCACAAATGCCCCGCCATGCTTCCGAGTCGGAAGCATGGCGGGGCTGGTGGTGACGCTGCCCGGCGATAGGGCTCGGGACGCGCGAGGGTGCCGAAGCTCGCTTCCATGGCCTTTGCCCTGATTTCGGGGGCTCGGCACTCCCTGTCCCCGCCCCGAGAGGCGTGCCTCTAACCGCGCCGCAGGCTTCGCGTGATGCTACGGACCGCTGCTTTGCTCCCCCTTGCAGGGCTTTCGACACTGGGCTCAGACACCGGGCGTTCCCGCCCGACGCCAACAGTCTGCTACTGGGCCCCTGGCAGCTACCCGGACCGGACTTCCACCGGCAGGCGACAACGAGCTGACGACTCAAGATCAGCTACAACACGAAGACCTCCTAGTCTGCTGGGCGCGCGAAACGGCGAGGCTAACGTGATCTCCCGGTTGTAGCCGGTAAAGCGGTCAGGTTGCGGAAGATGTGTTCGGCTACTATCAGGTCCCGGCTCACCTGTGCCTCATCCACGCTCTCGACGGCCGTGGGCAAGCTGGTGTCGGCCTGGCGCTGTGTATCCGGCGTGGCGGCCGGCGCCGGGCGGAGGGTGCGGTCGGCGATGTGGGCGAGCCTGCTCGTGACGGCTTGGACCGCGGCGCGCCAACCATCCTCGAACTGCTTGCCACGCCCGCCTTCCAGCTCGACGGCCTCGCCCTGGGCGGCTTCCACGGACCCGGCCTGAATCACCGAGACCAGGTACTGCATTTCGCCGGCGCTCGCTCCCGCAGAGGTGAGCAGCGAGGTCAGAGGGAGCTGGGCGTCCACTGCGGTCTCCGTGTGCACGGCGATCAGAAAGTAACTTCGGCTGGTCTGTTCGGTTACTCATCTGCGGGCTCCTTTGCCGCTACGGCAGTCGTGGACGGGCCGAGTCTGCGACTGCGGCACCTGGGTGGTCTGTCCGGCGGGCGCCGGTGTGGACGAGCAGTGTCACCTGAGCTCGACGGAGTACGAACTTCCGGGAAAGTCCCATCCGTCGGTGCCTTCGCCGATGTCCTCCACGATGACGTCGTCGATGAAGTGGTCCTCGAATTCGTCGTCGGTGAGCTCGCCGGCGGCCCAGAGTTCCTCGATCTCGTCCCAGTTGCCCCTGCGCCCGTCGATGCGCAGGGGCGCGGCCTGCCGTGTGCCGCGCTCGCGTTCGTCATCGCCCGTCTTGACGGTGCCGCTGATCTCGAACTGGCCGTCCTTGACGTAATCGGGGATCGGGTCGGCGGGGACGATGGCGGCGTTCTCGTAGGCGGTGTGGATGAGGTCGCGGTAGCTGCGGCGGATGTTGTAATCGGGGTCGGAGAGCCAGTTGACCAGGGTCTTGGTGGTCACGTGGAGCCCGGCGTCTTCCAGGGCCTGGTATCCGCGGTGGGTTGCGGTGAGCTGGCTGAGCTGGGCGTGCCAGTGCCGGGCGTTGTACGACGACAGCCGGTGCCGGGGAGTGACCTGGGAGCGCAGGAGGTCGTTGAGGGCGGCGCCCAGGGAGCGTCCGCGGCCTGTGGGCCCGGCCATCAGTCGTCACCTTCGGGGATGATCTCGTCGCGCTGGACGAACTTGGCCTTCACTTCGCCGAAGCCGGTCCCGATCCGGTACGTAGCAGGCGGCGTGTTGGCGGGGGTCCAGAAGATGGCCGCGTCGACGTTGCGCAGGGCGATGAGCTTGTGGCCGTCCTGGACGGCTTTGAAGGCCATGGTCCAGTGGCGGACGGATGCCTCGGCGACCATGCTCATGCGCCAGTCGGGCCGCCAGAACGGGGACCGCTGTTCCGTGCGCTTGGGCCACAGCAGGCGCAGAGCGATGGAAAGCCGGGTCTTGTAGGCCTTGTAGGGGTCGCCGCCGATCTGGACGAGCTCGGTACGTGCTTGCCGGGCAGCAGCGTAGAAGGGCTTGAAGAGGGACTCGTTGGCCTTCCCGGTCCAGGAGTCGTGGATGGTCGGCGCGGCTGCGAGGTGGCCTTCCCTGACGAGCTTTTCGACGTGCTTGATGTGCGGGGTGGTCACCCACACGCGGCCCTGGTCGTCGGGCCGGTCGATGATCCGGCCCAGAGGGTGCGGCATGTCCGGGTGGTTCCACTCCGGGATGTCGATGAGGTAGATGCCGGCCTGAGTCTTGTCGAACGCTTTGAGGGGGCCGGTGTGCAGCAGCTTGTTCGGGGCGAGGGGGACGGCCGAACAGGCGGATGGGTAGCTGCCGTTACGGTCGATCAGGCACATGACGCCCTCGCCGAAGGAGTCGGGGACGAGGAGTTTGTCTCGCCTGACGCGCTTTCCGTTCGCCCTGGTGTGGGCGACGCGCGTGCTGGTGACGTCGGGGTGGACCCAGCGGGGCTCGCCGTCCATGTCCTCGCTGATCAGTGGCCACGGACCGCTGTCCCGTTCCTCGGTGCGGATGACCTTGATCGGGTGCATCTTGGAGCGGTCGACCGCGTCTTTGAGGATCCTGAGGGCGGGGAAGACCGCTCCCTCGGGCTCGTCTTCCTCATCCCCCGGCGCCAGACCGTCGTCGTTGTCCTCTTCGTCGAGGTCGTCGGGAACTTGCCCGCTGTCCGCGGTGGGCTGGACAGCGGTGGGCTGCCCGGTGGTGCCGGCGGACACGGAGGCGCTGTATGCGTGAAGCGCGGCGGCGAGGCGGCGTCCCTCGGCGGTGTCCGGTGGCTGAGGCGGCGCCGCAGCCGCCTGAGCCAGGGACGGCCCGAGTTCCGCAAAGGCTTCAGGGTCGCCGCTGGCCAGTGCGGTGCGCAGGGCGGCCAGGACATGAGTCACGGAGGCTGTCAGCCCCTGCTGGGCGCCGGACGTGTAGGGAAGCGCCGCTTCGGCCAACTCCCGCTCCACCGCACTGCCCAGACTCCGCGCGGATCCTTCGCCACCCGTACGACCGACGGGAGCGGCTCCGGCGTCGAGGAAGCGTGCGCGCAGCAGGTCGGGCCGCAGGTACGCCGAGCCGATCGCGCCGAAGTCGCGTTCCGCGACCGTCACCTGGACCTTGGCAGGGTCAGCGGTCGGTGCGAGCATCACCAGGACGTCGGCCTCTAGGAGACGTAGGAGCGTGGGATCGTCGCTGTCCACGATGGCGAGCACCGGGACGTGCAGCGTGCGCGCGAGGCCGGCCAGGACCTGAGAGGCGTCCGGGAGACGGTTCCCTGACAGCGGCAGGCGGGGGTTGTGGGCGGCCTGGAGCCGGTCCACGACCACGAGCGCCAGGTCTGGGACGTGCGGGGCTGTATCGGCGATAGCCTCAGCGGTCAGGTCGCTGCCGTCATCGATCATCAGCGGCGCATGCACCAACTGCTGGGCGACCTGCTGCTCATGCTCGGTGAGGCGGCCCTGCTTCAGGCGCGGGTAGTCTCCCCCGGTCTCCGCGGAGATGATCCGGCGGGTGATGTCGGCCCGGTTCGGTCCCGACGCCGCGTACAGGACCCGGTGGTTGTCGACGAGCGCGGTCTGCCGTGCGGCGGCCAGCCCCAGCAGACTTCCGCCGACGTTCGGGGCGGCCGCCACGAGCATCAGCCGGCCCGGCTGGAGACCGCCCGTCGCGGCGTCCAGGCCGGGCAGCCCGAACATGGGGCCGCCGGCCGCCGGGCCGGAGGTGAGCACGGCGCCGATGGCGTCGCCCAGCGTGGCGAGCCTGCGCGGCGCGCTGTCGCGTTCTGGATTGCCTTGGCTGTTCACCGCACCTCCTGCCGGCGCCGCGCCGGTGTGCGCGGCAGGATCGGATGAGAGGGCACCGAAGGCAGCGTCGACGGGCAGCAGCACCGCGACCGGTGTGGTGTTCCGCAGGAGCACCTGCGGCTGACCCATTGCCGCAAGCGTGACGAGTTCACCGAAATCCCTCTGGGCGGCGCTAAGCGAGTGGGACGGCAGGCCTTCCGGCTTCCGGGCCGCGGGGAGGCGGTCCAAAGGCGCCAACAGAGCGTGATCCTGCCGCTTGTGGATCCGCGTCGAGACCCCGTCCTCCTCGGCGCTCTTCACCAAGGCGTACAGGGCGTTTCGAGCTTGGGTCGCGTTCATCGCTGCCTCTGCCCGTGGCGACTGACTCACTCACCCTCCTAGAACACTCAACTCCGTATCACGGTATCAGAATCCACTCATGTTCTTAGGTAAAGTCACAATGTTTTCCGTGTAACTCACTCATTATTGAGGCTCTTTCGGTCTGGATTGCTGCGGCCTCCTCTGCCTCGCGCAGCAGCGAGCGAAGATCGGCGCCCAGGCGCGCCCCCGCGAATCGACCGTCCCGGAGCTCGACCGCAACCCACCCGGCCGGGCACGCATCGACGCCGAGGACCGCCACCATGTCACCCAGGCCGTCGGCGGATATCCGTGGTCCCCGTACAGGCGGACGAATGGGCGGCTACGACCACCCGGATCCGCGGCGCACCAGGCCGTGGGCCGCCCGCTCGTACAGCTCGACCTCCTCCTGGCCGCCCGGGCCGATCGGCTGTACCAGACGGCCACCGATCCGCAGCTGTTCGACCAGCGGCGGCGGCACCTGCGGGAAGGCGGCACAGACGATGACGGCGTCGTAGGGGGCGTGGCCGGCCATGGCGAGGGCGCCGTCGCCGACGACGATCTCGACGTTCTCGACGCCCTCGTCGGCGAGGTTGCCCCTTGCCTCCTCCGCTATGTCCGGCCACCGCTCGACGCTCACGACGTACGTGGCGAGGCGGGCCAGCAGCACGGTCCGGAAGCCGTATCCAGTGCCGATTTCCAGGACACGCTCGCTCCCGGCGAGGCCGAGCGTGGCAATCATCATGGCCACGAGGGAAGGCTGCGTCGTCACCTGACCGTGGCTGATGGGAATCGTCACGTCCGCGTACGCCGTCGCGTGCTGGGAGGCGGGGACGAATGCCGAGCGAGGGGTGACGCGCATGGCCTGCAGCAGGCGCTCACCCATCACGCCGAGGGCGCGGGCGGTCCTGACCAGATGTTCAGGAGTGAGGCCGGGGCTGGGCTGGGTCATCGTCTGCGTCCCCCAGACAAGGTTACCGGCAGCAGCCTGCTGCCCTCGTGCCGGTCGGATCGGCTTGGTGCGGCCATTCCCGTCGCTGCCCGGAGCGCCGTCCTCGCCTCTTCGCTGCGGGGGCGAGTCCAATCATGCAGGGTGGAGACCATGCATCTCTTGCTCACCTCGGACACGCACGTGCCCAAGCGCGCTCGTGAGCTGCCGGCACCCCTGCTGGACGGGATTGCATACGCCGACGTGGTGTTCCACGCCGGCGACTGGGTCGACGTTTCGACGCTCGAGCTCCTGGAAAGCCGTGCGGCCCGGCTCGTCGCGGTGTATGGCAACAACGACGGACCCGAACTGCGTTCCAGGCTGCCCGAGGTGGCCCGGGTCGAACTCAATGGCGTCCGTTTCGGAGCCGTCCATGAGACCGGCCCTGCCCAGGGCCGTGAGCGCAGGTGCGCCGAATGCTTCCCCGACCTGGATGTACTGGTGTTCGGGCACAGCCACATCCCGTGGGACACAACGGCTCCCGGTGGTCTGCGGCTGCTCAACCCCGGCTCCCCGACCGACCGTCGGCGGCAGCCCCACTGTACGTACATGACCGCAGAAGTGGTTGACGGGCAGCTGACTGAGGTTCACCTGCACCGCTTGTGACGTGAGAAGCAAGATCGCCGCCAAGGAGCTGCGGACAGTGCCGAGCGTTCCATCGCCGCTCCAAGGTCTACGCCGCGCCGCGCAGGCGCTGGGCTGACCACTGCCGCCGACCCGTGTCGGTCACCTTCACCAACGAACTCACCGGTGATCCGGTGGGCATGGCCAACTGCAGCGCCGCCGTCGTCACCTTGTTCACCCTCGGACACGCCGAGCCGTACGGCGACGAAGACGCCCAGCCATTCGTCGGCCGGGTGCTGCCCGCGCCCACCCTCGATCCGTAGGCCCCCGGCGCCCGCCGTCACGGAAGTCCGCTTCATCGACTGCGGCGTCGGTGCTGCCGTCGTCCCAACGATCTCGAAGTGTTCCACGGCCGCCAGCGAGGACCTCACCCGAGCCCACCGTCGGCCTCACCTGGCGGCCGCCCCATTGCGCGGCGTCCGGCCCTTCCGCTCAGCCCCGGGTGCGGCTCACGCATTCTATGACGACGCGCCGGAGGTTGCCGGTCCGCTCCATCAGTTCGCGCTGCACCTGCGCTCCGTTACCCGTGGCCAGCAGTGTGCTGATCGCTTCCTGGGCGGACACGAGGTCACCCGTGTCTTCGAGGGCGTCCCGCGCGTGGTCGAACAGCGCCCGCACCACTGTCTCTGCCCGCGCGGGCCGCATCGTCAGGGGATGGATCAGCAGGTGCTCCAGGCCGTACCTTCCGGCCTGCCAGGTGGCCATGCGCAGCAGGGCAACCCCGTGCCGGGCGGGCGGCTCGCCATTGCGCCACTGCTGGGACGCCGTTTCCACCAGGCCACGGGCCAAGGTGGCGAGCAACACCGTTGTCGAGGGGTCCAGGCACACGTCCGCGACCCGGATCTCGACGGTGGGGTATTGGTGGGACAGCCGGGCGTCGAAGTAGATCATGCCTTCGTCGCGCAGCACGCCGGTGCCGAGCAACTCTCGCACGTGTTCGTGGTACCGGTCCGCGGAGCCGAAGAGCTCCATGGGACCGGCGGAGGGCCAGCGGCCCCAGACCTGGCTGCGGTAGCTGCCATACCGGCTGTCCTTGCCCTGCCAGAACGGGGAGTTTGTGCTCAGCGCCAGGAGAACGGCCAGCCATGGCCGGACGCGGTCCAGGACTGCGACGCCCTCGTCGTCCGAGTCGACCGAGACATGCACATGGCATCCCCCTGTGAGCTGTTCCTGCGCCGTCAGCCCGAACCTCTCGCCCATCCACCGGTACCGTTCGCCGAACCCGATCGAGGGACTGACGGGCAGAGGAGAGGTGGCCAGCGCGGCGACGGCCGCACCCACCTGCTCCGCCTGGCGGGCGGCCTCGGCCCGCCAGCGCCCGATCTCGGTCGCGAGATCCCCCATGGCGACCTGCGGCCGGGTGGCGAACTCAAGCTGCTCGCGTTGCAGTTCCGCTTCGAAGACCTGGTTCCTGTCCTTACGGACGGCCTCCCGGGAAGCGGCGGCCAGCACGGCCGCCGACAAGGCCCGAGGCTCACCGCTCTCTGCGTCCACCAACAGCAGTTCTTCCTCGACACCCACGCTGCGCACGACGACTGCCTTTCCGCGGCCCGGCCGCAGCGGTTCTTCTTTTGCACCCCGCCGCGCGGATCTCTGATCCACGCCGACGGCTAGCCGACGGGTTCCCGCCGAAAGGGGCAGCGACACCTCCAGGCGACGGCTCGCGGTGCGAACGTCAATCACCCGTTTGCCGACCGGTGAACGGGATAGGCGGGCCGGTAGCGGCAACCTGACCTGCCGCTCCGCCAGCGACGCCGGGAAGGGACGATAGCGCCGCTCCCGATTCGGGGCTTAACTGACGGTGCACGCTCGACCAGCGGAAAGGGGAAACGGTCGCCCATGTGCCGGTGGCTCGCTTACTCAGGTACGCCCATCCGGCTCGAGAACGTTCTCTACCGGCCGGAGCACTCCCTCATCGACCAGAGCCTGCGCTCCCGGCTCGGCGTCGAGACGACGAACGGCGACGGTTTCGGCGTCGGGTGGTACGCGGAGGACGCGGTGACCCCGGCCGTGGTCCGCGACACAGGCCCGGCATGGAACAACCGCAACCTTCGCGAGATCGCGGGCCATGTCCGGTCCCCGTTGTTCTTCGCACACGTACGGGCCTCGACCGGTTCGGCCGTACAGCAGACCAACTGTCACCCGTTCCGTCACGGCCGCTGGATGTGGATGCACAACGGCGCGGTCACCGAATTCCACCGATTGCGGCGTAACCTCACCATGGCCGTCGACCCGGTCCTGTTCTCCCTCATCGAAGGGTCGACGGACTCCGAGGTCATGTTCTTCCTGGCCCTCACCTTCGGGCTGGATCAGGACGTGCCGGGCGCCGTGGCGCGGATGGCTGGGTACGTCGAGGAGGTAGGCCGGGCAGAGGGAGTGGAGTTCCCGTTGCAGATGACGATCGCCGTGAGCGACGGCGAACAGCTGTGGACCTTCCGCTACTCCAGCGAAGGCGCCTCCCGCTCGCTGTACTACAGCAACCGGGTGGAGACGTTGCGCGCCCTCCACCCCGATGTGGAGTTCCTGCAGGATGTGTCCGAGGACACCCGCCTCGTCGTGTCCGAGCCGCTGGGCAGCCTCCCCGGCGCCTGGAACGCCGTCCCGGAGAACACCTACAGCGTTGTTCACGCCGGAGAACTCGACCTGCGGCCCTTCGTTCCCTCCGATGGGCAGTGGTGACAGCCCGAAGCGGGCGACCGGTGATCGCGTCCGCCTGGGCGACAGCGCTCGGAGTTGCCATCAGACACATGTCGATCGTGACCTGCGGGAAGTCGTTAGTCACCACCTTGCCGGTCGGCACATCGACGATCGGCACCGTGATGCCCCGGTCATAGCCAGGCTCGCGGGCGAGGTACGCCTCCTGGAGCCGCTCGATGCCGAGCACCGGGTCGCGGCCGCCCGGGTCGAGGTCGAACGTCCAGCTGCGCTCCTCGTGCGTGGGCCCGGCGATCGCCATCGACAGCGCATTCTCCAGCCCAAGGAGCCGCCGTACGATCACCGCCCGGCTTGCCCACGGACACACCCGGCTGACCACCAGACGGTAGCGCCCCGGCTCCACAGGGAAACCGTCGCGTCCGTCAGCGGTAGTCCGGGTGGTCATGTACCGGCTATCGCGCGAGTACCCTCCACCTGGCTTCACATAGGCGCCGGCCTTGCGGAACTCGATGAGCAAGTCGCCGATAACCCGGGGAGCCGGGGACCGGCCGTCGGTCAGGACGGTGGGCCGCATTGCCAGGGCCTCGGTGAGGCGCCGAGACTTCGCGCGGCCGACCGCGACAGCGATGACCACGGCCCGGATGGTCTCGGGTTCGAGTTTCTTCTCGATGTCGGAAATCAGGTCCGTGACCAGGCCGATCGGGTCGGCGACGGCGCGGTCGAGATGGTCAGCGGTGGTCACGGTCGTCAACATCCCTGATCCTGGCCCGCTGTGGCCGAAGCCTGCCGAGTCCGTCCGAGTCGGGCGCCGTGTCGCCGCTGGCGGCGGCCCTCTTCGGCTTCTTCACGGCCCCAGCCGCCGCGATGGGCTCGATGAGGTCGTCCATGGTGCAGTCCAGGATGCCGAGCAGGGCCATGAGGATTTTCAGGCTGAGGCGTTTGGGGCGTTCGACGACGAGCCGGTAGATCTGGCTCGACTGATGCCGCGCTCGGCGAACGGCGGAATGAGGTCGGTGGTGGAAAACATCCCGCGGTCCGCCATGACCTTGCCCAGGTGCCAGTGGTAGTCGAGCTTGGCGGCCATCGTCGGATCCATCCTGTCAGGCCCCGGCGAACGCCAGGACCAGTGCCTTGTGCAGGGAAGTGTTCATGAAGTCGTCGCTGACGTGGGTGTAGATGGCCAGGGAGCTGTCGCACTCGTGGCCGACCTGCTGCTGGATGAACCGTCGGTCCACCCCGCCTTCGGTCATGTGCGTGACGTACGTGTGACGCGGACTGCGAGGTAGCGACCAGGCACTCGCGGATGTAGCTGCGGGTCAACGGCCGGTCTTCGGTGCCGTACCTAAGACTGTGTCCTATGTGGTGAGGCGGATGAGTCGTTTGTAGCAGCAGAGGGCGGCGGCGAGGCCGAGGAAGGCCAGGTAGTTGCGGGGATGGCGTTCGTAGCGGTGGTTGAGTCGGCGGTAGCCGGTCAGCCAGGACATGGTGCGTTCGATGACCCACCTGCGTCGGCCGAGGCGTTCGCTGGACTCGATGCCTTTGCGGGCGATGCGGACACCGATGCGTTTGCCGCGTAACCATTTCCGCAGGTGCGGGACGTCGTATGCCTTGTCTGCGTGGAGGCGTTGGGGCTTGAAGTGGCGGCCCCTGTGGGGGTCGTGTCTCGTTTGGTGCCCCTCGACCATGGGCTTCAGGGCGAGGCTGTCGTGGGTGTTGGCCGCCGAGACGCCGACGAAGAGGGGCAGTCCGTTCGCGTCCGACAAGACGTGCATCTTGGAACCCGGCTTGCCCCGGTCCACGGGGCTCGGACCTGTGAGTTCGCCCCCTTTTTCGCCCTCACATGGGCGGAGTCGAGCACGGCACGGGAGAGGTCGAGGAGCTGTGCGTCGTCGAGTCGGTGCAGGATCGCCTCGTGCAGTCGGCCCCACACGCCGGCCCGGGACCAGATCATGAACCGGCGGTGCGCGGTGGACTTCGATATGCCGAAGCACGGTGGCAGCGCCCGCCAGGCGCAGCCGCTGACCAGCACGTAGATGATCGCGGCGAACAGCGTCTCATCAGGCGTGTCCTGGGTTCCGCCACCTTGTGGCCGCACCTTCGCCGGTGGGATCAGCGGCTCCGCGATCTCCCACACCCCGTCCGGAACAATCCAACTCCACGTACCCCGCCCCATGAACAGCCCAACGAGCTAACACCATATAGGACACGGTCTAAGAGGTCGTCTCATTTGGCGAGTCGGCGGTAGCAGATGAGGGTGCAGGCGATGCTGGTGAAGGCCAGGAAGTGGTCGGCTTTGCGTTCGTAGCGGTGGTTGAGCCGGCGGCCACCGGCAAGCCAGGCCATGGTGCGTTCGATCGTCCAGCGGTGACGGCCGAGTCGCTGGGACGACTCGATGCCCTTTCGGGCAATCCGGTGGGTGATTCCGCGTAAGCGGAGCCAACGTCGCAGGTGGTCGTAGTCGTAGCCCTTATCGGCGTGCAGCTTGGCGGGTCGGCGCCGGCGCGGTCCGCGGCGGGAGCGGATCGGCGGGATGCCTCGCACGAGGGGTTCAAGGGCTGGGCTGTCGTGCAGGTTCGCGCCAGAGATGCCGATAGAGAGGGGCAGACCGGTCCGTTCGGTGATCAAGTGGACCTTCGACCCTTTCTTGCCCCGGTCTACAGGATTCGGACCCGTCAGCTCCCCCTTTCAAGGCCCGCATGTTCACCGAGTCGATCGCACAGCGGGACCAGTCCAGCTCGCCGCGTGCGCCCAGTTCATCCAGGACCAGGCGGTGGAGCTTGGCCCAGACCCGGGCCTTGCTCCACTCGCTGAATCGCCGGTGGGCCGTCGGCCCCGAGGGCCCGAACGAAGGAGGCAACTGTCGCCAAGTGCAGCCCGACGTCGCCACGAAGATGATCGCCGCCAGAACTTCGCGGTCTCCGTACCGCCGTCGGCCACCGCCCTGCGGCCGCGAGGGAGCAGGCGGCACCACCCGCTCGAACAGTTCCCACAACTCATCCGGCACCCGACGCTCAACGATCCCCACGACGCCAGACTATCGAACAGACCAAATGAGACGACGTCTTAACACCCCCCGTTCGCAGCTGTTCTCCGGCCCCGTGCCGATACCGCGCGCCGTCGTAGCGGACTTGCTCGGCTACCACGACAAGACCACCACCCGGATCCGCAACGAGACCGGTGGGGACCAGGAGCCGATACGCCGCTGGCGACCACAGTCGGTCACCAGCTGGCTGGGTCCCTCGGGGAACCGGCGACAGTTGATTAGGCGATCACACCAGTATCAACTCCCGGATTGGCGCGGTAGACGGCGGTGTGCCTTGTCGATGCCAGCATCTGCTAGGTACCGCGTACTTAGCCGGTTGAATGGGCGACAAACTTCGCTCCTACAACCCGGATAAAGGTCGACTTCACCATGCGACTCCTTATCTCTGGTGACAAGCTGGAGATAGGCGAACGAAGAGACAACTACGCCGCCTGGAGGAGAAATGCTGCCGTACGTAACGCTCCATGAAGGAATTCCCGGCATCACGCGACCAGGCCCAAGGTACGTCGTCGAACTACTGCAGAGGGCTCTGAAGCGAGAGGGCGTCTATGGCGGACCTGTCGACGGAGGCCTTACGCCTGCAACAGTCACCGCGGTCAAGGCCTTCCAGGGCGCGAACGGGCTCGCTACCGACGGTGTTGTCGGACCGGCAACATGGGAAGCACTTCCGGCCGAGGACCTGCAGGGAATCCCCGTTATCAGCGCGGGAGACACGGGCGGTGCTGTGGCCTTGCTTCAGCGGTGTCTCCGTCGACAGGGATTCGATCCGGGGCCCATTAGTGGCATCTTCGGGGCACAGACAACTGCCGCGCTCAAGCAATACCAGCAAACAGGCGCGCCAGCCGTCATCGTCGACGGCATCTGCGGCCGACAGATGTGGCCTCTTATGGGCTGACACCGTTTACCGAATGTACCCGCCTACGTCGGCAGCGCCACGCAGATGGGCCTTCGCCGCGGCGGCCAGGCCGTTGCACAACGCGTCGTCGCGACCCGGCACGAGGAGCCGTCGGAGTTCGTGCGCTCGGACGGGAACAGCGGGGCGTCGGGGCGGGTGTGATCGTCGTCGAACTGGCCCCAGACGTCCTCGATGAACCACCGCAGCGTCCGGTCGGCACCGTTGATCAGCGGCACCATCCGCTCGCGCGGCCCCGAGCCGCGGGCGCCCTTGCCGTGACGCACGAAGAGCTCGCAACCGACCAACTCGCTCTGATCCGCGTCCGGCTACTTCACGGGCTTCCACACACCGCAGCTCTTGGATGTAAACTGGCCGTCCCCGGACCGGATCGACACCGTGATGGACTGAGCGCTAGTCGCAAACTGGTTGTCCAGGATGTCCCCGGACTTCGACGTCCGCTCCCAGTAGCAGTCGGCCAGGTCCCCCTTCGTCCGGTACGTCCCCGGGGCGATCCCCGGTTCACCCTCCGACCCGGCTGACCATGGCGCCGGACTGGCCACCACCTTGAACGTCCCGCTGGTGTACCAGCGTTCGTAATTTCCCGACACTGCCGCCTTCAGCGCCGGCACCCACTCCGGGCACAGATTCGGCATCCCTGCCTGCAGCATCGCCTTCCCGTCGCCGTCCAGGTTCCCGCTCTCCGCCAGCCACTGCGGCCGCGACGAAGACTCACGCGCGCTCACGGGCAACGACTCGCAGATGTCCGACACGAACGCCGACGCCGACGCGTACAGAGTCGAGTCCTGCACCGCCCAGCCCTTTTCATCGGCCAGCCGGTCCAGAGCTCCCTCCGGCCCGGGCAGATACTCCGGCTCCGTCGACGCCACCACCGGATCCGGCGCGGCAGCGTCCGACATCGTCGCGGCTGACTTCGCGTCCGGCTCACCCCCGGCCGCACACCCGCAGATCGTCACCACCGCCACCACACCGACCGCGGCAGCCCCCACCCCACGCATAGCTCTCATACGGCGCAGGATGGCACCAGGCCCGGGCCAGGGAAGCAGAAACCGAGCATTCGCGTTCATCAGGACAGGCGCGGGCATGACCGATCGAACGCATGCTGGAGGCCCAAACGTGCGGCCCAGTGTTCCGCCCTGACGGCTGCTCCACACCCCCAGGCAGGACTGATGCGGCCCAGGCGGCGCGTGACCACGACCTCGGCGTCATGCGCTGCAACTGCACATCCAGACGGCTACCGTCCCGTCCTAGATCGAGAGGACATCGCATGGCGGACCTGCCTCAGCGTGGAGCAGTGGGACGATTCTGGGCGAGCACCGATTCAAGGGTTCGTCGCCTGACCTGTTTCTGTCTTCCGCTGGGATTCTTCCTCATCGGGGTCGGTTGGTATGGCGATCAGCACTGTTGGTGGAACAACCGGGCCTTCTTGACCAACTTGCTCTCCAGCTTTACCAGCTTGATGTTCGGCGTGCCGCTCGCGCTGGTTGTGTTGTCCAGGATCACCAGCGGCCAAGCTGAGGCGCTGGCGCGTGCGGCGGCTCTCGAGCAAGCTCGTGAAGCGGCCGTTCAGTTCCGCAGCACTCTCCTTGCACAATCCAGTCGGCCGACCCCGCAGCAGCTCGCACTGGTCTGCAAGGCCTTGACACGGCCTGCCGCCGACTCCGCCACGAGACGAAGCCAACGGAACCAGGCGTCCATCGAGCGGTCGACCCAGAACGCTTGGCAGGAGCCCTGGCGGAGGTCAACGAAGCCGTCGAGCAAGTGCTGAAGGCTTCGGCGCGAGGATCGATACAGCAACACTGGTTCCATGAGCTGGTGGGGTATTGGCGGCAGGTGGATGCTGCCGTACGCCCGTATCTGAAGGACGTTGGGCTCACGCCGACTCAACCGGTACGGGTCACCAATGCCCTGGAAGAACTGGCGAGCATGGAGCCGCAGCCATTCATGCGGATCACAGGAGATCCGGGCAGTCGCCACAGCATTTACCGCCAAGCCGGGGCGACGATCGGCGGAGCGAAGGCTCTGATGGCACTGCTCGATGAGCTGCCTGCACTCGAGCGGATCGAAGGCTAGCCTGGGGCCTATTATTCTCGGCCGTCGACCGCCTGATCCGCCGTCATGTCGTTCTGCTGGACGAGCGGTACACCGCACTGGACAGCCTCCATGGCGCTTTGCTCACGTCCGCGGGAGTACTGCCGCATTGGGCCCTGGAGTTCGTGCGAGGCGAGGCGGAGAACCTGAACACTGCCCGCGAATGGCCACCAGCTGCCGAAGTGGCATACCACCACGGCTCAGCCGGCCAGCGCCCGGGCACACTCTTCGGCGGCGTCGGCTCCATGTTTTCCGCGGGCTCGGTGAACCTGGTGCACTGAGCGTCGGTAGTACCAGCGGTTCAGCGGATAGCGCGGCGATTGATCTTCCTGGCAGGGACCTGGTGTCTGCGTTCCGACCGACATGGCTAGGTCGGTTGCGTGCGGTTGCGGGAGCGCGGCCAGGGGTGCCGACAACAGCCCAGGACGTATGTTCGGCAGACTCGCCAGCCTGCCCTCCCTAAGGCGATGGCTCGCTCTTGGACTCGACTGCACGCGCATCTGGGCGTTCCGCCCGGCGCGATCACCTTTGGCATGGTGGAGAAGGCCGTCGCGGATCGCCTCGACGAAACCGACGATCTCGGCCGGTGGGTCATCAGCAACACCCTCGCAGCCTCCGACAGCATCAGCGGCCGTCCTGTGATCGTCGAGCTCCACCATGACGGAACGACGGTGCTGGCCGCCGACCTGTCCTGGAAGGCCCTCGAATCCCTCACGGATACCCAAGCGAGCTGCCCGGTACGCATCGACGCGGTGGCCTCGGCCGCTTTCGACGCGGTGGCTCTCGCCGCCGAATTCCGCAGGGCCCTGCTGGACGACAGCGCCTCGGACGTGACGGCCCTCGTCGTCGCGCCACCCGACTACCGCGAGCCCTTCGTGCCCGTGACCACGGAGATGGGCAGCTTCGTCACCATCCCGGACTACGCCCGGCGGCCACCCCGACTGCTGCCGGCCACCTCAGAGATTCCGGCAGCCTCGGATGCGGACGTGCTCCGGAGCGTGGCCGAGGAGCTGCGTGCGGGCATCGTCAACCAGTTCGGTCTGGAGTAGACGCGGGTCGGGGAGCAGCATGACGGATGACATGAGCGCGGGCGGATTCTCCAACGTGCACGAGGCGTTCCTTCGGGCAACCGCACAGGTCGAAAAGGAGATGAGCCAGCTCCTCGCTCTAGAGGGAGGGTGGGAGGAGGAGTACATCACCCAGCGGCTGTGTCTGGCCGTCGTGCCCGAAGTGAGGTACGCGCGGTTCAACAAGCGGCAGGAGGGCCGCCTCGGCGCGGATTACATCTGGTGGTGGCTGGACCGGTCCGGCGAGTGCTACGGCTGCCTCATCCGGGCGAAGAGCATCAAGCGCGACGGGCGGAGGTGGCGGATCGGCTTCACACCCGCGCAACACCCGAGAACAGCTGCGGAGCCTGTTCGAAACCGCTGACGTTCTGCGGATCCCGGCCGGGTTCATGCTGTACGCCGGTGATCGGGACTATCGGGCCCAAATGGGCTGCACGTCGACACACGCGGGCCGAACGCCATGCGGGGAGCGGGACGGAGCGGCCGTGACGCTGGTGCCGGCGCTGGTGGCAGAGCGGGAGATCTGGCTGGCCGAGGCCGCGCCCTGGCATCCGGACCGCAGCGCAGTTGAGGTGTTCTGCCAGTGGGCGAAGCCGCTGATCGAGATCACCGCACCCGGCGCGTACGGCAGGAGCAACCTCTACCGTGCGCTCGACCTCGGCGACGCCGATCCGCGGCTGCGCGAGTTCCTCTGCGCGGACCAGGTCGGCGCCCGAAAGGTAGCCCGTCACATCTTCGACATCGTGGGCCTGATGGCGAGGGGATGTTCGCCGCTGCGGTGGGTGCGGCGCCGGTCGACTCGGGTACCGCGAGCGTCTTCCGCGAAGCGCCCGATCTGCGTGGACACTTCACCGTGCCGTACTTCGAGCACACTCTCCGAGGACTGCGCACAGAGCTGCCGGACTACGTAGAACGATCCCTTGCCGGGAACCCGCCGCCCGAGATCGTCGAGAAGGTGGACGGGATCGTCCTCGTCGAGCTGTAGCGGCAAGGGCGTGCAGGGGCACACTGTCCGGTGCGGTCATCGTGCTGATCTCCTTCAAAGACTTGGTCGTCTTGAAAGATCAGCCGGTGGCCGTTCTTCTATGCGGGCACCATCCCGATGCCGGAGCAAACCCCCGGATCAGGTCGAACCCGTACACCACTTCCCTGGACGCAACCCTGCGATCGCCATGCGCGGCTATCCGCTGCACTCGGCTGGCCAGGCGAAGGACGCGGTGGTTTCGCTCCCCAATCCGGCGGTTCGTCATACGACCGCCCCCTGTGACTGAACCTGACGGGGGTGCAGGCGCCGTGAGACAACCGTGGACCAACGACGAACGCCATTCGCCTCGGCGCTCGATTCAGTGATGTGGTCGGGCCTCTCTCACTTCACTGTGTTCCCTGCTGGTCGGCGAGGCGCGCGGAGCTGTGCCCCGTGCGGGTGACTGGATCGCCTGCCGGGTGTGTGCGCCGCGGCACGGGAGGGCGGGTGGAGCCGCAACCGTGGCCCGGCTTCGGCGTACCTGCTCCTGGCGTGTTGACTGCGACTCGGGGACGGTCCGGCATCGGCACAGGAAACCTCGGCGGGCAGCGTCAAGGCGGCGTCCAAGCTCGGCTACTTACGGACGGGGAGCGTCTGGATGTGTGCTGTCACTCGTGAGAGGGCATGTGAGCTGGTATGACGGCCTCGTGGTCGCCTGATCGTGTGGGTTTGGGCGGTTCGGGCCGGTCGGCCTGCTTGGTCCTGTTGGGCTGTCTGGGTGAGTGACCGCAAGCCTTACAAGAGCGACTTACCCGATGAGTCGTTGGGCGCTGATCGAGCCGGTGATCTCGTCATGGAAGGCCGACCGTCCGTCCCCGACGAGACATCAGGGCCGATACGAGATGCGAGAGATCGTCAACGCGATCCTGTACCAGGGCAGGACGGGCTGCCAGTGGGACTACCTCCCCCATGACCTGCCGCCGAAGTCGGCCGTCTGCTACTACTTCGCGGCCTGGCGCGACGACGGCACGGACGTGAAGATCAACGACCTGCTGCGCTGGCAGGTCCGGGAGAAGGCCGGGCGGCCGGAGGATCCGAGCCTGGTCGTGATCGACACGCAGAGCGTCCACGCCGCGGTGAACGTCCCTGCGACCACGACCGGGAAGGACGCGGCCAAGAAGGTGCCCGGACGCAAGCGCGGGTTGGCGGTCGACGTCCTCGGCCTGGTCATCGCCGTCACCGTGCTGGCCGCCAGCGCCCACGACAACGCGTTCGGCATCGCGCTGCTCGGCCAGGTCGCCCCCATCGGCACCATCAAGAAGGCTCTGGTCGACCAGGGCTTCAAGAAGACCGTCGTCGAGCACGGCGCAAGGTCGGCATCGACGTCGAGATCGTCGAACGCAACCCCGTGGACAAGGGCGCCGGCTTCATCCCGCAGGCCAAGAGGTGGATCGTGGAGCAGACGCTCGGCATCCTCATGCTGTTCCGGCGGCTCGTGCGGGACTACGAGAGCAGGCCGAAGTCCTCGGAGTCCAGGGTGCGCTGGGCCATGATTGACGTGATAACACGCCGGCTCACCGGCCAGACCACGCCCACCTGGGGCGGGTGACCGCATGGATGACCAGGTCACGCCGCTTCTGGAGCGGATCGACGCACGCGAACGCGAGCTCGTCGGCGATGCAGCGCAGATCCGTGCGCAGATGGACGAGCTCACCGCGCGCCTGCGTGAACTCGACGAGGAGGTCGAGAGCCTGGCGGTGACCCGAAAGACGCTCCTCGCCCTGCCGCCAGCGACCCCGGAGCCAGCCGAGGAGCCGCCTGTCCTGCCGGCCAACCCGGCGTACCAGCAGATCCTCGACGTCTTCGCCGACGCTGCTGGACCGATGCGTTCCCGCGACCTGTGCCAGGCCCTGGACCTCCCGCTAAAACCGAGGAACATCGAGAGTACCCGGCACAAGCTCAAGCGTCTGGTCGGCCTGGGCGTCCTCGCCGAGACCGACCGGGCCTGTTCATCCAGCGCCGCCCGTAGCAGCTCTCCGTTTCGTGCCACCCGTCCGTCACGGCTGCCGCACTCGCCATCCGGCTCACGACGCGATCGCTAGCGACCCGTCATGCGGAGCCACTGCATCGTTGTGACGAGTTCTTCGCCGAAGTCCTCGCAGAGCGCGAGCAACTCGCGACCCGTGAACGAGTCGGGCAGCCCTGCGGAATCGGGGAGAACCCCGAGAGCACCGTGACAGGCGGTCTCGACAGCGAAGTGGCGCGACGCGAAATAGCCCTCGCTCGCACGGTCCGCCAGGTCGGCGAGGTACTGGTTGTGGGCTTCCTCCGAGGGGTGGGAGTAGAAGGAGCCCTCGACGAGACCGTCGAGGTAGTTCGCCAGGCCGGCCGAGGCTTCGACCACTCGCTCGACTTCGTCCACGCCAGGCTTGTCCAGCAGTTCGCCGAAGGTCAGCAGGTTGCTGATGGTCTCCAACTGGAAGAGCTGGACCGTGTCCGGGTCGACTTCAGACGTGAAGAGCGGGGCCGTGCACAGCTCGGCGATTGCTCGCCGGTATGCGCGATCCGACTGTTCACCAGGGGGCGATGCTGCCAGTCGGAACAGCGACTCCAGCACGGACGGGTCGACGCCCCACTCTGCATCCAATTCGAACGCGAGTATCGGCGCACGCCACCGCCACAGGGCCAGGACGGCCGCCTGACGCTGGTGAACGGGCTTCAGGTCCGCCAATCGCTCGATCCGCACCACGTTCGTGAGTCAGCCCTTCTGATCTATCGTCCCCGCCCGCCCCCCTTTACCTCGGGACACTGTAGAAGCCGCCGAAGGACCACGTGACCGCCAGGACAGTGCCTGGCACAAGCCAACTACAGGAATCGGGGTCATACCGGTTCAGAATGCCCTCTGAGGCGTTCCCGGTCCCCAAAGGCTAGCCCCTGGGGCGTTCCGGCAGGGCACAACGCCGGGCAGCGGCCGGTAGGGACCGCTGGCCGGCGGCGCCAAGAGGGGGCGTTGGGGAAGGGTCACAACTCAACTGCAGAATCAAGCGCGTTGGCCTCCTCCCAACGCCTTCGATCGCCGATCGCCCGGGCGGCGGATCGGTGGCCGACAACTTGCCCGGCCGACACCGCCTTCCTCGACCCCCCACGCGTACTGGCCCATCGGGTGGATCGGACACCCTGGCTACGGCAGTCAGTTCCCGTGCGGCGTCCGACGTCCAGCGTTGTCCCAGCCAGGCGCCAGGGCTTCCCGCTTGAGCATCCTGGGCCCCCGTCGGGCGGTGCGAACAAGCAGCCCCAGCAGGAATGCCTGGAAGGCGTACGTGAACAGGAGGATGCCCCACATCATCGCGTCGGTCTCGGCCCAGGCGCCGAGGGAGCTGACGACAGCGAGAAGGGCAGTGCCTGTCGGTACGGCAAGGCACAGGGCCAACAGTCCGGCGACCTGGCTGCCGTCCTCTCCAGCGCCGAGCAGGAGGAGAAAGCCAGCCAGGCCAAGGTAGGCGCATGAAAGCCAGTTGCCGAAGGTCAGGGTCGCGATCGTTCGCAGTCCGGAACGCATGTTGCTCCTTGATTGTTAACGGCACGCGCCCTTGCGTGGGCCGTGTCGCAGGTCGTACTGGCGGGCTCGCCGGCCGGGCCCGTGTGTTCACCATCGTGGTGTCGGACACCCTGACCGCGTGAGAGTACGGATACTCAAGTGGCTTCTCGGCCACTTCGACCTAATTTGCGTCGAAGTCACGCAGCCGTTCCTTACGTTCATTGAACTCCCGGTCGTTGAACCGGCTGGTGGAGTTCAGTGTCGCGTTGAAGTACGGGGGCGGTTCGTTCTCAGGGTCCAAGGAGAACGACAAACGCGAAGGCTGCCGCGCCTGCGAGGGGGACCGTCACCGCCCACCATGCACCTGGCCGGTTCCCAGCGTCCACGAAGGCCGCGACCAGCAGCAACAGGCCCGCTGGAAGAAACAGGAACATGCCAATGATGGCACCGATCAGCCCCCAGGCCAGCAGGCCCGTCCCGATGACGAGGCAGGCTCGGGCAAACACTTTCGGCTGCTCTCGCAACAAGTGCGGCACGGCGGCTGCTGCCGCGCTGACAACAAAGAGCCCAGCGAGGAACAGGGATAGCAAGAGCCCCAAGACCGCCGCACCCACTGCCGCCACGACCCCCGCCACAGCCCAGGCCCGCTGCCGGGCGGACACTGCCTGGCAATCCTCCACGACACCCCCCAACGTTGAACGCGTTCAGTTAAACGCGTTCAAAGTATCGCATGCGCGGCGGCGCCGGAGTGAGAGACCCGGCAGCCATGCACGAGTAACGATCGGGCACAAGCACCAGCAGGCCGTTCCCTCTTGGTGGTGAACCCTCCGCGCAAGCGGGCCCTGCGCGATCAGCTGTTCCGCGGAGCGGCCGTGGCTGCGCGTGTGGGCGGCCGCTTCCTCAACCTCGTCGGCGAACCTTTCGCGGTCCGCCGCACAGTGGATGAACGGCGAGGGGCCGTCGTCGGACACCGGTACGGCGACCGGCGCGGGCTCCCGTGTGGGAGCGGGGCGTCCCTCTTCAGGCACATGGTGACCAAGCCCGGTTCATGTAGCAGAGACGGACGGTCTCGCCGCTGGGGAGGACGGCCCCGTACAGCTTGCCGTCCTGGGCGGTTTCGCCGACGACGAAGCCGTTTACTTCGACCGGGCGGACATCACGCATGTTCGCGGCCGGGCAGCGGCACGGACGGCCGCAGGCTCACTGCCCGGCCTGGCCGGGGCTGAAGAAATCGGGGTGGGTGATCGGGGCGTGGCAGGGCCGCCCTCCGGTTCGTGGCCGCAACCCAGCGCCGGACCGAAGGCGCGGGAGGGTCTGCTCGACTTCGGCTCGACATGCAGACTGTGTCGGTGTAAGCCCTGTAACACGCCGCGACCCACCGGCCAGGACGCCGCTGAGGGCCCCCAGCGCCAGGCCGACAGGCTTGTAGGCCACCTTCGCTGCCTTCATCGGTGCCTCCTGCTACGGCGTACCAGCAGAAGGAGTACGAGCGCGGCGCCTGCGACCAGAAGCAGAGACCGCTTCTCCCCTGCGGCCTGCGCGGCCAGATAGGCCTTCTCCCGCACGGGCTGCGGTGTCTTGTCCTGGAGCTTGTCGGCGACAGCGGCGGCGGTGTCGTTCAGCCGGGTCTTGGCCTGCCCGGCCTTCTCCCGCACGGGATCGGGAGTCTTGTCCTGCGCGCGCTGCAGCACATGCGTGGCCTTGTCCTGGACCTGGGCCTTGGCCTGCGCCGCTTTCTCGCTCACTTGCTGCTTGGCGGCGGCTGCCTTCTCCTGTGCCTGCGCCTTCACGTCCGCCTTGGCGGCCAAGGCCTCCACGGTCCGGCCCAGCTCCTCGCGGGTTTCCTCCACCTGCTCGTGCAGCTCCTCGGGCGTGGGGGCGGAGCTGTTCGCATCGTATTCGTCGGTCATCGGTGCGTCCTTTCCTTGATCTCGGCGACGTCGGCCTTGACGCTGTCGATGGCCTGCTCGGGCGCGGGCGGGGTGGCCTGGCCGACCTGCTTCTTGCCCACCACGGCGAGAACGGCGGCGATCGCGAGCAGGACACCGGTGGTGATCAGCGCGGCCGCCCATACCGGCAAGACCAGTGCGAGGGCGGCGATCGCCGTGGCGGCGAGCGCCTGCAGCGCCAGGAGTGTCACCACTCCGGCACCGCCGAACAGGCCGCCGCCGAGGCCGAACCGTTTCCCTTTCTGGGTCATCTCCGCCTGCGCGAGGCGCAGCTCGTCGCGGACCAGCTGCGTCAGCTGCTGCGATACCTGCGAGACCAGCGCGCCCATCGAATCCTCGCCGTCGCTGTGTCCGGCGCGGTCCTCAGAGGAATCCATCACCTTCACCTGCCTTCCTCATCGCTGCTGAACAAATCGGGGCCACGGCGCTTCGGCTCACCGCTTCGAGACGGGTCACAGTTTTCGGGTGTCGCGGGGCTCGACGTAGGGCTCTTCTTCCGCCGGGTGGCCGGTTTCGATGGCGCGTCGGCGTTCGAGTTCGGCGTTGAACTCCAGGCCCAGGAGGATGGCGATGTTGGAGAGCCACAGCCAGATCAGGAAGATGATCACTGCGGCGAGGCTGCCGTAGGTCTTGTCGTAGCTGGAGAAGTTCGCCACGTACAGCGCGAAGGCAGCGGAGGCGATGATCCAGATGACCACCGCGAGGATGCTGCCGGGGCTGACCCAGCGGAATCCTCGTTTGACGTTCGGGGCCGCCCAGTACAGCAGGGCGATCACCAGACTGAACAGCAGGATCAGCACGGGCCACTTGGCGATGTTCCATACCGTGACGGCCGTGTCGCCGACCCCGAGGACTTCCCCGGTCTTCTTGGCCAGGGCGCCGGTGAAGATCACACCGACCGCGATGGCGGCCAGCAGCACCACCACGACGATCGTGATGATGAGCCGGGTCGGCAGGGTCTTCCACACTGGCCTTCCCTCGCCGATGTCGTACACGGCGTTGGAGGCGCGCATGAAGGCCGCGATGTAGCCGGAGGCCGACCACAGAGCGACGGCGATACCGATGATCAGCGCGATTCCTGCCTTGCCCTGGCTGCTCTGCAGCTGCGTCAGCATGCTGTTCAGGATGTTGCGGACCGATCCGGGCGCCAGGGCACCCACATTGTCGATCAGTGGCTTGATGGTCGAGCTGCCCAGCAGCCCCAGGATCGACACCAGCGCCAGCAGGGCCGGGAAGATGGACAGCACCCCGTAGTAGGTCAGGGCAGCCGCCCAGTCGCTGAGGTTGTCTTCCTTGAACTCCTCCACCGTGCGTTTCAGCACCGCCCACCAGGACTCTTTCGGAAGGTCCGTCGGCTTCTCGGCCGGAGGCCGTGTCCTATCCGGCCCTGAGTCGGCAGCTTCGCCGTGATCTGGCCTGCGTCGCGCCATGATCCACTCACCACCACTTCCTTGAGGAAAGGGCAACCCGCTCCGCGGGCGTTCCCAGCCGCGTCGGGCCACGGGCCTGCCCCGTGCGCCGTCGGCGCTCTGCCCGATTTCCGGGCCTGGGCCTTGATCTGCCAGTGCTGCTCGCGGGCATGGCCCTCGGTAGGGGCGGGCGAGGGAGGGGTCGTTCCGCCGAAGCCCTCGTGACTCCTGGATGCAGTTCGTTCCTCGCGGGTAACCCACTTCCAACAGCACCAAACGGTTCAGCACGCCGCAACCGCTGCCTGCCCGGACCCTGTCTCCCTGGCCGTGATGGCGCTCCTTGAAAACTCGGAGATCCTCATCAGCCGCCGTCAGCCTGGCAGCAGCCGACGCAGCAGGAGGCAGGGGGCGTGGTGGACAAGGCAGGCGCCGGCCAGGCCGATCGCTGCTCCGGCGGCAACGTCGCTGGGGTAGTGCGCACCTCTGTGGATCCGTTCGGTGGCCACCATCACTGCAGGCACTGAGCAGAGGGCGCCCATCCAGGGCCAGGTGCCGGCCACGGCGGCGGTGAACCCGACGGCGGCGGCGGTGTGGCCGGAGGGAAAGGAGGAGCTGTCCGGCCGCTCGTGCACGTCCTCGTGCGGGATCAGCCGCTGGGGCGGTCTGCGCCGCTCGTACAGCGGCTTGCACACTGCATTGGAGACCAGCTCGGCTGCCGCCATGCTGGCAAGCCCCGCTATGGCCGCTTTTCTGCCCCGGTAGCCGCCGACCGCGGCCATCCCGACCGCGATGCCCCACCACAGCTTGGTGTGCTCCGCCGCAGACTCCACCAACGGCAGCACCCGCCGCGCAAAGGCGGAATCCCACAGGGCAATACGGCGGGTCAAACACCGGTCCTGTTCTGGCAGGTCGGGCACGTCTGTCATGGATCTGCTACTTCCCTTCCCCCTACCGACGCACACGTCCGGCAAGCCCGCCCGCGGCCCGCGGGGCCGTCGCTCCGTACCCGTGCCGCGCGTCCCGGGGAGACCGCCCACACAGACATCAAGTGAACCAGTTTCATGGGATTTCAGATGTTTTGCGTGGCTGTAGCGGGTGACGCGCTTGGTGAGACACCACGAAGGAGGACGAAGTGATCACCCAAGAGCAGATTCCGACCGTGCTCGACCATCCGGTCTACGACGCCGACGGCAACAAGATCGGCGATGCCAAGCACGTCTTCCTCGACGACGCCACCGGCCAGCCCGAATGGGTCAGCGTCAAGACCGGACTGTTCGGCACCAGCGAGTCGTTCGTGCCGATCCAGGACGCCACCATGGTCGAGGACCACCTCGAGGTTCCCTACGGCAAGGACAAGATCAAGGACGCGCCCAACGTCGACGTCGACGCCGGCGGCCACCTCTCCGAAGCAGAAGAGCACCGCCTGTACGAGTACTACGGCATCGACTGGGATGCCGCCTGGCAGCAGGCCAACCAGCCCGGCCAGAGCGGTTGGGCCCGCACCGACACCAGCGAGTTCACCCAGCCGGGCACCGACACCACCGCCTACGCCGACACCACCATGGAGCCGGCTCGCGACGATGACGCGATGACCCGCTCCGAGGAGCAGATGCACGTCGGCACCGAGCGCCGTGAGGCCGGCCGGGCCCGGCTCCGCAAATACGTCGTCACCGAAGAAGTCCAGCAAACCGTCCCGGTAAGCCACGAAGAGGTCCGCATCGAACGCGAACCAGTCACCGACGCCAACCGTGACGCCGCCATGTCCGGCCCTGACATCTCCGAGGACGAGCACGAGGTGACCCTGCACGAAGAACGACCCGTGGTAGAAACCCAGACCGTCCCGGTGGAACGAGTCCGCATGGACACCGAGGAACACACCGACGAGGAAACCGTTCGAGGCGAGGTCCGCAAGGAACGGATCGAAGCCGACATGCCCGAGCAGGACGACGACCGTTGAAGGCCTCCGCCTCGTCAGTGTCGGCGCCCCACCCGGGCGAGGCGGAGGCAGACCGCACGCCAGCTGCCGCCCACTTCGCAAACGCTCAAGCGGGCTCTGCGGATCAGGCTTCTGTCACCACGAGGCGCACAACACGCAAGGGCATTGCGCTAAGCGTCGTCGACAGGCCCCGGCCGCCGTTTCGTCGAGTACCTCAAGGACCTCGACCTTGTCTGCCTGGACAATGTGAGCTGCGGGGATTTACTGGCTCGTCCACCATGAGTCCGCATCGACCTCCTCGCCCGCCCGCCACCATTTCCGCTTCCTCCCTCGGCTGGAATGTCCTGAGCGTTGGCTCCAGCGGGTTGGAGTGATCCGAGTTTGCCGAATTGGCGCAGCTCGCCACTCCCAGCGGCGTGCGGTGCAGAAACGCGGCCGCGGGAATGGGGAGCGGTCACCTGCCTGCCTGTGGGGGGTCGGGGTGTGCATGGTGGTCGACCGGTAGGGGGAGGGTGAAGGAGAAGCGGGTGCCGCCGCCGGGGTTGTCGCCTGCGGCGATGATGCCGCCGTGGCGTTCGATGACGCGGCGGCAGATCGACAGCCCGAGGCCGGTTCCGCTGTACTCCGTGCCGGTGTGAGCGCGGTAGAAGCTGTTGAAGATGGCTTCGTGCTGTCCCGCGGGGATGCCGATGCCGTTGTCCGCGATCTCGATGCTCGCTTGGCCGGATCCGGCTTGTTGGCCGCTGACGGTGAGGTGGGGGCGTGTCCCGGGTGCGGTGTATTTGATCGCGTTGCCGATCAGGTTGTCGATGAGCTGGCGCACCATCGCCGCATCAGCGTGGACGGCCGGCAGCGGATCGACGGTGATCTGTGGTGCGGGACTGGCGTCGGCGGCGCGGTGCTGTTCGATGCGGGCGGCGGCGACGGCTTGGACCAGCTCGGTCAGGTCCACATCTTCCGTGTGCAGGGGACGGCTGCCGGCGGTGGCGTGGTCGAGGAGGTCGTGGATGAGTTGCCGCATCCGGCCAGTGGTGGTGATCACCCGCTCCAGTGCCCACTGCACCGGGCCGTCCGGTGCGGCGTGCTGGCCGGCGAGTTCGTCCTGCAGGATCTCCGTGTAGCCGCCGATGGCGGTCAGCGGGGACTTCAGGTCGTGGGCGACGACTCCGGCGAAGCTCTTCAGTTCCGCCTCCTGAGTCTTCTGGGCGGTGATGTCGTGGAAGACGGCGACGGCGCCCGGGCTTCCGTCGGCGCCGGCCATGGGGCGGGCGGAGACGGTGATGTGGACGCCGTCGGGGCGGCCCGCGTTGCGGATGACCATCTCGACCTGGTCAGTGGAATCTCCGGCCAGTGCCCGGACCAGCGGGAGCTGCTCGGTGGGGAAGGGGTCGGAGCCGCCTGGCAGGAACACGCCGTAGTGGCCGTGCCAGGTCTGCGACCCGCCGTGGGCCTGCCCGATGCCCAGTAGCCGGTCCGCCGCGGGATTGTGCAGCAGGAATTCACCGGTTTCGTCGATGACGGAGACACCGTCGCTGATGTTGTCCATCACCGCTTCGAGCAGCTCGGCGTGGCGGCGCGCCCTCGCCTCGGTGGTCCGCAGCTCTGCGGTGGCCTGCTGGACCTGGCGCCGGGCCCGGGCGCGGCCGGTAGCCAGCACATACACCAGCACGGCCAGCAAGCCCGTCAGCACCACAGCGGCAGCGGTGATCACTGTCGGGCCGAGGACGCTGCCACCGGGCACGGCTTCGGCAGGCGCGGCCACGCGCAGGACCCACTCGCGGTTGACCACGCGGACCGTCCGCTGCGCATGCACGTCCCGGGCGCCCGCGGAGGCGGCCCGCAGACCGGCGACACGGACCAGACGCTCACGGGTGTCCCGGGCGTACAGGGCCACATCCACGGTGCCCTGGGCTGTGTGACGCAGCGCGGCGCCGGTGAAGTTCTGGCCCCGCAGGCCCATGGTCACCCAGCCCAGCAGCGGCCCGGCACGCCCCGAGCCGGCCGGCTGGTGAACAGGGGCGGCCAGTACAAAGGAGTTCTGACGGCGTGCCGCCGGCAGGTTCCGGTCGGCCAGCAGCTGGTAGGTGGCAGACAGCGTCACCGAACCCGTCGCCTTGGCACGCGCGAGGGCGTCGACGAATTGCGGGATCTGGGAGCCGTCCAGACCGCGGCTGCGGCTGGGCGTAGTACCCAACTGCTGGACGAACACGGCGAAGAGGTGCTCACGGCCCGTCTTGCGAGGTCGTAGGGTCAGGTCGGTAGCCCCGCGAGAGCGCCAGCGTTCCTGCACCGCTGCGACCTCGCCGTCGCCTGCCGCCACCACGAATGCGACCGATCCGACGCCGGGCAGCTCCATCCGGCGCAATGGAGTGGTACTGGCCAAAAACTCCTCACGGGTCAGCGGATCAAGAACTGCGGCGGTGGCAGTCACCTGGCGCAGTGCATCCTCGTACCGCCGCGTCTCCGCGGTCACCCGCTCGGCGATCAGGTCAGCTCGTCGGTCCACGAACTGCTGCGACGCATCGTGCGCCTGCCGCACCAAAAAGACACACAACACCACCGAGAGCACGACGCCCACCGCCGCGACCGGTAGCGACAGCACCGCCCCTGACCGCTCGATGCCTCTGGCTAGGCGATACACGCGCGTAAACACAGCACTGATCTTGTGGGGATCAGGAAGCGCGAAACGGCACCGACACGCCCACGGCCTGGTTCGCTCGACAGGCCACCTCCAGACGAAGCCGCAGTGAAGCTGGCCATGGCGCAGAGGTAGCAGGCCCGCAGGAGGAGGGCAGCCGGAGTACGCCATAAACAGGCAACAGCCTCCTGGATCGCTCTCGTATAAGGCTCCGTTCGCAGGTCAGCGTGACGCTACCGAGGGGGTACGGGGGCGGTCCGGCCGCGGTGCCGGCGGCCGTCTGGAGGGCATGGCGGCGCTGGTCGAGGCCGGGCGCCCCGGCCAGACCGTGCGGGGTGGGCTAGATCCGGCACGAGAGCGACGGCGTGGCACCGGGCTTGGGTACGCCTCGCGCTTGGCGTGCTCGATCAGGGCCCGGTAGACGCTCGCCACCGAGGGGTTCTGTCCTTGCGCTTGCCGGTTGGGATGATCAGGTCGGGCTGGATCTGCTCGACGGACTCGCCGGGTGCCCGGCGCCGCAGCACGGTGTGGAGCATGTCGTCGGTGATGACCGCCGGCCGGCCGCCGTGCTTGCCCTTGCGGGCCGCGGTGTCGAGCCCTTCGAGCGTCGATTCCCGGATGTTCTCCCGCTCGGTCTCGCCCATCGCCGCGAAGAACGCGAAGAGCAGCTTTCCGGGGCCGCTGGGGTCGTACATCCCCGGCAGCGGTCCGGCGAGCGTCTCCAGGACCATGCCGTGCGCGGTCAGGTGGTCCGCGAGGGCGGTCAGCTCTGCCGCGTCCCGTCCCAGTCGCTTCATCTCGTACACCGTGAAGATCACGCGGCAGTGCGGGGCGTGTGCCTTGATCTCCCGTGCGGTCTTCAGCGCCTTCTCGAACTGGGGCCTGACCCGCAGGCGGGTGCTGATCTTCTCGCTGAAGATCTTGTAGGGGTGACGCTCAAGGCGGCAGCGTCGCCCGGCCCGGCGGGACCAGGCGGTGCGACGGCTGGTGCCTGCTCGTAGGCTGCCGCCATGACCGAGATCCAGAACCCGACGCCCCGCGACGCCTTCGAGCTGCTCATGGCCGGTAACCAGCGCTTCGTCTCAGGCACCCCCGAGCACCCGAACCAGGACGCCATACGCCGCACCGAGACCGCACCGTCCCAGCAGCCCTTCGCCGTGTTGTTCGGGTGCTCCGACTCCCGGCTGGCCGCCGAGATCATCTTCGACCGGGGCCTGGGCGACCTGTTCGTGGTGCGCACCGCCGGGCATGTCGCCGGTACGGAAGTCCTCGGATCCATCGAGTTCGGCGTGAATGTCCTGAACGCGCCGTTGGTCGTCGTCCTCGGCCACGACTCGTGCGGCGCCGTCGCCGCGGCCTGCTCCGCCCTCAAGGACGGGCAGACGCCGGGCGGCTTCGTCCGGGACGTCGTCGAACGGGTAACCCCGAGTGTGCTGGCAGCCCGCGCCGCCGGACGCGAGAGCGCCGAGGAGATACTGGCCGAGCACATCGAGCACACCGTGGATCTGCTGCTGGAACGCTCCCGCGTCCTGGCCGAGCGGGTGGCCGCCGGCCGCCTCGGCGTCGTGGGGCTGTCCTACCGGCTGGCCGACGGCAGCGCGCAGCTCGTCGCCTCTCGCGGCCTTGATGCGGTGGTCCCCACCGCATCCTGACCGCCCCGGCCGGCGCTGCTCACACGGTGGTCCGGGGTCCCGCAGCGCGGCGAAGCCGGTTGGAGATCGCGAGCCCCAGCCCCTCCTGAACCGGCAGGGACGCGACGATGAGGTCGCACCCTTGCTGGTCGAGTTCACGCAGGTACCCGTACAGCCCGTGCGCGTAGGCGGCCATCGAGGCGGGGACCGCCACGACGGCGTGGGCCTTGACCGAAGTGCCGGCGAAGGAGGGCGGAAGGAAAACGCCCACCCGGTGCCCCAGTTCCTGCGCGAGCTCAGCCTCGGCAACGACCATCTCCGGCTCGACGAGAACGACCCGCGCCCGCGGTGCGTAGTGCGACGGGTGCTGGCCCGGCACCCGGACACCGCTCGTCGAAGGCACCGCGACCGGGCTCCCCAGCACTGCTTCAAGGTCCTCACGCGTCACCCCGCCGGGCCGAAGAATGCTCGGGGTCTCGCCCGTGACATCGACGATGGTCGACTCGACGCCGACCTGGCAGGGGCCGCCGTCCAGTACGAAGTCGACGGCGTCCCCGAGCTCCGCCCGGACGTGGTCCGCGGTGGTGGGGCTGACCGAGCCGAAACGGTTGGCGGACGGGGCCGTGACACCGCCGCCGAATGCCGACAGCAGCGCGAGCGCGACGGGGTGGTCGGGCACCCGCACGGCCACCGTCTCCAGCCCGCCGGTCGCTTCCAGCAGCACCCGGGGACCGCGGCGCAGGACCAGGGTCAGCGGCCCCGGCCAGAAGTGTTCGGCCAGCAGGCGCGCCGCCTGGGGCACATCCTGGACCCAGTCGTCCAGCTGCTCCGCGCTGCCGATGTGGACGATCAGCGGGTGGGAGGGCGGGCGTCCCTTGACCTGGAAGATCCGCGCTACGGCGGCGGGGTCCTCGGCGTTGGCGCCCAGACCGTAGACAGTCTCGGTCGGGAGGGCCACCAGGCCCCCGGCCCGCAGCACACCGGCCGCCTTCTCAATGTCCATGGTGCTTGCCGTCACCCTCGCAATCCTAGATGCACATCAACCACTGGCGACTGCCATGATCAATCTCAGCGCCAACCACTGATCCAGCCCCGAGGCCGTACGCGCAGCGGCGCTCCCGGCCGGTCAAGGTATTCACCGTCCGCCCGACCGCTCGATGGTGAAGGCGCTGCCGGTGTGGGTCAGCCGAAACAGCCTCGCCAGCGGATGCCGGTCCGCACCGGTGGGCCGGTTCATGCCGCCAGCCGAAGGTGGCCGGCCGCCTGCCCGTCCAGGGGCTCCATGTCCAGCTGCCACGTGCCGAAGCGCCGGATCTTGCTGGTGATATATGGGGTGATGCTGGCCAGGTCGACCGGGTCGATCTCCCAGCCCGCATCGATGAGGTCGTAGCCGGGTTGTCCTTGGTCTGCACCGCCTCGTGGATCGCCGCCGAAGCGATCTTGCGGGCCTTCTCCTTGCCGTACTCCACACCGAGCCGCTCACGGATGATCGTGCGGTGATGCCGCAGCGTACGGTCAGCGTCGTGCTGCGGCTGCACGTCCTCATCCAGCACCAGCAGCCCCCGCACGTGCCCGACCACCAACTCCGGCACCTTATCCAGGCTGGGAACCACCAGCGCCAGCAGATGCTCCGGCGACCGCGCTTGCCCCGCGCCCACGCCACCTCGGACGGGGCAGGAGTGAACGCCTCGTGCAGCTCGCGGGAGGTGATCGTGCGCTTAAACCGCGGGTACGCGGTACGTTCCACCGAAGCCATGCGCCGCATGATCCCCGCCGCTCACCCGTACGGAGCACCCACAGCAGCCGCCGGAAATCGCGTCACGGGCGTGTGACCAGGGAAGAAGCCGTACTGAAGACCCGTCGCAACTCATACGAAGACCATCCGATGCCTGTTTCTGGCGTACTCCGGCTGCCCTCCCAGGAGGCCGGTCGTAGCGGCGAGGAGGGCGCATGCACATGCTGACGCGCCCTGCGTCCCGTGGCACGGGCCAGACCGGGAACTCCGCGCCGAGCATGCTCTGAAGGCCGGGGCTGCTGATCACTCGCACGTCGGTCCCGCCGCAAGGCCCATCCCGTCACCGGCCGCGACGTCACCCCGTACTGCCTGTAGGCCGCCTGACCTGCGCATGCCGCCGTCGGCCCTCTCTCGTACTGGGCCGATAGCGGTGGGTGACCGTTCGGGATGCGCGGATGAGGGGGCGCTGTTTGGCTGGTGGGGCCGCTGCCCCAACCACGTCGAGGAGTGATCATGAGCGTTGCAGGCGAGTTCGGCGGTCGTGCCCAGCAGCTGCGCCGCAGAGCGCTGGAGATGGAACAGGCCGCGGAGCGTGTCACTGATCCCGGGGAGCGGCAGCGGCTGAAGGAGAAGGCCCGCCAGCTTACGGAGCAGAGCGAGCAGGAAAGCGGAATGGGCGTACGTGACATCGACCCGATGCTGTAGCGGTCGTGCCCGGGGCGGCCGGCAGCCGCTCCACGTCATCCGTACGGGGCTTGCCGCTCCTGCGATACCCCCACAGCACCCCGGGAAGGGGGGCCTTGGGGAGCTCTGCCCGAGCGGTCCTGATCCTCGTCCCGTAGTGGGCGCATGGCGTGTGGAGGCGGAAGATGGAAGCGGACCGGCCGGCGTCGAAGCAGTACGCGGCTGATGACGAGGAGCGGTTCCGGCTGCTGGTGAAGAACTCCGCGGACATGGTCTTCGCCCGCACGGTCGAGGGCGTCTACCGGGAGGTGTCAGCAGCGGGGGCGGTGTTGCTCGGCTGCCCGGTCGAGGAGATCGTGGGGACTGCGGTCGCGTCCTGGGTGCATCCGGGCGATGTGGAGGACTTCGAGTCGGCTGAGCGGGATCTGCTCCGCGATGGCCGTGTGGTGGTGTGCCTGCGGCTGCGGCACGCCGACGGACACTGGCTGTGGACGGAGTCAACGAACTGGGTGGTCCGCAACGCCGCAGGCGAGCCGCTCGAAGTGCGCGGGTTCATCCGTGAGGCGGAGGGCCAGCGACGCCGCGAGAAGGCGCTGCGGCTGCTGCAGGAGCAGGCCCGTTCGGTCATCGAGACGGCCCGGGACGCCTTCGTCTCCATCGATGAGGACGGTCTGGTCACTGACTGGAACCAGGCTGCTGAGGGGTTGTTCGGCTGGAGCCGCTGGGAGGTGATGGGCCGGCGGCTGGCCGATCTGATCATTCCTGAGCGCTACCGCGCTGCGCACTCGGCCGGTCTGCAGCGGGTGCTGGCGGGTGGGGAGCATCATGTGCTGGGCCGTCAGATCGAGATCAGTGCACTGCGCCGCGACGGGCACGAGATTCCGGTCGAACTGGCGGTGTGGCGGCTGCAGTCGGGCTCGGGGCGGTGCTTCAACGCCTTCATCCGCGATATCACCGAGCGCAAGCAGGCCGAGGATGCGGTGGCGGCAGCCCGTGACCGGGCGCTGGAGGCATCGAGGGCCAAGTCGCAGTTCGTGGCCTCCATGAGCCATGAGATCCGTACCCCGATGAACGGCGTCATCGGGTTGAGCAACCTGCTGCTGGGTACCGAGCTGGATGGCGAACAGCGCCGCTACGCGCAGGGCATCCAGGCCGCCGGCACCGCACTGCTGTCGCTGATCAACGACATTCTGGACTTCTCCAAACTGGAGGCGGGCAAGCTCGAACTGGACGACGTCGCCTTCAGTCCCCAGCAGCTGGTGGAGGAGGTCGTCTCGCTGGTGGCGCAGACCCCCCAGGCCGGCGGCCTGGAACTGCTCAGCGACTGCCATCGCGACCTGCCCGTGATGGTGCACGGGGACGCCGGCCGGCTGCGGCAGATCCTGCTCAACCTGGCCTCCAACGCCGTGAAGTTCACCGAGTCCGGCGAGGTCCTGCTGCGCGTTCGCCCTGCCCCCGCCCAGCCCTCTGCGGAGCAGTCGCCGTGGCTGCGCTTCGAGGTGGCCGACACCGGCATCGGCATCGCCGAGGCCGACCAGGAGCGGATGTTCGACGCCTTCTCCCAGGCGGATGCCTCCACCACCCGCCGCTACGGAGGCACCGGCCTCGGCCTGGCCATCTGCCGCAGGCTCACCGAGGCCATGGGCGGCTCCATCGGCGTCACCAGCCGGACCGGCCAGGGCAGCACTTTCTGGTTCACCGTTCCCGTGCGCGCCCCTGACACCACCGAGCAACCGCCGGCCCAGGCCTCTCCTGCGACCCTTCGCGGGCTGCGGGCGCTGGTCGTCGACGACAACGAAACGAACCGGCTGATCCTCGATACCCAGTTGCGCAGGTGGCACATGCAGCCGACCACGGTCGAGGGCGGGCCCCAGGCGTTGGTGGCCCTGCACGAGGCAGCGGCCGCGGGCCGCCCCTTCGACCTGGCCCTCCTGGACATGCAGATGCCCGACATGGACGGCCTGGAACTCGCCCGCCGGATCACCACCGACCCGACCATCGGCCGGGTACCGCTGCTGATGCTCACCTCCAGCGTGCCGCTGGCCGCCGCTGAACTCAACGCGGCCGGAATCGCACGCAGCATGCCCAAACCCATCCAGCAGTCCCAGCTCTTGGACGCCATGGTCGAGCTCACCGCCCAGTCACCGCCCGCCGAAGCTGCAGCGCAAGCGACCCCTGCCCCCACCACCTCCCCGCCTGCCCACCGCGGCCATCTCCTGCTCGTGGAGGACAACGAGATCAACCAGATGGTGGCCCAGGGCCTTCTCACCCGGCTCGGCTACAGCGCCGATATCGCCGCCGACGGCATCCGGGCCCTGCAGATGACCGAGGAACACACCTACCAGGCCGTGCTGATGGACTGCCAGATGCCCCGGATGGACGGCTACACCGCCACCCGAGAGCTGCGCCGCCGGGAAGAAGGCGGCGGCAGCCGCCTTCCAGTCATTGCCATGACGGCCGGCGCCCTCGCCGAGGACCGGGAACGCTGCCTGGCCGCGGGCATGGACGACTACATCTCCAAACCCGTCGCCGCCGACGACCTGGAAGCGGCCCTGGCCCGCTGGATCGATCCTGCTCACTGCGGCGAGGAGCCCGATCCTCTTGCGGAAGAGGGCGAAGAGCCCCTGCGTGCCTCCATCGAGCGGCGGCTGGACGAACTGCGGGGCGCCGGCACCCCGGCCGAGCGAGAACTGGTGAGCCGGCTGGTGGACCACTTCCTCGTCCGGGCCCCCGAGATGACCAGCGCACTCTTTCACGCGCTGGACCGCCACGACGCCCGCGAGATCGCCGAGCAGGCGCACAGCCTCAAAGGCGCTGCCGGCAACATGGGAGCCCAGAGCCTCGCTGCCTGCTGCCTGGAGCTGGAGCAGTTTGCCGAGGCCGGAGCCCCGGCCTCACTTGCCCAGACCGCTCCGCGCCTCCAGGACGAACTCGACCGCACCTGCCGCATCCTCGAGACGCTCCGCTCCCACCTCCCCGGCCAGGGATCTGGATGAGGACCCGCCCGCATGCCGCCGCCTGGGCGGGTGCGGGCTCAAGCAGCCAAGGAGGGCCTGTGGGCAAGGTTCACGTCTGGTTGCCCTCCCGCCGCGATGCGGCGGCCTGGGCGTACGCGGCAGCAGGGACCGCGGTGATCGTCACCTATCTGGTCACCTCCTCCGCAGCGCGCTACATGCTCGGCGCGGTGATGTCTGCCTCGGTCGTCTTCGCGATCGTGGTGGGAGTGACCAGGAACAAGCCGCCATCGGTTCTTCCCTGGTACCTGTTGGCCGCGGCCATGGCACCGTACGCGGCGGCGGACACGATCTGGAGTCTCTACCAGGTCCGCGGCGTCGAGGTTCCGTTCCCGGGCGTGGCCGACTGGCTCTACCTGGGCGCCTACCTGTTGCTTGCCGCGGGCCTGGTGGCGCTGGCCAGGCAGCAGGCAGGCCGCCTGCACTGGGCGGGGCTGCTGGACGCGGGAATCGTCACGCTGGGGGCCGCCACTGTGTCCTGGGCGTTCATCATCGCCCCCTTCCTGCGCAGCGAGATGTCCGCGTGGCCGCTCGCAGTGTCCATCGCCTATCCCGTCACCGACCTGGTGCTGCTGTCCATCGCCGCGCGGCTGATGCTCACCACGGGCACGCGGACACCGTCGTTTCTTCTGGTCATCGGATGGCTGTTGGTTCTGCTCGCTGCCGACGGCCTGTACTACGGAACGCTGGCCACCGGGACCGTGATCCCGGAGGACGTGGCCGAAGTGGGCTGGATGGTCTCCTCCCTTCTGCTGGGGGCGGCGGCGCTGCACTCGTCCGTTGCCCGGCCGACACAGGTGGCGCAAGACCAGGAGAGGCTGTCCCGGCGGCGGCTGTCGATCCTGATCGCGCTCACCCTGCTGGGGCCCTTGATCGTGCTGGCCAATGCGGGTGGCGCCCAGGACCAGCCCGTGAACGTCAAGGTGATCGTCGCCATGATGGCGAGCCTGTCGCTGCTGCTGGTGCTGCGCATCGCGTTCCTGGCCGGCTACGCCCAGGGCAGGGCCACCGAAGCACGGACGCACGCCGACGCTCTCGCAGAATCACTGCGAGAGCAGGCACTGCTCCAGGAGAAGCTGAGCTATCAGGCGACCCACGACCCGCTGACGGGTCTGGCCAATCGAGCACTGCTGAACGAGCGCCTGGAGTCCGCTCTCGGCCGGTGCTCCGCCATTTCCCCCCGCGGACTGCTGATGCTCGATCTCGACGGCTTCAAGGACGTCAACGACACCTTGGGGCACCCGGCCGGCGACGAGCTGCTGGTCGACGTCGCACAGCGGCTGACGGCCAGGGTCCGCAAGCAGGACCTGGTGGCCAGACTCGGCGGAGACGAATTCGCACTCCTCGTGGACAACGTGGACGAAAGCACACTGCACCACTACACCAAGCGGATCCTCGACGCGTTCAAAGACCCCTTCACCCTCGCCCAAGGCCATCTGGTCCACATGACAACAAGCATCGGAGCACGGAGCATCACCAGGCCGACCGCACCCTCAGACGCGCTGCGGGACGCCGACACCGCCCTATACAGAGCCAAAACCGCAGGCAAGAACCAGGCCGCGTTCTTCGAACCCCCGCAGCAGTCTTCCTCTTCCACGCCACTGTGGGAGGGCGTCAGGCGGAGCAGAGGGGGACCTGAGAACTCCTGATGGTCGCCGCCTCCTCAACCGGCCCGGGCCCACGCCCACCAACCAGCTCAATCCGGCGTCCTCTTCACTCATGCACGCCCTCAAGACGGGCATTCGCCATGGGCCAGAGAATCCTGGCCTCGAGTCGGAGCGAGACAGTTCTTGACATGCCAGGTCGTGCAAACAGGCCAACCGGCGGTGGGCGTGTAAGCGTTCTTGTGTAAGTCCTTGATTTTCACTGGGCGCTGATGCGGTCTTCGAAGAACAGCGCGAACGCGTTGAGGGCGCTCTTCCAGTGTGCGGCGACGTGGTTGATGTCGCGCGCTTTGGGTTCGATCAGTTCCCGCACCGCGAGGTATAGCACCTTCAACGCGGCCTGTTCCGAGGGGAAATGACCGCGGTTGCGGGTGGTCTTGCGGAGCCGGGCGTTGATCGACTCGACCATGTTCGTGCTGTAGACGACCTTCCTTATCTCAGCGGGAAAGGCAAGGTAGGGCGTGAACTCGCTCCAGGCTGCCTGCCAGGTCTTCACGATCGCCGGGTAACGCTTGCCCAGGTCAGAGGCGGCGAAGGCGTCCAGGGCCTGCTCGGCGGCCTGCTCGGTCGGCGCCGTGTAGATCGCTTTGAGTGTCGGCACCAGTTTGGGATGGTCCCTCTTCGAGGCGAACCGCAGCGAGGCCCGCACCAGATGGATCACACAAGTTTGAACCGTGGCCTTCGGCCAGGTCGCCTCCACGGCGTCGGGCAGCCCCTTGAGACCGTCGCAGGCGACGATGCACACGTCCTCGATGCCACGGTTGCGCAGCTCCGAGAGCACCGCCATCCAGGTCGTGGCGCCCTCGCCCTCGGCACCGACCCACAGGCCCAGCACGTCCTTGCAGCCGTCCATGTCGACACCCACGGCCACGTAGACCGGACGGCTCACCACCGATCCCGAGCGGATCTTCACCCACAGAGCATCGATGTAGATGATCGGCCACACGGCGTCCAGCGGCCGGTTCTGCCACGCGGCCAACTCGTCCACGACCGCGTCGGTCACCGTGCTGATCAGGTCCGGGGAGACCTCGACGCCGTAGATGGCCGCCAGGTGCGAGCGGATGTCCCGCACACTCATCCCGCGCGCGTACAACGACAGGATCCGCTCGTTGAAGCCCGCCAGGCGCCGGGCACCTTTCGGCAGGATCCTCGGATCGAACGCTCCGTTGCGGTCGCGGGGAATGGCGACCGTCACCGCTCCGGCGTCGGTCAGCACCGTCTTGGGCGAGGTGCCGTTGCGGCTGTTGCCCGACCCGCGGCCGGCGGGATCGTGTTTCTCGTAACCCAGGTGGCCGGTCATCTCGGCTTCGAGGGCCCGCTCCAGCACGGCCCGGGTCACCTCGGTCAACAGCCCGCCCTCACCCAGCAGGGCGGTCCCTGAGGCATCGGCACGGTCCATCAACCGCTCGACGACCTCATCCACCAGCTCATCCGGCTCGACCGCCGGATTCTCCTTCTCGCTCATGTCCGTCCGATCCGGAGGCCAGGGGACCCACTACGAGCCCCCGGGCCAACCTGTCACGTCACGGACTTACACGATCTTTCAGGCACACCCCCAGAAGCGTGCGGCGTGGCTGGTCAGGCCGCGCGGACGGTATGGACCTGACCGGTGCAGGCTGAGAAGGGCTTACGTCGCGTTGGAACTGGGGGAGGGGGGAACCGCTTCGGGTAGTGCGCTGCGCTGGATGGCACCATGGGGCTCCGCGCGAGCGCCGTGTCCTCGTCGTGTGTCGGGGGCGTGGCTGCTGCGCACGTTCGTGGCTACGATCAGCGTGCTGACCCCGGCCCGTAGGTCGACGCCGCATAACTGAGGAAGGCGAGGCCAAGTAGCTCGTCGGGGTCCTCGGTGCGTGTCGGTAGGTCGTCGTGAAAGTCCGTGACGAGTCTGCACGCCATAGGCCGCAACCGAAGCCACAATCGCTCGGCGTCGGGTGTTTCGCCACACACGTTGTGCTTGGCCAACTCCTGATGGATGTACTCCATGAGAAGGCTTAACAGCAGATGGCCCGACTCGACTTTACGAATGTCAACCCCGATGACCTCGGTGAGGTGGACCACACAGACGTCGTCGAACAGGGACACCAACGGGTTGACCCGGGGTACATTCCGCACGCTACCCAGTCCCGCCTCAACCCTTGAGCGTTGTGCGAACTCGTCCTGGAACCTGCGGAGCACGAAGGCCAAATATGAGTAGCGTGGGTCGGCTGCGCGGGCCCCGTTGCCTGCCCGTTCGGCGTTGCCGAACAGGCCGTATCGGCCATTGAGGGTGGCGCCTGCGAGCATCTCGTAAACCTGGACGGTGTCTAGCGTTCCCGCAATGGGGGATTCGAGCCTGTCCGAGCGGCGCTGGGGGTCGGCGGCTGCCGCCCGGCTTGCGTCCCATCGCATGGTCGGCAACGCCGCTTCAATGGGCACGTTGGCGTCCAGGTCGAGGGCGGGATCGCACGGGCCGGACAGGGCGAAGAGGGCAAGACGCTTATGTGCCTCCATGTTGACGAGGTCATTGAGGTCACCCATGTCCCGGTAGCGCATCCGGGCGTTACGCCAATCGAGCCACCACTGGACCGCTGCCGGCCAGCGCTTCTCAACTGTGGTTAGGACCCACAGACGCTCCCAGATCATGGCGGAGCGCTCAAGGATGTCGACGGTGCCGAACGAGCAGCGGTGTGGTACCGAGACGGCGGCGGGAGCGTCAGAGTTGATCGTGGTGAACCGCCACGTTGTCTCCAAGTCGAAGCGCTTCCGAAGGATGTCAAGGACCTCATTGCCCTCGTCTGCCAACTGGGCACAGGTAAGGCCGGGCGGAGCGCCGCTCCAGAGGTAGTCCCGGAACCGGACGAGCCGATCGAGTTCTTCAACGGTGCATCGCACCATCCGATGGGTGCGCACCTCGTCTAGTCCGACCGGGACCCCTAGCGAAGTACCGCGGCAATGCTCGACGAGCGGCGTGCCAACGGGAGGGTGCCCGAACTGCGGCACGAGGGCCCTGGCGTCGATCGTGATCGCGACGTCGATACGCCAGAGCAGGAGCCCGAAGGGTGTCGTCATGACGTCCACCCGATGCATGTGCTCGTGCGCCTCGGTGAAGTAGGCCCTCAGGTGGGCGTCAGTGGGCTCCTTCAACGAACCACGGCGCTCCTTCCACTTCCTGAGCTCAAGCAGTTGCTCCCAAGTGCCGGACACCTCGATGATGTCCGAACTTGTCCGGTAGACACCGTGCGGCGTGAAGTGTTCAGGCACGGACAGACAGGCCGCCTTCTCCGTCGGCCAGCACGCCCCTCGCAATGAGGCTGTCCACGTCCACCCCGAAGGGGGCGAGGTCCTCGCGTGAGGTCGTGATGCCACGACGCCGGTTTTCCCTGATCAACCTGGCGGCCTCTCGCTCCGCGGGAGAGAGGATGGTCGCCGCGTCGTGGACGGTCTGGACGAGCTGTACGGCATTGACGAGACCCCCGGGATTGAGAAGGGCGAGCGCGACGGCGAGCGCAACCGCATGCTCGACCAGCTTCAACGCTGATTCACGTAGCCGCAGGTGGACCCGGGCAACGATGAGGTGAGCCTCGGACGCGCTGTCAGCCGACTCGGTGTACTCGACCGCCCCGCCAAGAGCCTCGACGAGCTCAGTGACCGCCGCCTCAAGGTCCGAACGTCCAGTCACATTTTCGAACGAGGCGAGGTCCGAGGGGTCAAGGCCGGCCCGCCGTGCCAGGCCTTCCGCGAGAGTGCCGTCCCATTCGTCTTCGACCCACTCGCCGTCGCTCATGAGCGGATCACCGGAGCCAGCTGCTTCCCACCGAGGCTCCCGATGTCGCCCCAACCGCTCTGCCCCGGAATTGGCCAACCTGGGCAATTCTCACCCAGCGGGCACCCCCACTTGGCCGTCTGGCATCTCGACATAATCATCACCGCCGTTACTTTCAGTACATATCTGTAGCTCAAAGTAGTCGAGGTCACGCGCCGGTCGATCCTTCCCACGCCGTGTCGGCCTGTCCGTGTGGTTCGAACCATGGGACGTCGCCTGCAGGCCGGAATAGTCTCTCTCGGCGGGGGACTCCGTGGGGTGAAGTCCGGACTTCGTCAGCGGTTCGTCAGGGAGTGGCTTCGTCGATCCACGATTGGGGAATCAGCCGCTCCCCGCCGCGCCAGTTGTGCGTGACAGAGGCTTGGAACCAGTCCTCTGGCAGGTTGGCGTGGTCGCAGACGATCACTTGCATGTGGGGGGCGAGTTCGCGGACGACGTCGTAGATGAGGCGGAAGAGTCGGTTGACTGCTTCGCGGTCGCTGTCCTGGCCTGGTCTGCCTGTGCTCTGTTCGACTTCTGAGCGGTACCAGACCTGGGTGGGCTGGTCGAGCATGAGAATCCGTGGGACCGGACGGTTCTGTCGGACGAAGTAGCGGTGTAGCGCGAGATGGGCGACCAGGTGGTAGCCGATCCAGTTCTCGCCGCTTCCGATGCGGAACAGGGGGGCGGGGCCTTGCTCGGTGTCGGTGACGACCGTGAGGCGGCTGAGATCGAGGCGGACGCTTCCGCCAGCGTGCTCCAACTCCAGCCGATCGGCCCAGCTGGTCATGTCCTGGCTGATCGTCATGAGGCGTGAGGTGAGCTGCTCGCGTTCCTCCGCGGGGTTGAGTTGGTCCTCCAGCAGCGCGACCCGGGACATCGCTGATTCGTGCAGCAGCTTGAGCCGGGCGAGCTCCGTGTCGGAACTGCCGGGAAGCGCGGCGAGCGTGGCGTGGATGCGGCCCCGCGTGAAATCGAGCCGTGCGGTCTCCGGGAGCTGCTCGGTCGCCGATTGGCTGGCGGTCAATGCCCGGATAGCTGCTTCCGCCGCCCTCAATTGGTCGCGTAGCTGCGCTGCTTTCCATCCAGTTCTTCCAGGGCCGCGCGCCTGGCGGGACGCGCCGAATCGACCCCGCTGAGCTGGTCGCTGAGGCGTTGCAGGCTCTGGTTCAGTTGCGCCGTGGTGGGGTCGGGCTCGGCGAGTTCCGATCCGCACACCGCGCATGCCGTGGGATCGTCGCCGCGGCCTGCGGTGACAGTCGGCTGGTCGCCGTTGGGGGACAGTCCCAGCAGGTTCAGGCTGGCCAGGCGCGCGGTCTGCACCTGCACCGCGCTGGTGAAGTCGGTCTCGGCGTAGTTCTGTTGGAGCAGGATCTCGCGTTCAGCTGCGATGCCACGCAGGCTGTCGCGCAGAGCATCGCAGTCGCGCTGCAGGGTCGCGACCCGGCTTGCGGTCGCGCTGTCAGGTGCCTGCAGGAGGGCGACCGCGGTGACTGCGGCGTGCAACGCTCCGATCATGGTGGGCCGGTCCGGTGGCTCCTCGGAGTCGACCATGGCGAGAGCGTACGCCTCGCGCCACAGTGCCGTCAGGCTGGCGTCGGCCGCCTGAGCGGCCTGCTCCGCGTGGCGGTATGCCGTTTCTGCGTCTCGCAGTTCGCGGCGTGCTGCGGTGAGTTGGGCGCGCTTGAGCGCCTGGTCGCGCGGCACCGCCCCAATGAAGTAGGGAATGGTGTCTTTGAGGGTCTGCGCCATGCCCTGCTCGCCCTGCCGGTGGAACAGCAGGTCGCGATCCGCGATTTCGCTCTGCCGCTGCAGGCACAGCAGCGCCGCGTGGCCGATGTGTGCCTCGACGGCGTAGCGAGAGGACCATGCGGGCGGCTCGTGCAGGTTCTCCTCGATGCCAATGCGCCGGCCCAACTGCTCGCGCACCGCGTTGGAATCCGAGTTCACTTCGAGTTCGGCGAACTCAAGCGGCTCCAGGTCTGCGCCGAACTGCAGCATGGCCCGCTGCGTCGACGCCTTGCCTGGCAGGGTGCGGGCCTGGCCACGAAGGCCCGGCCGCCGTCCAGGTCGAAAAGAGCCGCGTACCAGGACACGGTGCTGGTGATGGGTCCGACGGGCATCTGCATCGTGTCGCGGCCCAGGCAGTACTCGACAATGTCGAGCAGCGCGCTTTTGCCGGTCTTGGACTCCCCCGTCACGACATTGAGAGCTCCTGGCGTGAACTCCAGGACTCGGCGGGCACCGGTGGTGCTGTACAGAATGACGGAGAGTAGCTGCACGGTGATCAGGGTGCCACGCCGAGGACTGCGAAGACAGTAGCTGTGCTGTCGGTCTTCGCCAGCCAGCGGCCGACGAAGTTCGTCCTGCGCAGGATGTCGTCAAGCTCGTCGGGCATGCGGAACCCTCTGGGCCTTCGAATCCTTCCCCGCAAGCAGTCGGTCTCAAAGGTGAGGACACCGTGCGAGACGCCGAACCGCAGGCCCTCCCTCACCGGGTCGACCAGGGTCCTGGGCGCGCGGCGGGAAGCCGGCCCGCAGCACCGGGTTGCGCGAGGTCCAGCTCGTCAGGTGGGTCCGGGTGTTGGAGGGAAGCGCCATCCGGGTTTTGCGGTGCAGCACCAGGGGGGCGACGACGAACGACAGCGGCCATGGCATCCCGTGGTCGGACTCCTTGCGGTAGCCGTCGGCGGCGGTGGCCAGGACCGCGGAGATGAGCGCCGGGTTAAGCATCGCCGCCACGATCGGCGGCCGATCCGCCCACGCCGTCAAAGCGTCCCCCCTACTGTGCGCGCGGCCCCGGCGGGTAGAACGCCCGCTCATGCGTTGACCTGCAGCAGCTCTTGGATGCGGCTTTCGAAGTCGGGATGCCAGCCGACCCGTCCGGTGTCCGCCAAAATGTGGCGCTTCCCGCGCGCGAAGAACGGGTCGTTGTAGCGGGAGCGGACGGTGATCCCAGTTTGGGCCAGCAGCTGTCGCAGCAGCATTTTCCCCGCGTCCTGCTTCGCGGCATCGTCGGCGTCATCATCGAGGCCATCGAGCATCCACTCGAATTCACGCTCCCACTCGTCGACCAGCTCGGCCTCGAACCTGGTCAACTCAGAGACACCAATGAGGTCCTCGTCCAGCCACCGCACCGTCTGCGTATAGGCACGGTAGTAGTCCACGATCGCCTTCTGCAGGTTGCGGGGAGGATAGGCCACCCACTGCATCTGCTGCACGAACGGATGAGTCCGGTACTCCTCAGCGACCGTGTCGGCATCGACGCCCGTCAACTCCACCAGGGTGGGCAGAGTGTCACGGGTGAACTGGTCGCGGATATCCGCGATCGCCGCCTGTGCCGCCCCCACGTCGAGGCCACGCAGCCGGCGCTGCAGCATCGCCAGCGCCTGCTCGTCCCACCAGCGCCAGACCATCGCCAAGAACAGGTCCTCGTGCCCGGTCGGCAACGCCCACTGCAGGTGCCCCCGTACCAGCGCTGGCACATCCTCGATGTGCTCGGATCCGTCAACGATCTGGATCCTGGACACGAGCGTGCGACGGTCGGCCTGATCCAGCGCCAGGAACTGCCCGCGAGCTACCTCGGTCTCCTTCGAGGTCGCTTCGCGTGCCACGGACTCCAGTAGGCCCAGAGCCGCCTCCTCGTCGCGCGTCTGCGGGCGCAGAGCCGCGACGGCTGTACCTTCCCCCGCAACCTGAGTGGTGACCAGCACCAGTTCAGGACCAGCGGAGTCGCCGGGCACGGCAGTATCCATCCAGACCTTCAGAGTCCGCCACACATCGGTCGCCGAGTCCGTCAGCGCCCTATGGCTGCTCTGGTGGTGCTTGACCTGCAGCAACTGCGTCGCGGTGCCCTCCTGCTCCCACGCGACGTCATCGTGCAACTCCAACGTGATCGCCGCATCGGGGCGGCTCGCCCCGGACCGCAGCAGCTCCACCAGCGCCCACCACGTCTGATGCTGGTAGCCAATCGCACTTGGAGCAGCGCTATGCGAAGCCTGGGCCATCCTCCGAGTTTCCACCGGCACAACGATCACGTCCAGCCGACGGACAGGTCATTCGATATCGACATGACGGAGTCCTTCAATTTCGTCGGCCGGGAGCCCCGCCCTGGAGCCCCATAGCCACACTGCGGCACGGGCGGCTCCGCCACCCGCTTGTGGCTGACTGCGGATGTCCAAGGTCAGCTGGGCCTCGATGGTTGGCGCCACGGTCCCCTTGAGGTCCTTCAACGGGATGCCAGGGTGAATGTCGAATCGCACCTGCCACCGGGCGAGGTCGGGGATGAGTTGCGCGGAGGTCCGCACAGGACTCCTGACGGCGGCGGAGGTTTCCTGGTCGGCTTCTCGCCTTGTCGGTGCCGATTGCCGCATTGGTCAGGAGGCCGGCGGTGCCGGTCTGTCCGCGGGTGCGGCGCCACGATCCCCAGTTAGGCAATCTCCACCTTGCGGCGCATACGCCGGGCGCCCCGCTCGAGCCGCCCCAGACGTCGCTTGAAGCTGAGACCCGGCCGGACAAAGAGCCAGGTATGGCGCGACTGCCCGCACCGCCAGACCCCCGAATTATGGACTCTTGGTCACCGATACGTGGACGTGTGCCCCGTTCTCATACCACACCCAGTCCAGCCCTGCGTCTACCGCAAGTCGGGCCAGGCGTCCGAGCTTTGCCCTGTCACCGTCGCTGATAGTGAGGTCGGCCGCGCGTCCTTCGTAATGCACGCTTGTACACGTGTGTTCGCCGTTCTCGTCCCAAGCCTCGGTGACCCGGAGTTTCTTGCCCGGCCACTCGGCAGTGACGAGTTTGGCGAGCTCGGCAAGCTTGTCGCGCAACCGGGGTGTCATCCTTCGGTCGGCGCCGGTCTTCTCCTCGTCCTTGAAGACGATGTCGGCATTGGTGTTGTTCACCAGGGCTCTGAACTCTGCGGTGCCACGACTCACCTTCGCCGCGATGGCTCCGACCACGTCGGTCTCACTCGTGTCCGGTACTTTCTGACCGACAATGAGCGTCGGCTTCGACGTCGCACCGCTGCCTGCGCCGGCACTCTGGCCCGTGGCACCGAGAATCTGCGCCATCAGGGCACCGAGCGGAGCGGACCACTGCCACCGATTCCGTCTAGGGTGGGCGGCGCCGGGGTCTGACCGAGCGCTGAGAGCAACGCCCGCTCCTCGTAGCCGACGCTGTCGGCAGCCCGAGTACCGCCGTACACAGGTGGAAGCACCAAACCGTTCCCACCCCGGCCGGCGCCGTCGCCGCCGTCGCCGCCGAGCGATTCGGGGAAGCTGGCGCCGCTCGACCCCGTGGCGCCGCCGCTCGCGCCGCCCGAGGCTAGTGCGCCCCGGAGCCGCTGCCGTTGGCTTTTGTGGAGTCGACCTTCTTACCCGCGTTCATCAGCCCGCCAGCGGCGGTCAGACTGGTCGCAGCCAGGCTCGCTCCGCCGGTGAGGTACGCCGCGCCCGCCTGAGCTGCCACCTCTGCGATCTTGCCAGCGATCTCAAGCTGCTTGGCCTGTAGTTCGGTTGCCTGCTCGCTGGCCGACTGTGCACCGGTTGCGATGCCTGCAATGCCCCCTGCGCCAGACCCAACGTGGCGGCGGCCGCGCTCATGTCGCGGAACATATTGCCGTTGGCAACCGCGTTCACCGCGGCCGTGCCCATGGTCGGATCGGGCAGGCTGGTCGGCCCTACGATGTTGACCAGCGGCGTGGGGAATTGACCGGGCTTGAGGTCCATGCCTTGCGGCTGCCCAGTGGTGCTCACCGGAGCGATCTCTGGCGGCAGGATCGGGATGGGCGCCTCGTGCCAGTTGATGAACCGGCTGATGTCGATCTTCTCCGCGCAGTTCGCCCGGCCAAGTACCGCTTCGGCGAACAGGCCATCAGTGGGCATCGACACCAGGGTTGAGTTGGCCTTGTCGGGTGCGAGCTGGTCCTCGCCCAAGCCATGGTCCTTGAGCCAGTCGAACCACCTCTGATGCACGGTCTTCCCCTTTTGGCCGCCTCTGACCTCCTTGGGGTCCAGCTGCATGCGGAAGGCGAGGTAGTTACCGACGAAACCCACCGGCTTCGGGTCGACCCACTGCAGTAGCGGCTTGAGATCGCTGTCGTCGCCGTAGGTGTAGTCGGCCAGAAGCATCGCGATCGCGGTCTCGTCGAGCTCGGCCCACAGAGCCTGGTTGTAGCGCACCCGATTGCGCTGTAGGTGCAGAAGTAGCCTCTGCTGCTCAAGGTCGCTGACTGCCCCTTGAACCTCCATCAGGGTGGTCAGGGTCCCGCCGGAGACTGGCAACGTGAGCGCGGCGGCAGGGCCCTTCCCAAGCACAGGCAAGGTGAGCGTGGCGTTCGGCCTGACGGCTACGTTGTTGGTGTTGAGGGTGAGGCTGAGGACGTTGGTCAAGTCCAGCTCTTTGGAGAACTTCGCCTCGCCAGTCGCCGCAACGTTGGCGACCTCCTGGCTGCCATCGGCGAGCGTGGCGATCACCTGCGCCCCCGCGTCGACCCCGGTCAGCTCCATCGTGGTGACGTGTGCCGCGTCCGCCAGAGGCAGCCGGTCAGCTGCGACGTCTGCTCGGTTCAGCGCCTCAACTAGACCCGGGTAGACGAACCGCATCCGGCCCACCTGCTCGGCCAATGGCTGCACCAGCGGTCCGAGCGACGCCCCCGACATAGTTGACGTGGTGGTGGTCGTCGGCAACGTCGGTTGCCCTGGCGCCGGGTCGGGCGTAGGCCCCTTCGGCAGTGTGGGAAACCGTGCCATCGGGCCCTTGACGTAGCGCAGCAACAGCTCGCGGATGTCGGGGCTGATCGCGTGCGGAATGAGCGCCGTCGCCTTGTCCGGGGTCAGGTCGGCGGCAGCAAAGTCGAGCAGTTTCAACGGGACGAACAGGACCTTGTCCACCTTGCGAAGCTGGGTCTCGACCCGGCACACCTGGATCAGCTCGTAGAACACCACGTTCAACGCGTGGGCGTGGTTGTAGTTGGCCAGGATGCGGGTACTGGCCGTGGCCGCGTCACTTTCAGAAATCTCCTCGACCACGGTCGCCCGGCGGTCCCGCGCGGCCGACGCGTGCTGGTGCGTGGCCTCGTTGATGTTCTGTTGCATGGAAGAGTTCACCGTGCGCTTGCCCTGGCTGCCGGTGACAGTCATGGCGTTGGTGGTGTTGCTGGCCTCGCCGCCGCTGATGGTCGGGCCGCCGACGATAGCGCCGAGCACCCCGCCGCTATACGACTCGCCCTGTTGGTGGCTGTAGGAGCTCCCGAACGTGGTCGTGGACCCGTTCTGAGCCTCGCTGGCGACCGCGGCCGCGACCTCGTTCAGTGCTCGGTTGTGCGTGGTGGCGTTGACCAGCTGCTCCGCTTCGGACCCGGCCTCGGACCGGGAGCCTGCCTGGCGGCGGGTCCAGTCACGCTGGGCAACCCGGACCACCTCGCCGGCAGCCAGCGGGATGGTCTTGCGTACGTCTCCGAGCGCGAGTCCCTGGTGGTACCAGGACTGCTCGTAGTTGAGCAGGGCCCCTTCCGCGACGTACTGGAATCCGGCCCCCGCCTGGGCGAGGGCGGCGCTGAGATCCAGCTGTCCGGCGGTCAGGATCGGCGTACTGCTGGGCTTGGCACCGGACGCGGGTCCGTGAACCTCGCCGAGCACGAGTGTGGTGTAGCGGACCGATTCCGTCGGCAGAGCGTTTCCCGGGATCAGGTCGGCCGGCACCGTCTCGTCGAAGCCCGCGCCGCTGTCGGCTGCGGCGGAAATCCCGACAGCGAGGTCCAGCAAGTTGCGCGCCAACAGATACGTCGGCCATTGAGCGAGCTCGCCAATGTTTTTGACCTTCAAGGCCTTCTCGAGAGTGTCGCCGGCTTTTGTTGCGACGGCGCGCAGTGTCGACACCGACCACGTCGCTGGCGGCTTGTCCTTGGGATGCTTGTTATTGACCCAGTCAGCTGGAGGGGAGCCTGTCGGCCAGGTCCCGGTACTCAGCGATGCCGCGGTGGAGAACACCACGGAGTGTGCGAGGTCATAGACCGTGCGGACGCCGATGCCGATCAGCGCGTCGCGAGTGTCGGCGTCGACGCCAGGGAGCGCGGTCACCGGCAGAGCGAGCACGGACTTGGCCAGTGGAGCCGTGGTGCATGCGGAAAGGGTGGTGTCAGGCATGACGGCCTCCCGAGGCGGACGTGTTCCATGTACGGAGCCGCCCCTTGGCGCGCTGGCCCGCCACGCGGCATGTGTTGGTCGTGACCTGCCCGAATCGGGCTCGCAATAAGCCCATACAGTCTCTTTTGGGCTAATAGGGGTTCGGGGAGTATCGGGGCAGGAATCACCGGTACAGCCCGTGCATCCGTCGTGCCGCACAGGCACGACGCTGACCGGGGAGGCAGGGGCGGGCGCACCGACTTCCGAACCGTCAGATCATGGACAGCACCACCCGGCTTCGACGCCGGGGTCTTGGACCACCCGCCCCCAGATCCCGTCCGCCGACCACAACCAGCGCTGCCGGTGGATCCCGCCACCGCCCACAATACCTGTTACTGACCGGCAGAAACGGCCGCAGCCACTCCCACTACCTCGGGCGGGAAGAGCTGCCACACAATGCATGGGCTACCGACGGAATTCGTTGACCTGCGGAAACGTAGCTCGTGATGTGTGGATCTCCCGTGTTGAGATCTGAGGGTTCCCGGGTGAACTTCCCTACGTCGACGTCGTCCGTTGGCTCCCCTGGCGTTATGCCGGACCGCCGCCTGATGGTGTCCCCGTGGCGCGCCGGATGGGGAACATCGTTGGGATCGGATCGTTCGTGAGGAAGTCGACAATGAGCTGGTTGACCTGCTGGGGCTTCTCCATCGGCAGCGCGTGAGAGGTTCCCGGGACGACGGCCAGTTCGGAGTTGGGGATCGCGCGATACAGGGCAATCGTGTGTTCGAGTGTCATCAGGTCGTCGTCGCCAACGAGGACGAGTGTGGGCGCGCTGAGGCGAGCCAGGTCCTCGGTGGAGATGGTGGGCTGCGTGCCGATCATGTCGACCATCTTGTTCACGACGACCGGCCAGTGGGCGGCGCCGTCGGGCGACGCGGCCTCGTACATCCCGCGGAACTCCGCCATGGCGGGAGCATCCGCCGACATGTCGTCCAGCATCGCCGGCGCCGCAGAGCTCTCCGGGGCGGGGAGGAAGTTGGCCCCCATGGCCACAACCTTCCGGACCAGGTCGGGGCGGGCGATGGCGACGAGCAGGGCGACGATCCCGCCATCGCTCCATCCGACGAGATGGGCCGAACCGCCGACGACCGACTCGATGAAGGCGATGGTGTCATCGGCCATGTCCTGGTACGAGAGCGGTCCTTCAACGTCGGGCGTATGCCCGTGCCCGCGACGCTCGGGCAGGAACAGGCTGTACCTCGCCGCGAGAGCGGCCCTCTGGGCCCCCCAGGTCTCATTCGTGCACAAGCCGCCGTGAAGGAGGAGCAGCGAGTCGCCAGCGCCCTCCACCTCGTACCACGTCTTCACGCCGGGTAGCTCCACGTATCCGCCCATCGCCGCAAGCCTCTCTGGAGTGCCGCCGTTCACCCTCAGTCTCCGCAGCCGATTGAATGACCCGCAACGCGACGGTGCAGCTGAGCGCCCAGGTGTGTGAGCGCCCGCCCCACTTGGCCGCCCGCCCGCTGACTCCGCGATGGGCATTCCGTCACCTGACGAGCCGCATTTCGTCGGTAGCCCTGCATCCGATCGGGTTCGTTTTCTGAACGCAGTCAGCCCGAGGTCACCAGCGTTCACTCGTTTCCGCGAGCTCATGGGGCGTGTTCCATGTGCTCCTCGAGTTCGACGGCGAGCGCTGGATCAGGCCGGGGGACCAGGCCGTAGTCCTCGTCGGTGTCTGCTTCGAGGCGGCATACGGCGTCGGCGAGCTTGAAGTGATCTAGTGCCCAGCTGAGCATGCCTCCGGTGCCGCAGGAGGGGTCGTCTACCCGGTCGCCGTGCCGGAGCGGGGCGATGGCCGTGATCGCAGCGACAACGGCGCGGGGGGTGTAGAAGCTGCCGGTGAGCGGGGTGGGGGGGCGGTGTCGATGCGCGGGTACAGGTGGTCGCTCCCGGTGTGGTGGAGGATGAGGGCCTGGCGGTACCAGAGACGGGCCATGTCGTCCTCGCTGTACTGCGTGTGGTGCAGATAGAGGCAGTAGGCAGCGGTGGCGACACCCGCTCCTGCCGCGAACTGCCACCAGAACTGGGCGCCTTCGGAACGGTCGGACAGGTAGAGCAGGCAGGCGAAGGTGAGGGCCCCGGCCGGCTCGATGCGGGAGCGTTCGTTGACGAGCTGGGCCATGGCCTCCACCGTGTCCGGATCGCGCACGACCCGACCGGACAGCTCCGCCAGGCTCACGGCGGCCCGTCGGTAGACGGGCGGGTCCGCGGGGACCGGCTCCGGGCGCCGCCGGCCGGGGGACTCGGCTTTGACCAGGCGGGCACACTCGTCCATCGCGTCGGTGGCCCGGCTCAGTGCCCGGCGGGCGATCCGGTCGAGCATCGCGTCGCTTTCGTCGGCGTCGAACTCGAAGCCGGGCACCAGCACCTGCGCCTGAGGCAGCAGGTCGTTGATGTGGTCGCGGTCCTCCCTGCGGGTCATGCGATCTCCTCCGCTTCCGTTTCCTTGCTGTACTGCAGCCCGAGTTCGCGCGCGAGGCGTCTGCGTGCGGCATGGGTGTGCGAGCGAACCTCCCCACCGAGACGCCCATGATTTCCGCTACTTGGGTGACGTCGTAGTCCAGTACGAAGCGCATCACGACGACGTCCATCTGCCGCTCGGGCAGCCGCGCGATGGCGGCGTACAGGCCGAGCGACGACTCCAGCACCTCCAGTTGCCGACGCGTGGCGGTGCGGACTTTGGCGAAGGTCGCGGTCTCCACCAGGGCTGTGCTGCCGTGGGGGAGCGCCAGCTGGTTGGCGAGCGTGCGGCGCAGTACGGAGTGGGCGTAGCGCTGAACGCTGGGCTGGGTGAGAACCACCGGCCAGGTTTCCAGGAGCTGGACGAAGACCGACTCCACTGTCTCGATCGCCACCGTGCGCTCCCCGAGGTGCAGGTACGCGTATTTGAGGTAGGCGCGGTGATAGCGCTGGTAAAAGGCCTGGAAGTCCAGCGGCGGGTCGGGTACTTGGCGGGTCATCGCGCCTCCTGCAGGCTCTCGCCCGAGGCAGGCGTGGTGTCGGAGGTCCCACGGCGTGCCCGGGCGATCTCAGCTGCTCCGACACGGACCCCGGCTCCCCGGAGTCGCCGTCCGAACAGCGCGATGTCCCGGCCGAAAACGCGCGCCGCGACTACCGCTGACGTCACGTCGCCCCATCCCCAATCCACATGGCTCCCCTATCGGGTCGACGCCGGGCCCGGAGCCCGGCGTGTGGTGACTGTATGAAGTCATCCCATCGCTCAGAGCCCCCGAACCTTCAGCCGCCCCTCAAGACTTTTCGGCGAACAAGCGCGCGCTCGTCCGCGCGCGCCCCCCACTCCCAGTGCGCACCGCACATCTCGAAGCCCTCGCGTGTCGGGCCTTCGCCTGGAGTCTCCTTTTTCTACTGTCTCTCCCATGGCCCATCTGTGCGCCAAGTGCGGGTGCCTGTACCCGGACGATGCGATCGAGCAGACGGCGCCGGAGGAGCGACAGTGCCCCCAGTGCGGGAGCGAGCGAGTCAGCGCTGAAGCACCTGCTGGCCTCGCGACTGTTTCCGCCACGGCTCACGGCCCCGACAGGATTGAGATCGCGGCTCGTCTGTGGCCCCGCTGGGCCGGTATTGCGATCGACCAGGCGCTGGCGGCCCGCCTGGCTCGTGAGCAGGCTGTGGCAGCGACCGACCCCTCGGCGGAGTCTTCCGCGCTGAATGAGGAGTTCAACGCTGCGCTGGTCGCCGTGGCCTCCTCAGCGCACACGCTGGATGCCCTCTACGGCTCGGTGGTACCGGCAACGAGCCGGGCCCAGTGGAGGAGAAACCGCACCAAGCGGCGCACGGCGGTCCACGAGGGCCTGAAGCTCGTGTTCGCCACCGGGCCCCGCAACACCGCCTGGGTCGACGAGTTCAAGTGGCTGTTCAGTCTTCGGGACGCGTCGGTCCACCACGAGGAGAAGCCCAGGAAGACGGTTCCCCATCCGTCCCTGGACACGCACACCGGCCCGGAGTACGCCGCCTACTCGACGGAGTCAGCAGACCGAGCGGTCAGGCTGATGCTGGAGGTCCTGCGCTGGTGTGTCGACCATCCAAGACCCCAGGCACCCACTACCGGACCCCAGACGCCCACCGCGGACCAGTGGGCTGAGGACAACAAGCCAGCGGTGACTGGCCTGGAAAGCCGTTGGGCGCAGGCGTGAGCATCGGCGACCGGCGTATGGGCCGGCTTGCGACTTCGTTTCTGCCGAAACGAAGTCGGCGAGGTGGCAGCCACGCTCCCATGGCCTCCTGCGGCTCCCGGTCGCTGCCCGTTGCAGGAAGCCGCCGGAGGGGCTAGTGAATTGGCTCGAGGCAGGAGATGGTCGCACCGTCCGGGCCGTATTTGGGGTCGGCCAGGTAGTCGCCGTCGGCGCATGTCGAACCGGCTTTCTCCAGTCGGCGAGTCACCTTGTACTGGGCGCTGGGTGCACTGCAGTCGGTGATCTGCAAGTCCTGGTTGGCCCAGTCGCCCTCGTTGCGCACGCACGCGCCGACAGGGAGAGTTGGCGTGCTGCCGTCGCCGACCAGCAGGCCGGTCACGATCAGGGCTGGGATCGCGACGGCGACGAGCAGCATCGGCACCAGGAAGAGCAGAGCCTCGGGGCGGCGCGTCAGCGGTCTGCCCGGGGCGAGCGCCGTCCGGAAGCCTCCCGTCGGGGCGGCGAGCTTGCGGATCCGGTCCCACGTGGCGAGGTTTGCCAGCAGGGTGATGGGCGTGATGATCACGGACAGCGGTCCCCACCAGCCCTGCCAGAGGGTCTTCGCGGACATGTCACGGACGGTGGAGAGGCCACAGTCACGGCAGAAGGGCCCGCGCAGGCTCAGGAACCGCATGATGACGACGATGCCCTGATGGCCACGCACGGTGGCGGGTACGGCGGGCATCGCCCCGCAGATGTGGCAGGCGGGCGCGCCCGCCTGCGGTGCGTACGGGCCAGGTGGGTACGGGGAGGCATAGGCGCCATGCGGTGGTGGATAGGAGTTCGCCGGCGGCGGTGCCACGTACGGGCCGGGAGATGGTGCGTACGGGCCGATGGGCTGCGACGGCCAGGCGTGCGGGCCGGTGCTGTGCGGTGGTGGCGGAGTCGCCACAGGAAAATCCCCCTCAGTTTCGTGGCCATGACATGCCGATCGTCATCGCCGGACGCGGCGACCCGGAAACCCTAACCCCGCGCCCGCGCAGGCACCGTGGCGGGCCATCAGGGAAGACCATGTAGTCAGGGCCCCAGCCCTCACTGCCGTAAGTCGCCCGGCGCCGCAGAGCCCCGTCGTCCCGGAACACGGCCGTAGGCTCACGCGTGGCTTTGTTTGTGAGCCGTGGGATCACACATTCCGTGAGAGATCAGTGCCTGGGGCTCTTCTGATCGGCAGACTGGAGCCATGCAGGTCGGGAATGTTGCCGGGAGCCATGCTGTCCGGTTCGGTGTGACGATTGGGGCGGTGGCCGTGGCGCCGCTCTTGTTGGTTGCTGGGGCTCCGGTGCGCTATCGCTTGCTGCGTCATCTCTATCGCGAGGATGGGCCAGGGCTCGTGGACAAAGAGCGCGATTGGGTGAGTCCCTGGTACTTCGTGGTCAATAACGCGCTCGTCTTGGCGCTCTGTTGGCCTTCGCAGTACGTAGTTCAGCGAGCGCCGTCGTGCCTGAGCAGGTCCGTCATCGCCCGTCGACCTGCCCGGCCCCGTCGCTGAGCTGACCCTTCAGCAAGTCGCGGTCCGCCGCGGCCACGCCGTTCTCGCCCGGACAGACTCACCCTGGCTCTTCCGCGGCGGTCAGCCCGGCCGCCCGATCAGCGTCTGGGCCATGGGTGAACGTCTCCGCAAACTCGGCATCCGGCTCGAGAGACCCGCTCAACTGCCCTGTTCCAACTCGCCACGGAACTGCCCGCCGCGGTCCTCGCTCGCACGCTCGGCATCGACATCACCGTCGCCGTCAAAATGGCAACGGGCCGCCGCCGGAGACTGGGGCGCCTACGCAGCTGAGGTCAGCCGCCGGGAGACTCACCCGCACCAGGAGGAAGACACTCGTGCCCCTCGATGACCAGAATGAGAACGCGCAGACCGCTGCAAGCCACGATGCCACGGAAGCAGGCTGGCAGGCCGTTCGCCGAGACGGGCGTGTCCGCGATGAACTCATCAACGCTGCCTACGGCCATCCTCGCCTACGGCAGCTCTTCCCCTGGACAGGCATGGGAGAACTGCACTTCAGTCGCTGCACCGAACACCGCTGGACATGGGACATTCCTTACATCCAGCCCGCCAAGGGAGGCGGCTACTGGGTCTCCGGCCCACTGCGCACTGAATCGGTCGGTCCAGCCGCAACCGCAGAAGACGCCATCGCCATGGTCATCGCGAGTGCCGGCCAACGCCGGCCCGGCGTTTGTGGGAACCCCCGAACAGCTTGAGGACTATGAAGCTTGGCCTGGCAATCACCCGACCACGAACCCAGGCGCTGAATGACCCCGGCCGCAAACACCGCTCACCTCACGACATTCGCTGGGGTATTCCGAGCGTTCCAATACCCGAGCACACCATTACGCGCCGGGGAAGAACGCCGCCGGGAGGCTGTCGAGCGGGTCACCCAGATGCAGTTCGACCGTCACGGCAACCGCGTCTGGAGACAGGCCCAGGCCCTGCTGGACACCGACCACCTCCGGCGCGCCATCGGTAAAGTAACGCGACGGGGAGCAGAAGTATGGGTACGGATCCCGGTAGGGATACAGGTGTGAACGGTGCAGCGGACGCCGAGTCTCCGCTGATCTACGCGGTCCGGGCCGGAGACACCGCCTCGGTGAAGAGACTTCTCCGGGAGGACAGCGGTCCCACCGTGGGCGCCGCCGCGTTCTGCCTGGCGGTTCGGGCGCGCTTCGCGGCCATCGCCCAACTGCTGCTCCAGTACGGCGTGGATCCCCGCCAGTGCGCACCGGGCAGCCTGCTGCCGCTACGCGAGGCGGTCGATTCGGGCTCGCCCGCGTTGGTCCAAGCCCTCCTGGATGACAGGATCCGGGGACGCTACGCCAAGTCGGAGCTACTGGGCATGCGGGACCTCGCCCGCCACTGGCGGGATACGGGGGTCGTGGCCGAACTGCGGCAGCGCACAGGTTCCGAGGATGTCGTCACCCGGACCCGGGTCCAGGACGACGAGTTCAACAGCGTCGACGAGTTCACCCTTGACGGTATGACCGTTCGGGACGGGCATGGGGCGATCCTCACGCACCTGGAGGAGCTGCTCGGCGTCCGCACCTCGTTCGAGGAGCTCATGGACCGGGCGTTGGCCCACGCCGACCAGAACCACACGGCATGGGCAAGTGCCACCATGCTGCTGGCTCACCGGCGCGACCGGGAGACCTGGACGGCTGCTGCGGCACTGCGCACGCACACGGACCCGGTTCACCGGTTGTTCGGTGCCGAGGTCCTGCGGCTGACCCATCTCTTCGACGACAGTGACGAGGACGCGTTCGCCATCCCCGCCCTGGATACGTTACCGACTGGTCTGCCAAGGAGACGGACCCCGCCGTCCTCGCCGAGGTGCTGGTCGCTCTCGGAGAACACGCCGACCCCCGAGTGGAAGTGGCCCTCCTGCCCCACGCCGGCCACCATGACACCCGAGTCCGGCGGGCGGTGGCGCGCGGGCTCAGTGCCTGGCCCTCGCCACCTGCCTTCTCCGATGCCGTTCGCGAGGCGCTGCGAGAGCTGATACGCGACCCGGAAGCAGGGGTGCGGCAGGACGCCTGCCTCACGTTTGCTGATGGCAAGGACCACGATCCCGTCCTCACCGATGCCATGGCTGCTCTGCTGGACGACGAGGACCGCCGCGTCCAGGTCTTCGCGGTGTACGGGCTCGCCCTCCACGACGACGAACGGTGCGTGGAAGGGGCCAGCCGACTTGGCCCGCCGCAGCCCTCCGACCCGGATGAGGAGCACTACCTCGGCGCGGCATGGCGTTACGCGCGGCGCCGAGGCGGCCGCTAACCCGACCACCGCTGCCACACCGCACTCGAAGGCAGCCACCGATCAGGTGTGAACAACGCTGAAGGTCAATGCACCCAGCGCGTCGAAGTACGCCACGAGGATAGGGTTTTGGCCATCGGATGGTCCGATCGGGTTGAACGGGTTCATTCGCGTCACGGCCAAGCCGAAGCCCGTGCCATGCTCCGCTCGCGCATTCGGACGATGCGCCTAGCTGATCTGGGAGGGATCATGGCACGAGTTGGATTCCGGAGCGTTCTCACGGCGTCCGCGATGGTCGCCGCGTCACTGCTCACGTCGACGGTGGTGGCGCCTGCCGCCAATGCAGCCGGCAAACACTGGGGCCCGATCTACGCCAAGAGCGGCCATACGGCCATCGGCTCCGCAGATGGAGACTTCGCCAACAACGGGGGTGTCTACGCCACAGTCGGCGCCAACTGGCGTGACCTGCGCAACGATGGCATGCCCACGTTCGTAAGGGTGGAATTCTTCTTCCTCGTAGAGGGCAAGTGGGAAAGCGCTGGCAGCAGCGAGACCGCCCGAACCCACACTCACGCCAGCGGGCTCCTGTCCCGCAGGCTGAGGCATGAAGCGACCGCAGCACGCGCCGCGATTCACGTGTGCGTCGACCGCAACGCCCTCCCAGACTTCTGCTCGCGCGACGCGATCGTGTCGTTCAACTACTGACCGACTTCTGCCTGACCGTGCGCACCCGATCGGCACATCGCCGACCGGGTGCGCACCCACCCGGTGCGCTTTCCACGAACCCGGAAGTACGGGACGGGATGATCCCAATCGCGTCACCCCGGACCTGGTTGCGCCGCTTGGCGATGGCGGAGGGCGGTTCCGGGGCGGACTGAACATGCCATACGGGCACGTCGAACGGTGTTCGGTGTGCGGCAGACCCTGGGTGCTAGCACGGCGGTGTGCCGCTCTTACGACGTTCATCTCCAACCGGCCCTCCCGCCACCCGATCAAGCGTCACAGCTGGGTGGCTCTGCCTCAATCCGCTCTGCGCACCGGCCTGGTTCCTCTCCTGGCAGCCGGTGTGAAGGTGCGAAGCACCATCGCCCGAGTGCGGTTGCGGGTCCTCAATCCGGTTGTTGACGGGTTGTCACCGGAACTTCACCCTGCGAGATCTACCCGCATCGACTCCTCCGGGCCACGATGAGCGGCGCCCCCCGCCCGTCAACCCCGGCCCGGGAGTCGATACTCATGCGCACACACGCCCGTCACCCGCCGCTACGCCGAGCTGTGGGGGCCCCTGCACTGGCAGGACGAGGCCATCCTGCCGCTCGGCGAGCGCTTCGAGGACCAGCCGCAGCCGGGCACCCCACACGACTGGGGTCAGCGTGCTCTACACCGCGTGGCAGATGATGCAACAGAACTCCGGCACGAGGCAGTCGGTCGACCTCAAGCGGCACAACGTCCTCCCGCCAGCTGCCCGGAAGAAGGCGAAGGCCAAGGCGAAGCAGTCGGGCCTTGTGCCGACCGTGGGCGACGGCGTCGTGCGCGTGCTCGACCTCGCCGCTGCCCAACGACCGGCGCAGGCCGACGCGGACGGTGACGCGGATGCCTTCGACGGACGGCGACAGGTGGAGTGGACGTTCCGGTGGAAGGTCCGCCGTACCGCCGCATGACGTGCATGAATCCCCGCCTCCGCCACGAGATGCGGTACCGCGAACGCCGCGAGGATCTGGTTCCGGAAACGACGAAGGTCCCAAGGGCAAGCCCCTCCGCCCGACGGGCGGTACGACGTTCACGTGCGACGTCCCCCGATAATGCCCATTGGTCGCCCAGCAGGCCGATGGCACCGTTTAACCACCGTGCTGCGAGGCAGCGTGAGTCTTGAGATGGCTCTCGCGGTCAATTGCGTTTCCCGTGCTGAAGGTCAGCCCCGGCCCAATAGACAAATGCCGCAAAAATCGCCGAGTATATCGCGGTTGGTAGGAGTGAAGGGCCCTTATCGGAGAAGACTTGCTCCAGCACTTTCCAAAGGGCCGTGGCCGCGCACACGGCTGAAATTTTCCATGAAATCCCATTCCATGGCTTGGCTTCTTTCATTCTTCGCCTTTTTCTTTGGAGGATGTCCGCTTGCTGCATGGGGCGGATCCTAGTCCGGATCCGCCCCACTTTACGCATGCCTGAAGGTGGGCTATCTAACTAGCTGGGACCGTTTCATCTCCACCAGTGGCCCCTCCTGATGGCTCTCCACTTGCCGCGCCCGAGCCTCCAGACGTTTTGGGCATGCCCCCAGCCCTCCGTTATTCCAGTGACACCGCCAACCGCAGCCCATCCGCATGCCGCGAATCCGGATCCGCTGGAAACACACCCCTGGCGCCGGGCCCAACTCCTGGTGTGACCAGAGAGCCCTCGCCACCCTCTGCTCCTATAGACGCGCCACGCCTTCCTCCCGTAGTGCCAGGCGCGTTTCCCTTGCCGGTAGGCCCTGTAGGTCCTTCCCGCTACTCCAGCGTAAGGGCACCACGAGAAGCAGATTGAGCCTACCGAGTAGAGGAAGCTGACTGTGTTGTTCTTGCTCCTGCAGCGCTCACTCCACGGATTCCAGCACCGTTTCCCGTCGAGGTCGAAGTTATTCACGGGGTCGGCGTGACCGTAATCGTACGAGTTGGCGCTGCCTCCGTACACGGGGTCAACTGACAGGAAACGTCCGGTGCCTTGGTCGTACAGACGTACCCCCATGAGGGTGGCACCCGTGACGGTTTCGGCTGAGCGTTGCTTGCTTCCGAGCCAGCCGTAGCGGGTGGCTGCGGTGTCGGCTGCGGGGTTGCCGTACTCGTCGTAGGCCAAGGCCATGGGCGCCTCGGTGGGGTCCAGTGGAAGCTGAACGGTGACGTCGCCATGGATGTCGGTCAATTGGAGGACCGTGTCGCCGCTGGCGCTTGTCGTGGCGTCGAGGTCTCCGCTGATCCCTTGGACGTTGCGAGTAAGTGTTCCCGCGGCCTCCTGGGTCCAGTCGGGGCTATCGCCATCCGCTCCGTAGTGGTTGGTCTTGGATCCGGTCTGGGTCCAGGTACCTGCGTTGTCAGTTTCGGTGGTCCAGGCAGCGAGGCGGCCAGCCGCATCCGTGGTCCAGGTCTGCCGGCTGGTGCCGGAGGTCTGGCTGCGAACGAGGTCGTTGGCGTAATAGCCGATGGTGGCGCCGCTGGACTGAGTGGTGGTGCGGCCGAACGCGTCGTAGACGACGCCGGTGGCGATCAGCCGGTCGGCGGTGTCGTAGGTGTACGACGTGGTCGTCGCTCCGGTGCTGGTGCAGGAGGCACCGATAGCACTGGTGGCGACAGCGAGGGCCGTGCGGTTGGTGTTGTCGTCGAAGGTGTAGTCGCGGCGGGTGCAGGACGCGTCGGGGGCGGTGTCGTCGGCCCGCGTGAGACGCCCTGCCGCGTCGTAGGTGTAGCTCCGGGCATGGGTCTGGCCATTGTTGCCGGTCGCCATGACGGTCTGGCCATGGGTGGACTGGTCGGCGGTGTCGGAAGCGACAACGGTGCCATCGCTGTCGCGGGTGTAGACCCGGGACGTCTCCGCTCCGGTCTCGTCCTGGGCGATGGCCAGGGTGTAGCCGCCGGGCAGGGTTTCGGCTGCCAGGTTGCCGTTGGCATCGTAGGTGGCGCTGAAGTTGCCCGCCAGGGAGTCGGTGCGCGAGGTTTCCAGGCCGCGCGGGTCCTTGGCTGTGTCGTAGGTGTAGGTGGTGGAAGACGGTGCGGAGTCGGTGGTCTTCACCGGTCGGTTCAGGTTGTCAAATTCGGTGGCTACGGCGTTGCCCGCGCCGTCGTTGTAGGAGATCTCCCGTCCGAGCCGGTCGTATGTGTGGGTGATGGTCTGCCCGCCCGCGCTCACGGTGGCCACGTCGCCGCTGTCGGCGTCATATGTGGTGGTGGTAGTGGGCACTGCGGTGCCGAGTCCGCCGGTGATGGCCGTCGTGGTGACGCGGCCGGCGCTGTCGTAGGTCGTGGTGGTGGTGCGGGTGACGGAGTTGGCGGTCTCGGTGACCTTGGTTGCGTTGCCCCACCGGTCGTACTCAATGGTCTTGGTCGGTAGCTGGCTGGGGTTGGAGCCGCCGCCGGTGATGGCGCCCCCGGGTCCTGTGGAGCACACGAGGTCGGCCCACGCAGGGCGACCGTTGCAGGCTCCGGTGCCGGTGGCCGCGTAGTAGGTGGTCACCATGGCGCCGGCGTCGGTGCCGTTGGACTTGGGCTGCGTGGTCTTGGTGACGCGTCCCTGGGAGTCGTACGACGTGGCTGTGGGGAGGGCCAGACCGCTTGGGTCGGTGACCGTGTTGGTGGGAACGCCCTTGACCCAGTCGTACTCGGTGGTGGTGGTGCGTACGTCGCCGTCGGAGGGGTAGCCCTCCACGAAGGCACCGGTCTTCACTGTGGTGAGCTGGTTGCTGATGGTCGCGGTTCCGTCGGTGGGGCGGCCCTCATCGTAGGTGTTGGCAGTGTGCTGCCGTGCCGCGATGTGGGTGTTGGCGGGCAGGTCGGTGCCGCCAGTGCCGGCCTGGAGCGCCGAGGTCAGGGTGACCTGGTGCAGCGGGCCGTACTCGTCGGTCTCGCCCTGGCCGTCGCTGGAGAACACCGAGCGGGTGGACAGCTGCTGGGCGCGATCGGCGGTTGACATGCCGTCGATGCCCAGCGTTTTGAGCTCGGTCAGCAGGTCACCACTGGTAGCCAGGGCGAGCTCGCGGTTGCCTGCGCTGAGGTTGCGGACTGTGTTGCCGAACTGGTCGTACTCGGTGGTGGTGATGTGCCCGCCTGGAGAGGCGGTGTTGACCTCGCGGCCGGAGGCGTCGGTGTAGGTGACGGTCGCCCGCCCGTAGTTCGCCGCCGTCAGGTCCGAGCCGCTGTGGGACAGCGGGATGGAGTCGACCGGGAAGAGGGCGGTGGCGTCGGCCGGCACGTCGGTCTGTCCCCATGCAGCCACGTTGCTGGTGCCCATGGCCTGGGGGGCGCTGGTGCCAGTGAGCGGCACGTCGTAGACGACCGATGTGATGGCGGTCGTGCCGTCCAGGTCGCTCTGGCTGCCCCGTGTCAGGTTCGGCCGGGATGCGGTGAGCAGCATGCCGGGCCCGGCGGTGGCTGCGTTTCCGGCTGTGCCGTAGGTGAACGTCCAGGCCAGTTCGCCGGCCGGGGTCAGGGTGGTGACGCGGCCCGCACTGTCATAGGCGTACGTCGTTTTGAGCGCCGGGCTGACCCGTGGGTCCCACTCTTGGCGCAGGCGGCCGGCATCGTCGTAGGCGTACTCGGCAACCACAGTCGCCGTGGCGGCCGATGCGCCGGAATCAGTGGTCCACTGCTTGATCTGCTTCAGTCGGCCGGTGTAGTCGCCGAAGGTGACGGGGGTCGCGGTGGTGGAGGTTGCGTAGACGAACTCCAGCATCCGGCAACCGGCCGTCGACGGCGTTGTCTCGCAGGCGGAGGATGTCACTGCCGAGGTGGGGGCAATGGCGTACTTCGGTCGGGCCAGCGTGTCGCTGCCGGAGACGACCTTTTCGGAGACGATCTTGGTGGTGGAGTTGGCCGTCGGCAGGTAGGTGCTGGACACCTGCCAGGTCGTCGCCGCGGAGTCCACCTTGGCGAATGTGGTGGATGTGCCTTCGTCGTCCTTGAGTGTGAACGAACCGGACAGTGAACCGGACAGGGTCAGATCCTCGGCGCCGGGTTCCGGCTTCCAGCCGTTGGAACTCGTGGTGGTGAAACCGGTCTCGCTGCCGTCCACGTCGACCAGCGCCACCGAGGTGGCCGAGGTCTTGCGCACGTAGGCCCAGTCGGAATCAGTCAGCTCCGCGGTGGTCCCGGAGGTCCACTGCGGGCCGTAGATCGCTACCTGGCCCTCGGCGTCCGAACCGGCGGTCGGGCGGCGTGAGGACGCGGTGCGCGACACCGACAGGCCGAACCCGGAGGCGTCGGTGGCGGAGAGGGTGAAGTCGCCCGTCAGCGTGTTGACCGAGCCGGAGCCGACCTGCTCGGACGGAGCGGTGCCGGCATTGCGGTCCACGGTGATGGTGCTGGACTGCGAGTAGCCGGTGGTCGTGCCGTCGGTGAACGCCGCGCGGACATCGATCGGCCCGTCCTGCGACAGCGAGGAGGTCACATTCCAGGTGAGCGCGGCCGGAGAGCCGTTGCTGACTGGGACCGGCCAGGCGGAGACGGTCGAACCGTCGGAGGTCTTGGTGACGTCTGCGACAGGGACGGTGTTCCAGGAGTCGGTCTCGCCGCGCCGGTACTGGTAGGTCACCCCGGTGTAGGTGGACTTGCCCTTGGACGTCAGGCTGAGCCGGCGGGCGCTGGTGTCGCCGGCGCCTGGAGTGAGCAGCGCGGCGCCGTCCGCGCCCACGCCGAAGTTGTACTTGGTGGTGCTGGTGGACAGGTTGCCGCCGGAGTCGACGGTCTGGGCGTACAGGGTGTGCCAGCCGTCGGCGGGGCTGATGGACACGGTCAGCGGGTCGCCGCCGTTGCCGTCGGCGGTGTCGTCCACCCGCTTGGACAAAGCCGGGTCGTCCAGGCCCCACTTGAAGCCCTGGCCGTCGGTGGATGTTGTATCCAGCGTGCAGGTCACCGCCCCGGCGGCCTTGGCCGCCCAGGTGTCCTGAGCGTAGGTGGCACAGGACACGGTCGGTGCGGCCGGCAGACCGGTGTTCAGCACGAAGGTGGTGTAGCCGGACCAGGAACCGTAGTCGGTGCCGTCGAAGGCCCGAGACCGTGCGCGCAGGTGAGTGCCGGCCGGAAAGGCGTTGGCCGAGGGCACCGCAAGGGTCGATGTGAACCCTGCCGGCACTGTCTTGCCGTAAGCCGTGTACGCGTAGGTGGTGTCGCTGTAGGCCGGATCCGCGGTGAGCTCGAACTGAGCCTGGGCGCTGCCGCCGTCCGCGTCACTCACCTTGGCCGACAGTGTGGGGGTGAGCGAGGTGACGTACCGCTTGCCGTTGTAGGCGTTCACCACCGACGGCGAGATAGCCAGCGCCGAAGTGGTGGCATAGGAGTTGTACGTGACCGTCAGATGTGGTTCGACCGAGTTGTCCCCGGAGATGTAGTTCGCCGAGCGGAAACGGCGCCAGGTCAGGGTGTCGGTCTCGTTGGCCCCGAGGATCTGAAGGCCGTAGTTGGCCGAGCCGTTGGCCCAGGCCTGCACGATGGCGTCGATGTCGAAGTTCATCGTGCCGGCTGGGCAGGAGGAGCTGTAGCCCAGTGCGGCGGTGTTGGTCACCGCGCCCGTGGTGGTGGTTGTCGGCTGGGCACCCCAGGTAATGGTCGACGAGGACCAGTTGGAGGTGATCCGGCGGACCTGCGTGCCTGCCCCGGACGTGGAGCAGGTCGAGGAGTAGTACGAGTACAGGGCCAGGTTCGTGTCGGTGATGTGCTTGCCCGCGAACTTCGACACGTCGAAGTTGAGGTACGAGCGCGCCTTGTGCGTCCCGCCGTCGTACGTTCCCGACTTCAGCTCGGTCGAAGAGACCTGCGAGTCGGTGTAATCCGGCGTCTGGAGCCAGGTGTCCGTGGTGACCGCGAGTGTGGAGGTCGGGTCCACCGTCACCGGGTAGGTCGCTGTGGCCAGGAAGCCTGCCTCGGGGGTGAGCACCAGCGTCTGAGAGCCGTCCGCGGCGGTCTCGATCTTCGTGTCGACCTTGGCCTGGTGTTCTGGCTCACCGGAGGCAGGGTTCCTGCTGGAGTCCCACATCATCGGAGCCGGCGCCTCGGCCACCAGCTTGCCGCCGGAGTCGTTCAGCAACAGGTGACCCGACTGCGCTTGAGACAGCTTCAACCCGTCCAGGTCCAGCGGGATGCGATACGACACCTCCGCCTGCGGTGCCTGCGTCAGGACCACGTTCTGCGAGAAACCCTGCGGCAGCGCCGTGACGGTCAGCGTCTGCCCGCCGCCCAGGGCGTAGGAGGCGGTGTCATCCTTCACCGTCGGCGTGGGCAGCTTGCTCTCCCAGCCCAGCCCGAAGGACTTCTCCCCCTTGGCGACGCTGGCGAGAGCAGTGTCGCCGCCATCGGAGACCGTGATATCCGCGGCCGCGGCCTGCGGCGTCAGGGCAGGGCCGGTATCGGTCAGCCCGGTGTCGATGGCCCGCCAGACGCCGTTCTGCTCGACCCGGATGGGCCCAGCGTAGCTTGTTGTCTGCAGATCTCCGGTCGGCAGTGCATACGTTGTCGAGTCCGCCGTCCGTTCCGACAGCACTTCGATCTTCCGGCCCTGCAGCCGCGCCATCAGCAGCGCGGAAGCCTCATTCTTTGCCTCTGCCGGTCCCGCCGCCACCACAGATGGGGCGGACACGGCTGGCGTCTCGGCGGTCAGCGCTATCGCTTCCCCGGTGGACTCCGCCACCAACGCCGTCTCAGCGGCCAGCATCAGCGCCAGCGAGCCCGCTATCCGACGCAACCGTCTACGAGCCGACGGCGCAGCGGACACACTGAACGGGCCGGGTGGCCCGCCCCTGAACCAAGAACCCATTGCATCTCCTTCAATGGATCTCCACACAGGAGATCGATGAGGAGATCTACAGCCCCAGGTCAAGTGGCGTGCGCTCGGGGTCGCTGACAGGCCAGAACTGCCAGCCGCCGCCGTAGTCGGCAAGGCGATATGAGCGGAATGAAAAGCCTTTGGCTGTGCTTCGAAGGCCTTCGAGGGACTCGAAGGCACCCCCGAAGGGCAAAGGAACGGCAACGAAGTGACTTGGGGTAAGCTTTACCTATTTCGTGGAACCCGAACGCTGTTGCAGACAACTCACCACAGCCTAAGGAGAGTTCCGGCCAGCAAAGGTACAAGAACAGTAAAGTCGATCAAGGTGGGAAATTGGCAACCCGGCGGCATGACCCAGCGCCGGAGGGAGAACTAGCATCAAACCCACCCGCCCGGAAGCGATGGACCGCCCGCCTCACGAACGGTGACCTGGTGACACTCCATAAGGTCAGCGACCTGCGGCACCGTCACCCCCCGCGCCATCAACCGAGGTTTAGCCCGCTGAGGGATATGTCGCCTTACCGCCGCGGTGCCCCAAGAGGGCGGGCCACACGGGCCGAGCTGGGCGTGCAGTGGGTATCCCCGGCGGCCCTCGGGGTCGGAGGCCTGCCTTATGACGGCACGTCAGTCCTTGCCGTCGAGCCACGCGAGGTGTTCGCCGTAGCCTTCGTCATCCGCGGTGTCAGGGCTGCGGATGTACGTGCAAATCAGGCACTGTCCGAAGCCGACCCGCCCTCTGATGTCGAGGCCCTGGACGCAGAACGTTCTGTACCCGCAGATGGGGCAGGTGTCGAGATCGTGGCCGTTCGGGTTGTGTTTCGGGTGGTATTCGTTGGGGTTATCGACCCCTTCCGCTCGTCGGGCGGCTTCGTCGTCACCGATCAGTTCGAGGAACGCGGCGGCCCGCGTTGCGGAATGCCGGTCCTCTTCCCTGGCGTTCTCCCACGCCCGATCTGCGTGCTGCTCGCTCATGGTCCGCAGGCTCTTGTGGTCATCAAGCGCCAAAAGGGCATCGATGTGCTGGCGCTCCAGGCCTCCCGTGCCCCGGGCGTGCCGGGCTGACTGGCTGACGTCGAGACCGTCTACGAGCACACGCGCGTCAATCCGCGTGTCGAGAGCGGGCAGCTGGCGCCAATGGAAGTTGGAGTCCGCCGGGCTCTGTGGCGGCGGGCGGTCCCCGCGAGGGTCGGGGATGACGAGATCGCCATCGGCACCCGGGGTCACGTGTTTCTCGATCACGCACAGGAGTTGGCGGGCATAGAGCACGCGGCCCTTCTTGTCCTTCTCTTCACCAGGCCACTCGTGGGCCACGATCGCCGCCAGGCCGTTGGTCAGTGCTTGGTCGAAGATCCCCTCACTCCCCGCCAAGGAAGGAGCAAAGGGATCCTCAGCCCTCGCGACGGGTGGTGGGGCAAAGGGATTTCCGCCCCTCGCGACATCCGCCTCAAGGGTGTCTCCGATCCCCGATGTCTCCCGAAGCGCCAGGGCCAGCGCCACCGCGCACCTCGCGAACTCCTTGGCCCGCTGATCCTTCATGTCCTGCATCGTCTCGCGCGATGCCCCGCCAGCACCAGACAATTGCACCCCGGCGAAGCCGGATACAGGCCAGACCCCAGGTCCACGGAGCTGTCCCAACGGGTCGGCTGTCGCCCCAAGCAGTCCGTGAGGTCGTCCGTGTGCCTCCTTGCTTTGACGGCACGGCCCGGTGCGCGCCAGCTCGGATCTCTATGGCTGGCGGAATCCCTGCACCGGGTGGCCGAGGGTCCACAGGTCACCGGGGGCACGGACGAAGGCGCGGTGGACGCGCATATGGCGCCGGAGCTGCGCGGCGGAGACTACGTGGCCCTGGCGGCCGAGCGCGTCACGCAGCTCGCCCGGGGTCAAGGGCCGGCTACAACGGGCGAGGTACCGGGCGGCCAGCTGCTCGGTGGTGGGATAGGCCGGCGGCTGGACCACCATGAGCGTGTCGCTGATCGCTCGGTGTTCGAGCATGGCGGCGTTGCCCTGTTCGATGAGCGGTATAGCCAGCTCCCCCAGTCGCGAGATGCGCTGCCGCCAGTCGCTGCGGGACAGGTAGCCGCGGCGATAGCCCCACAGCAGCAGCCCGGCCGCGGTGGCTGCCGCCGGCAGCGGGTTGCGCACGGCCAGGCCCACCAGCCGCTGCGCACCCGCACCGAACAACCGGAGGGCAAGGTCGATGAGGACCAGCGCGTTCGCGGCGGTGGCCTCCAGACCAGCCAGGCGCAGCAGGTTCTGGGCGACGGGGATCCAGTCGACGACCGCGAACCCGAAGCGGGAGAAGACGCTGTCCTGGGTGACGATGACGCAGGGCCCCAGGAACTCCGCGAGCGCCATCGTGGGCGCGTCATCCGGGTCTCCGCGGTGCCGGGGCTCCAGGCATAGGTCTACCCGGAGGATGTGCCGGGTCTGCGGGGCCAGGTGGTCGCGGATCTCCAGGTCGACCACGCGAAGGGCGGGAAGGATCTGCTGTCCGAGCAGGCGGCGCACCTGCCGTTCCGGCACCTGGTAGTCGGACGCGACCCTGGCCAAGTGTTCGTCGATCTCGCCGGGAACGTGCGCAGCAATGTGGGGAGTTGCCCGGCCGGTGCCAGCCAGCGCGGTGACCTTGTCCTGCTGCCGTTCGTGCTTGACCATGTTGCAGGCTTCGGTCAGCAGCGCATTGGTGTCGAGGATGGGCAGCAGCATCGGCCCAGTCAGCACCATCGGGTTGATCGCCGCCCCGGAAGGGCGCCGCAGTGGCGATGCCGAAGCAGCACGGTCAAGCGTCATGGACCAATTGTGACGGCCCGCGTTGACGCATATGCAGCATTTTCAAGCGCAGGCGCTGGCCGGGGCGACAGCTGGACAAGACTCTGCGTCATCAGGGCGAACGAGCAGGCCGAGCATCATGTCGTGGGAGAGCGGGCACCCTTGCCCTCGTCGACGCACGCATCCGACCAAGCAGAAGTCCAGCCGTCGGCTCATGCTGGTCGCGTCCGCGTCCGAACCAGGCGGCCACCCGCTGCCGGAAATCCACCCACACATCCGTGCCCGCAGCTTGCACCACCGCGGTTCCCCCCGCTGCGGCCAGCGCCGTCAACGCCTCCACCAGCATCCCTGTCCCCCTATTTCGGTGCTGTCGTCCGGACCGTACCGCTACACCTGATATGCGCGCAGCGACTTCCTCGCAATCGTGATGGGACGTTGGAGCCAGCGGGCCCGGTTGGCCGAGGGGCCATGACGCCCCGAGATCCACACCCCAGATCGGCGCCCTGCCTCGCCTTCACTCCCCTACCGGTCGCTCCGGCAGACCTCGCCTCCGAGTCCGAATTCCGTCAGGCGCTGATGTACCGCCTGCGGGCTGCGTCCCAGGGGACCGGTGGGCACGGGCACCACACGGATCGTGCAGTTGCCGGAGGAACTGACCCGTCCGACAGCCCAGTGGAGCCCGTCGAGGTCGGTCTGGTACCGCACTACATCGCCCTCGGCCACCCCGTCCTGAAGGAAAGGGGCGTTCTGCACACTCGCCGTGTCATCGCCGAGCTTCGTCGCCCACAGGCCCTCGGTGTCCTGCGGGAACCACCCCTCGCGAGGGGCGAACCGGAACCAGACCTTGATCTTCTCGACCACGTTCTCCATGACGGCCATCATGTGCCGCTCGTCAATGACACCTCGCACCGGGTCTGAACTGGAAATCAACCTCCGCCGTCACAGGACAGCCGGAGGCTAAATCTCCGTCGCCCACCCGCAACGCACCTGCTGAACCGCGTTAAGGTCACCGAAACGGCTGACCGGCCGCGTCGTCGCCTACATCTCCCGCAGTTCCCTGCGGCTGCTCATCAACAGAAAGAGGAGCCCGTGGACTGGGTCATGGGAGTCGCCATCGTCGTTGGCCCGCTGTCGATGGCCCTGGGAACGGCCTCGATACTCACCGGATGGACCTGGCCCTGGGCGCGCCGCAAAGTCAAGAAGCCGCGGATTTACGGACTCGGAGCACTCATCGTGGGCACGGCCTGTCTGGTGCAGGGCCTGCTCCACTTCCGGACCACACCAACCGGTCCATGGGAGATGCGTTTCCTCAACGCGCTGGTGCTCTGCGGCCTGGCGGTCCTCGCAGCGGGTCAGGGATCGACGCTACGCCGCAAAGGCTGACCCCCATCGCCGAATTCGGTGCGGTGCTCTTCGGCGGGGACCCCCGCGAGCCCTACCCAAACCGCACCTCCAGCGCGCCGACGCGGGCGTACTGGGGTGCGCGCAGGTTGCGCCGTCCTCGGGCGCCGCCTCGCCGCAGACCACAAGCGCACGGCGAGAAGGAGCGGTTGCTCATGCTCGGGCGGCCAATTCGACGCCCGGTTTCTCGATCTGGCACGGATCTGGCACGTTCGCCTTCTGATCCGTAGCTCTAGCCGGATCGGTCAGCGACGGTCATTCCGGTCGCTTCTTGGCCATGTAGGGGCGCTACCGGGCTAGGGTGGTTGCTGGGGTTGCGGTACGGCGCTGCTGTACAAGCCTGTTGTCCGGGCGGTCAGCCCTTCGGCCTAAGCTGCGCCTGTGTGGAAAGAAGCCGCTGCCGAAGCCTTGGCCGAAGTCGAGTTCCGGGCACCCGTTGACGCGACTGCTCTAGCCGAGGCAGAGCAGCGTTTTGGCCGAGTCCTGCCGACGCAACTGACTGCTCTTCTGACGGAGACCAACGGGATAGTCGGCGAGTACGGGACTGACGTCGTTTGGTCCCTGGATCGGATTGTGGAGCAGAACCTGCAGTTCTGGTCCCCCGATACGTTCCCGGGCCTGTACATGCCCTTCGACCCGCTGCTGTTCTTCGGCGACAACGGCGGAGGCGACCAGTTCGCCTTCGTGCTGACGCCCCAGCGCCCGGACATCTTCGTCTGGGACCACGAGGATGACAGTCGGCTGTGGGCTGCACGCGAGCTGGAGGACTACCTGCACCGTTCCCTCGCGGGCGATGGCGACTGGTACCGATAGCCACCCTCCACGTCCCTAGTTTGGACGACCAAGTACGCAGTTGCCTGCTGAGCTGCGGCACCGCTCACCTGCGGGAGAGCGGCCTCATCACTCTTGTTCCCCGCGGCTCCCCGCTGGCCCCCGACCGATCGGGCAGGCGTGGGGGACGCGGCACCCGCCAGGTGCTCTGATCACCGGATCGAGCATCATGTGCGCATGCTGCTGACCTTCGGTCCCGACCGCCAGACTCGCGAGTTCAAGTGCGATTGCTGCAATGCCCCCATTGAGCGGGCGTGGGACTTCATCCATGCCGACGGTGCTCCGCACGCCGTGTACTTCGCGAACTGCTACCACCACACCGACCGAGACCACGATGCCTGGATAGACGTCATCTTCGGTACGTGGGGTGAAGGGCCTGACCAATGGAGCGACCACGTTGCCTTCGCCTGTCGTGTCGGTCCGGTGGTGGGGCAGACAACGCCTGCCTCCACGCTTGTGACTGCCGGCCTCGCCCATCCCGATGGGCCGCTCTTCGGGCTCAAGCTTGATCGTGAAGCCGCCTTGCAGCACCCGCGGCTGAACGAGTTCTGGAAAGTCTCTGACTTCATCCTGGAGAACGACCCACTGGTGCGAGGGCACATCTACGGCCACTAGGAAACGAGGCCTGCGCAGCGGCCTCCAGGTTCCGTCAGAGCCCAGCTCCTGCATAGCTGACGAGGGCGGTCACTGACGGACCGAGTTGGGTCGCGAGGGGATGTGCGCCGTTTTCAGGGCCGGTGAGGACCCGCGCCGTCATTGCTGGTGGTGGGTCGGAAGAACACGGTCGACGAGAGACGGAGCTTTCGACCCGGGGGTGCCTGCGGGAGGTGGGGTAGAGGTTGCTGCCTCCACCCCAGGACGTCATCTGCGGATGATGTTGACCGTCACGGTCACGGCGGCTTCGCCGAGGGCCGTTGCGGTGCCGAAGACGGCGATGGCCTGGATCGGCTCAGTGTGGCCTGTGACGATCAAGGCCAGGATTGCGGCGGCGGTCAGCAGGACCACCGCGGCAGGTACCCATTGGGCTGCCCGTGCGAGTTGCTGTGACAGCGAACTGCAGGTGTGCCGTTGGACTGGCTCCCGGTTTGCGTCGGTCATTGGTGGCACAGTTCGTCCCGCTCGCTCTGTGACAGTTCGCCGAGGTACCCCGACGGGATGAGCAGGTGTTCTGCGCCAGCTGGCCCGGTGACTTCCTGGATGTGCTCGTCGACTTCGGCGCGCAGGGTCGGTTCGGCCGGGCTGATGCGAGCGGGGGCGGTGTCCCAGTCCTCGTCACATAGGAACCCGGAGCCGTCCCATGCGCGGTAGCAGTGCACGGCTTCGGCGGGCTCGTCGCGCAGCAGGCCTTCGAGGAAGAGGGCGTAGGCGGCGGTGGAGTCGCCGACGCCGGCTGCGTAGCGCCACCAGAACCGGGCGCCGTCGTTGGCGTCCTGGTCGCCGAGGTACAGCAGACAACCAAATGCGCGGGCGCCGACCTGGTCGGTGGGGCTGGAGGCGTCGGCGAACTCGACGAGACGGTCTCCGGTGCCTGGGGCTCGGAGGACTGCTTTGCAGAGGTCCTTCAGGTCGCGCTCGAGGCGCTTCTTGAGGGTTTGTGTCCTGTCGCTGTGGTCGGGGAGGAGGAGTTCGGCCAGAACCGGGGAGCTGGGTACGAGCCATCCCTCTTCGCGGAGTTGGGCGGCTTGGGCGCGGCGGCTGACGGCTTGGTCGATGCGTTTGCGTAGTTGGCGGTTATCTTCGGCGCGCTGGTCGCGGGTGTAGGCGGGGGTGGGGACCCGTGCTCCGCGCAAGATGTCCTCGATCATCCGTGGTGGCCTTTCTCGTGGGCGGCGGGCGGATCGGTTTCGGTGAGCTCGATGGCCAGGTGGTTCATGGCGACGGCCAGGTGGGAGCGCACCGTGGAGTCGGACAGGCCGATCAGGGAGGCGACTTCCTTGATGGGCACGCCCAGCAGGAAGTGCAGAGTGACGCAGGTGCGTTGGCGGTCGGGCAGTCGTTCCACGGCTTCGCGGACCTGCATCCGCAGCGATACCTGGTCGATCTCCTCGTCCGGTATGGCTGCCAGGGGGCGCACGGAGGGTTCGAATGCGATTCCGGCCAGGGTGGCCGGGCGCCGGTCCCGCTTGCGCAGGGCGTCGACGATTCCGTCGTGGAGGATCTTCCAGCCGTAGGCGGCGGTGTTCTCGCTGCTGAGCGCTTCGTCCCTGGGCGCCGGTGTCAAGCAGGCGCCGGGTGCGCAGCGCGAGGCGACGGCGCACCTCTGCCAGCTGCGGCGTCAGCGGCTCGGCGGGCTCGTGTGCGGGGCACAGGACAGGGTGCGGGATACGGCACCAGGGGGTGCCGTCGCCCGCGGGGTGCGCGATGCTGGAGTCGGCGTGCCAACGGCAGGAGACCGGGACCGCAGCTGCGGCGAGTTCCTGCGGGTGCAGGCCGACGGGTCGCCCCTGGGTGCGGGTGTACCAGTCGATGCGGTTGCCGCACTCCCGGCACCGGCCGGGTTGGGCGGTGCGCAGTAGCCGGCTCGGGCTGTCCGCGGCAACCCGCAGTGCCCGCAGGCGCCGCGGAGCCATGGGGGTGCCGTCCCAGCGGCGGCCGGACGGAGTGGTCAGGGAACACATAGCCGCGAAGGTGACAGGCGACGCGCCGCGGGCACGGCGTCCGGGCCGCCAACGTCCCACGAACGGCCCCATCTGCTGGAAACATGCGCACGATCAGTCGCACGTACGGACGAGGGTGGTGACCGGATCGGGTGGTTTGTCGACTGGGGTCCAGCCTGGGTTAGTCGGCGGATTCGGCGGGGGGCGTGTGGCCGTCGCAGAGGGTGGCGAAGAGGTGATCGACGGGCACGTTCAGGGCGTGGGCGAGGGCGTGCCAGGTCTTGAGGGATCCGATGGTGCGGCCCTGCTCGATCTCGATGAGGGTGCGCCTGGCCAGGCCGCTGCGGCGGGCCAGTTCGTCGTAGGTCCAGCCGCGTTCGCTCCTCAGCCGCGCCAGCTGCAAACGGAGGGCGGTGAGGTTCGGGTCGGGCGGGAAGATCGTCACTCCACTATCCGACGGTGCAGACACCTGCCCTGTCAGTGCAGACCTCTGCCCTATTTCCGCAGGTGACCGCCCCAAGCGGCAGGGCAGAGGTCTGCACTACGGTGCGGCCAACACCCCCGCTCCCTCAGCCAGACGAGCCGGTAAGCGGACCAGCCCCGCGCCCACAGCAGGAGGAACGCGCGCACCATGAGGCTGTGCAGCACGCACCCACCGGTGCCCCGCACCTGGACCGTCGAACTACGCCCCCACCACGGCGGACCAGTGCTCTACTGCCCCCGCTGCTCACCGAGCGGACATGCCCTGCAGGCGACTTCGGCACGGCCTGCGGTTCTGGAGCACCTGGCACGGCATGCCCGCAGCGACGCCCTCCCTGCTCATCTGCGCACCTGTCAGTGCCACGAACGGGACTGCCGCTGGCACCCACGCCACCGCGGCTGCACCGGCCCCATCCTGCTCGTCCTCACCCGCGAACACGGCGGCCGCACCTGGCGCCTCGCCGACACCTGCGCCTCCTGCGCAGCCGCCACCCCCCATGCCGCAGTCATCCCCGACACTGCGCTCAACCCTTCGTCGACGCAGCGTCTGCCCGGTGACGGTCCCGGCTCCAGTCCGGCAAAGCGCATGGGACGACCACGGGGTGCGTCCGAGCAGGTCCCCGTCCAAGAAATGCTCAGCTACCTCGCAGCCGCACTCCCCACCGGCACCAGCCCCGAAGCCAGACTCCTCGCCCTTCAATGCGCCCTGCGCGCCAACCGTCACGGACAGGTCCGGCTCCCCACCGGGCTGCTGCGCGCCATGCGACTTGGCCACGCCAGCGCGCACTGGCACGAGTTGGAATGCCGCCGTTGGCTGTGCCCCGTGCAGCGTGGGATCAGCAGGCAGAACGACGCAGCCCTCCCAGTTCAGCTGCTCGATCCCCTGACTCAGGCAAGCGGCCGTGCTGGACGCCTTCAGGCCGCCGACTGGGCGCTGCGTGTCATCTCCAGAGCACCGTTGAAGGGGCAGCCTGCTGGCCTGCGACTAGCCGCGCTGGCTCTGGCCGCCCACCGCTCCCCCGCCCACACTCAAGCCGGCGTCGAAGCCGACCGGCTCAGCCGGGCCTGCGGCATCAAAGCCACCGACCTCGGCCCACTGCTCGACCACCTCGTCGAAGCCGGGACGATCAAAGCATGGGCCTGCGACCCGCACACCGAAGACCTCCACTGGACCCCCTCGCGCCCCGCAGCACGCCCTGTCAGATGAGGCCAAGCTGGCCGCATTGGCATCCCAAGTCGCGCCCCTGGTCGTCACCCCTTCTCGGATGTGAAGACGCGGAGGCCTGGGCGGCGACTTTGAGGGCAAACGCGCCCGCCTCCTCGACGACGCCGGTCCCGCCTGCCGGGTCAGCGGCGCCGGAGACGACCTGGAGGAGCGCATCACGCCGACGGCCCATGGTGCGATCCGCCGGACCAGGACTCCGCGGAATTCTCAGCCCTCGGCGGCCCCTTCAGTCGCCTGTGGTGTGACAGATTCGGGGTTCTGCGCGCTGGAACAAGCGTGATCACTGATGCGACGTACGGAGAAGACAGAGACGCCGAGTCCCGCGCCGTCTTGGACTTGAAGCAGTCTGTGACCCGGCGTGCTCGAGATGGTCGCCCCGCATACGTATGGGCGTTGAAGACGGTGGCCTGCATCGCCCTGCTCACACCAGCCTTGGGATGCGCCACGGCATCGGATGAAGTCGCGCCCGCTGCCTCATCCCTGTCCTCGCCCTCCTTGTCGGACGATGCCAAAGCTGCGAAGGAGACGCCATCGATGGAACCAAGCTCCATAACGGTCCTCATCACTTTTGTCGGTGGACCAGCCGACGGCCGCACCCAGCACATTCCGCTAACCCGGCTCAAGGATGAGATAACCGTTGCAGGGGTGCCGTATCGAACGAAGACGGGAGGTGCTCCGGAGCTGACGACCACCCCCGAGGGGGCAGCGCAGATCTTCCGCCCCGTCTGACACTGCCTGAACGGCATGCCTGGGCAGGCGGCAACGTGCCCCCAACACGGCGCAGCGACCGCGTCGGTCGGCGAGGGGCGCGAAGGATCAGCTCGCGCCGACGGAGACCGGGACCCCGGTCGCTCACTCGAACACGACCATCCGCGTCGGCGGACCGCCAGGTACAGCTCTTGGGGGCTGCGGGCCGCAGACTGGGCACTACGCGTCGCCTCCGCAGCACCGCTGAGAGTACTGTCCACCAGTGCAAGGCTGACCGCACTGGCCCTTGAGGCGCACCACTCTCCCAACCCCGCACGCACCGGCGTCGAAGCCGAACGGCTCAGCCGAGCATGCGGCACCAACCCGCGGGCCTCGCCCCACTACTCGACCACCTCGTTGAAGCCGGGACGATCAAAGCATGGGCCTGCAACCCGCACACCGAAGAGCTCCACTGGGCCCCCTCGCGCCCCTTGGTACGCCCTGTCAGGTGAGGTGGGCTCACCGCAGTCACGTGCGGCAGGTGGCGCCACCGTTCGGGATCTCGAAGTCTGCGGCCGACCGCATCCTGGATCACCTGGCGCAGGGTCATGCGGGACTGCCGCACGGTGTTCACCAAGCCAATGCTCGGCATCGCCCGCCTACACAACCTCGCCCTCACTGGATAATCCTCGCCCCGTACGCGACAACCTCTAGCCGCCACTAGCCGTGGCAGCGGAGCCTGATAAGGATCACGTCTGAGGCAAGGCCTTCCAGATATCCCACGGGATCCTCGGCGTACCTGAGCCCGTCCTGCATGTGCGGGCAGACCTCAGAGCCGTCGCAGGTGCCATGCACGGGATCACCGTCCTCGATCCACCAGCCGTCCAGCGTCAACAGGTCCGGCATCCACTCGTGAAGAGTGGAGAGGTCGAGCATTCCTCTGGGGCCGCCCGCACACTTGCCGAGCAGGCTGGGCATGGGCTTACCGTCATAGCGAGGCGAATCGTGGATCAGCTTGGGATCACCCTCAAATCCAGGGAGCACCGAGAAGCCGGTCGTTTCGCTTCCGCCGCGGATCGTCCACGAATCCCAGATTTCCCGCCATTCGATACCTGAGTCCCTTTCGAAGGGCGCGAGGACATCGGCTATCGCGGCCTCGACGTTATCGGCCGCCTGCGCGGGGAGGCAGACCACCACTCGAATTCCAGCCACTTCAACTCCCAGCTTTGCACGATTATCGCAGCCCCCTATGATAGAACATGCCATCACCGGGTAGCTACCCGGTGATGGCATGTTCTTAGCACCTGGATGCTACTCAGGCGTAGGAAGGTGCGGGGGTATCTGTGAATCCGTAAGGATCGAAGAAGTCCTTGCCCATCTCCTCGAGCCCTCCCCAGAATCCGAAGCTACGGAAGTAGCTGTTGGCCTGGGCGAACGGCAAGAGGTTCCCTGCAATTCCCATCGCACGGAACCCGCGAATCTTCGGACTGACCCGCGCCGTATTTGCGCCGGAAACAGCGCTGAATACTCGTCCGTTGTCGAACCCGCTACTCGGATGGATCACACGTACACGAGAGTCCCCCGCGAAATGCTCTGCCACCGCCTGCGCCTGAGCCTCGCTCGTGGCGACATAAATGACATTGTTCGCCTGCCCCTTCTTGGTCGAACTCATTTTGTTGTTGATGTCCGAAGCAATCAGGTTCAGCGCTTTGCCGTCTTTGGAACTCGTCGCATCGTAATCGACGACATCGACGATATTTCCGTTTTCATAGGAGACCTTGATGAAATCGGAGGTCGTTCCGTTGTGCCGCAGGTTACCGTTCTCGTCGGTGAAGGAACCCTTGCCCACCGTCGGCGCGGAATCGTCCTGGAGCAGGTACCGTTCGCCGGATAGGGTGCCCGAATCCGGATCGTAGTACATGCCCGCTGCCTTCAGATCATCGTTTGCCGCCTGGAGAGCGGTTCTCGTGGCGTCGTTGTCAGCCTCACCCCCCAGGATGTGCCCGATGCCGTAGGCGTCATAGATCACCGGGCGGCCGTCCGACAGCGTGTCCTTTGACAGAGTGGGGCTGCCCCCAGGCTCGGGTGCGAGCATGTGCCCGTCGCGTTCGAGGAAGCTGGTCGGGTTGCCGCCGGTGAAGGCGTACCGGTTACCCGTGTACGGATCCGCGCCGAGGCTCATGTCGGCGAGAGCCCCGGTGTACATGTCCCGGGTGGTGAAGCGGTTGAGGCCCGGGCTGTAGTCGCGGAAGCCCATGTCGTAGGTGCCGGACTGGGCGTCCCAGCGCTTGGCGTTGAAACGGTAGGGGTTGTACGCCTCCTTCGTCGGGTCGGCGGCGTCCGGCTTGTCGATGCCGGTGAACTGGGCCTCGTCGTCGCTGCCGTAGGCGGTGTAGCCGTAGGTGGCCTTGGTGTCGCCGTTCTTGTCGGTCAGCGTCTCGACGTCGGTGTGGCTGTTGTAGCCGTAGAAGCCGTCCTCGGTCGTGCCGTCAGTATTGTGCTTGACCTGTGAAAGGCGTTCGCCCCACGGGCTGTACTGGTAGGACTTGGCCAGCCGGCCTGCGACCTCTTCACCCAGGACCTCGCCGGACAGGCCGAGGTAGGTGAAGTCCGTGGTCGTTCCGTCCGCCGTCTTAGAGGCAGTGCGGTCGAGCGGGTCGAAGGTGTAGGTCGTCGACTTCATCGACCCGGTGTCGCCCATTTGCTGGGACTCCACCACGTGGTCGAAACCGTCGTACACGCTTCGCGAGATGACTTGCCCGCCGCTGGTGACGGACTCCTGGCGGCCGAACGGGTCGTAGTTGTAGTTCGCAGTGACTCCGGACGCCGTCGCGGTCAGCAGCCGGTTTCGGTCGTAGGCGTAGGTGGTGCTCGTGCCCTTGACCGTCTGGCTAATGACGTTGGCGTTGTCGTCGTGGGTGTACGTCTCCGTCCCTGCGCCGTTGCCGGTCTTCACCGACTTCGCCAGCCGGTCGGCCGGGTCGTACGTGTAGTCGGTGGTGGAGTCGAGGTACGCCGCGTGGTTGTCGGCGTTCATCCTCTTCGCGACATCCTGCGCCTTGTTGCCGTTGGGGTCGTAGGCGTAGGTGTGCGAGGAGACGAGGGTGCCGTTTGGCTTCTTCTCCGAAGAGGACTTGAGCGGACCGTCGAGGTAGTACGTGTAGTCGACGGTGTTGCTGTTGGCCTTGGTCTCCGTCAGCTTCTGGCCGCGGTCGGTGTACGTGAACGACGAGACCTTCGGCGAGGTGTCCGTGGCGGTCTTGCCGATCGAAACCGTTTTGACCAGCTCACGCAGGTCGTAGGTGTACTTGGAGAACTGGTCGGGGTGGGTGATGGTGTCCGGCTGGCTGTTGGCGTCGTAGGTGTAGGAGGTGGACTCCTTCTCCTGGCCGGCCAGCGCTTCGGTCACCTTCTGGACCTGGTTCAGTCCGGTGTAGGCGATCGTATAGGCGTCGATCTTCGCGCCGGATGAGGTGTCGTCTATGGAGGTCAGGTTGCCGTTGACGTCGTAGGCGTAGGCGTAGGTCTTCTTCTCGGTGTCTGTGTCGGCGGAGTTGTCGCGCACCAGCTTGACGCCGTCGGCGACGACCGCTCCGCCGCTATTCTGGAAGAGCTGGAGCTTGGCCGCGTTGCCCTGGGTGAAACTGAACGAGCCCAGCGAGACCCAGGTGCCGGTTCCGGCTGCCTGGCTGATGGTTTTGTCCGTGGTGCCGGTGGAGTGCGTGACCGTGTACTTGGCGGCCGTCGCAGCGCCGATGACCTGCGGGAACTTGACGTAGGCGGTGTAGGTTCCGGTCTTGGGGATGTTCAGCGTCCAGGTGAACGCGTCCGTCCCGGTTCCTGTGGCATGGACTTGGTGGTCATAGCCATGCTGCCCGGCGATGCTTCCCTTGGTCCATGTGCCCGTGGAACTGGTGTTCTGGGTGTCAGAGTTGTCGACGAGCGGAACCGCACTGCCGACCGGCACACCATCGTCGGTGCGGGTCTTGAGCTTGCCGTCCGGGTAGAAGGTCCAGCCCATGGTGCGGTTGGACGAGCCGCCCGCCGACGTGATGGTGCGGGCGGTCTGCTTGCCGATCTCGTTGTAGTCGTACGTGGTGACGATGTCCCAAGGATCGGTTGACGACTTGGGCCAGCCGTTGTCGAAGTAGCTGTAGGTGGTGTCGTTGCGGACCGTCTGGCCAGCGGAGGATGGCAGCGAGGTCTTGGAGACCCTGCCGACCTCGTCGTAGAACGTCTGGGTATAGACGTTCGGGCTGTTGTAGCGAGCATCTGCCGGGTCAAACGGCTGGAACTGCTTCACCGGCCGGTTCAGCGCATCGTACTCTGCCCGGGCGGCGAAGTCATCGGCATCGGCTGTTTCCGCACCGCGTGGGGTTATCACCTTGGTGGTGTTGCCGACTTGGTCGTACTCGTACTTGGTCGTCCGGTAGTTGATGCTGGGGCTGCTGCCCGTGTGCGGAACCTTGACCTGGGTCTGCTTGCCCCGCTCGTCGTAGGTGACAAGGGTCTCGTTGTTCTCGGCGTCCTTGGAAGCCACGACGAGCGAGTCGTTGTCATACGTACGAGAAGTGGTCTTGCCCGCCGCGTCGGTGACCGTGGTGACCCGGTGGTTCAGGTCGTAAGCGGTCTTGGTGGTGTAGTCGAGCGGGTCGGCGGTCGCGTTCTTCTTCGGATCGACGACCGCGACCGGGTTGCCGACGTTGTCGTACTCATAACTAACCTTGGCGCCCGCGGCATTGACCACCGAGGTGAGCTGGGAGATCTCGTCGTAGTTGTTTGTCGTAACGTAGTCCGTTGCGTCGGCGGTGGTCAGCGAGCCCTTGGGCTCCGTCGACGTCCTGAGATTGCCGACCTTGTCGTACGCGTAGGTCGACTTGCGCTCGCTCGACGTCGAGGTGTCCTTCGGAGCCGTCGCCTCCTTCACCTGATCCGCCGCGTCGTAAACCGCAGTGGACACGGCACCGTTCGGCGAGGTCGACGTGGTGACGTTGTCGTTGGCGTCGTAGACCGGAGCCGGAGTGGTGATCAGGACGCCCGCTGCCTGGTCCTTGGGCACCGTGTTCACCAGCGGCCGCCCGAACGTGTCGTACGTCTGCGTGGTCTTCTTGCCCAGCGCGTCCGTGGCCTCCGTGACCTGGCCCCGCTCGTCATAGACGAACGAGGTCGACTTGCCCAGAGCGTCGGTGATCGTCACCGGGTAGCCGGTCGGCCCGAACCCGCTATTACTGGTTGGGTTGCCGTTGGCGTCAGTCGCCTTGGTCAGTTCGCCGTACCCGTCGTACTCGTATGCGGTGGTGTAGTCGCCTGCTGTGGGGGTGGCGAGACCCTTGGGGTCGGTGACCGTCTTCAGATTGCCGAACGAGTCATAGCCGAACTGCCACTTGCGACCCTCCGGAGAGGTCTTGGTGAACAGGTCAGCGGAGTAGCCGTCCAGACGGGTCTGGTACTCGTACTTGGCCGCGTTGGCCGGGTAGGTGCCAGGGGCGCAGTCCGAGGACGGCGGCACGCCGGCCTTGTTGTTCTCGGCGTCGCGCTGCCAGAGCGGGTAGCCGGTCTTCTGGTCGTAGCAGAACGCGTTTTTGGCGCCGTTGGCCTCTTCGAGGTAGGTGACGTTGTTGTCCGCGTCCCAGGCCAGCTTGGTGGTTTGGGACTTGGCGTTGGTGGTCTGGACCGGGCGGTAGAAGTCGTCCATCACAAAGGTCGACGTGTGGTTCTCAGCGTCGGTGACCCTGGTGTCGGTGAACTTGTCGTTACTGGCGTTCACGGCGTACGTGAAGCCGGTCGCACCCTGGAGACGGTCGGTGATCGTCTTGGTCCACCAGTGGTACTTCGGGTCGTCACCGGCCTGCGGCGCGTAGTACGCCATGTTGGTGGCGTTGCCGCGCGGGTCGGTGGCCTTGACCAGCTTGACGTTCTTGTTCCCCTGCGTGGCGTCGTAGGTGAACTTGAAGTCCTTGGGCTGAGCGGAGCCGTCACCGTCGGTCAGCTGTCCGAGCAGGCCCTTGTCGGTGTAGTAGAACGAGATCTTGCGGCCCGAGATGTCCGTCATGGACTTCACGTGGTCGTAGATCTTGGAGTTGGTCAGGTTGGTGCCGGTGACCTTGGCGCCCGTGGCGTCGATGTAGTCGTAGGACGCGTCACCCTTGTTGAAGTAGGTGACGGTCAGCGACTGTCGGCCGGCCGGGTCGGTGATGTACTTGAGGAATTTGGTCGGCTTGTTATTGGACTTGCGCTCCTCGTACGTGTACGTCTGCGTGTTGCCGTTCTTGTCGATCGCAGACGTCATGTAACCGTCGCAGCCGAAAAGGAAACGCGTGCCGTCAGGGCGGGTCAGCGTCCAGGCGTCCGGGACCGGGTCCTTGGAGGGCTTGCAGTCCAGGCCGGACTTCATCGTGACCTTGTAGTGCACACCGGCCGGGGCCTTCCACACCGAGTTGGTGCTGTCCCAGCGGAAGATGTGCGTCGTACCGTCACCGTCCGGGAGGCGGATCTCCGTCGGGTTCGGGTTGGGGTGGAAGTCCAGCGGGGCGCCAAGCCGGATGGGACCGGCCGCCTGGCCGGACCAGCCGTGGCCCAGGACCGTGTCGCTGGTGTCCAGGGAGTTGTAGGCGAACCGCGCGAACGTCGTGAGACCGCGGCTTGGGTTGGTGAACGCGTTGTACTGCCACACACTGTTGCCAGAGGCGGTGTTGTTCATGACCGTGGATCCGGCGCCGGTGTTCTTGCCCGCGTACGAGTAGAACTTCTCCAGGCCTAGGCTGTTGGAGGTCGGGTCCTCGACCGCCACGTTCTGCTTCAGCGACGGGATGGCGGGAGTGCCTGCGGAGAGCCAGCTGCCGTCCGAGATCTTGCGGACGTCCCAGCCCAGCACGTACTCGGTGCGCTTGGAGCCGTTGTCCGAGTTGATGGGGGTCTTGACCTGCGCCTGGATGGTCGCGGACTTGCCCGGCAGCAGTGCCGGGATCGCTGTGGAGAGCTGGTTGCCGCTGTTGGTCATGTCCGTGCCGTCGGGCAGCTTCCAGGTGTAGGACAGCTGCCGCTCACCGGCGGCCCACGCCGAAGCGGTGGTGTTGGTGACCGTGAACTCGACCGTGTACTGCGAGTTGGGGGTCATCCGGGCCGGCGTCTGTGGCGCGTAGTACGTGTCCTCGGTCGTCGAGTCGACGTAGATGACCTGCATGTACGGGCGCAGCTGCGGGTCGGAGGCCTCCGACGACAGGAACAGCGTGCGCTCCTGCGGACCGGTGGTGGTCTCGTCCTTCAGCTTGACCGCGACGCCCTTGTTGCCCGTGGGCGTCTTGACCCACGACTGCATGAGGCCGGTGGCGTCCCACCAGTGGCGTCCGACCTCGTCGGTGATCTGGGGGACGGTGTCGGCGACGGTGGCGGACATGTCGCCGCCCGCCGTGGTCCACGCGGTGGTGGACGTGGCGTTGTTCCAGGTGGCCTGGGTCTCGGTGAAGTCCCGGGTCAGCGCGTGGAGTTCGTAGATCGCACCATTGGTGGTGCTGGTGGTCTCCGCTCCCCACATGTACATCTTGTTCTCCAGCACCGTGGCGGTGGTGGGGATCGAGCTGGTGGGGAACTTCAGCACGGCGCGCGTCTTGCCGTACGTGGTGGAGTTGTTGCCGACGCTCAGCCAGGTCTGACCCACACCCAGGGACTGGATGGCGTCCTGGTTGACGGTCGGCTGCTGCGAGGACAGCGTGGTGTCCGTCTGACCGCTCTGGATGATCTTCATCGTCCGGCCGGCCTTGGGGATGCCCACCACCCGGGTCGGAGAGCCGAGCAGCTCGCCGCCCTTGGTCTTGACCGCCAGCTGGTAGAAGTACGACTTCCCGATCTCCGAGGAGCTGGAGTCCGGGGTCGGGACCGCCGTGGTGTCCGTGTAGGTGGTCGCCGTGGACGCGATCGGGGCGATCAGGGTCGCAGCCGACGGGGTGAAGACCTGCTGCGTGGAGCGGTGCAGCTGGTACTCGACGATGTCGTCGTTCGCCACGCCGCTGGTGTTCACATAGGCGGGCCAGGACAGCTCCGGGCCCGTGCCGTGCACCACGGTCGGCGAGTTCAGCGCGGTGCCGACCTTGCCGTAGGTGACGGTCAGCCGCGGAATAGTCGAGGTCTCGCCGCCGTAGCTGCCGTCGCCCGCCTCGTAGCGCGGGCCGCCAGTCGGCGCGGTGCCCGACTCATCGGTGGCCTTGAGCACGAACCCGTAGTTGGGATTGACCCCAGACACCCAGCGTTGGACCGTGTCGGTCACTGGGAACTTGTGCCACTGGTTGTAGGCGCCGATCGCCTTCGTCTTCGCGGCGGTGTTCACCAGCCGGACCGAGTCCGCGAGCGTCCGCGTCGTGGAGCTGCCGGTGTCGCCCAGGACGATCTTGCCGGTATTGCCCTTGGCCCAGGGGTACTCAACTGTGTCGAGGACCTTCCAGACGCCGCCGGTACCGGTCTGGTTGACGGTGTAATTCTTCGTGCCGCCGTTGTAGTTCACGGTGTACGGGGCGGCCGTGGGCGCGTCCGACGCTGCCGGGAAATGCACCTCGGCCCGGTACGAATCGCTCTCCGGCACCTGCGGCTGCCAGGAGTACGACTCACCCGTCAGTGCGTTCTTGTTGTACGCGAAATCGTCGTAGGTCGCAGCCCCACCGGTCGTGGTGCCCCCCGGCCACTCGCCGACCGCCGCCGTCCCCACAGCCCCGTCATCGATCATGACAGTAGTTGCGGATAGCTCACCCACCAGCGCACTGGTGTTGGACCAGGTCGCCGTCGACTCGTCCCACGCACCGGTGGCCCGGTGCGCCTCGATGGTCACGGCGTTGCCGTTGGTGGTGTGCGCCTGGTCGTAGTACATCTCCAGGCGGGCGGCATCGACCTTCACGCCCGCCGGGACCTCACTCAGCGGGAACTTGATCAGCGAGCGGGAGATACCGGTGTCCGTCTTGCCGGCCGACAGCTTCCACGTGGAGTTGAAGTTCACCCCGGGCTGATCGGACAGGACCATCGTGTCCTGCGACGCCGTCGGCGACGGCGCAATGGTGATCGTCGGGTCGATCACCACCGGATACTGACGCTCCTTCGCCGCCAGCCACTTCGCGTCCGGCGCAACCGTCAGCTTCCAGTTCTTCCCGTCCCGGGAGAGCTTCTGGGAAACCTTGGTGGAGTACGTACCACCGGTCGGCGACAGCGCATCCTTCTTGGCGTCCGTCATATACGGAGCCGGGATCACCATCACCGGCGTGTTCGGCGCCTCACCGTAGAAGGCGACCGAACCGTCCTTGCGCGCCTTCGGCGTCAGCCCCTCGGCGTTCAGGGTGAAGGTGAACGACACCGGGCCGGCCGGAGCCGCGTCCAGGACGATGTTCTCCTTCACCTGCCCCCGGCCGACCTTGTACTGCAGATCCGCGCCCGAAGCGGCGTCCTTGTACGTGACCGTGTCGCCGCCGGCCTGCGGCTTCAAGCTCTTGGCGGCCGCGCCCGTTAGGCCCAGGCTGATGGCTCCGCCGCCCGCGGACTCAAAACGCAGCAGCTTGTCCGGATCAGAACCGAACCAGCTCCGGCCGGTGTTGGCCGTGTTCGCGAAATCGAAGCCCTTCGCCGTCGTGGACCGCACCGCGGTGTCGATCGGCTTCCACGACGTCCCGGACTTGTACGAGACCGGAACGGCCGACAGCTCCGCCTCCACCCGGCCGTCCGACAGCTCGAAGAACCGCGCCTGCGACGTACGCCGCTCGGTCAGCTCCTTGACCCGCTTCGCCTTCGGAAGCTTCTTGCCCTTCGGCAGCTTCTGACGGCTCGGTATCTCCAACTTCCCGCCGACCGGCGGCTTCTCAGCCACCTCGTCGTCGTCCGAGAACCAGCCCTTGACGGTGTCGACGATCCCCTTACCGCCGTCATCCGACGACGCCGCAGGAGCCGCATAAGCGACCTGCGGCAGCAGCGTACCCGCCACCGCCGAGACCACCAGACAGGAGATATATCTCCCGTACGGAACTTTCACCTCTATACCCTTCGGCTAATGCACGCATTTCCGCGCACGCGAAAACAGGCACACCGAAAGAGCCGACACGCAAAGCCCTGGCCAGTTCGGTGAGCCTGCACCACGACCGAAAATCCCCGAGCGGGACGGACGAGTCGGAAAGTGGACCCCCAGGAGAACCCCCAGATCAGGGTTCAGTAAGAGTCACCTCTAACTCCCCATCGGCGAGACGGCTATGGCAGGCGATCTCTACTTGGATCAGTGACCCCACGTCAACTGTCCAGACAATATGGACAGTTGGAGTACCGGCTAACCAGACGTCAATTCGTCCGCTTCTTCCGGTCGCTCGCCTTAGCCCGGGTACATGGTGTATAACCGGCCGGTTCAGGATTGTGCGCCAATTCGAGGCCGGAGTTCGCAGCGTGAAAACTGGTCTCGCCCACTGCGGTACCAGCCTGGCGTCGTGGGCGGCGCCGCTGCCGACTCTCTCTCCTTCGGTTACGACGAACACAGCTCCTCGACACGCTCACCCAGGCCGCTGCGCCGGGCCATGCCTGGGGAGAGCCGCATGGCAGCAGTCCGCGGCGGACCGTCGTCCATTGCGAGGCTCCGGGAGTCCCAGGCTTCCGCGAGCGGCCCCATGTGATCAACATCCAGGGGCGCCTGCGGAGGTTACTCGGCGCGGCGGCTGTCGCAGCGCTTAGAAGTGCCTTGACCACGAAGCGAGTTGTAGCCGTCCGAAGGGAACCGGCACGCCTGTGGAGCAGGGCAGCTCACCAGGCGGGTGGACAAATTCGCCCAGAAGCGATCAGCTCAAGGCCGTGTCCGAGGTGGCTTTCCCGGCTTGTAGAGCCAGTCGTTGAACAGAGCGTCGAGGGGTAGCCCGGACTTTTCGTGGCACAAGTCAATGAAGTCTGCTGACTGGACGCTTCCGTGCCGGTGATCTCGAGTCCAGGTTCGCAGGATAGAGAAGAAAATCTTGTCGCCTACTGCTTTGCGGACTTGATGCAGGGTCATGGCTGCTCGGCCGTAGACCGGCGGATCAGATACCTGTTCCGCATTGGGTGGTGCTGCTGGGGGGAAGTCCCAGGTGCCGTCGCTCTCCGGATGGGTGCCGTCATAGAAGGCGTCGAAGGTCTCCTGGGCCGTGTTGCCGCCCTGTTCTTCTTCCCACAGCCATTCTGCATAGGTAGCGAAGCCTTCGTTGAGCCACATGTCCTTCCACGAGCGGGGCGTGACCGAGTTGCCGAACCACTGGTGAGCGATCTCATGGACGACCAGCTTGTCGTCCGGGGCCTTGTGGAAGTAGGGCCTGGTCTGTGTTTCGAGCGCGTAGTCCAGTTCGGGGAAGTGGTCGACGATGGCACCGGTGGACGTGAACGGATAGAGGCCGAACCGCGTGACGGCCCAAGCAGTCGCTTCGCGCACCAGCGAGGGTATGCGCTGTGCCTTGGCTTTCTCGTCTGGGTCTGTGGCCACGTGCACGGGCAGGCCGCCGCTCGCGGTTTCGCTGATGTCGAAGTCGCCGACCGCAACGGTGGCGGCATAACTCGGCATGGGTTCCGGGCTGCTCCACGCATACGTCGCCCACTCACCCTTCGTTGCGCGGTGTTTCAGTGTGCCGTTGGAGATGGCCTTCAATGTGGCGGGGACGGTGATGGTGATGTCATAGGTGGCCTTGTCGGAGGGGTGATGGTTGCCGGGGAACCAGGCCATGGATCCGGTGGGTTCTCCGAGTCCGACCGCGCCGTCGTCCGTCTCCATCCAGCCTTCCGTCGCCCCATGCGAGTCCTCGATGGTTTTCGGCACTCCGTCGTAGGCGATCACGGTGGTGAATTTTTGGCCTCGGCTGACAGGGGCAGATGGCGTCACCACCAGCTCGTCGCCGTGGCGCACGCTCTGTGCCGCGTGCTTGTTGACCGTGGTTTTACGTACGGCCAGTCCGTGCAGATCCAGGTTGAAGGAGCTCAGCGACTGTGTGGCCCGCGCAGTGATCACCGCTGTGGCCTTCAGCATGTTCTCGTCGGGCTGGTAGGTGAGCGTGAGGGCGTAGTGGGCCACGTCGTACCCGCCGTTGCCCAGCTGGGGAAAGAGCGCATCGGCGACGCCGGCTGCACCCGGTGATGCGGGGGTGCGGGAGACGGGTTTGCCTGTCGGCGTCGACCCGGTACAGGCCGAGCAGGCCAGCAAGGCGGCAGCAGCCGGCAGAGCCAACTGCCGCAGTGCGCGGGACACTCAGTCTCCTTGTCACAGACGTGGGTGGCTGTTCGGGGGACGCGGCCATATCGCACCGTGGAATGTAACGGCCGTGTGATCACAGGCGTCGCTTCGCGTTGTCCGGTCAGGAAGGACGAGGAGCCCGTGCGGCCCGTCGGCGGACTCCGATGACACCGGCGGCAGCCAGTGTGGCGGCCGCGGCGCCGAGTGCCGCTCCTTGCCATGCTCTCCAGCCGTCGGCCTGCCGTTCACCAGTGGCCTCTACCTTGAGCTCGCTCCAGAGAACGGTGGGGTCGTAGTCGCAGACGCTGTCCCGGTCTGCCTCGTTCATGCACCGGGCACCCTTGTAGGTGAGGGTGAACTTCACCTTGTACGTCCCTGGTTTGAGCTTCGGGAGAATACGTCCCGAACCGACCCAGGCAGCGCCGGTGTCCCCCAGGGAATTCCCCTTGTCCAGAGCGGGACTGGACATTTCCACCCCCGTCGGATGCGGATTTCCAGGCTCCTCTTTGACGGTGACCCCGACATTCTGACCCGGACCAGCTGGGCCCGCGACCGAGGCGTATCCCTCCTTCGGCAGCGGCACTTGCTCGGCGTGCGCCACGCCTGTACCGCCGATATACAGAGCAATCAAGCCAGTTGTCAGCACACATTGGCTGACACTCCGACACTTGGTCATTAATTCTCCCCCTGTTGCAGGTCGTCCTAGGATCATGGCGCATTCCGGGGGATGACGCTACACGGAGTGATCTGCCTCTCCTTAGACCATGGAGAAGCCACTTGAAGATACGAAGAACGCTCGCCGTTCTCGTGGAGGGACTGGCACTGGCGGTGCTGCCGCTGGCCCCGGCACAAGCGGAATCCATACCGCCGCCAACTCCAGTGCCTGCAAATGGGGACAATGACGCACGCGGCTTTACACCTGCCGACGCGGACGCCTATTGGACACCCGAGCGGATGCGTGCCGCGCAGCCGGTAAAGAGGGGAAAGTCCACGGATGGCGTTGCCCGCGCGGGCTGGTCGCCTCGCCCGCGAGCCATTTGAAGGCATACCGATCGTCGGTACGTTCTTTTTCAACGACGGGACCAATACGGGCCGGTTCTGCGGCGGGACTGTCGTCAACAGCCCCGGCAGGAACCTTGTCATGAGCGCTGGTCACTGCTTCGACGACCAGGACGCGCGGAAGAACCTCACGTTCGTCAAGCGGTACCTGTCCAAGGGGACCGATGCCGCAGCCGACCTGGACTTCAACTTCCTGCAGCTCGAGCCGCGCGGCGGCAAGAACGTGCAGGATGTCGTCGGCGGTGCCGAACTCCTCATCAACGCAGGCTACGAGCACAACCCCGTCCGCCTCATCGGCTATCCCAACGCCCTCAAGCGGCCGCTGGACTGCACCGACAAGACCGTGCGCTACAACAGCACCGACCCCAAAATCCCCGGAAGCTTCCTGCGCATCGAGTGCAAGGCCTACTCGGGCGGCGCCTCCGGCGGGCCGTTCCTCGTCAAGAAGGGGACAGGGTACGGAATCGTCGGCGTGATCGGCGGCTGGCACACCGGCGGTGACGTCGACGACATCTCCTACAGCTCCTACCTCGACGGCGACGCCAAGAAGCTGTACGACGACGCGGTCAACAACAGGCAGCCGGCCGGCCGCGGAGTCCTCGGACAGGCAGAGACCTGGAAGCACGCCGAGGTGCTGGCGGGCGGGTACTTCACCGACGGCAACCCCGGCGATGACGACTACTCCGACCTGGTCGTGCGCTGGTCCGACGGCGAGCTCACCCTCTACCGCGGAGCCGGCGAGGACGAGGACAACTTCGACAAGGAAATCAGACTCGCGCCCAAGGACAGCACCTTCCAACACGCGGAGACCATCGCGGCGGGAGACTTCACCGGCGCCGACACGGACGACCTCCTCGTCCGCTGGGTCGACGGAGAACTGACCCTCTACCCGGACGTGGACGAGCAAGGCTTCCACGGAGAATTCCAGCTCCAGAAGCCCGACCCGCTGTGGAAGCACGCAGTGTCCATCACCGCAGGCCGCTACACCACCGGCAGCAAGTGGACCGACGACCTGCTGGTGCGCTGGTCCGACGGCGAAGTGTCCCTCTACACCGACGTGAACCGCGACGGATTCCACGGCGGGAAAAAACTCGCCGCCAGCGACAGCGACTGGAAATACGCCGCCAGCATCGCCGCCGGCGACTACACCGGCAACGACCAGTGGGACGTGATGGTCCGCTGGAAGGACGGCGAACTCAGCATCTGCAAGGACATCGACCAGACCGGCCTCCACGGCGAAGTCCAGATCAAGAAGAAGAACGATCTGTGGACCAAAGCCACCGTCATCGCCGCCGGCGACTACACCGACAACGACTACCCGGACGACTTCATCGTCCGCTGGACCGACGGCGAAGTATCCCTGTACCCCGACGCCGACGAAACCGGACTCAACCGCGAAATCACACTCGTCTACCCACCAGCCTAAGCCCTGCATCGACAACTGGATGCATCCTCCAGGCGGAATGGAATCTTCCGCCTAGATCGAGAGAGACATATGCGCCGCATCGCTCAAGTCCTAACAACTGCTGCAGTCGTCACTGGCAGCCTAGCCCTGGCAACTGCCCCCGCCGCAGCCCGCCCTCCAAACCCGCCGACAGTCAACTGGCAGGAAGTCGGGGAAACTAATTCGAACTGGAAGTGTGGAGCGGTCGTTGACCATCCTGCGAAGCAAGGTGTGCGATTCCGGGTCTGCATAGTGCTCAACAGCAGCAACGAAGCCCAGTCCGTGCTGGTATTGGTAAATAATTCCGACTCCAGCATCAACATTACGCACGGCAACAGCGACACGGGGCTATGGAACAACTGGCCCCGTCCTGCGGGATATTCTGATGTCAGGTGTCACACGTCGGTACTCCATAAGGGGTTCCAGCGTGCTTGCTTCTCAAGGACGAAGACAAACAAGCCTGTCCTGAGGACAAGCGCCACTCTCTGGATCAACGGCACATACGGGGGAGCCGAATACTCCAGGAGCAGCTGACGACGTCAACCTCAATTCCGTTTCGGTCCGCCGAGTTCTTCGGGGGGCCGTTTCGGCTTCCCCGGGCCGGGTGTGGGCATAGCGGCTGCTCTGCTGTCGCGTCGTGTGCCCCTCGTTTTCTGGCTGCGGAGTGCTTCAGAACCGGGCGCGGACGTGCCTGCGTCCCGAGTCTGTTGATGGTGCTGTTGAGTGCATTCAGGGCCATTCAGCCCCGCCCGCCGTGACGGCGCCCTGGTGACTCCTGGTAGCCGGACTCGTGTCGGCATGGGCGCAAGACCCGGACACCGACGATGTCCACTGGCGGTGATCACGAGCATGCACTGGTTCCGTGCGATCACATCGCGCCGGTGAATATCCCTCGCACCTGCTGTGCGCAGGTTCCGATTGCTCAGCAGTGCGCCGATCGACCGGCCTCGTCGCTGTATCGGGACACCGCTGACCGGGAGCGATCTGCGGTTGACCTTGAATCTGCAGAGGGTTATCGAGGGAACTGAGGCCCTCGTGCTATCGCACGCCTCGGCAAACCATTCGGGCTACTGAGGATTTCGGGTTGTCGTCGGGTGGTGACGGTTCATGATCCCTGCGGTATGCCGATGAGGTGAGATATCCGGAGGGTGGGGGCCTGACCGCTGAGCGTCGGGCGTTTCGTGAGGGGATCCGGCTCCAGGCCGGCGAGCGGTTCGCGGCGGGTGAGAAGACCGCGGTGATCGCGAAGGATCTGCGGGTGAGTGTGCGGTCGGTGGAACGCTGGCGTCGTGCCTGGCGCGAGGGCGGCATGGAGGCCCTGCGCTCCGCGGGCCCGGCCAACTCCCCGACTGTCACCGATGCCCAGTTCGCCGTGCTCGAGGAGGAACTCGGCAAGGGCCCGTCGGCGCATGGCTTCGAGGATGAACGCTGGACTCTGGCCCGGGTCCAGGCGGTGATCCGCCGTCGTCTGCGGGTGACTCTGTCGGTGGCGACGGTGTGGCGGCTGCTGAAACGGCACGGCTGGTCCTGGCAGGCACCCGCTCGCAGAGGCTTGGAGCGGGACGAGCACGCGGTGGAGCTGTGGAAGAGGGAGGTGTGGCCCGGGGTAAAAGGCTCGCGGCGGCATGCGGAGCCTGGATCCTCTTCGAGGACGAAGCCGGATTCTCGATGACGCCGCCCCGCGCCCGCACCTGGGGCCGGCGCGGACACACTCCCGTGATCCGCGTGCGTGGCAGGTCCCGCCGCCGGACCTCGGTCGCCGCGCTGTGCTGCTACAAACCCGGTGAGAAGAGTCGTCTCATCCAACGGCCCCGTGCCCATCTCCTGCTCAAGGGTGCACGCAAGAGCTTCTCCTGGAAGGACTACCGCGACCTCCTGGTCCGCGCGCACATCCAGCTCGGCGGCCCGATCGTGGTTGTCTGGGACAATCTCAACACCCACCTGGCCGCCGGGCTGAAGCGGTACGAGGCCGAGCACGACTGGCTCACCACCGTCCGCCTCCCGCCCTATGCACCCGATCTGAATCCCGTCGAGGCCGTCTGGTCGCTGGTGCGCGGAGCGATGGCCAACACCGCTTTCGGCACACCCGACGACCTCCACCGCAAACTCCGCCGCGAGTTACGCCGGATCCAGCTCCGACCCCACCTGATCGACGGCTGCCTCACCGCCACAGGCCTGACCATCAACCCACCGACCCCACCCTGAAAACCTCAGTAACGGCCGCCATGGCCGCGGGCCCCATACAACCCGCCCAAACGGAATGCACGAAGTCCGGGTGATCCTCATCCGCACAGCAGCACACCTGAACGGCGGAAGGCCCCCTCCCCCGGGGGCCCACCACCTCAGCGCCCGGGTTGCTCCGGACGCGCCCCTCCGCCGCGCGGGCACGGGCCAAGCTGACCAGCATATGAACGGCCTCAACCATCGCGGCACAAGGACTCGAAAACCCCTCCCCGGGCCCCTCCGCCACGGATACACCAGCTCGTGGGCACCAGGGAGCAACCGCGGCGGGCGATTGACCAGTTGATCTCCATTTGTTCGAGGCGGTAGGTTGCTGCGTCATGCCTCTTCTGACCTACACCATGGAGTACTTCGACGAGAGTTCCGCGCGTCTGCGGAAGTGGGGGGCAGTCCTGCTCGCCGCCACTGGAGCCCTGTGGCTCTGGTTCGCCGTTCTGCTCTTCACCCCCTACACCGTCGATCAGGCGCACGGCGCCCCGGCGGACTGCGACTCCCGGTTCTTCACCGACCGGCGGGAAGCCAACGAACTGGCCGCCGGTGGCGGCCGGTGTGAGGCTGAACGCGACTGGCCTGAGCTGCTTGCCGTCCTGGCCGCCTCGATACCAACAGCCATAGCCGGCACAGCCCTCTATACAACAGGCAAGACCAGCATCCGCATCAACCGGCATGTATCCCAGGTGGTCCACGCCATCACGCCGCAGAACACGGCCTCCTGAGGCGACAAATCCCCGCTCCATGACCGCTCCCACACCGGTCCCGCCCGCGCGGCTCTCGGATGCAGATACCAGCCTCCGCCCGGAACCGGCATCGTGAAACCATCAAGCGGTGACCGAAACGAGCAGCGACGACGTCCGCACCTTCCGGCGCAAGACCGAGCGGGTTGTCAACGAGATCGCCCAAGGGCTCCGCACGTTGGACGCCGGTCTGGGCTGGTTCTCCGCCCTCGCCCCGACACGCCAGCAGGAGGTACTGCAGGAAGTCACCGGCTATGCGATGCAGGCGCACATTACAGCTGCGGACGGCCGTGCGGGGGTGGCGCGGTCCGGTGTGAAGCCCACAGCCAACCCCGCGGTAATGATCTGCATGGACCCGCCCCGCTACGGATTCGCGAATCTCCCCGCCGCCGAACACGTCAAGGCATTCCGTGTCCTCGTTTCCGTGTTCGCCATTGCCGACACTCGCCGCCGCGAGACGCACTGCAAAGGCGCCTGCGGACATGCATGGCACAACCTGGGGCGGGGCAAGGGCGTCAGCCCCACGTGACGCGCAGGCCCCGGGCCCAGGCAGCGTACTCAGCAAGCTCGCGCAGCTCGCCCAGCCGCGACTGGACGTAGCCCTGGGAGCGGCCGCAGTCCGTGAAGCGGCCGTCCGTGACGGCGGGGCGTCCGGCGTCCTCGGGGTCGAGAGCGAGCGCGAACAGCACGCGGCCGAGGAAGAGCTGGGCGTCCTCGTCGCCGTACGGCTCCGCGTATCCAAGAGCGCCCAGCACGCGGGCAGCGTTGGAGTTCGCCATGTTGACCGGCTCGCCGGTGAGTTCGGCAGTGAAGGTGACCGACATGCTGAGCTCCTTCTCCGACGGGGTAGGTGTTTCCGGTTGCGGCGGAGGTGCCACTCCCCCACCGCCGGTGGCGGGGCGCAGCCGGTGGGCCGCGCCCCGGGGGCCGGAGCAGCCGTGGGGCTTGCTCCGACCGTGGGGCTCAGAGCTCTTCGAGGCTGGTGAGCAGTGCCAGGATCTTGTCCTTGCTGAGCGGCACCGTCTCGCCCTCGGCGTCCGCACCGCCGGTCAGCAGCACGGGCCCGTGGTACTCCCGCCAGGTGAAGCCGAAGCGGACCGCAAGCAGCGTCGCGAGCTTGTTGACCGGATGGTTGAAGAGCCCTTCGTCGTCCACCCACATGTCCACCTGGTCGGTCAGCGCCACCACGTCCACCCGCTCGCAGCGGATAACGGAGCGCATGACGACCAGCCGGCCCACGGTGTCGGCGGGCAGGTTGACCGGGATGATGTCCGCCTCGGGGGTGATGAGCAGGGCGCCGGGCGTGTGGGTCATGGTGACTCCATCTCTCGCAGAGGTGTTTTCGGTGTTGGCCGACTGCCACCGCCGACCAACAAGACAACTATACCGCTCACGAGCCACAAACGGGAGTGGTACGCGGCCCTTTCTGGAGCCAATTGCCGCTGCTCACACGGTATATGGGTGACGAGGGCGGGGCACTGCGCGGTGGGTGTTGACGGTGCCCCGTGGGGGCAAGGAGGTGGGCAGCGCGGAGCGAGGGAGCGGGGCGCGGAGCGTCCCCGTCGACCGGCTGCCCGGCCTCCGTCGTGCGTGAGAGCGCGGAGCGCTCGGTCCGGGCCGTAGCGCAGCGGAGTGCCCGGCACGCAGCAAGGGGCGGTGCCGCTAAGCGGCATCGCCCCGGCCGTCGGCGGCCGCCGCGCGCCCCGCCCCCGTCAAGGAAGATGCTGCGCCCCCGCTACTGAACCCCGCGTCGCTTTGGGGGCACTCGTCCGTGCTGTTGAGATCAGCGGTCCGGCGCCTAGGGATCGCCTGTGAGCGCCTGATGGATGCGGGTGCGGGCGGCGTCCAGCTCCTCTTCGGTGAACGCGCCGTGTTCTTCCTCGTAGCGGTCCAGCTCTTCCCGAAGCAGCTGGCGCCTAACACGGCTCGCGTCGGTCTCTGTCCGGACACGGTCCGCCACGGTCTCCGCAACGAACTGCGGCACGTCGTTGGTCAGCTTCTCGATTGCCGCGACCACGTCGGCTGGCAGCAGCACGCTGATGCGCCTCATGTCCGTCATGGACCCACCGTACGGCCGTCGGCAACCGCCGCGCCGCGCCACCGGCCCCGTCAAGCGGCTTGATCGGGCAGTCCCCTGTCTGCCGAAGGCCTCGGTGCCGTACGGATCCCTCCTACGGCACCCGTCAGCCTTCGTTATCTCGTGTCCAAATGAAGCGTCAGGCGTGTTGACCGAACTAAATCCCTATCGCCGAAGCAGCGATCGAGGGCTGGCTCGGCGCTGCTCGCGCCGCGGGGCGTCCAGAGCCAGGATCGGACAAATGGTGCCTAGAGTGGAGAAATGTCACCCACGATCGTAGCCGCGGCTGGCGACCCATTCGAGCCGAGCCTGGGCTGAGGGCATTGCTGGCTTCCATGGCCCGGATGCAGCAGCAACTGCGACCTATGTCGCAGCAATTCTCACCCCTCTTCGTACAGCAGCGCCGCATCGCGGCATTGTCGGCGTCGTTGACTGCTATTCAGTCAGCGACGCCGTGGCTCAACGCAATCGATCACTCAGCTTTTCTGGGGATCGCGGACAGAATGGCCGCGGCCACTCGGGTAGACACAGCAGCGGCCTGGCGTCAGCAGATGGAACAGATGCGAGCCGGATTGGCTCAGATCAAGGTCCAGGCGCCGCCTGAGCTGCACTTCTCCGGTCAGACTTTCCAGCGCGCGGAGCGTCTCCTCGACCAACTGGCCCAGAGCCCTCCGGAAGAGCGTCTGGAAGCTGTTGGGGACGATCTCCCCCCAGAAGCAACTCTTGAGCTGGAAGAGATGGTCCAGGCCGTCCGGCCTGCGGTCCGGGGCATGGCTCCGGACACGGCCCGAAAGATCGTGGTCGGGTACGTCGCGACTGTGGTCTTCCTGCTCGTCGTTCAGTTGTCGATCTCTCATCCCGAAGTCGCCGAGGTGTTGGTCGGCGTCACAGGGGTCGATGCTCTTGCCAGCGCCTATGCAGCGGCTTGGGCCACTGGCAAAGTTTGGGACCGGCTTCAGCGCGACGAGCCCGAGAGCGAGAACTTGGCCTCGGACGACTAGGTCGACGGAGCAGCCTGCCACTCAAGAGCCGTTAGTTCAGAGAAGGCATGTGAGGCAAGCGCCCCTCTGGCGTGCATGCCTGACGGATATCTACAGGCTTTTCAGGCAAGTTGGTCACGTACGGGAATGCCGGGCTGTCGACTTCTTTCCGAACCGAAAGAAGTCGAGGAATTCGGTTCGGCCGAACCGAGGTTGAGGCGTAGGCCACTTCCGGGCTGGAGACCCGTATCAGCTCCAGCCCGGCCATCCGTAAGGGCCGCCGTGCCGACGGATGTACCAGCGCAGGCTCAGCCGCTTCAGCGGCCCGAGGCGCCGCTGGCGGCCATCATCCGGATGCAGCGCTTCACGGCACGCGGCCGTGAAGCGCTCCACCTTCTCTTCCGCGTGGTCACGGAGCTCAACGACGATTTGGCGCTGATGGTGAGGCCGCCCCAGTTCGAGCCACCAGGCAAGTTCGTCCAGCCACGCACTGAGGCGCTGGGCGGCACTTATCGCAGCGTCGGACACCCCCTCAGGACCCTCGACGGCGACCGCGCCCACCGTCGTCCCAACGTCGTCGTGAAGAGCCTGAGCCTGCGCTACCCGCTCCTTCGCCCTGTCCACGTCCAAGTCGGGGACGTTCAGGACGTCCATCAGTCGCAGAGCTGCGTCGCGCTGCACTAGAAGGGTGGCGGCACAGGCACTGTAGGCCGCACGCCTTGACTTCACGTCCTCCACAGTCGCCTGGGCGCGAGCACTGATCCCGGCCGTCCGAACAGCGCCCACCACGCCAGCCAGCGAGGCAATCACAGTCCCTACGACTCCGATCAGCGCCACCAGCGTTACCTGATCCATCTACGCATGATGCAGGGAATTGGGCACGGAACAGTGGCACGCACGCCCGTGGGCCCAGGAGCTAGTTCATTCGGGTCACCCGACCCAACTTGCCTCACTTGCCTTCTAGAAGGCTGCTGAAAATCTGGTGTTCTGGCCCCGGCTCGGTGGAGTCGGGGCCAGTCTTGTAGGCATGCAGGGGGAATGGGCCGGGGAGATGGTCGGGCCGGATGTGTGGGAGACCTGCCGGGAGTTGATCCCGGCCGGCAGTGTGTTCGCGTTCCTGGCGGAACATCGCGAGGTGTTGTTCCCGCCGGAGATGTTCGCGGACATGTATCCCTCGTCCAACGGCCGTCCGAGTCTGCCGCCGCAGGTGCTGGCCGCGACGGTGGTTTTGCAGAGCCTGCAGGGGCTGTCGGACTTCGAGACGGTCCAGGAACTACGGTGTGACCTGCGGTGGAAGGCCGCTTGCGGGCTTGGGCTGTACGACACCGCGTTTGATCCGTCGCTGCTGACGTACTTCCGGCGCCGCCTGCGTCATTCGGCTGATCCGATGCGGATCTTCACCAAGGTCAGGGAAGTCGTGGCCGCGACCGGCGTACTCAAGGGCAGGCAGCGGCGGGCGTTGGACTCCACGGTGCTTGATGACGCGGTGGCCACCCAGGACACCGTCACCCAGATCATCTCCGCCATTCGCCGGGTGATCCGTGAGGTCCCCGGCGCCGAGGAGGTGGCCGCGGAGCACTGCCGGGCGGCCTTCGGCGAAGTCCACGAGCCGGTACAGGGGTGCGCCGGTGCCTGGCGTGCGGGGTGCCGAGCGGTGGGGTGGAGGCGCAGGCTCGGGGTCGGTGCGGGCTTCCCAGTCCTTCCGCTCACGCGCCAGGCGGTCTTGTTCGGCGGCCAGCTCACGGACGGCCACCGCACGCGCGTCGCGCTGTTCGCCCAGTTCCGCAAGCCACGGCTCGACGGCCGACCGGGCGGTGTCGGCCACTTCGTCGGGGGCGTGGGCGGGCAGCGGGCCTTCCGCCGGGTCGTGGGTGATCAGGGTGTGTACGGCGTCGAGGGGCACGCCGGTGAGTCTCCGCAGCTGCTCGGTCCAGGTCCGTACGGCGTCCGTGTATGTCTGCCCTTCACGTGCCGTCTCCTCCCGTCGGCGTGCGGCCCGCTCACGTGCCTCGTCCGCCTGCTCCTCCAGACGCTCCCGGGCGGCATCGGCCTCGTGCGCCTCTTGCTGGGCCCGGCGCGTCGTGCCGATGAGCGCGGCCAGTTCGGTCACGTCCCGGGTGCGGTTCCTGATGACTGGTCCAGCGGCGTCCAGTTGGGAGTCCAGGGCGAGCAGGGCATCCGCACAGGCCTCCGTGTCGACGGCCAGCACCTCGCTGTGCCGCACGAGATGGAAATCTCCGTCGGGGGCCGTCAGTTCGGCCACCGCCGCACCCGCGACCGGGGTAACGGGGGCCACCGCGGGCTCACCGAGGTGCGCGGGGTCGAGCCCGGCGCGCTCCGCCTCGCGCAGCAACTCGCCGTGCGTCGTGCCGATTTCGACCAGTTCCGCGCCGAGCCTCCGGGCTTCCTCGGTGAGTCGCCGTCCTGTCTCTTCCTGGCTGCTGTGGGCCTGGCGCAGGGCCTTGAACGCCGTCGCTGCCGCGCTGTGCAGAGCGGTCACCGTGGCGCGCTTCTCGCCGAGTTCCTGCAGGCTTCGGTAGGCGGTGCTGGCGTGCAGGGCGGCGAGGTCCGTCTCGGCCTCGTCCGCCTCCGCTGTGAGGGTGTCAAGGCGGGCGGTGAGTTCGTCCTCGCTCGTGCGGAGGTTCGCCACCTTCTTCACGGCCTCGCCGGCCGAACGCCGGTGCTCCGCCAGCCTTTCCAGTTCGCCGTTCACCTCATCAGCCCGGCGGCGCAATGCCCCGTGCAGGTAGCCGCGATAGCCGGTGAGGAAGGTCCGCAGCGCCTCGTCGGTCCGCTCCAGGCGACCGAGGTCGGTCCGTACGGCGTCCAGGTCGTCGAGGTTGCGGGCCACCTTCTCCACGACCTCGTCGTCGAGCGCGGGCAGCGTCTCCGCGAGGACGGAGACCAGACCGCCGGAATCGATCCGGTCGCCGATGGTGGGGCGGCGCAGGCGGTGCAGTAGATGGAGCAGGTTGCGGTAGCGTGCCGGATCGGTGAGGCCGAACAGGTGGCGGGCGACCCGGGCCCGGTGCTCCACGGCACGGTCGGTGACGTACTCCGGGCCGACGAGCGTCTTGAGCTGCTCGACTGGCAACGGCTGGCCGGCGACGGCCAGGTGCAGGTCCTCGCCCACCCGCAGCGGGGTAACGAAAAAGAACGGCTTGGCCGTCCTGGTCGACTGGGAGGCGCGGACGGCCGCACCGAGGGTGAGGTGGTGGTCATTCCCCTCCTCGTCCGTCCGCACGAACTCCAGCCACAGGTAGCCGAGCCGGTTGGTCTGCTCGAAACCGTCCAGCATCAGCCACAGAAGCGTGGTCCGGCCGGTCCCGGTGGCATCCAGAGCTCGGGCGTCACCGTCGAGGAGGTACGGCAGCAGCATCTCCAGTGCCTTGGACTTGCCGGCGCCGTTCTTGCCGCGCAGCAGCAGGCGGCCGTCACCGAAGGCGAACTCCTGCTCGTCGTACTGCCAGACGTTGCGGATGCCGGCGCGGTGCAGGCGGTAGCGGTGCGGGGAAAGGGGGCGGTTCACCGGCTCGGCTCCTCGGGCTGCTGTGAGACGTCGTCTTCTGGGGGCTGCTCGGGACGGGAGGTGACGGCCACCGTGGTGGCGAACCGGGCGGCCGCGGCGAGCAGCACCCAGCCGCCCGCTCCGTCCTGCCCGCGGGTGCCCGAGACGTCCGTGACAGACCGGCCGTCCAGCGCTGCGTCCTCGTATCCCTCGGGCACGCCGTGGCCGTCGGCGCGCACCTCGCCGACGGGCGCCATCAGGTGCATGCGGACCAGAAAATCGAGGACGGCGGCGAGCAGCCCCTCCAGGTTCTCCAGCATGCCTCGCTGCCAGTTGCTGCGTCGGCCGTACTCCTCGACGAGCTCATCGAGCAGTTCGGGCAACAGCCCGTCCGGGACGGGAACGCCGATGACCAGCCGACCGCCGACCGCGGGATGGCCGGGGTCCTCGGGGCGCAGTCGGTCGACCAGCCGTCCTGTCAGCAGCAGCGCCGCCTGGGCGACGGTGCCGGTGCCGGGCAGGTGCAGGTCGGTGAGGTCGCCGTCCGGATCGACGAGGGCGATGCCCTCGGCACGGATCTCGGCCTCCAGACCCAGCAGTTCGGAGAAGGCCTGGGACTCACGCCGTTGCCGCGTCCGCAGCCATTCCCGCTCGGCGCCGGTGAGGTCGTCGAGGTGGACGGCGGGTGTCTCGACGAGGCGTCTGCGAACGTACGTACGCGGACCGCCGAAGCCGGGGTCGGCGGCACGACGGACGAGATCCGCTCCGTCGCGGCTCTGCGCCAGCGGTCCGGCGACGACCGCGCGGGCGATCTCGCGGTCCACCGTCAGCAGTGCCTCGCCGCCTCGCTCCTCGGCGACGGCCGAGACATGGCCCTCGGTCTCCGTCAGCACGCCCCAGTCGACGAGTTGACGCAGCGCGGCGGCGAGCGTGCGCCGCTCCGCCTGACGCCCGGTGTCGCTGATCTCGATCCCGGCGTCCACTGCTGCGGCCCTCAGATCGGCGACGAGCTGGGAGAGCAGGAGCTGCTCCGGGGCGGTGACGAGGACCGAGAGTGCGAGTGCCAGATAGGCGTACGTCCGTGGAGTGAACGGCGTGCCGGTGGAGGGCCGCTCCAGGCGGTGGCCGGATCCGGGTCCGAGGCCGGCCTTGAACAGGCGGGCGTACGACGCCTCGACTAGGAGTCGGTAGCCGAACACCTGCTGGAAGCGCTGGGCGAGCCAGTCGGCGTGGCGGCGGATCAGCGGGAAGGTGTCGCTGTGCGGGCCGTTGCTGGTGAGCAAGGGGTGAGCCAAGAGCAGGCGGGCGGCGGCGCGGCGTTCGGCGGCAAGTGCCACATCGTGGGCGGAGGGCAGGGGCATCAGGCGCTCGCCTCCTTGGCTGTGGCGGGCGCCGAGGCGCTTTCGACGGCCAGGGTGAGGTCGTCCGCCGTCAGGTCGCCGTCCACGGAGCGCAACAGAGTGTGCCTGCCCGGGGTGCTCCACACCGTCAGCCTGATGCCCAGATCCGCGTCACCTGCCTGCGCGCCGTCGATCTGGAAGTCACCGGCCTCCTTGTCCAGTTGGACGTGTCCGAGGGCGGCGGTGAGCAGTTCCAGCAGCAGCCGCATAGCCGCTGAACCCAGCCGCACCTGGTCGAACCGGCCGGATGCGCTGCGCAGCTCGGCGGCCGCGGCCCGGCGGGCGGCGGCCTGCTCGCGCGCCTGCTCCAGGAGGCGGTGCTTCTGCTCGCGGTGGTCCTCGACCGCCGCGGCCCTCCCGCGCGGGGCCCGGCTACCGCGCTCACGCAACGCCACCGGCACGTCCACGACGGGTCCGGTCCACCAGCTCACATACGCCGGTACGGACCGGTCGGGATCCGGTGCCACGCCCAGATGCCGTGCCCCGTACAGCCCGAACGCTGCGACCGCGATGTCGTGGGCCTCCTCGGGCTCCGCGGCGTCGAACCAGGCCGCGAGCCTGAGCAGGTCCTTGCGACGGGACATCTCCCCCGACGCGGAGCGCAGCATCCGCTTGGCGTTGGCGAGCAGCGACTGCAGGGCACGCAGGGTCGCGTCCCGGAGCTGGTCCACTTGGCTGCCCTGGCCGTCGCTGTCGGCAAACCAGTCGCGCAGCCCCTCCCAGTCGGCCAACTCCCGTCCCCGGCTGCGCTGCACCCGCGTCTCGGGCAGGGCGTCGGAAAGCGCTCCGAGGCCTGTCGCATGGGCGTCGATGCGGCTCAGCAACGTGGGCAAATGCGGCCAGATAGCCTGCATGTGGGCGGCGATGCGCGGGGCGCGGAAGGACACGTCCTCAGTGATCGCCTCTACGTAGTCGAGCAGCAGTTCCTTGAATCCCTGGTACTCGGCTCCGTCGAGGTCGTAGCGGGCGAGCACCTGGCCGAGGTAGGCGTAGAAGTCCCGTACCGACTCAGCGAATTCGGCGAACTGTGCGAAGATCGTGCTGATCTTTTCCAGTGCCTGCTGCGGGTCCGCGCCGCCGGGCGCGGCGGCCAGGGCGGCGATCTCTTTGAGCCCCCGGTCGACGAGGGTGAGCAGCTCACTGCTGACCTCACGCGCGGCGTCCGCTCCCGCCAGCACCTCGTCGGCGTCGCGCTGCACGCGTTCGCCCAGCTTGGACAGTTGGTAGCGGGACCGGGAGCGTTGATACTCGGCGATGCTGGTCGCGGTGACCGTGTGCGTGCTGCGCAGCAGATTGCCCCAGCGCACCAGCTGTTCGAGCCGGGCGGTCAGCGTCTCCGCACCGAGCGCTGCCGCCGGCTGTCCGGCCTGTGCCAGCTTGGCGAGCACGTCGGGCACGGCCAGGTCCGCGAGCAGGGTGCCGCAGAACACCCGCATCACCGCGACATGCTCCAGTCGCTCGGGCGCGCTGAGGTAGGCGTACGCACTCAGCCGCTGCCAGGTCTCGGTGTCGCCCTCCTTGCCGGACCGCTCACCATGTGGTTCTTCGCGCAGCTCGTCCCCCACCATGCTGTCGAGCGTACGGACCGGCACTGACACTCCGGAGATGGTTCGGGGAATCGGGCTGGGTCGTGTGGGCTCTCGAGCTCGGGCATATTGACACGTCGCTGGCCGGGGCGAACGTGCCTGACCCCCGAACGCCGATGGTGCGTGGTGGTGTTGTTGGCCTGCGCCGGGTTCGGCGCGCGAACGTGCCGGTGGCCGCCGGCGCGCAACATGGGAAACGGCGCCTCGATCCCCGGCGGCACGCGCCCGTCCGTTCGCCCGCCGTCCCCTGTCACCTGCTTTTCTTCCGTTTCGGGGCGAGCGCGGGGGCGTGCAGAGGGGGATGTCGAGATGGCGAGCACGCCGTGACCGCTGTGGTGACCTGCAGATATGCCGCCTATGGCGCGCAGGGTCGGCACGGGACGACACCCTGCGCCCCGCCGAGAGCGAGACCTTGTTGCCGTCCTTGCCGCCGCTGCGCAGCTCCGCGGGGGCTTCCAATCGTGCCGCCGCCAGCAGCTCCTTACCGGATACGGCGGCCCCGTGACCTCGCTCAATCCCGCCTCCCCGTCGCCCACAGACTTGGTCTCCGAGACCTGAGCCAAGGAGGGTGCCCCCTAAGACGTCATCTCATTTGGTTGGGTAAGCTGCCGATCGTGGCAGGGATCGTTGAGCGGCTGGTGCCGGACGAGTTGTGGGAGATGTTCCAGCGGGTGGTGCCGGAGGCGCCGTCGCGACCTCAGGGCGGCGGCCGACGCCGACACGGCGACCGCGAAGTTCTGGCCGCAATCGTCTTCGTAGCGACCTCGGGCTGCACGTGGCAGCAGCTGCCATCCGCATCGTTCGGTCCGTCGGGAGCGAGGCCCACCGACGCTTTTCCGAGTGGACGAAGGCCCGCGTGTGGGCAAAACTCCATCGCCTGGTCCTCGACGAACTCGGCTCCCGCGGCGAGTTGGACTGGTCCCGCTGTGCGATCGACTCGGTGAACATGCGGGCCCTGAAAAGGGGGAGCTGACAGGCCCGAATCCTGTGGACCGGGGCAAGTACGGCTCGAAAATCCACCTGATCACCGAGCGGACCGGTCTGCCCCTGTCCGTCGGAATCTCCGGAGCGAACCTGCACGACAGCCAGGCGCTGATCCCCCTGGTGAAGGGCATACCGCCGATCCGCTCCCGGCGCGGACGTCGGCGGCGCAGGCCGGCCAAACTCCACGCCGACAAGGGATACGACTACGACCACCTGCGGCGATGGTTACGCGGACGCGGCATCCGGCACCGTATCGCCCGCAGAGGCATCGAGTCCTCGACTCGTCTGGGCCGCCACCGCTGGACCGTAGAACGCACCATGTCCTGGCTCGCCGGATGCCGCAGACTGCACCGCCGCTACGAGCGCAAAGCCGAGCACTTCCTGTCCTTCACCAGTATCGCCTGCACCCTCATCTGCTACCGCAGACTCGCCAAATGAGATGACGTCTTAGGCGGCCAGTCGGCCGCACCACATGCCATCACGGGTCCTGCTGTCCAACGCTGCAAGGCAGAGGGACACCTCGCTCCTTCTCAACTTGCTGAATGCGAGTGCGGATCGCTGGATCCCTGGCAAGTTCCACTGACAACACGGTCTTGCTGTTGATCAAGGCAGCGCGCAGCTGCGCAACGTCGACATGCGCATCAGTGAGATGCGCATTCATCAGGTCAGCACCGGTCAGCTTCGCTCCCTGCAGATCCGCACGATCTAGATTGGTGCAAGAGAGGTCCGCCCCGGAAAGATCCGCCTTCGTCAGCGAGACACCGTGCAGCTCCGCGTGGCGCATGTTCGCGCCGCTCAGATTGGCTTCCGTCAGCCGCGCGTACGAGAGCCGGGCTGAGAAGAGCTTCGCCTCGACCAGCCGCGCTCGTTGCAAGTCTGCTCTTGACAGATTCCACATTCCTAGATGCGCTCTGCTCAGATCGGAATCACTGAGAATGGCTCCCTCGAATTCAGCGCCGTTCTCCCACTCACCATCTTGGTCTCTGTCAGTACCGAGTCGCAGCTCCAGCCCGCTCAGCCGCGCCCCACTGAGATTGGGTACGAAATCGCGATCAAGTCCCACGTTCCGGCCAGCGACCACCCGCAACGCAGCCTGCACGTCTGGCGGAATCTCTGGTCCCTCCTTTGCAGGCTTGGCGGCACGCGTGCGCACGTAGGTGGACAACACGTTGGCGATCGTCGGGTGGTCGCGGGGCGAGTCCTCCATGATGCGCTGCAGGGCGTAGATGCCGCCGAGCCTTACGTCCAGTGAGTCGTTGCCCAGCGTCTCCACCGCCTTGGTGTACCGGTCAGTGATCTGCGACTCCTTGCTTACGCCAAGCTCCTGACGGGTCAGGTTGAGCTGTTCGCGAACCTGGGCGTTCGAGTACCAGAGCCCGATCACAGTGGCAACGGACGCGAGCAGAACGGATACCAGCTCCAGCCGACGGGCCCAATCCAGACCACCTTGCTGGGAATAACGCTCTCCCACCGCGCCGCGCGAGGACTGCTGCCTCAACCGGGTCAGAAGGGCGAAGCCACGTATGCGTATCGGCTGCCTCGCAGCGACTGGCCCGCCGGAACCCTGGCGGGCCAGTCGATGCAGTTGCTCGTTGCGTCTCATGGACATAGGGGGTATTCGACCGCGCCTCCCAGGGTCGTGCAGCCGTTTCGACCGAAAGGACCGCCAGAGCTCGGTCATGACCGTCAGTTCGACGCCGAAAGAGTGGCTGCCGTTTCCCCGGGACTCGGCAGCAGGCACTGCCGGTGGGTTCATTGGCCGCTGATCGCTTCAGCGCAGACCTTGTGGTAGGGGTCGCCCTGGTCGTCGAGGAGGTTCGTCGGCCGGCGGCAGTGCCTGCAGGGCTGTGGCTCATCGGATCAGTTCGCCAGTCCAGCAGCCGTTCGGGCACGCGCGGGCCAGACACCATTTCCGGGTCCGCTGCTGCGAGTGCCTGCCGTGAAGCCTGAGGCGCGGGGCCTGGGGCGGATGGCGGCTCCGCCGGTACCGGGTCGGCCGCAGCAGGGGTGGTCGCGTGAGGGTGCGGGGCGAGGGTGGCCGGCCGACAAGTGGGCCGACGAGGGCTCGCACCCGCCGGGCCGTCCTCGTCGTCGTCGGGGAGGGGTGGGAGGGCGGTGTTGTCGTTGTTGAGGTCCTCGAACCGGTCCCGGTCGGTGCGGGTAACCCAGAAACGATGCGTGCTCGCCCCGTCCCGGTGCTTGACCGGCACAACGAGCCCCGCGGCGGTCCGCCGCACGAGGTCGTCGAACAGGACATCCCGCGGCTTGGGCGTGACATGGACCCTGCCGCACCGGCTCTGCGTGTCCGGGCAGCGGTACAGGGCACGAACATCGCAGCGCCAAAAATCCAGCACACGGAACCCTGACACGACACGCAAATCGCCGATCGTGGCAATGACGTGCGCCGGCAGCCTGTCGCTGCGGGTCCATTGGGTGTCGTGGCGGCGAGCGTAGTCGGCGCGGTCGGTGTGCCAGGCGGGGGTAATGCCGTGCTTGGTTGCTTTGCTGGCGCGGGAGCGGACGCTGCGGGGGCCGTGAGTGTCTGCCGTCGACAGCTGGACTTCCCAGCCGATGCGCAGCCCGCTCTCCCCCTGGACGAGGGTGTCGGTCTGGATCCAACCGCGCCTGCCAGTGCGGGTGCGGACCTCGCAATCGGCGCGGAACCCGCCGATCTCCGCCGCACGCACGATCCGCTCCTGACCGCCTGATGCTCGGCCGTCATCGGCGCGGCATGACGTTCTTCATCCTCGGCGCGCTCGTGGACCGCTTCACGCCGGCCGTTGGCGCGCAGCCGCAGGTACATCCAGGCGGTGACGCCGGCTTGCTGGCAGATGCCCCCGCACTGCAGGTCCCGCTCGGAGACGGGAATGCTGCGGGCGGCATAGAGGCGGTCCGTGTCGTAGATGGTGGTCCACAGGTTCGGCAGATTCGGATGGCCGAGGTCCTCGAGAGTCAAGTCGAGATGGATGCCGAACTTCGTGTGCCAGACGATATTCGCCACGACGCGCCGCCCTCCCCCTAGAAAGCACTGCCCTGCTCACGGGACGACCCGGAACTGACAAACCGACAGAGAGCACAACCCCCTCCGACCGTGCTCCTGTGAGCATGAAAAATCAGGCGCCAGCAGACGTATCCGAGGGTGTCCAGCACGCGGGCGGCGTTGGAGTTAGCCATGTCGACCGGCACAACCGGTGAGTTCGGCGGTGAAGGTACAGACATGCGGGGCTCCTCCCGGAGGACGGGTGCTTCCGGCTGCGGCAGGGCGCCACTCCCCCGCCGGTTGGGGATTCGTGCCAAGGTGATGGCCATGTCGCCCCTTGATCATCATGGCGGTCATTCACAACCGCACGCGAGCCAGCGTCCTTTGCCGCATGCGTAGAGACGGACTCACCGGCTGTGGAGCACGCGTTGGCGGGATACGCCACGCTCTGCGGTATCCCGGAGGATCAGGTGATCGTGTACCGGCACCTGTTCCCTGCCCGGGGGCGAAGGGCATGTTCGGAGTGCATGAAGAAGGCTGCTGACGCTCCTACCGAACCCGGGGTCCAAGAGCGCCTTCACCGGCGAGTCAAGGACGCAGAACCAGGCAGCCTGCGCGATGCGCTGCTTGCAGCGCTCCAGAAGGGCGCCGACGTCCGGCTCTGGATCAATGGACCTGCCGACCAGATGGTCCGGCACTACGCGAAGCTCGATCGGATCGTCGACGGCGGCGGCGGCGAACCACTCGGAGCGGCTTTGCGCGCGGGCGGTCGACTGGGGTTGGCACGGGTGGTCCACGGTGCTCGTGAGTTCGTCGTGTTCCTTCCCGAAGGAGGGGCTCCGTTCATCGCCCGCGCAGAGCCAGCATCGTGACCTCCAGAAGTACTCCTCTGAGCCCGTCGTCGAGTTGCGAGGCCGCACGGCGGGGTGGCACTCCCCCGCCGCCGGTGGTGGTGCGGCCCCGCCCCCGGATGGGGCGGGGCGAGGGCGTCAGCCCCACGTGACACGCAGGCCTCGGGCGTGGGCGTACTGGGCGAGCTCGCGCAGCTCGTTCAGCCGCGACTGGACGTAGCCCGGGGCGCGTCCGCAGTCGGTGAAACGGCCGTCCACGACGGCAGGGCGCCCGGCGTCCTCGGGGTTGAGGGCGAGCGCGAGCAGCACACGGCCTAGAAAAAGCCGGGCGTCCTCGTCGCCGTACGGCTCGGCGTATCCGAGAGTGTCCAGCACGCGGGCGGCATTGGAGTTGGCCATGTCGACCGGGTCGCCGGTAAGTTGGGCGGTGACAGCGACCGACATGCCGGGCTCCTCCCGGAAGGGTCGGTGATTCCAGCTGCGGCAGGGGTACTGAGCAGGCCAAGACCCTCGGCGAGAGCGGCGGGCGCGGGGCACGTCCACGAGCGAGCGGGCGGCCGGAGCGCGAGTGCGGCTGCGGGCATGTTCGAGGATGGTGCCTGAGCACCGCTCGAGTAAGAGTCACGCGCCAAGGCCTTCGCTCTCTTCCTCGTCGCCTGGCATCGAGTCCAGCAGCTCTGCAGCTTGCCGGAGAAACGATTTCAGGGCAGCAGAAAACTCATTCTGCTCTCCTACAAGTTCGTTAAAGGCCGCTCTGCCTTCTCAAGAGTCAGCTCCTCTCCCTCCGTGGGCCCCTCGCCCCGTGTTGGTCCCGCCGACAGTTGGAAAGCCCAGATGTAGTAGGCATGGATAATTTCGTCGGCCCGTTCCTCCATCGCTCTGGGCCCCTCCAGCCGCACTACCTGCAAAGCCTCCACCAACCTCCCTCCCGCAGCATCCACCGGCTTCCATGCATCAGGGTGAGGCTCGCGTCCAAACGCCTGATCCACATAAGTCGACTGGTAGTCCTCGCACGCCCGCTCCACTGCGTGCCCAGCCTTCAGGGCCTCCGCGTAGGCGTCACGGCGCAGGCGATGCCGCCATTGCGCATGCGCGTCAGCAGACTGAGCCTGCGTCTGCCAGCGCGTAGTGGTCGCCTGCAGATATGCCTGCCAGCGTGTCGCTCGCCCCGCAGCAATGGCCGCGGCCGACGTGCCCACCATCCCCACTGCCGCACCGATCAGGGCCGCCAATCCTTGATCCCTAATGAGGAGTTTCCCCCCGAGATAACAGACAGTTGCCGACGCATACGACGATCGTTCCTTCGGACGCAGATATCACGGCCAGTCGGAGCAACCTGGCGCTCGGCCGTCCGCTCCCAGGTCTCGTCAGCTCCGACGTACAAGGCCGCCCAGCCGACGGGGCGCACACTCTCCGGCAGATGCGTGATGCTGCCGGACTCGGCGATACGGGCCGACAGGGTCAGGATACTTACGGCCCGGCTGACGTCGTCGTCGTAGCGGGCTGCGCTCATCACGGGTGCCCTTCCTCGGGGATGTTCCCGGCGCGGCGGGGGATGCCACTCCCCCGCCGGTGGTCCAGGCCCCGGCCCTCGGATGGGGCGGGGCAACGACGTCAGCCCCAAGTGACGCGCAAGCCCCGGGCCCGGGCGAACAAGGACAGCACGCGCAGCTCGCACAGCCGCGACTGGATGTAGCCCGGGGAGCAGCCGTAGTCGACGAAGCAGCCATCCGTGAGGGCCGGGCGCCGGCATCCTCAGTGCGTGAGAGCGCGGAGCGCTCGGTCCGGGCCGGAGGGCAGCGGAGGCCCGGCACGCAGCAAGGGGGGCGGTGCCGCGCAGCTGCACCGCCCCGGCCGTCGGCGACCGCTGCGCCGCCCCGTGAAGGAAATTGCTGTGCCCCGACGTACGTCAGCGCCCGTGACTTCGGGCGTCTTTGACGGGACATGGAACTGTCGTCCCGGACGGCTTGATCGGGCAGCCCACAGGGTGCCGAGGGCCTGACGTGCCGCAGTGTCCTCCTACGACACCCGTCAGCCGTCGAGCTGATCAGTCGACGGCCAGTTCGCGGAAGAGTGCCTCGAATCGGTTCAGGGTGTCCGGGTCGGCCTGCACGAAGAACTCCTGCTGGTACACCGTCAACTGGTGGGCGAGGCCCGCGTGGTCGAAGGTACCGGGCAGTCCGTCGCGTTCTCGGGCGACCTGCAAGCGTTGCAGGATGGGCTGGGGCGTGTCGGGCAGTTCGGCAGCCTGAAGGGGCCTGTCGACTGACCGGTTGTAGAGCCAGAGGTAGTCCTTGGTCGTGAACAGATCCTCGATGTCGGCTGTGTGCGGCAGTCCGTCGAGATTGCCGAGAACGACAATGTGCTTCTCGTCCACACCTACCGCTGCGGCAGCGCCGTAGACCTTCTTGGCCACGCTGGCCGTATGCGCTCCGTCGATCAGGGCGCGCACGTGCATCCGGCGCCCCATGACGGCGACGAAGGCCGGCATGGTGCCGATGCCGCCGACGGGGATGATGGCAATGCGCGGGTCGAGTGCGGCGCGGCCCTGGGGGCGCAGGTGCTCCGACATCCGGAGCAGGAACATGAAGTCGCTGCTGCCTTCCACCGCCAGGTGGGGACCTGCGCCGAGGAAGAGATGCTGGGCAACGGAGTACCCGAGGGCGGATTCGACGGGCAGGATCGTCGTCCGGTCCGCCGAGAGGCTGACCGGCGTGATGACTACGCCGAGCTCCGGGTTCTGTCGGGTGGCCCGATCGTGGATGGCCCGCATGGTCTCGTACCGGGTCGGGTCGATCATGTGCTGGGAGTGCGTGGTGTAGAGCACCTGCTGGTGGGTGCCGAGCTCGTCGAAGACGTAGCGCAGGAAGTCGCCCTGGGCCTCGCCGTGCAGGCTCAGGCCGGGCTCGTCCAGCAGGACCACGGTGCGCTCTGGATGGTCCTGGTATGCGCTGAAGGCGGCCAGGAAGGAGAAGAACCACCGGAAGCCGGCCGAGCGCAGCGCGAAGTTCGTTTTGACGTCGTTGCGCTCGTCGTGCAGCTCGATCTTCAGTACGCGCTCGCGTACCTCCTGGCTGGTGTTCGGGTCGGTGCGCACCACGGGCATGTCAGTCGCCATCACGACGGAGAGCGCGTCATTCTGCTTCCAGTAGCGGAAAACCTGATCGCTGAGCTCCATGCTGGCGGCCTGCAGCTCGGCCTCGCGGCTCTCGTAGTCCTCATCCAGCAGGTCGTCCGCGCCCTCGCCAGCCAGTTGCAGCAGGGCAAGCATGGTCTCGTCCCCTTCCTCGAGTGAGTCGGCGCACTGCCGCTCGACGAGGGTGACGATGTTGCATTCGCCGGGCAGTAGCTCGTAGTTGGAGAAGTAGAAGAACTTCGGCAGCAGCTCGAGCAGGAACTGGCCCGCTTCGCCGACACCGAACTGCGTCAAGCCACCGCGCGGATCAGCGAATCGGATGTCCACGACGCCGCCGCGGCCTATCTGACCCGCCCCAGCAAGCGGCTGCTGGCATGGCGTTCCTCCACGCCGCCCACACCCTGGGCGTCGACGCCCCCTACCTTGATGCGCATGTCGCACGAATCGATCCACGAGCACCTGCTGAAATCGGCCCGGAAGTGGGCGCGCACGGCTGTCGACGCGTACCTGGAGGAGCCCATCGACCAGGACTTCGCCGTGCACCACATGGCGGTCGCGGTGGAGCACGCGTCCAAGGCGTACCTGGCGTCCATCGCTCCCGTGCTCCTCGCGTCGGAGAAGCAGCCGAGCGTGGACGATCTCCTGGTCCTGACCGGGAACGAAGACAAGACGAAGAAGGGCCGCGCCGGACTCAAGACCATCGGCGGCGAGGGGGCCATCCTCAGGGCAGCCCAACTCCTCGGCCCCGAGCACAAGGCGCCGGCCAACCTCAAGGAACTGCGGGAGTCCCGCAACGGCATCACCCACATGGGGTGGGGCCAGCCCGTGACCGAGTGCCGCGCACTCCTGGCTGCGGGCATCGAGCACATCAACGCCCTGCTGAAGGCCCTGTCGACAGAGCCCGATGGCTTTTGGGGCACGCACCTCGAAGCCTGCACCGCGCTGGTCGCCCAGGCCATGACCGAGATGGAGATCCGGTACCAGGCAAAACTCCGGCAGGCCCGCGAGCGCTTCGCCGAGACCACCCGGCGCCTGTCCGAAGCCGAGATCGCCGAACTCGTCAGCAGCCTCTCCGCGCTGCCAACTGCCGCTCCGTGGCCGATCGCCGTACCCGCAGAATGCCCCGCGTGCGGACACACCGGCTTCGCAAGCGGCCGGGACAAGTCAGGGGAATACGGGGAAGTCTGGTTCCTCCCCAGGCTCTTCGGGTGCCGCCTGTGCGGTCTCACACTCACGACGTGGGAACTCGGCCTCGCGGGAATCAAGGGCCAGATACTCAACGAAGATGAAGAGCCCGACCCGGACTGGGAACCCAACTTCGAGACGTACTGAGAGCTCAGTCGGACGTCCCTCGGCCGCCCGTGGTGCCCCATCCACCGAGGAACTCGGACAATGCACGGCGCTGTTGTTCCTCGCGGGCAATCTGCTACGCGAGGACGGCGCGGTCGACGCACGGGTCGACGGCGGCGAGGACCAAGCGCCGGAGCTCGGGCCGGCTCCAGCGCCTCCACCTCCCACTGCACCGGGTGCTCGATGTCGAAACCGTAGCGGCGGGCGAAGCCCAGCCAACTCGGGTCGCCGCGCTTTCCCTCGGTCGCCGGGGCCCGTACGCGCGTACCTGCTCGTAGGTGAGCAGCACCCGGGTCACCGAGCTCCAGCAGCCCGTGCGCTCCACCCAGTCCCGCTCGATGTCCTCGCCCGAGCAGTCGAAGTCGCCGATCATCGCAAGGTGGGCTTCGCGGTGCTCGGGGGCGACAAGGTCGCGGACGACGTCGGCGTAGGACTGGGAGCCGAAACCCACAACACACGGGGCCAGCCAGGCACCCCACGCACCAGCAAGCCGCCTCTGAGCGTCAGCATTTGACCGTCCCTGCGGTGGGTCCTCAGGGGCAGCGGTGGCCCGGGGCGGGGTGGGCCATCCAAACCGCGACATCGGCGACCCGTAGCGCGCTGACCGTCTCGGGCAGGCCCGCACTCTGTCGCAGGCCAAGGAGCCGGTGGTGCAGGGTCGCGTCGTCCTCGCGCAGGGCGGTGCGCAGATCGGTCCAGAACGACGGCGGGTGGCCGAGCGCACAGCGCACGACCCGGTCGTAGACCGGCAGCAGCCGCGGCCGCTTGCGGGCTAAGAGCTTCCCGGCGATCACCCACCCAATTTTGTACTCGTCCTCCAACAAGCACCAGGCCCGGTACGCCGGCGAGCCGTCCGCGACGACCGAGATATCGGCGTCGGACAGATCGGTGTCGGAAGGGATGCCTCGCAGCAGTTCGGACAGTTGGGTGCCCAGCGGGCCTTCCAGCAGGTCAAGGGCGACGGGCGCGGGGACGGTCACCGACAGGGTCTGCACAGCTACCAGGTCCTCTGCGGTGAACCGGTCCGCGACCTGCCTACGGTCACCCCCGCCCGCCAGGTGCTCGAACCGGCCCCCCGTGAACACGCCGGCACCAGGGGGCAGGCCGATCCCGAAGTAGCGGCGCAGGTCGTCCACCACCTGCTCCGCATCCAGAACGGCGTTCAGGCGCTGCCCCACCACGGACGGCTCTCGCCTGGAGGAACCAGGCCCCGTGACGAGCTCGTTCATCTCAGATACCTGTGCCCTCATCTATGTCAGTTGTGACCGGTGGCGTCGGCTGGGCCGCCCATACCTCGCTGATCAGGGTGAAGGACGTAGTGAGCATCCCGGCCCCCCAGAGTGGGGGCATGACGGAATGAGCCCTCTGGCCGTGGGCGATGCGGTTGCGGAGCTTGCGCCCATCGTGGAGGAACTCCGTCTGCCGCTCGGTCAGGAGGCCACTCTCTTTGCCCTGCTTTATGAGGGCGTGGAGCGGCTTCGTGCCGGAGTCGGGGATCTTGGCCCGGAGGACGATCTCCATCGCGATCAGGGCGTGCAGGAGGGCCACGGTGGAGAACTCGTAGCAGAAGTAGGAGTGGCGCAGGAGCTCGCGGGCGGTGTGCAGCACCGTTGCCGCGGACTGCGGGATACCGGAGGGCACCGTCAAGCCGGCGACGATGTCGTGCATGTCGGCGTACTGGATGACGAAGTGATGGGCCCGGGGGTCGGGCACCGGGAACGGCAGGTGCTGATCGGCGGCGGCGTTCCACGGCAACGGCATCCGTGTGCCGCTGTCGGCAGACCCCGTCCGGGCAGGTGGCTCCTCCCCGAGGAAGAGCACAGCCAAGGCGATCTGGAGCACGAGCGCTGCCCGGTGCCGGGAAGGCGTGTCGACCAGGTCGTGCAGGACATTGTTGCGGAGGTTCATCTGCCCCTCGGCGTTGCCCAGCACTGTCCGGAGGACGAGGGGCCACGGCTCGGGGAAGCCGAGTTCATCCAGCTTGTCGAGGAGGGGGCCAAGCTGCTGGACCTGCCCGATGGTCTCCCCTTTTGCGTGCGTGATCACCGCGATGTCGGCTGCCTGGAGTCGGCGGCGCAGCGTGCCTTCGAGGCGTGGCAGCGCCAGGGCCAGGGCCGTGTCGACATCGCCCTCCCAGAACGCCTCGAAGGCGCGGGCGAGACCGCGTATCCGAGTCTCCGGAGCATGCTCCGGGCTGGCGAGGAACGGCACGAGGTCCTCCGCTGTCGGGCGGAACCGGTCGCGGACTCGGTCCAGCTGAGCTTCGACGACCAGGCCGTGCACGTCGAGGGCGAAGACGTGCTGCCGAAAGAAGAAGCCCTCTCCTCCGGTGCTGTCGCTCCCGACGGTGCGCGTCACGACGGGGCCGTTGGGGTTGATGTACACCGTCGGCAGGGACAGCAGCCCGGATGGCAGGGCCGCGGAGCCACTCATCGTGGGAGGAGTGGTGGCGATGAAGTGAAGTGCGTGCTCCATGCTGTCGGCGGCGTCGATGGCCGCGCTCGCTGCCTCCAGGTAGCCCGCGGGCAGGGGGACCGGGGTGCCGATGGTATTCATGGAAAGTTCGTCCCGACCGATCTTCTGCTGCGTTCGGCGCACCTCGCCAAGGGCGTCGGTCAGCCCGCTGTCGCGGGCATGTCGAGCAGCGTCTTCCAGGGCGAGGAGTTTCCGCAACCCGGTGCTGCTGTCGGACAGTTCCATACGGGCGCGGTGGATCTGTTCGTCCACGTTGCGGTGATCGTCGGCGCCCACCACGCAGCGCAGCTCTTCGAGGAACTCCACCCGGTAGTGGAACTGGCCCTCTCCGCAGTACTCGTCGACGGCACGTTCGAGCAGGGGGCGCACGGCGGACCTGTCGTGCGGGCTGACCACGAGCGGGGCGGTCATGAGGCCGAGCACGCCCGGCGACGGCGGCTTCCAAGCGAGCGCGGCCTGGCCGAGGGCGATCATCTCGCCGACGATGTCGGTACGCTCCGGCTGCCGCGTAGCGACCGCCAGGCCGTAGGCGAGCACCAGGGCGTCCGCTGCAGTAAGTCGGGCCACCTCGACTTCGAAGGATGCCGCCCCGCCCGGCTCCGGAGGGTGGACGAGTGCCTCTAGGTGGTCCTCCGCCTTCGTCAGCAGCGCGCCGGCAGCATCCCGGTAGCTGTGCACTGCGGAGCGGAGGTGCTCGATGGGCCGTGTCCCGTGCCGGGCCACCCAGAGCAGGTGATGAAGCCGGGCCCGGACCAGGGGGTGGGTCGTCTCGGGGGCGTAGGCGGCCCAGGCCTCAAGGACCGCGGGCGCCATATCTTTCACGGCCCTCGGAACCAGGTCACCGTTGTCGTCGGTGGTGCGGAACGATCCGAGAACGACGTCCCAGGTGCCGTCCTGCAGCCGGAACTCCATGGCCGCCCACAGGGCCGCGAAGTGCTCGCGCTCCTCCTCGCCCGGGTTCGTGTCCGACCAGCCAGCGCGCAGGACCCGCCCGACCTTGTGCAGTGGTTCGCAGGAGTCGACTCCGCTGTTCACCGCGCTGAGAACTGCTGGCTGAGCATCCATCTCGACTCCTGACTCCCGGTGTAGCGGTCGAACTCTAGGCGCCGTCCTGGCCAGAAACGAGTGGATTGTGAAGCTGGGACCTCTTCTGCATCGACGGCGTGGCTTGCCCGCTATGGACATGGGCTTACCGGCTTCTGCCAGAGGCTTGCCCCCGTCAACCGCGTAGACGGGAGACCCAGTTGGTGCCCTTCTGCTCGGGCGCGGCCTGATCCTGCTCAAAGTTCGGGCGGGTGCCACGAGCGTCAGTCCCGGGCCGCAGGTCGCAGGTCCCGCACAAGGACGGGTGCGGCTCCGGGACGATGTTCCAACCGGCGCCCTCTGCTTCTCTAGCGCTCCACCGTTCGCAGGTGAACTTCGCCCCGCAGCCAATGCATACGAGACATCGGGCCTCCCGCTCGGCCGGTCACCTTCGAGAAGGCCACGCCCCCATGACCGAATCGCACCCCAGGCACCCCAGGTTCGCCCTACGGTGCTGGCCATGAAGCTTTCAATGAAGAGCAGCAAGCCCGTGCCCGAGGACCGGCAAATGCTCACGGCCGGCCTGACGATGGCCGCCGAAATGATCACCGAGAATGCAGCCGACAGCCTGCGGGAGGGCCGGTGGTCGGACGCGGTCGCCGACCTCGCCGAAGCAGCCCGCCGTACCCAGGTCATCCTGCACGAGGCCATCGAGCGCGCTCTCGCCGAAGGCCAGACCCTGGCCAACGATGCGCACCTGTCGCCCGAGTACCTGCGCCAGGCCTACAAGCAGTTCGACCGCGGAACGCCGGCGCAGAGCGGTCCCGACCAGCAGGGCCGGGAACCCTGGCGCGTCCTGGGCTAACCGCGCCCACTCCCCTGGCCTCATCGCCCGGGGTCTCGTGCTGTCAGGCGCCCCGTGCCGGAGGCCCCCACTGCAACACGGGTGCCAGGCGGCCCCGTCCGAGGTGTCACCGCAGCTCATGGGTGCAACGCGCAGTTGCGTTGCACCGGCCGTGTTGCAGCGCCAGGTGCCGGGACGGGACCTGGCCCGATACGACCCGAGCTATGGGCCGCGCTTGATTACGCCCGGCCGGGCGAACGCCGTGACCGCAGGGTCGGGGATCCCGTTGGAAGCCGGTGGGCCCCGGCCGTGGCTCCGCGGCCGGTTCCCGATGTCGCCATCGACGTCGACGAGCGTTGGCGGCGTGAGGTGATCCGGGGTGCGATGGAGTCGGCCGCGAAGAAGACTGCGGCCAACAAGTCGGCGAGCGGACGGCCACACAAGCGGGCGTAGCAGGGAAGCTGAGCGTCGCCCCGAAGGGAGCGAGCCATGGCAGATGGTCCCGGCGCGGGGCAGCCTGAGGGTTGGCCCCCTGCGAAGCCTCCCCGCTGGCCGCAACCCGCCGGCCAGTCGATCGGCGGAGCGTCCCCGCAGCAGCCTCCTTCGAAGAAACGTCGGGGGCGGCGGTTCCTGTGGGGCTGCTCCGGCGCAGCTGTCTTCCTGATCGCCCTCATTGTGATCATCGCCGTGGCCAGCAGCGGCGGGAACAAGGCCTCCCCGCCTGCTTCCCCCGGCTCGTTGAGCCCCACCTCCGGCAGCACGGAACAGATCAAGCCAGCCAAGGCGGCCCCCACCCCCATCCCGCCCATCAAGCTCAGTGGAACCGGTCAGCAAGCAACGAGCCGCTTCACCGTGGCCGAGGGCCTCGCGGTCTTCCGGTCAACATGTTCCGCCTGCAAGACCAATTTCATCGTCACGCTGCTCGACAGTTCGGGCCAGACCAAAGACCTCCTGGTCAACGCCATCGGCACCTACAACGGCTCCAAGGGCGTGGGCATGAGTGCTGGCAGCTACCGCCTCACGATCCAGGCGGACTCCGCCTGGACCATCACCATCACGCAGCCGCGTCACCAAGCCGCGGTCTCCCTGCCCCACACGTACTCAGGGAAGGGCGACCGCATCGTCGGCCCCTTCACCGCAAACCACGCGGCGACCCTGCGCGGCACCCACAGAGGTAAAGCGAACTTCATCGTCACCGTCCTTGACGCGAAGGGCGACCTGCAGAACCTCCCCTTCAACCAAGTCGGAAACTTCAACGGCTCCACCGTCACTCAAATGATCAGCGGCGGTCCCTACTACCTCAACGTGACCGCGGACGGAACGTGGACACTGAAGCTCTCCAAGCCGTAGCGCTGCAGTTGTGACTGAGCGCTACCCGCCCCCTGCGCGCGTCAGACTCGCCCCACCTAAATCGAACATAAGTATCATTCTGGTGTGGCTGGAACGTACGGCTTCCCCAAGGACCTTCGCGCCGTGCAGCTCGACCTGCACAAAACGCGCGCGGAGACGCCGGAGCCGGGCTGGACGAGCGAGAAGCACGTGCTCCACGACCGTGTGGTGACCTTTCCCGACAGTCCCGGCTACACCGCTGAGCAGCTGGCGAAGGAGAAGCGGTTGCGCCAGCAGCTGCTCGCCCTGTCGATCGCAGTGAGCACGCATCCCTACTGGGAGGCGCCGTCACTGCAGAAGGTGGTCGATGCCCGGATGGCGTTGAAGCACGTCCACGAGCGGCCGAGAACGAGGCGGCGTAATTGGGCTGGCATGCGCCTCACTAACCGACATTGATCATGACGGGCGCCGCGGAAACGACTCCACAGAAACTGACACAGCCATCCTCGAAGATCGCGGGCGCGGGCGCCAGTCTGTTCCCGTACCGACAGCGTCTCGGGGACATCGCGGGCGGCCCGGCGGATCTGTCCAGGTCAGCTGGTGTCGTCGCTTCCCGTTCGGCCTAGCATCACGTGCCAGGCAACGCCGCTGTTCCTAGGGTCGATTCGACGGTCGCACCGACCATAGGAGGCTTCCTGTGAACTGCCGTACCACTGTGGGTGGCATAGCCCTGGCTGTCGCTTCCATCGCAGTTTTCTCTGGCGTTGCGCAGGCGCAGACGGATCTCGACTGCCGCGACTTCACGTTCCAGGAAGACGCACAAGCCGAGTTCAACAGAGACCCGAGCGACCCAAACCGGCTCGATGAGGACCAGGGCCCGGACGACGGCATCGCCTGCGAAGCTCTGCCCAGAAGAAGCAGCGAAACCAGGACCACCAAGCAGCCAGTAAGCCCGACCGCCCTACCTACTCGCGGTGCCAAGGGCGGCCTCGGCGGAGCGTCAGGTCCCAGCGGTCTCCAGACCGGCATCGGCTTCGGCCTCGCCCTCGGCTCCGCCGTAGCCATCGGCTACACGGTCACCCGACGCCGGCGCCGTATCTGACAGGTCCGGCTCCAGCGCGCCTTCCGCTCGGACTCGGGAGATCCGCTTGGGGCGCGGGGGTCGACGGTAGGGGCCGGGGCCAGAAATGTGGCATGCGAAGGGCGGTCGCTTCAACCCCCGGGAAGGCCAGTGGCATGGTGGCGCAAGCCGCGGAGGCTGTCAGGCTGGCTTCGACAGCGTGAGCTGGCTCCTCTTGTCAGTGGGTTTCGGCTCCACTTGGCGATCCGTCGGGCATGACCTGTCAGTGTGATTTGGCCCCCCCTACGTGTCGCGGCGTGTGGTTCTGGAGACGGTCGCGCCCCATGAGGCGTCGGTGGCGGGGAGATGTGCAAATCCAAGATCGAGCCGTGCACGGCCGCGATGGACACGCTGCCCACTGTGTTCCTGGACGGCGAGTTGACGAACTGGCCGACGACGTGCTGGCCCGCGTGGGTGGGAGCCCGGGCCGATAGTCCGGGTCCATGCGTGCGGTCAGGTGCTCCCCTGCTGGTTCTTGGTGTGGACGAGGCGGTAGGAGTCGTTGCCGGTCTCGATGATGCCTGGGCCGCTCGCTGCTGCCGCTTGCAGGCCCCGGCTGTTCTGGGGGGCGTGGTCCGGATCCGCCGGTTGGAGGCCGCAACAGCGGGGCGATGACGGAGCTACCACTGAGATCCGTCACTTACGCGCGGGGCCTGCTTGCCTCGGCCGTAGGGACGGCCTCGGCGGTGGCGCAGGTGTTCTGCGCGATGGTGCGGGTTCTGCGGGCTGTTCGCTTCGTATGAACCGACGTGCGCCATGAGAGCTTTCATATGGAGTTTTGCGTCAGCCCTTGAGTCGGCGCTTTCCTGTCACGATCTGGTCGATCCATAGTCGTCCGGTCCGGTGAGCCGACTTGTATGTCGGCGCGTATCCGATCTTCTGCGGAACGCCGGTTTCCATGTCGGTGACGACGACTCGGTACGCGGCCATCGTCTGGAATGCGGCGTTCCTCTGGCCGTAGCCGCCGAGGCGACCGCCGCTTCCGGTGAGGTTCTCAGTGACCGAGACCTCGAACCGGTCCGGGCTCAGGCTTCCGTCCGTGACCTTGGAGCCGAAGACGGCATCCATGGCCTCATGGCGGCGGGCCTTCGCGGCGGCGCGCTCGGTTGCGTCCTTGATCGCTGCCTTCTTGGCCATCTTCTCAGCCCTGGCTGTGGCCTTCTCGGTGAGCTTCTGGGCTTTGGCCCTTCCGTCAGCCATCTGCTCGGCCAGCTTGTCGTCTTCCGTCTTCTCGGATCTGAACAGCTTCATCTTTGTCCTCCTGCTCAGGGCAGGTCATGTCTTCTTCGAGCATCTCACCGGGCGGTAGCCGAATGCCCGGATAGGTTGGAGGCGAGGACTTGTCCATCGGCCACGTCAGGGCCGGCGAGGAAAAGGGGGCCATGCCGCAGCAGTCGGCCACACTCAGTTTGCGTCGCAGCCGATGCCGTCGCCGTCGCGGTCCAGTCGGTGCGGGTCGTCGTTGCCGACCCATACGGGTCCGGGCAGGTCTGAGCAGTCCACGTCGGGGCGGCCGGGTGCCGGGCCGTCCGGCAGGCCGGGGGGTCGGCGGGTGTCCGGCTTCGGTGATGTGGGGGTCTTTTCAGTTTGGGTGTTGCAGGCGGACCACAGTCCTGCATCGGCTTGCTCGGCGGTGCCCTCGGCGCGTGAGATAGCAGTCCAGTGCTTGTCGTTGGGCAGGTAGAGCGTTGCTTTGGCGTGGCCGGTACGGACGAGGCTCTCGTTGACGAAGGTGCCGTCGTCGTTCCACACGTACAGCAGGTAACGCCCGTACCGGTCTTTGAGGTCCGTATCGCGTTCGATCCGGAGTCTGCTTCCCGTTGGCATGAGCTCGGCAGCGCGGCGAGTGGCGTCCCGGCTGAAGCATTCGCCCTTCTCCGGCGCGTCGATCTCCAGTAGCCGGACTCTGGCAGGCGTGCCTGACGGGAGAATCTTTCCGTCGCCGCGGACCTCGATCGTGTCGCCGTCGATGATCCGTACCAGCACCGCGCTGGGGAAGGCAGGCTCCTGTGCCTGACCAGTCGGAGATGGGGTCCGCTTACGCGACGGGGACGCTGAGGGCGGAGCCGATGTCGTCCGCGGTGGGGCCGGGGAGGCAGGCTCCAGTGCCGTGGGGGACCTCGACGGCTGGGAACCGGAGCCGGTCATCTCCAAGATGCCTCCCAGCCCGGCGAAGGCCAGCACAACGGCGAATATGGCAAGAACGGCTGTGAGCCAGGGATGCCGACGCCAAAGGGACCGGCGCGATCCAGCAGTAGGAGGCTGGTTGCGGCGCCATCTGGACGGATCGGGACGCGTGGTTGGGGACATGTCCGCCCTCCTGCCGTGACGCGGGAGCGGTATCTCCAGTAGAGCACCCAGCGCGCCCGCAGAACACGCCAGAAGGACATGCAGTCGCCCCGTAGAGGCCCCGGGCCCCTTGTCATCGAAATACCGGGGCCCCCCTCCGACCAACCGCTGCGGCGTCCGGGTTGGGCTGGTCTTCGCGGCCGTGGTTAGGTTCCAGGAGGGCGAGCCGGTCGGTGACGGAGTCGAGTGATCCGTTAGGACGCAGGAGGCGAAGTTCTCGCGCATCTCCGGGTCCGCCCAATGCGGGCGGTAGCGGACTGGGCGACCACAGGACGTGAAGGCGCACCTGACGCCCCGTGAACAGGATCTCGGCGAGGGCGTCGATGGCGGGGCTGGTCTTCGGGTCACCCTTTCTCCCGGATCTTCTCCCGGTACCGGTTGAGCTGCTTCATGGTCGAGTTGATCTCTTCGAGCAGGATCATCAGGCGGGGTCCGACCCGCCACGACTCGATGTCGAGGACGTCGTCGTCCAGCTGCTCCGCGAGACGGATGCACCGGCGGCCCTCATTGCCATAGATCAGTGCTTCGTGGATGTCGGTGATGTCGCGGCAGTACGTCACGCCAGGCACGCCGCGAGCCCACACATGAGAGGACGCACGGCGATGCTCGACCATATGGCAGGCGAGTACAGGCGCTTGGAAGAGGCACGGCGGGCGGTTCTCACCGCGGCGCGCCACGCGCTGGACGGCAACGTCCGGACACTGCGACCCGAACGGGGTGATCTGCAGTCCTCCGGCGGCCGCTTATTGCTCGCCGCGCCGGGCCTGGCGGATGCTGTCCTCCAGGGCTTGCATCAGGTCGACGGAGGGCTGCGGCTCGGGAGGCTCCGCCCATCCCAGTCCTTCGAGCTTCGCCGTCACCACCTGTTCGAGTGCAGCTCCGTACTCGTCATGCACTTCCGCGATGTCCACCCCGGTCAGCTGCCCGATCAGCACCTCGGCGAGCTCCAGCTCCCGCTCGGTCACCGGGGCACTCGAAGCCATGTCGCCGGGCTGACGGAGCTCTTGGGGCCACCGCAGAGCGTGGACCACAAGGATGCCGCGGCGTGGGCGCAGCACGGCCAGGCGCTCGCGGGTGCGGACGGCGAACTTGGCGATGCCGACGCGGGCGGTGCGGGCGAGTGCTTCGACCAGGAGGGCGTAGGGGCGCTGGGCGACCGGTCCATCGGGGCCGGCGAAGTAGCCTCGGTCGTACAGCAGTGGGTCGACGTCCTGTTCGCCGACGAAGCCCATGATCTCGACCGTCTTGCGGGTGGCCAGGGGCAGGTGGTCCAGGTCCTCGTCGCGCAGGACGACCATGCGTCCGTCCGGCGCTTCCCAGCCCCTGCTGATCTCGGCTTCGCTGACCTCGCGGGCTTCGGCTTCGCAGACCCTCCGGTGCCGAATCCTGGACCCGTCGGCGGTGTGGACCTGGTGCATCCGCGGGCGCGGGTCCTCGGTCGCGGCGTACAGACGCACCGGAACGGTGACCATTCCGCAGGTGACGTGACCTGTCCAAAGGGCGCGCATGATCCAACTGTGCACACCCGGACCGAGGGCCGCGCGGCGGTTGCTCCACGAGGAGCGTGCCGTCCCCCGTCGGCCTTGGCGCGCGAGTTCGCCCGGCGCCCGACCGAGTGACTGGTGGCGTGCCGTGGCCCGCCAAATTCGAACACGAGTACGCTTACGTGTGTGAGCACCGCCTACCGTTTCCCCGGCCGCCTGCGAGCCCTGCAGCTGCAGGTCCACCGCGTCCGCGCCCAGTACGAGGCCATGGGCCGCCAGCTCCCGTGGGCAGTCGAAGCCACCGAGGGGTGGAGTTCGACCACCAAGACGTACAGCCCGCTGGGCGACCGGATCACCACCTTCCCCGCCTCGCCCGGCTGGACAGAGGAGCAGATCGACCAGTACGCGCGGCTGCGCCGTCGGCTGGTGCGGCTGTCGGCCGCGGTCATCACCCACCCGTGGTGGAGCAGCGTGCCGACCGGCGAGCAGGTCGATGCCCGCATGACGCTCAAGCGGCTGGAAGCGCCATCGACGGGCGCCGACAGCGGGCAGAGCATTGCGGCTGAGGCGGCGTAGCCGTCGTGGACGAAGTCGAGGGCCTGGCCGACGGGGAGCCGCCGTCGCAGTCCCCGACGCCGCCCATCCGGATCCGCCTCTACGGCGACCAGGAGCTCACCGGACGGCTCCATCACCGAGGGCAGGGCTCGACCGGGTCCTGGTTCTACCGAGTGAGCGTGACGCTCTGGGCCACCACCCAGCTCGGTGCCCGCGACGTCCCCGAGCCCGCCGACGTCGAGTTCGATGCGCCGCAGACGCATGTCCGGCCGATCGACGGCGTCTCCTACCAGGGCGTGCCGCTCACCCGGCACCGGGACGCGATCATCCGCGCCCGCACCGGGCGCCGTCTGCCCGATGCGCCGCCGCAGCACGAGCACGAGGCCGCACCAGCCGACGCGACGAAGTGGGGCGTGGAGCGGGAGCGGTACGCCTATGACGCCACCGGCCCGCGCCGTACCCGTGTACACACCGAGGACTGCCCCATCTACAAGGGGCCGTTCGACCTCAGCGCCACCCAGGCTCTCCAGGCCTTCGCGCAGCCCGGGGCCGCCGTCTGCACCATGTGCAGCGCCGACAAGACGATTGCTCAGCTGCGCCGGCACCCCACGCTCGGCACGCCATCAGCGCCTCAAGACCCGGGGCGGGGCCCTGCAGTTGGCCAGCGGGCACCGGAACATCCTCACCCGGCTGACGGGAGCGGAGCGTGATCGACCGCGACGCAGTCGAGATCCCTCCCAAGGAACTGTCGGTGGATCCCGTCTCGATCGAGACGTATGACCCGTTCGTCGACATCAAACTGTCTCTCGGCGGGCAGCCCTGGGCCGGGCTGGGGTACGAGCGGCGCAACTACGCCGACGGCCGCACCGCCTTCCGTGCCGACATCCGGCCCGTCCTGCCCGACGGCAGCTGGGGCCGCTGGTGCCCCGACACCTGGGTGTGGGGCGACCCCCGCGCCATGATCACCCGAGCCTTCGGCACCAGCCCGGTCGAAGAGACCGCCAGGCCCGGCGACGCCCAACGCGTGCGGCTCGGGCCGCCGCAGGGCGACAGCTACGTCCTTCCGCACATCGAGAACTTCGGCCCCGACCGCATGGTCCGCGTGCGGATCCGGCTCGGCGGGCAGTGGCACCCGGCGAAGGCCTTCCGGCGGTGGACCGACACCGACGGGGCGGTCTCGATCCACGTGAAGATCTGTCTCATCGAGGACGGGTGGCCGATGGACTACTGGCGCTTCTACCACTGGGACCCCGCCGCCATCGCCGAAAGCCACGAAACCGCCTGACCAGCCGGTCACCGCGGCACAGCCCGATAGCGTGAACCTCAGCGATCGACGAGGAGCAGGCCCCAGCCGGGCATGCGGCTCGACCTCGTCCAGGTGGCCAGGATCTGGTCGTCCAACATCTGCTCGACTGGGGGGCATCGCGGTTCGTTGTCTGAGCTCGGCTCAGGCGGTAGCCGTCTCGGTTGGAGATGTGTGCGGCAACGGCGTCCCGGCGATCTGGAGGTGTACGCCGTCGGGCGAGCCTGCGGTGTAGGTCGGCTTCAGGGTGAACCTGATCGAAGAGACGGGCTCCCGCCCGCGAAGGCGGACGCTGCCGTTGGAGTCACTGGGCCCGAGGCTCCCGTCGGGGTTGGGGACAGGGGCCGCATACTCGCCTTTGACCTTGTTGCCGTCGACCTCGAAATGATCGTCGCCGCTGAGCCGGTCGACCCGCGTACCTGCGGGAAGGTCCAGAAACTCCAGCTCGGAGGCGAGCGATCCCAGATGGAACACGGGATCCTTCACCGGGGGACGGAAGCTGACTTCGAGCGCACTGCCTTCAAAAAGACCGACCATTTCGATCATGTCCGAGGCGGGCAGCGGCGGGGTGAAGTACGCCAACCCAAATTCCGTCCAGTCCTCGTGCAGATAAGCGGCACCCAGGGGCCCGGTGAGCGTCACCGAAGTGCGGCGGTCCAGGGTTCCAATCGCCTCGGTCCGCTCATCGTTGCGGGACGTCCAGTCGACGAACATAGGCTGTTCTACCGTCCCGCCGATCTGGAGGTGTACGCCGTCGGGCGAGCCTGCGGTGTAGGTCGGCTTCAGGGTGAACCTGATCGAAGAGACCGGCTCCCGCCCGCGAAGGCGGACGCTGCCGTTGGAGTCACTGGGCCCAAGACTCCCGTCGGGGTTGGGGACAGGATCCGCAAACGCGCCCCTGACCTTGTTGCCGTCGACCTCGAAATGATCGTCGCCGCTGAGCCGGTCGACCCGCGTACCTGCCGGAAGGTCCAGAAACTCCAGCTCGGAGGCGAGCGATCCCAGATGGAACACGGGATCCTTCACCGGGCTACCGAAGCTGACTTCGAGCGCACTGCCTTCAAAAAGACCGACCATTTCGATCATGTCCGAGGCGGGCAGCGGCGGGGTGAAGTACGCCAACCCAAATTCCGTCCAGTCCTCGTGCAGATAAGCGGCACCCAGGGGCCCGGCGAGCGTCACCGAAGCACCGCCCAGGGTCCCAATCGCCTCGGTCCGCTCATCGTTGCGGGACGTCCAGTCGACGAACACAGGCCGAAGTGTTGCCATTTGCCTTGACCGCCTTACACCGGGGACCGGATCGGCCACCTCCATGGCGGCTGAATGAGGGATTCCGCCCCCAGGTTGCACCCACCGTGGCGCAGACCCGACATGACGAGACAGAGCGCGAATCGGGGGCGCTCGAAGCATCGGTAGCCCGCTCCCAAGAAACGTGAAGGACGGCCGTGACCAGTGGTGCTGGCGGGGCGTTCGCTCAGGGCAATCTCTATTGGCCTTCGGTGCGAGCGCGCAGACGGGCGAGGATTCCATTGCTTCGGGCAGCGTCTTCCGCCGCTGGTCGCTCCGCCTGGACTTCGCGGTGGACTCTCTCACACGTCGGGCACCGCCCGCCTTCCGCTGGCTGGCAGCCGGACTCGCCCACCGTGTCCGGGGTGACGTCCGTACCGCAGGACGGGCACTCCCACGACTCCTGCCAGCGCTCCCAACTCGTCCCGGACCGCCTGATCCTCGAGGACGCGGGCGGCTTCGCGCTCCTGGCGGCGCTTCTCGTCGCGCGCCAGGTAGTCCTCGCGAGTGTTCGTGTTGGTGAGGGCGACGGTGAAGGTCTGCCATTCGGAACGGCCGAAGCGCCACCAGATGGCACCGTGCGGGCCCTTGGCTTTCAGCTGGCCGAGATGGGTGGCGATGACCGGGACGGTGCCGTCGAAGCTCCCCCAGCCCTCGCGCTCCTCCCCCTCGGCGGCGACGTGCCAGCCGTGGTCGCTCTCCCACCGGCCCTCCCAGCACGGCCGGGACGCATCGCGGATCGCCTTCATCCGGTTCAATCGCGCCTCCGCGCCGACGTCCTTGGCGAACACCAAGGCAACGGGCGGGAAGCCGCCGCGGCCGGAGTCCTCCCACAGCGTCGACCACATCGCCACGTCACGGCCCCGGTGGTCTTTCATCTGGCGCCGGAAGAACTTCTGGTATCGCTCGATCTTGCGGGCGACAACGGCGGCCGGTTCGGTGTGGTTGTCGACCTCCACGAACAGCACCGGCACCCCGTCCTCGGGCGCGGTCAGCACCGCATCTGCCCGCAGGCTGCCCTTGCTCGGCGTAGCGAACGTGCCGGTGACGGGGAGGGCGACCTCGGTCTCCCAGCCCCGCAGGTGTCCCAGACCCGGTGGCCGCACTGGCACCTCTCGCGCCTGTGCCGGGAGGCTTGGGACGCCGGTGTCGTGCCGCGGCGGGCGACGGGCCTGGTCGCCAGCGGCGGGGACTGGCGGAACGCGCCGATCGTGTCCGTCACCGCAAGTGCGTGCGCGGCACCGGCCTTCGCCGCATCCCGGGCGGTGCCGCCCATCTCCCGCACGGGCCGGCCCAGTTCAGCCGCCGCCGCAGCCAGGCCCGCGGTGGTCAAGTTCCACAGCTGCTGCGCGACCGGCTGTCCGGCCTTGCCTGGACGGGACGTCTTGCCGACGGACTCCACCAGCCCGGCATGCCGCAGGTCCTTGCACGTGTTGCGCACCGTCTGCGCATCCGCCGTACCCGGCAGCACCAGCTGCCGCAGCTGCTCGGCCGTCGCAACCTTCACCACCCCGAGCGCGAGCAGCACCAGCGCGCGCACCCGCCCCGTCGACTTGTACGGCCACTGCCGTGCCTCACCCAACTCCGCTCCATCCTTCGTACCCGTCGCCCGCCAGACCAGGCGGAACCCCCGGGGCCGGGGCGGGCACCCGAGCCCCCCACCGCGACCCCGCACGACCACTCCACCACCCCTCACTGACACAAGAGAGGCGGGAGTAAGGGGTGTCGAGGCACTCACCAGACCCGAAACCGACCCCCGAACTGCGCAAACACAGGTCCTCCGGCCGAAGTTCACTGTAGGCCAGAGCGTAGGGGCGACTGTAGGGCGGGCTGTAGGGCAGAACGTACGGAGCAGGGCCCGCTTGCCCAACTCACCAGCAAACCGCGGCGTATCGCCGGTGAGCTGTCGTCATCAGCCAGGCGCCAGGGCGGACAGCTCGGTGACAATGGTGAACGACGTGCGCACCATCGGGACCCCCATGGCCGGAGGCATCACCGCGTGCGTGGTCTGGCCGTGCGCCATCCCGTTACGGATCTGCCGACCGTAGTCGAGGTACTCCGCCTGCCGGGCCGTCAGGATGCCCGCGTGGGCACCTGCTCGATGAGCCTCTGCCGAGGCTTCTTGCCCGCGCCCGGGATGCGGTCGCGCAACACGATCTCCACCGCGATCAGAGAGTGCATGACCGCCACGGTGGAGAACTCGTAGCAGTAGTACGACTGGCGCAGCAGCTCACGGGCCGTGCACAGGACCGTCGCCGCGGCCTCGGGTACACCGGTGCACGACCAGGTCCTCAACAACGCGCTCGTGCATGTCGGCGTAGCTGTCGACGAAGAGGTGGGCTCGCTCATCCGGGACCGGGAACGGCAGCCGCTGCGTGGTCATCGCCGCAGTCTCGCAGCTGCGTTCCCAGGGCGGCAGCGGCTTTTCCCCGGCCGTCGCGCAGCGTGCCGGGACGGAGATTTCTCCCTGCCGGAATGGGCGGTATGCCGCACGTAGCGAACCCGGTCCAGGGACAACGCGGCTCGCGCCAAGGATGTCCGATCACCGTCGATGCCCGCCTCTGTCCACAGGCCCGCGCCCCGAGGATCGCTTCCGAGGCCGCCACGATTCAGCAAGGCGCCCGTACTTGAGGGGCCGTCATGCCCGAGACCACCATCGCTTCGCCGCTCGCCCCGATGACCCCCAAAGCGGTGATGAGCGCCTTCAACTACCTCCGCGCGGTGGAAGCCGACGACACCGAAGCCGCCGCAGAGTTCGTGACCGTCGAACCGCGGATGCCCGCGCTGCTCCTGGACGTCGCTGAACGGATCGTCGTCCCGGTCACCGCGCTGCCCGGCCCCGAGGCGGGTGAGCCGTGCGAGGACACCTTCGCCCTGGAGGCGCTCGGACGCGTCTTCCTGGGCGCCCCGCGCACCTGGGAGCAGGCCGGGCCGGACGCGGCGGAAGGCATCGCCCGCACCGTCCTCAGCTTCACCACGGAGATCCTTACCGAGGACCACGAGGACGTCGTCGACATCCTGCACCAGCTGAATGCCGTCACCTTGGGCCAGGCGATGGAGGCGCACCCCGCACCGGCCGGTGCCATACCACACACCCCCTTGCCCGCGACCTGATCGGCGAGTGCGGCGAGTGCGGTCAAGGGAAAACGCGCCGGTAACGGCCGGGTAGCGAACCCGGTCTAGGAACAACGCGCGCCCGGCCCAACCTGGTCAAGGGTCGGCCAGGCCGGTGCGCATCCGGTGCGGCGCGGTGCGCACCGGCACGATGCGTGCATCGAGTGCGGGCATCGCGTGCGCACGAGAGTGCCGTGCATCGGGTGCGGTGCACTGGATCGAGCGCACCGGGTGCAGGGCTTCGGCGTAGTCTCAGGACGTCCGGTTCGTAATGATCTGTCAGATGAGCGGTCAGCCCGGAAGTGACGGGCGCGGGCTCCCGAGATCATGAAGTTCTCGACGCCCATGATCCGAGTGTGCACCGTGCCTGGCGACGTATCACCTCCGATTCCACCCGCTCTTGACCAGCTCCGCGATCAGCCCGAGGCCGCCCCCTGGGAGGTGCCGGGCCTGCTGGAACGGCTGGCCGAGGTGCCCGATCCACGTGATCCGCGCGGAGTGCGGCACGCCCTGGCCGTCGTGCTCGCCCTGACTGGGTGCGCGGTACTGGCCGGGGCGAGGTCGCTGCTTGCGGTCGGCGAGTGGATTGCCGACGCCCCGCCCCAGGTGCTCCAGGTTGTTGGCGCGCGTCCCGATCCGCTGTTACCGAAGCGGCTGCTGCCCGCGGAATCGACGGTTCGCCGGCTCCTGGCCCGGATTGATGGCGACGCCCTGGACCAGGCCATGGGCCGCTGGCTCGCCGACCGACCGCCCCCACGCCGCAGGCGGACTGCGCGGTCTGGCCGTCACCTGATCACGGAAGACATCACACGACTACACCGAAGCCCTGGGGCGGCGGATGTTTGCTTTTTCGATTCTTCCGGGCTGTAACGCCCCTGCGTCTGGGCATGATTACGGTGATTGTCACGCTTCAGATGTCGACGTTGACGGATACGGGGGCCTTGGTGTACCGGCATGTGCTCACGCGGGCGATGCAAGTCTTGTCCTGCGTTCTTTCGGTGCTTGTGGGCCTGTCGATGAACTATGCGACAAACGTCGAGAACCCGCCATCCGCCCTCGCCTTCCTGCAGCGGTGGTCGATTTCTGCCCTGATAGTCACGGGCGGGGTGTTCATTGGTCTGACCTGGTGGCTGAGCAAGTTCGACCAACCCATCACGACCAGGGGGCTGTCCTGGTCCGAGCCGATCTCCCCATACCCCGGGCTTGAGCCCTTCGACGAGCGCTACACCAGCGTGTTCTTCGGCCGCGACCAGGAGATCGTCGCCCTCAGCCGTAGGATCAACCCTCCGTCCCGGACGCAGAGTTCTCAGACCTTGGTGGTCACCGGGCCCTCGGGGGCGGGCAAGTCATCTGTGATACGGGCCGGGCTGCTGCCGCAGCTCGCTCTGAGGGCCCAGTGGATCACCGTCGGTCCGTTCACGCCTGACACCAACCCCTTCGCCGGGCTGGCGCAGGCGTTGAGCACGGCGCTGCAACTCACCACCTCGGCATCCCTGGAGAGCGAGCTGCGCCACACGGGGGCCCCCGCCCTGTGCCGTCATCTGGATGCGCTGCGCAGCCGGCACCGCGGCGGCCCCCGCCCGGTGCTCATCGCCATCGACCAAGCCGAGGAGCTGCTGACCCTCGTCAGCGACGAGGAGCGGGACGCGCTGCTCGGCCTGCTCGACGCGGCGCTGGCCGCCGACCCCCGGCTGAAGGTGCTGTTCACCTTCCGCTCCGAGTTCCTCACCCGCCTGGGCACCCTGTCCCATGCCCACCTGTTCCGCGACACGTTCATTCTCGGGCCGGTGCCCCGCAGATCGCTGTTCAAGGTGGTCGCAGAGCCGGCTGCCCGGTCGGGCATCAGCTTCGAACCCGGGTTGGTGGATCTCATCGTCAGCGAGGCGAGCGGTGGTGACGCGCTCCCGCTGATGGCCTACACCTTGCACGCGCTGGTGCCCGAGCCAGGTCGACGGCAGCAGATCTCCCTGCAGGAGTACGAGGCGATCGGCGGGGTGGCCGGGGCGCTGACCGAGCGGGCCGACCTCATCCTGTCCGACCTCACCGAGGCCTCCCCCGACGTCCCGGTGCTGCCCACCCTGCTGAAGTTCGTGACGATCACCGATGGCCAGCCCTCCCAGCGCCCGGTCCGCAGAGACACGCTGGCGCCGAGCCAGCAGGCGGTAGCCGAGGTGTTCCTCGCCGAGCGGCTGTTGGTGAGCGACGGAGACGGCAGTGAGCCGATACTGCGGGTAGCACACGAGGCGCTGTTTCGGCAGTGGCAGCCGCTCAGACAGGCCATCGAGGCGGCAGCCCAGGACCTGGCGCTGGCGTCCGACGTGGAGCGCTGGGCGGCCGAGTGGGACGCGGCCGGAAGACACGACTCCTACCTGCTGCGCGACGAGCGGTTGCGGCGGGCGCTGGGCTGGATGTCGCGGCAGCCCGATGCCGCTGCCGCCCGGCCGGTCGTCGCGGAGTTTCTGGAGTCCTCCCGACGGGCCGACGAGGCAGCGATGCGCTGGCTGTCGCAGACCGTCGCCCAGCGCGCTCTGGTGACGGTCGAGGACGATCCCGAATCCGGTCTCCTGCTGGCCCTTGCCGCGCTGGAGGACTGTGCGGACACCCACCTGGCCCGGCTGGCACTGGTCACCGCACTTGCCTCAACCCGTATGTGTGTCCCGCTGACCGGACACACCGCCCTCGTCCAACGGGTGGTGTGGTCCACGGACGGGCAGCACCTGGCCACCGCCTGCTACGACGGCACCGTTCGGATCTGGCGGGCCACCGACGGCGCGGTGGAGCAGGTCATCGACGCCGGTTCGGGCTACGTCCACGGCGTCGCCTGGTCCCCGGACGGCCGTCGGCTGGTGACCGCAGGGCACGACGGCACCGCCCGGATATGGTCGGCTCGGGACGGGTCTTCTGCCGCCGTACTGACCGGCCATGACGCGGAGATACGCGGAGTGGCCTGGTCACCGGACGGGACGGTGGTCGCAACCGCCTCCCAGGACGGCACCGTCCGCCTCTGGGATCCGGCAACTGCGCAGCAGACCGCCGTCCTGACCGGTCATGACGGCTTCGTCCACGGAGTGGCCTTCGCGCCGGACGGCTCCCGACTGGCGACCAGCGGCCGGGACCGCGTGGTGCGGATCTGGGACGTGGCCGACCACACCCTGCTGGGCGTGCTGGAAGGCCACCAGGAACTGGTGCGCACGGTCGCATGGTCGCCCGGTGGGCAGCTGCTGGCCAGCGCCGGGTACGACCACACGATCCGAGTGTGGGACGTCGCCGCCGGCAGGGCGACGCTCGCCATCCCGGCGGCGAAGGACCTGGTGCAGTCCGTCACGTGGGCTCCGGATGGCACGCGGCTCGCGTCGGCGGCCAGCGACTGCACCGCACGGGTGTGGGACGCGGCCACGGGGTTTGAACTGGTGGCCCTGCACGGCCACCACAGCGTGGTGCGCGACGTCGCCTGGTCGCCCGATGGCGCCCGGATCGCCACCGTCGCCAATGACGGCTCCGGCCGGATCTGGGACCTGATGCGGCCGGACGACGTGGTCGTGCTGCGCGGCCACGAGGCACTGGTCGAGGCGGCCGCGTGGTCACCGGACGGCCGTCGGCTCAGCACCGCCTCGTTCGACTGCACGGCCCGGGTGTGGGACGCACAGCGCGGAACCTGGCTGCACACCTTGGAGGGGCACCAGGACCCGGTCCGGGACGTGGCCTGGTCCCCGGATGCCCGATTCATCGCCACGGCCTCCAACGACCGCACGATGCGCATCTGGTCCGCCGCGACGGGCCAGGCACTGCACACGCTGCAGGCGCACCCCGACCGGATCGAGGGGGTCGCCTGGTCACCAGACGGCACCCGCGTCGCCACCAGCTCCCACGACCGCACGGTACGGGTCTGGGACGCCACTACCTGGGCCCTTGTGCACACGTTCACCGGCCACGAGGACCTCATCCGCGATGTGTGCTGGTCACCAGACTCCACCCGCCTCGCCTCGGCCGGCGTCGACCGCACCGTACGGATCTGGGACGCGGACACCGGAGCCCAGCTGCACTGCCTGACCGGCTTCACCGACTTCGCCCAGGCGGTGGCCTGGTCCCCCGACGGCGACCGCGTCGCCTGCGTCTCGTATGACAAGACCCTTCGGATTTATGCCGCGGCGGACGGCGGCCAGATACGCGCGATGACCGGCCACGAGGACACCATCCGGGATGTCTGCTGGTCTCCGGACGGCCGCTTGGCCGCCACCGCCTCCGCGGACGGCACCGCGCGGATCTGGGACGTCGACCAGGGCGCGGAACTGCTGATCCTCGGTGTGCACTCCGGCGGCGTCGAGAGCGTTGCCTGGTCACCGGACGGAGCACGGCTGGCCACTGCCGCCCGGGACCAGACCGTCCGCGTCTGGTCGGTCGCCACGGATCTGCAGACCCTGATCGACAGGGCGCACAGCCGGACCAGCCGCGCACTCAGCGCCGAGGAGCGGCGACGCCACGGCCTGCGATAGCGCCTGGCGCGCCCCTAGATGCAATACCGGTGACTTTGGGGTTTTCGGGTCGTTGGGTGTGGTGTGCCAAGGCCAGGACAGGTGAAGTCGTCGGATGACCGGTTCTCGGATCGGATCGCGATTGGGGTGCTGACCCGTGCGTTTCCGCCGGAGTTGGTGGATGAGGTGGTCGCGGGATGCGGCCGGGTCGAGCAGCGTCAACGGCTGCTGCCGGCCCGGGTGGTGGTCTATTTCGTGCTGGCGATGTGCCTGTTCTCCGGGCAGGGCTATGAGGAGGTCGCTCGACTCCTGACGCACGGACTGGAGCGGATGGGTCGGTGGAAGGGGACCTGGCGGGTGCCGACCACCGCGGCGATCGGCCGAGCCCGTCTGCGACTGGGCCCGGAGCCGCTGAAAGCACTGTTTGCCCGGGTGTGCCGACCGGTGGCGACCGAGGAAACGAGCGGGGCCTGGTATCGGGGGTGGCGGCTGGTCGCGGTGGACGGCACCACCTTCGACGTGCCGGACACCGAGGCCAATGCCGTCTTCTTCGGCCGCCCGGGAGTCTGCCGCGGGCAGGAGAAGAGTGCCTATCCGCAGGTGAGGGTGGCCGCGCTGGCCGAGTGTGGCACGCACGCTGTCTTCGCGGCCGAGGCCGGACCGCTGGCTGTCCATGAAACCGAGCTGGCCCAGCGCCTGTTCAGCTCACTCACGCCGGGCATGCTGCTGCTTGCCGACCGGGGTTTTCGCGGCTTTGACCTGTGGCGGGCCGCCGCCGCAACCGGCGCCGACCTGCTGTGGCGGGTCAAGAACGACGCCGTACTCCCTGTCCGGGCCCTGCTGGGGGATGGCTCCTATCTCTCGGAGATCGTCGCGGCCCGGGACAAGAACCGTCGCGCGGACCCAGCCCGGGTTCGGGTGATCGAGTACACCCTCGGCAGCGACACGGTGTACCGGCTGATCACCACTGTCCTGGATCCGCGGGCCGCGTCGGCCGCGTCGCTGGCCGCGCTGTACGCCCAGCGATGGGAGATCGAGAGCACGCTGGATGAGATCAAGACCCATCTCGGAGGCCCCCGCCTCGTCCTGCGCTCCCAGCATCCCCGCGGGGCCGAGCAGGAGATCTTCGCCTTCCTGCTGGTGCACCACGCCCTGCGGGACCTGATGCACCAGGCCGCACGGCAAGCGGACCACGATCCCGACCGGGTCTCCTTCACTCGCACGCTGCGCGTCGTCCGCCGCCACGTCACCGACCAGGCGGCGTTTTCCCCCCTCCCGGCTGGCCCGGGCACTGGTCACGGCCCTGCATGAGATCCGCGAACGGCTCTTGTCACCCCGTCGGTTGCGCTCCAGCCCGCGCGTCATCAAACGCAAGATGTCCAACTGGAAGCTCAAACGCGCCGAGCACCACACTCCGCCCAGGCCGGACACTCCCCGCGTGATCCTGATCGGGCCGACCAAGACCAGGCCAACCCGCCAGAAAACAACCTAAATCACCGGTATTGGGACTAGATGATCAATTCCATGGGATGCCTGCGGAGGGTGTGGGGTGGGCGGCGGCCGAAGCCACCGCGAGACGGTCAGGCGGCTCTACCTTCTTGATCGGGTTGATCGAGCCATTCGTAGGGTTGGGTCACCCAGGGGTGCTGGGTGTGGCTATCAGGCGGCTGCCGTCTCGTGGCTGAGCACGCTTCGCCGCCCAGCACCCCACGACGACTCGGCCGCCGATTAGGAAATGCGAACATGTCGCTGAGTAGAGCAATGCCGGCGAGGTCGTCCGTGGTACGAACGGAACGAACGAGCACGCCAGGAGCATGATGAGCCGGATATGGGCGGGGATCGACAGCGGCAAGGGTCACCATCACGGGCTCGCGCTGGACGCAGACGGCAAGACACTGCTGACGCGGCGGGTCGCCAACGATGAGCCCGAGCTGCTGAAGCTGATCGGCGATGTCCTGGACCTGGCCGACGGCCGTGAGGTCACCTGGGCCATCGACATGACCGGCGGCGAGCCTGCGCTGCTGCTGGCCCTGCTGGTCAATCACGGCCAGGAGGTCCTGTACATTCCCGGCCGCCTGGTCAACCGGGCCTCGGACGGCTACCGCGGCGAGGGCAAGACCGACGCCCGCGACGCCTACGTGATCGCAGACCAGGCCCGGATGCGCCGCGACCTGCGGCCCATCCGCCCCGGCGACGAAGCGGCCATCGAGCTGAAGCTGCTGACCGGACGTCGGTCCGACCTGGTCGAGGACCGCACCCGGTCGGTCAACCGCCTGCGTTCCACTCTGATGAGCATGTTCCCGGCCCTGGAACGGGCCCTGGACGTCACCAACACCGGCCCACTCCGCCTGCTGACGGGTTACCAGACCCCGGCCGCGATCCGCCGCACCGGCGTCGCGCGGCTGACGAAGTGGCTGGCCAACCGCAAGGTCCGCAACGCCAGAGCCCTGGCCGAGGTTGCGGTCGAGGCCGCCGAGCGGCAGCACACCGCCGTCCCCGGGGAGAAGACCACCGCCCGGCTGGTCCACACCCTGGCCGGGGAGGTGATGGCCCTCAACGAGCAGATCGCCGAGATGGACAAGCTCATCGAGGGCCGGTTTCGCGAGCACGAACTCGCCGACATCGTCCTGAGCGTCCCGGGCATCGGCGCGACGCTCGGAGCCGAGTTCCTCGCCGCGGTCGGCGGCAGCCTGGACGACTTCGACTCCCCTGATGCCCTGGCGGCTTTCGTCGGCGTCGCCCCCGCACCGCGCGACTCGGGCAAGGTCAGCGGCAATCTCCACCGGCCGGTCACCTACCACCGAAGGCTCCAGCGCGTCTTCTACACCTCGGCGCTGGTCAGCGTCCGCTACGACCCGAATTCGCGAAAGTTCTACGACCGCAAACGCGCCGAGGGGAAGAAGCACGTCCAGGCCGTTCTCGCCCTTGCCCGTCGACGCGTCAACGTCATCTGGGCCCTGATCCGTGACCGACGGCGCTACGAAGTCACGCCTCCAGTGATCGCAACCACTTGACAACAGCATTAGGAAGCGGGCTGCCGGCCCTGGTTGTCGAGGTGGCAACGGGCGGTCAGGCGTCAGGGTCGACTTCGGGGTGCGTGAACCGCACGGGCTTGCCCAGCGACCGGGCGTAGGCGATTTCGGCTCGGGTGCTGTCTCCGATGTAGTCGCCGACTACGAGCACCTCATCAGCGAGCCGGATCTTCGCCCGGTGCAGATCGTCGAGTCGAACCTTCAGCGCCTCGGCCTCGACAGGATCGGACCAAAGTTCGTGCGGCGACTTCATGTCACAGCCCGGTTTGACGACAATCTTTCCGGCTCTGGTCTCCCGCAGATCGGCGTCGTTCATCTCGGTCATGAAGCGGGTCGAGCCGCAGATCACGACGATACGCGGGAGGCTCAACAGCTTCTTCGCGTCGGCAAGCTTCTCCGCGGGGGTGAGCAGATGCGGCGAGGCGCGTGACCCACTGGGCGGCGGTGGCGAACGCGACCCGGTGGCCGGCCTGGCAAGCTCTGATCCCCAGCCCGGTGGCCAGGTGAGTCTTGCCGGTCCCGGGCGGCCCCAGGAAGATCACGTTCTCCTTCCCCACGACGAAATCGAGCGTCCCGAGGTGAGCGATGACCTCGCGCTTGACCGACCGCTGGTGGTCGAAGTCGAAGTCCTCGAGCGACTTGCGGGAAGGGAAACGAGCCGCGCGGACGCGGCCTTCGGCGCCGTGGGAGTCACGGGCGGCGACCTCCCGCTGCAGGCAGGCGGCCAGATACTCCTCGTGGCTCCACTCTTCCGAACGGGCCCGGTCGGCAAGCCGGGCGGCCGCATCGCGCAAAGCCGGGGCCTTCAACGCCTTGGTGAGATAGATGAGTTCGGATGTGACATCGCGGTTGCTGCCTGCCTGCTTCGTGTTGTTCGAGCTCATCACGCTGCCCCTTCACCGGTGGTCAGTCCGCCGTCGATGACGCCGAAGATGCGGTCATAGGAGTCGAGCGACCGCTCTTCGACCTCGGTGAGGTCCGCGGGGATCTGCTTCGCGGCGGCCTTCCTGCGGCCGGCCGCGGCAGCGGCGCCATGGTCGGGATCGGTGATCGTCTGGTGTCTGGCCCAGCTGCGGGCATGGCGGGCGACCTCGACTCCGTCGCAGGTCACCAGGACCTGGTCCAGGTCGGCGGCCACCTCGATGCGGCGGCCGATGGCGAGTGGGTGAACGGAGTAGTCGCAGGTGTCCAGGCGGACGTAGTGGTCCCGCGGTAGCCGCAGCGATGCCTTCCACCAGCCCGGCGGGGCGATGGGCGGCAGCGACAGCATCCGGGACCGATCCGCCTCGAGCCGATCGGACGGCCTCGCCTGCAAAGTGCGATGGACGCGCCGGTTGGCCTTGGTGAGCCAGTCGGCCGGCTGGACGTTGGAGTCCGCCGCCGAGGTGAACACCCGACCCGGTAAGAACGACGTCTCCAGATAGCCGTTCGCCCGCTCGACCAGGCCCTTCGCCTCCGGATCCCGCGGCTTGCAGAGCACGAACTTGACGCCCAGCAGCCCGGCGAACGCTGCGAATTCGTCGGTGAGTCGTGGTCCGCCGGAGCGCCAGGAGCCGACGGCTCCCTCGTTGTCCCAGACCAGCACTCTCGGGACGGCGCCGAGGTCGGTCAGCAGCCGCCAGTGACCATCAGGTCGGCCGTCGACCTCGACGGCAGCATCCGGGCAGTGATCCACCGCGAATAGCGGCCACCATCACCAACACCGGCGGATGCCCGACCTGCCCAAAGCCGAGCGGGATCTCGGCCGGCGGAAACCACAGATCGCACTGAGCCAGCTCGCCGGGTTCATAGACCGTCCGTGACGCCGGATCGACAGGCCGATAGGCGGGCCGCAGTTCACGAACCCGGTCCTTGAGCACGGTCAAGCCCCGGTCCCAGCCGAGACGCTCGGCGATCACTGTCGCCGGCATCTCCGGCCACTGCTCGAGCAGTTCGCGGATCTGCGGCTCGACGACATCGACGATCGAGCCCTTTGAGGCCCGCTGGTACTTCGGCGGGGCATCGTCCGCGATCGCGCTGCGAACAGTGTTCCTCGAGATCCCCAGCTTCCTCGCGATGGCTCTCACCGGCATCTCCTCGGCCCGGTGCAGTCGGCGGATCTCCGCCCAGTCCTCCACGCTGATCACCACTCCTCCCGGTCTGACTCAACGAGCCAGACCCCTGGAGGGGGTCAACTTTCAAGCGTCGCTACTGGTCCACTTTTCAGCCGTCGCCGACACTGATCGAGGCCACGGCCTGGATCGGCGCGGAATGGAATGAGCACACCGAGACGCGCACCGCGCTTCGCAATGGCACTTTCCCACCCGAAGTTGCAGGTCACGGGGCTGGTGTGGGTCGGTGGGCCATCTGCCCCCAAGGGGCGGCCAGCGTCAGCTAGTCCGAACAGCGCAAAGCCAGCGGCACCCCGCTCGTCCGGATGCACTTCGCGCTCGCCGACTGCGACCCATGCCCGCTGAGAGCGAGGTGCACCAAGGCAGCCAACGGCAAGTGGGGCCGCAGCCTGACCCTGCTGCCCCGCGAGCAGCAGCAGATCCTGGAACAACGACGCGCGGAACAGCAGACCGACGCGTGGAAAGAACGCTACGACGCGCGAGCCGGGGTGGAAGGCACCATCTCCCAGGCCGTCCGCCGCACCCGCCTACGACGCACGCCCTACCAAGGCCAGCACAAGACGCACTTGGCGAACATCCTCTCCCCCACCGCTGTCAACATCGCGCGCGTCGACGCCTGGCTGAACGGCACCCCACTCGGCGCAACCCGCGTCTCCCACCTCGCTCGGCTTGCCCTCGCGGCATGACCTCAGCACGAGAACCGCTTTGCGCCTTTCCCAACGGAGTCCTGAAGGCAGGGGATTCCTCACCGGGATTGCTGGTCCTACGGGCAGTTGCACGGCCTCATGGCTTCCGTCCGTCTCACCGGAACCAATCTTGATGGCGAGTGGCGGATGCACTTGCTCGTCGTTCCAGGCAAAATAACCTGTTCGCGTGGCAAGATGTACGACTCAATCACTGTTCCGTGTGAGGGTGTTCTGAGCTACTCGGACGACGGGTATCCGGCCAGCGCTTCATCCTTTTTTGGAACTGCGGAAGGTGAAACGCAGCGCGATATACCCCGCGCTTTCCTCCGAAGCGCTTCGCACGAGGTAGTTCATGGATTTAACCAGATTCATCAGGAGCTAGAAGGGGGTGCCGACAACTCTGACCTGCTCGGCACCCCAACCACCGGAGATCCTGGCGTGTTCCCGGATGACATTAACCTCAGAGTCAACAACTGGGTGCGTCACCATCTAAGACATCTTCCCGGCCCCGTGGTACGGCCGGGCGGACATACGTTCTCATCCTGGTCGGCCACGCTGGTCCCGTCAGCAGACCTCAACCTCGCTCCGGACACCTTGGATGTCACGGTCACTGCAGAGCAAAGTCAGATTGAACTCGGCGAACCGATCGCGTTGACCTGGACGGTCACGAACTGCGCCGATTACCCCGTACTCGTTCCAGACCCTGTGACGGTGGAGTCGACGTATGCGCACATCACTGTTATCGACTCGAACGGGCAGCGTCGCTCGATACCCACTTTCATCATCGAATGCGATGCGTTAAAAATTAGCGAACTCGGGCCAGGTGAATCACGCACCGGAGAACGCGACTGTACTTCCCGGAAGTTGCCAGAGTCGGCATCGCTTAGGTTGCGGACTTCGGGTCTCGGATCCTCAGGCGTTTCCATGGTGGCCTCCGCTCCCATGCTCGCTCTCCCCAGCTCGTAGGCGCCTCCGCCAAGGCGTCCATCAACCGATCGGTTCTTGGACACACGCTGATCGGGAGGATTGGACGGCTCTCCGCGTGTCCGGCAAGGGTGTCCAGCAACTCGGCCCCGTAGTCCTAGCTCAGACACCAGGGAGCAAGTAACCCGCCACCCGCCAGTAGCTTTCAGGGCTTCGTGGTAACGGTCTTCTTCGGCTGCCGGGGCACGGTTTTGGTCTTGTCAAGGTGTCCGTACACCTCGACCTCGCCACGCCGAAGAGGTCGGCGATCTGTTGGACGGTCTTCTCACGGGCGTCGTAGAGCTGCACCGGTGAGGAGTTCGGCTGGGGGCCTGATGCGGTTACGGCCGTGGGGCGAACCGGAGGCGTAGCAGGCGGACCCAAGGCGACCAACGGGCCGGCTGAGGCAGTCGGCCGGTGGCCTCCCGCTGGATGTTGTCGAACATGTCGTGGAGGAGTGCCTCGTGCAGCCAGCGAATCACCACTGGCCACAACAGGCGCATCCGGCCCTCAACGCGCCCGGCGGCGGTGTGGAGGACCTGGCAGCGCTTCGGTCCGTCAGGGACGACGAGAAACTCGTGATAGCCGCTGAGGCCGAGCCCGGGGGCGAAGGTGAACCGCACTCGCCTCCCGGGCTCGTACTCGCTCACCGAATATCGGATCCTGCCGTGTCCGCCACGCGAACCGACGGCGAGGCCGGCATCAAGGTGAAGGGGCGACCAGGCGGGGACGGGCCATATCCGGTCCTGCCGTGTGCTCAGCAGATCCAGGAGGGTGCCGACGTCGACGGCGGGTGCGTCGATCGTGCGGCGCTGGATGTTCTGCACGTTGTCTCCTTGGCGCGCGCCCCTCCATACGGGGGCGTATGGGGGGACCGTACGCTACCGTATGGATATGGAGCAAGAGCGACGGCGACTGACCGCAGACGACTGGGCGGCGGCTGCCCTCACCGCAATCGGCGCAGGTGGCCTCGCTGCCGTGGCCATCGAACCGCTGGCCGCTCGGCTCGGCACCACCAAGGGCAGCTTCTACGGGCACTTCTCCAACCGCGAGGCACTCGTCGAGGCCGCGCTCTCGCTCTGGGAAAAGCAGTTCACCGAGGCGTACATCGCGACGATGGCCACCGAGCCGGACCCGATGGCCCGATTGCGCATGCTGTTCACGCGCATCATTGGGAACGCGGGACAGGACGCCCTGGCTGTCAACGTGCTCGCCTCGGCCGACCACAGGCTCGTCGCACCCGTGGTGAGCCGCGTGGAGCAACGCCGAATCGACTACAGCTTCGCCCTCTTCGAGGAGATCGGCTTTCCGCCGACCGTGGCGGCCCAGCGCGCAATGCTGGGCTACACGGCATACGTCGGCCACAGCCAGCTGGCAACCCGGCTGCCAGGTGTGCTGCCGCTGAAAGACGCCGATCAGCTGACCCGCTACATCGACTCCGTGCTCAACCTCCTGCTGCACGACGCCCCCGGTCCCACCGCCCCGGTGTGAGCGGCCCGCCGGCTCAGCGCCAAGTTCGGTGAGAAGACCCGGCGTCCAGATGGGGAAAATCTGACCTCGGTGCTGACGGAGGTCTGCTGGCCCCTGCCCCACAGGCTCGGTGCTCCACGGTGTACAGGCACCTCGACAAGACCAAGACCGTGCCCCGTCAGCCCAGAAAGCGGTCGCCGCAAAGCCCTGAATGCTACCAGCGGGTTACTTGCTCCCTGGTGTCCGAGCTAGGACTACAGGGCCAACTCGGCGTCACTGCTCCATGACGGCGGAGTTGTCGGCCCAGACTGACTCCCTAGTGCTGTGACCGCATAGGTTCGCCGGGTTGGTGGTCGTGGCGGTTGGATGTGCGGTGACGTCCGATCCGACCGCTGGAGGTGCGGTGGCCGAGCCTGTCCGTGTGCGCAGACTGACCGACCAGGAAGGGCAGAAGCTGCAGCAGATCGTGCGCCGGGGCAGCACGAGTTCGGTGCGCTACCGGCGCGCGATGATGCTGCTGGCCTCGGCCGGCGGGAACCGGGTACCGGTGATCGCCCAGCTGGTGCAGGCCGACGAGGACACCGTCCGGGAGGTGATCCACCGGTTCAACGAGATCGGCCTGGCCTGCCTGGACCCTCGGTGGCGATCCATGGCTTGCGCTGTGCGGCGCGAATGTTGCCATAGTGAAGATCCCGGTACAGCATCGGGTCCTCGGGCTCATCGGCCAGTTCGGCCACCGCCGATGCCCAGCTTCGTAGGAGTTGATGGTCGGCCGGGTCGGCCAGATTCGTGATCGCCTGTGGGGCTTGCTCCAGCATTTCGGAGGCGAGGTCGCCGAGACTGCGCAGTCCCCGCGGCGAATATTTCGGCAGCGAGCTGCTCCGACAGAGGGGCGTGACGCGCAAACACACGAGGCACCACCTGCAATGTGTTGCTGATGGGACCGCGAGTAGAAGAATCGTCGACGGAAGTACGCGGACTGCGGTCGATCTAGGAATTGCGATGCCCATGCAGACGAACAGGCGTTCCCCTTGTGTGTGTTGGTGATTAGCGCGACGCTGTCGGCACGCCAGACGTCAAAAACTGTGAGGCGGGCGTCCCAGGGGGAACAATGCGCATTTCCGGTATGGATATGAGAACGTGTTTAACCGTCGAGCAGGCCGCTTCCGTTTTCCAGGAGACCGCCGCGTCGATGTTCACTGGAGCGGCCAAGCTGTCTGCGGGGCTTCGTCGGCTCACCAATCAGTTGCCGGGCGCCCAACGGGTCGAGTTCTTCACCCCTCGCAGTGAGTCGCCTTTCGCAGCGCTGGAAAGCGACGAGGCCGATTTCTGCGTCGGTGTATCAATACCCAAAGCCGCTGGCAGTGGTGGAGGAGTCGTGGTTGTGCAGTTCTTCGCTTGGGATCGAGGGGATCACCGAGAGATCAGGCTCCGATCGCCCAGTACCATCGGCAGTTCTGGATCGACCCGTCAGGTGCTTGTTGGCTTGCGTCAAGCCTATGCGGCCAAGGATACGCAGCTTAAGATCCAAGAAGTCTAGCTCCGCTCAATGTGCAACAGGCAGAAAATCACCCAACGTGGAGGATGGAAATGCCGGACGAAGCAACCCAGGTCGAAGGCCAGCGCAAGGCAATTCGAGAGCACATTGAAAAGTATAAGAGGTTCAAGGCTGCCAATGACGACGGAGCCGCCCGGACAGCAACCAGCACCATCGAAAACGCGCAATCCCATATCGAGAAGCTGCGCCGACGGAAGCCGAGCATCGCGTCTGACCCCCTGGACTCGTGGAGGCCGTAAGCCGTTCACTTCAACTGCTACGGCTGGACCTAGTTGTTCTGTCCACGGAGGTTGGTGACAGTGATCACGGCTGGGTGATCTTGAACGAGTGAGGGCCTTCCGGGTTCGGTGTGGATTGCGACATCTCCACCGAACGATCAGAAGGCCCTCATGCCCCACCGTAATGCACCCCTGACCGAGACCGGCCGCCTGCGCCTGGCCCGCTGCGTCGTCGAGGACGGCTGGCCGCTGCGCCGTGCCGCCGAACGCTTCCAGGTCTCGCCCACGACGGCTCAGCGGTGGGCCGGCCGCTACCGCGAACTGGGCGAGGCCGGGATGGCCGACCGCTCCTCCCGGCCCCACCACAGTCCGCGCCGGACACCGACCCGTACCGAGCGGCGGATCATCAAAGTCCGTGTGCTGCGCCGCTGGGGACCGGCCCGCATCGCCTACCTCCTCGGACTGAACCCGGCGACCGTGCACCGCGTTCTGATCCGCTACAGCCTCGCCCGCCTGGCCCACCTGGACCGCGTGACCGGCCGGGCGATCCGGCGCTACGAGCACGCCGCCCCGGGCGACCTCGTGCACGTCGACATCAAGAAACTCGGGAACATTCCCGACGGCGGCGGCCACAAGGTCCTCGGCCGGCCGGCGGGCCGCAAGAACCGGGCAGGCGTCGGCATGAGCTTCCTGCACAACGCGGTCGACGATCACTCCCGCCTGGCCTACAGCGAGATCCTCACCGACGAGAAGAAGGAAACCGCCGTCGGATTCTGGCAACGGGCCAACGACTTCTTCACCGCCGCCGGGATCACCGTCAAGCGGGTCCTGACCGACAACGGCTCCTGCTACAAGTCACACCTGTGGCGCAACTCCCTTGCAGGGCAAGGCATTTCACACAAGCGCACCCGCCCCTACCGGCCCCAGACCAACGGGAAGGTGGAGAGGTTCAACCGGACCCTGTTGGATGAATGGGCCTACGCGAAGGCATACCGGACCGAGACCGAGCGACGCGAGGCCTACCCCATCTGGCTGCACACCTACAATCACCACCGCGGACACACCGCGCTCAAGGGCCAACCACCCGCCAGCCGCGTTCCCAACCTCACGGGTCAGTACACCTAGTGCTCTGACCGCCTAGCTGCGAGGCTGCGGCGGCGTGGGGGCGTCCGCCCCAGCGGATGCCTCTCTCGCTGCGGATGCGGGCGCGTTCCTTGCGTTCGGCGGCCAGGACGTCGCGGTGGCGGGCGTTGGCGTTGCGCCAGCGCAGGTAGGCATGCAGGGCCCGGGTCTGCACGGTGTGGTTGGGATAGTTCGAGTTGGCGATGGTGAACTGCCGAAGCGGTCCGAAGTGCGCCTCGATCGGGTTCGCCCACGAGGCGTAGGTCGGAGTGAAGCACAGTTCGGCCTTGTTCTTCTTCGCCCAGCGGCGGATGTCGCTCCCCTTGTGGGCGGACAGGTTATCCATGATCACATAGATCGGTGCGCCGTCAGGCCGGGCGGCACGGATCGTCTGCAGCGCGGCCAGCGTGTTCGCGGAGCCTTTCTTGCGGCGGTTGACGCCCCACAGGCGGTCGTCACAGACCGAGTAGCAGCCGTGGAAGTAGCGCACGCCGTGGGTGCGGTGGTACGTAGCCGGCACCCGGTCGGGCCTGGTCTGCGCGGCCCAGCAGCTGCCGCCGGTGGGTCGGATCCCGAGGGGGCCGAACTCGTCGAAGGCGAAGACTCGGTCCGGGAAGCGGTCCAGGACCTCCTCGATACGGCCCAGCTTCGCCTCGCGCTCGGGGTCCGGGGATTCCTTCCATGTCTTGGTGCGCTGAAAGGTGACACCGCGGCGGGCGAGCAGGCCGCGTAACACCTCGCGGCCGATGTAAATCACCCGACCGTGGATTCTCCGTAGGTAGGCGACGAGTTTGCGCAGTGACCAGCGGGTGAAGGGCTGGCCGAGTTTGGTGGGGCGGGTGGTGGCCGTCTGGATGACGAAGTCCTCGTCGTCAGGGCTTGGTTGGCGGGGACGGCCTCCCGCCCACCGAGGGTCCAGGCAGGCCAGGCCGATCTCGTTGAACCGGTGGATCACGTCCCGGACGGTGTCCTCGTCGGCCTGCACCAGCTGGGCGATCACCGGTACCCGGTTCCCGCCGGCCGAGGCCAGCAGCATCATCGCGCGCCGGTAGCGCACCGAACTCGTGCCGCCCCGGCGCACGATCTCTGCAGCTTCTGCCCTTCCTGGTCGGTCAGTCTGCGCACACGGACAGGCTCGGCCACCGCACCTCCAGCGGTCGGATCGGACGTCACCGCACATCCAACCGCCACGACCACCAACCCGGCGAACCTATGCGGTCACGGCACTAGCCGGGTTCGGAGTCGTCGTGGATGGTCAATGCTCCGGCAAGGTCGAGGTCGGCGTTAGTGCCGTGTGCCCCGGCGCGGACGAGCAGCACTGCGCCGAGCGCGGTGCTCCAGAACGTCCTGGCCTCCACGTCGAGTGGTCGACGGGCCCTCCAGCCGCGACCGTCGATGAGCTGGCTCACATAGCGCTCAGATTGTCGGAACAGCAACTGGAGGTGCTGGTCGACCACGGGGGCGAGTTCGGGCTTGGAGATCCCGGCTGCGAGTGCTCGCGCGACTGACGGGAGCGAGGGCAGAGACAGTACGGCGCGGGCGATGTTGCGCCGAAATGTCGCCGCATCGGGGGCTTGGCGACCGATGCGCTCCATCCGTCGGGCGTCGTGCAGCAGGCCGAGGAAAGCGGCGTGCACGAGCAGCGAGTCCTTGGAGCCGAAGTAGTAGGTGACCTGATTGGGGAAGACCCCTGCCGCGTTCGCGATCTCCGCGACGCTCACCTCAGCACCGGGCCGCTCCTTGCAGAGCCGTGCAGTTGCCTCAATCAGCCGGCGCCTCGTCGCGCGACCACGGTCATGCGACCGAGCCGACGTTGATCGAGCTTCGGTTCGTTTCTTCTCCACACCCCAAATTGTATGTGATACAACAAGGCTTCGTTCGCTTGTATCGCATACAAGAAAGGTCCAAGGGCATGCACCGGACTGAAGTCGTCGTGACCGGACTCGGCGCGATCACACCACTCGGTGAAGACGTGGAGTCCACCTGGGACGCCCTGCTTGCCGGCGAGTCCGGCATCCGCGGCGGCGTCCTGCCCGGCCACGAGGACGCCGGCCTTCCCGACACCGTCGCGGGGACGATGGCGATCGACCCCGCCGAGTTGCTGCTGCCAGTGCAGGCCAGGCGGCTCGACCGCTCACAGCAGGCAGCCTTGACCGCAGCCGCCGAAGCCTGGGCCGATGCCGGTGCCCCGCGAGTGGACCCGGACCGGCTCGCATCAGCGATCGGCACGGGCATCGGGGGCGTACGGACGCTGCTGAAGGAACACGACGTACTGGAGGCGGCCGGGACACGGCGCGTCTCGCCACGCACGGTCCCGATGCTCATGCCCAATGCGGCGGCAGCGCTGATCAGTATCGAGTACGGCGCACGGGCCGGGGTCTACACGCCCGTCTCGGCGTGCTCTTCCGGTGCCGAGGCAATCGCCCTGGGGGCCAGGCTCATCCGTGCCGGCGAGGCGGACGTGGTCATCGCGGGCGGAACCGAGGCCGCGATCACCCCGATCACCGTCGCCGGCTTCGCCCAGGCACAAGCACTGTCGCGATACACCGCCGAACCCGCCTCAGCCTCCCGGCCGTTCGCCGCGGACCGCAGCGGATTCGTCCTCAGTGAAGGCGCCGCTGTCATGGTGCTCGAAAGCGCCGAGCATGCCAACGCCCGGAGCGCGCGCGTCCACGCAGTGCTCGCGGGCGCTGGCATCGCCTCCGACGCTCACCACATCACGGCGCCCGCTCCCGACGGCTCCGGTCAGATCTCCGCCATGCTGAAGGCCCTCGCGCAAGCCGGCTTGGCTCCCGAGCAGATCAGCCACATCAACGCCCACGCCACCGGAACTCCGGTCGGCGACGTCGCCGAGGCGCACGCGATCGGGGAGGTCTTCGGCCGCGCCACCGTGACAGCCCCCAAGGCGGCCCTCGGCCATCTCTTTGGCGCCGCGGGCGCGATCGAAGCGCTCATCGCCGTCCTCAGCGTGGAGCACGGCGTCATCCCGCCGACCCGCAACCTCACCGCGGCCGGCGTCGGGCCCGACATCGACCTCGATGTCGTCGCAGAGCGACGAGACGTCCCCCAGGAAGCCGTGCTCAGCAACTCCTTCGGCTTCGGCGGACAGAACGTCTCACTCATCGTCACCGGCGCACGGCACCACGCGTCCGGTACAGCCTCGACTACACCATGACCCACGCGAACGCACCATTGTCCGTGGAGGGGCGCCGCCGGTTGATCGAGCGTTGCAAGACTCGTCCGATCGCGGGTAACTGGGACAAGCGCACTCCGCGACTCGGCGTCTCGCACCGCGGCCAGAGTCTCCAGTGACGTTCGCCCTGGCGGGGAGGGCCGGGCGGTCTTCACGGCCAGGAGTGCGGCCGAGCGCGTGGCGACGCTGGGCGCCTGACCCTCGCGCTTGTCGATGGGGATGTTCAGGTCGACCCCCTGGCCGCTCACTCAGCGTAATTGAGCTGCGGGCTTCAGTTGCGAATACGCGACACCTCAACATGTGACCTCACCAGCTCGGGGCGTTTCTGACACCGGCTCTATGCAGGTGAAGCGCGAAGTGCGGCGGCACTGTGAAGGGGACATGGTGGAGAGATCAGAAATCTGCCTGTTGCCGTGCACGAATACCCGTTCTGCTTAGGGCGTCGTGAATTTCCCGGGAGGACACATGACGGACTTCGCTCCTCGCCCGCGCTACTCACTGCGCTGGCAGGCATCACGGGACTGGCCCCTGGCGGGCGGCGCCATTTCGGCGGTGCTGAGCTTCGCCATGCTGTTCCCTCCCTGGCTCACAGCCGACGGCGAGAGCGAGAACGCTTTCGGCGACGCGCTGCAGTCTGGCGGTCCGGCGCTGATCATCGTCATGGCACTTGCGGTAATCACCCTCCTCGGTATGGCCGCGGCAACGGCCGGCCGACGCTACTTGACGGCAGCACTCGTGCCCTCCTCGAACCTCCTGGTCATTTACGTGGTGAAGGTCGCCGACGTGTCCGACCTAGCAGACCTGTACAGCAAGCTCGCAGCTTCGCTCCCAGGCGCGAGTGTCGGCACCGGCGCCGGGTTGTGGCTGGGGTTCGTCTTCGCCTTGCTGACAGTGCTGTTCGTGCTCTTGGCAATGGGCCTTAAGTGGGGGACAGAAGACGCTCTTGTGTATCCCGCGGCCCTCCGCACGCCACGTGAGCCTCATCCCGGCGTTCCACCAGATAAGTCCTCCAGTTATCCTCCGCCTCCTCCAAAGGACTCACCCGATACCGCTCATGAAACTGGCAACGAGTGAAGCGGGCGACGGGCCAATGGAGGTGGCACGAAGGTCAGGGCACTCGCCCATGAGGCGGATGTGAGAGCCGACGACGTGCATCACAACGGCTGCTCTGGCGGCCGGAGCCGCCGCCTGACTGCACGACACGATCGAGGACGACGTGCTCTCCCGCGAGTGGTTCGAGTCAGCCGAACTTCCGCAGGACGTGAAGGACCTGGTCGACGCGATGACCAAGCGCCCAGGCGAGGGCGACGAGTCATACGCGCAGCGGATCCTCGCCACGCCGCTCGCCCGCCTCATCAAGGAGGCCGGCCGGTGCGCCGGACCGCCCACCCTCATGCACACTCCTCAACACCGGGCAGCGTCCCAACACCCCGTCGCCAGCATCTTCACGCACGGTCCGCAGCCAGACCGTCCGCGTCCGTCCGCCCGCCCGCAGCGGCGGCGCTGCTTCTGTGACTCCTCCCCCTCTAAACGGGGGGCTTCTCGCTATGCCGGGTTGGCGTCGCGTCGGACCAGCCCGGCCCGTAGAACGTTGGTGGCTCCCACTGTGTCCGCGTGCGCGCTGTGGCCGCATGAGACGCAGTGGAACTTCTCCTGTGTGGGCCGGTTCTCCTTGACGGTGTGCCCGCATGCGGGGCACCGCCGGGAGGTGTTGCGGGAGTCCACCGCCATCACTTCCCGTCCGGCGCACTCTGCCTTGGCGTTCAGGACCGCGAGGAACACCCCCCATCCGGCATCAGCGATCGAGCGGTTCAGCACGGCCTTTGCCGCAGCTCCGTTCGGGGCGTAGGTGCCGTCCTCGTTCGGACGCGGCTCGGGGGCCTTGCTCATGTTGCGGATCTTGAGGTCTTCGTGCGCGATGAAGTCGTGTTCGCGCACGAGGTCAAGCGCGGTCTTGTGTGCGTGGTCGAGCCGCTGACGGCGCACTTTGCGGTGCAGCCGGGCAACCTCCTCAACGACCTTGCCGCGACGTTTGGAGCCGCGCTTGCACCGGCTGAGCGCCTGTTGAGCTGCTCCGAGTTTCGCGGCGGCCTTCTGCCCGTGACGCGGGTTGGGCACGAATCCGCCGCCTGAGTCGGCGAGGAAGTTGGCTAGGCCCATGTCGATGCCGACCACGCTGCCGGTCCGCGGCAGCGGCTCGGGGAGGGTCTGCTCGGCGGTCAGGATCACATACCAGCGGCGTCCTTCGCGCTTGACGCTGATCGTTTTGACTGTGCCGACCACGGGCCGGTGCTGGTGCACCTTGACGTGCCCAACACCTTGGAGGCGTACGCGGGTAACGGGGTCGTGCGCAGTGGAGTCCCAGCGGCAGCCGTCGCCGTCCTTGGGGAAGTCCACGGTGTTGACGCGGGCCGCTCCACGAAAGCGCGGGTATCCGGGCTTGTCTGCGGCCTTGATGCGGCGGAAGAACGCGGCGAATGCCTTGTCCAACCGGCGCAGGGTCGCCTGCTGGGAAGAGAACGACCAGCGGCCCTGACATTCCGGATCGCATGCCCGGATCTCCTTGAGCTGCGCGGACTGCTGCCCGTATCGGACCGTGGTCTTCGAGGCGGGTCGGTAGGCGTCGCGGCGTTCCTGCAAGGCGCCGTTATAGAGCGAGCAGTGATCGCGCAGCATCTCGCGAAGGGCCTGGTCCTGGCGGACGGTGGGCCGCAGGAGGAACTTGTACGCGCGGATCATCCAGCCCACCCCCTTCGGTCGAGTTCACTTGATCATACTACGCTTGGTCTATGTCACCACGCTGGGAACCAAACCCCGATCTTCGCCGAGGCCGTCACGTCATCTACCACCTGCATGCCCATCTGGTCTTCGTCACCAAATACCGGCGCGGCGTCTTCACCGACGAGATGCTGACCCGTTGCGAGGAGATCATGCGCGACGTGTGCACAGGCTTCGAAGTCGACCTACGTGAGTTCAATGGCGAGGGCGATCACGTCCACCTCTTGGTGCACTACCCGCCCAAGGTCGCCCTGTCGAAGCTGGTCAACAGCCTCAAGGGCGTCTCCTCCCGGTACCTGCGACAGGAATACACCGGCACGATGAACCGGGCAATCATGCACGGCCACCTCTGGGCACCGTCCTACTTCGCCGGATCATGCGGCGGCGCACCACTCCAGGTGGTGAAGGACTACATCGAGAACCAGAAGCGGCCCGCCTGACCGTCACCACGGAGCCGGAGCGAACTCCGGCACTTCGCGCCTCCGGGCCAGGGATCGCATTCCCTCCCGGCCTGAAGGCCGGGATTCCCTGCGAGGATCAGGGATGGAGGAAGGCAGCGCCGCCGGAGATGACGCGCACGGCGGGGACCTTCTACATCGGGTCCATGCCCCGGGTGTCAGTGCCGCTTTCCTGCTCGCTCCGCTCTTCCGTGCGGCGCGCCTTGTCCATCAAGCGCTGGCGCTCCTGGGGGTCGTTGGCGCGCTCTGCCGCGTCCTTCAACTCCTGTGCCCTCTGGCGCATCTGCTGGGCGCGGCCGCCGGAATCACCTGCAACGCTCATGATCACTCCTTTGTGATGAGGGAGAGCGGTCACCCAAAGCGAAACAGCGCCCTGGGTCGATCGCGCGTGGAACAGTCACGGAACGTGATCTGCCGTGGCCCTCGACCTGTCACGGGCGTCAGCTCGAACCGCTCCGCCGTTCGCCGACGACGTAGGTGGCTGTCCTCCCGACGAACCGCGTGCCGGTACGTTGCCGCGGCTTCCGGTCGGTGGTCACCGAACCGACCAACGCATGGCGGCACGGCAGTCATCGTGGGCCAGGAGATCCGCGCCTGGAAGCCCGGAGAGTACTGAAGATGGGCGACCACCTTCGCGGTCAGTTATCCGCCCAGTCGAGTGAGCGCCGCCGGGTGGACGACTGGGCGATGCCGTTAGCGGGCGCTGGTGCGGGGCACCCATGGGTTCCAGGGGCTTGTCCGCTTCAGCGGCATGGCCCGCACCCGTAATCGTGGAAGAAGGAGTGCTGCCGGATGACCACCGCGCGAGAGATCATGACGGCGGGCGCCGAGTGCATCGGCGCCCAGGAGACGGTGCTTGAGGCCGCGAAGAAGATGACCGAGATGAGGGTGGGTGCGCTGCCGATCTGCGGCACGGACGAGAGGCTCAAGGGCATGCTCACCGACCGCGACATTGTGGTGAAGGTCCTGGGGGTGGGCAAGGACCCGGCCGAGGTGAAGGCCGGTGACCTCGCCCAGGGCGAGGCGGTCACCATCGGCGCCGACGATGATGCCGAGGAGATCCTTCGCACCATGAGTGAGCACAAGGTCCGGCGTTTGCCCGTCATCGACGGGCACACTCTGGTCGGCATGGTCGCTCAGGCCGACGTCGCCCGTGCCCTGCCGGACCCGAAGGTCGGTGATCTCCTCCAGGCGTTGTCCGCCGACTGATCGGCTGGTGTGGCGAGAGGGGCAGGCGAGGCGCCCCGGTAGTACGGGGTGCGGGGGACTCCCTCCTGCTGAGGAGTCCCCTGCACCGGGTTTCGCTCCTGCTACATGTGCGGCTGGCCGTAGTAGCGGCCGAACTGCTCCAGGTAGGTGGGCTCACCGGCTTGCTTGGCTTCGTCGAATTCGGGAGCGTCTTTGATCTGGTCTTTGGTCCGGTTCACGTAGACCGTTTCTGCGGCTGGGTCGATGCGCTCGATAACGCCCGCGGGCAGCAATACGCGTTTGCCGAAGATCCAGACTCCGGTGTCGACGACCAGGTAGGAGGAGCCGACGTCTTCGGAGTGCTTGTCGATCTTGCCGATGTGGCCGTCGCTGGCTTCGACCTTGTAACCGACGAGGTCGATCCCCTGCCGATATCCCGCGGTGGGCCGATAGCCCCAGATGTCTTCACTCACAGCAGTGCCTCTCGGTGCATGACAGATACGAGAATCCGCCGCTCGTCGCCGAACGTACGTCCGCGGTACCGGATCTGCCACTCGGCCCCCGCGCAGCCGTCGGCCCTCCCGTGGGGAGGCCGGGAGGGACGGCGCGGCCCCCACCCAAGGTGACAGCACCCGGGCGGGCCAGGGGGTGGGGATCGCCGCCTGGGGGCTGGGGGATCATCGTCGCCACAGCATTGCACTGGATTCAGCCAGACAACGGGGTCGTGACTTGAATAAGTCGTGGTGGTCGCGGTGCTCGGCGGTAGCTGGGGCGATGCCACTTTCCGGAGCTACTACTCCCCCACCGCGTGGCCGGGGGTGCGGGCAGGCCGGCGCGCACAGTGGCGAGGTCGTCGTCGGTGCCGGACCAGTGGCGATCCAGCGCCTGTGGACCGGCGTGCCGAACGAACGAGCGCATGGTGGCTGCGACCACGATGGCGTCGTCGCCATAGCCGAGGACCGGAGTGAAGTCCGGTACCAGGTCGAGGGGCACGGCCAGGTAGGCCAACAGCAACCACAACCGGATCCGGACGCCACGGGGCAGCGCGGGGTCGCGCCCCAAGGCGCGGATGAACGCAGCAGGGCCCGAAGGACCCGAATCGCCTCGGCGGAACCGCCGGGCCCCGAAGCGGTCGGCCGGCTGCGCGTTCACCTCATCCGGGTGATGCCGCGCCGGCCGCACCTCGGACAGCATGCAGGAAAGACGATCCCCGAGAACCGATGGGGAGTGCGGGCATGCGTTACGAGTTCCGCCTCACCGGCCGCCTGTCCAAGCCCATCACAGAGGCCTTCCCCGAACTGGAGGAAATCCCCGCCGCGCCGCAGACGCTGCTGTTCGGCGCCGTCACGGATGAGGCGCATCTGTACGGACTGCTCATGCGCTTCCAGGACTTGGGCCTGCACATGGTGGAGATGCGCCGGCTGCCGGATTGACCAGTTCCCAGTGCGCGATGGTGACGACAGGAGCGCACCTGACACCACAGGAACGGGCCCCATCGGCAAGGCGGTCCGCGCCCGGGTGCCACGCTCCAGCCATGCCGTTGGTACCGGGCCCGTCGAGATCATCGCCCGCCACTCGCGGCCAGGGACTCGTGCCCGTCCGCTACGGCCCCGGCGAAGAGCGTGGGGCCCCGCGACACCCGAAACTCTCTGAGTGCCTGAAAGGAAAATTCCCCAGGTTGTGGGCATGCTGATGCGTCCCGTGGCCATGGCCGGTAGAAGGGTCTGGTCAAGCTGCAGGGTGAGGGCCTAGAACTTTGAGCTGTGCAGGCTTCGCTCCAGCCCATCCGGAGAGCAGACGAGACTGCAGCCACGAGAGGGACCGCCATGACCACGCCGCTGGAAGATGAAGGGACGACGCCGCACGTCCGAGTGATGCTCGTTGGCTTCACGTTGCAGGTCGGGTACGAGGAGACGGCTGTCCCGCTGCTGCGCGCCGACGGGCACGTTCACCGTCCCCCGGCCCCGGTGAAGCTGCGAGAAGGTGCGGAATGCCGGGCTGTGCTGACGTTCCGCGTGGCAGGTGACGCCGTCGATGGTCTCAAGGTCGTGCACGAGTGGTGGAAGGGGGGCACGGAGGTGGCCAGGCGCGAGGTACTGCTGGGGGACTTCAGGGTGGGCGGGCCCTATGAGGTGGTCCTTCCTGCGGAACGGTTGCCCAGTGGACCAGGCGCGCGGGGACTTTACGAAGCCCGGGCCAGGCTGATCGACGACATCCACAGGATTCTTGGCGAGCAGGCGTACACCTTCGAGATCACAAGGATGCTGCCCTGAGCATCCACCACCGGCCCCGACGGTGAAGTTCGACCCGGCGGTCCCGTCGGGAACGGATTCCGTGGACCCCAAAAGCCTGTTCCACGTCGGCCCCTGCCGTCTTGCCCAAGTCCCCGGCGTGATCACGCAGGCGCGGGCGGATCCGTGGCCAGTTCGTCCGCGTACCGGCCCGTGACCAGGTAGACCACGCGGCGGGCCACCGAGACGGCATGATCGGCGAAACGCTCGTAATAACGGCCGGCCAACGCCACGTCCACGGCCGTTTCCACACCATGCTGCCACCGGTCGTCCAACAGGTGCTGAAAGATCATGCGGTGCAGCTCGTCCATGCGGTCGTCGTCCTTTTCCAACTGCAGCGCAGCGTCGACGTCCTGAGTGACGAGCACTTCGGCGGTCTGCGCCATCAGACGCTGCGCAAGCTGGCCCATCTCCAAAATGGTCCGCTGCAGATCGCTGGGCACCGCATGCTCAGGGTGGCGAAGCTGGGCCAGCTTGGCCACGTGCAGAGCAAGATCACCACCGCGCTCAAGATCCACGCTCATGCGCAGCGAGGTGACCACGAGGCGCAGATCCGTGGCGACCGGCTGCTGCCGCGCCAGCAGCGCGATCGCCCGGTGCTCCAGATCCCGCTGCAGACCATCCACCTGGACATCGGCCGAGATCACACTCTCCGCAAGCTGCAGATCCGCATCCAGCAGAGCGCTGGTGGCCCGGCCCATGGCAGCACCGGCCAGGTGTGCCATTTCCACCAGGCCGTCTCTGAGCGACGCCAGCTCCTCGTGATAAGCCGCCCTCATGGATCCTCACCCTCCAGTCCCACCTCAGCCAGTCTCCACCGGAAGCCAGACGAGCACACCTCGCGCACCTCTCAAGCCGCCCCCGCTATCCCACCGACGCGATCGAATCCGGGGCCTTGAATGGGCTGCCCGGTCTTCCATCGGCTTCTCCCTCGGCCCGGCGACCAGCTGCCTGATCGCGTTCGGCGAGAGAAGTATTCCGCTGCGTGAACAGCGTGAGTAACGCGACCAGTTGGCGTCGCCCAGCGCGGTCGCCAACCATGAGCAACGCATTCTCTTGCTATGCATACTAAAAGTATGCGTAATTCAGGTATGCGGAACGGTGCCGCGCAACAGCCCGCAAAGGAGGGCCCGTGGCCATAAGCACCCGGACCGAGGCCGACGAGCTGGACCCGAACAAGCAGGGGGTCCTTTCCCGCCGTCGGCGGCGACCGGCCAACAAGCAGCGCCTTACGCAGCCCATCCCCGCGGGTGCGGGGAGCACTGCTCCTGGTGCTCGACGGCGTACGCCATCTCGGGACCATCCCCGCGGGTGCGGGGAGCAGCTGTCTGTACGCAATCGGACCCTGTGGTCGAGGGGACTGGCTCTATACACGGGTACGGGAGTCGTTTGTTGACGACTTCGGGAGTGCCTCGCGCATAGCAGGCATGATCAATATCGATGAGTCTGGGCGTCACTTGCGGCCCAGGGGGGTTGTCCGTGCCAGCGCCCAGCTGCCTCGCACGGGCCGGTTTTTGGTCGGAACCCGGCCTTGGGGGGGTCAGCGGGCGAGAGAGACGGCGAAGGGCTGGAAGCCGTGTCGGCGCAGGATGTGGGGAACCACGAGGATCATGGCCTCGGTGGCGCGGGCTGTGGTGATGTCGCCGAGGTCCTCGATCCATGCGGGCTGCCAGCCCAGGTCGCCGAGCAGGCCGGTGACGGTCTTCTTCGCCGGTTCGTCGTTACCCGACACGTAGACGGTCGGCGGGGTGGCCAGGGTTTCGGGGGCGGTCATGACCATGAACAACATGGTGTTGAGAGTCTTGACCACACGGGTGTCCGGGAGGACGGCCTGGAGTTGCTCGGCGAGGCTGCTGCGGAAGAGGGCAGCGTCGCTGGCGCCGCAGCCCGCCTCCACGTCACCGCACCGGCGATGAGCCGCTCCCTGGGCCGCATCCGCAAGGCCACCGGTGACCAGATTCTGGTCCGCACCGGCCGCAGCATGGTCCCCACCACCCGCGCACTGGCTATGCGTGCCCAGGTCCACGCCCTCGTGCAGCAGGCCCACCACCTCCTCTCCGCGCAGCAGGAACTCGACCTGGCAGCTCTGGACCGGGTGTTCACCGTGCGCTGGCACGACGCCCTGACCGCCGCCTGCGGCACCGACCTGATCACCACCGTCCACCGCCACGCCCCCGGCGTCCGGCTGCGCCTGCCCGCCGAACCTGGCACGGACACTCCCGAGCTGCGCCGGGGTGAGGTCGGCCTCGAATCGAGCTCCAGCCGACCGACACTCCCCGACATCCGCCACCGCCTCGTAGGCAGCGACAGGCTGGTCATCGCCGTCCGACCAGGCCACCCCCTCACCGAAGGCCCGCTGAGCATCCAGCGCTACGCAGCCGCCGAACACCTCACCGTCTCGCGACGCGGACGCCTGCGCGACCCGATCGACGACGCCCTGACCACCCGCGGCCTCGAACGACGCGTCGTCGCCGCCGGACCCACCGCCGCCTTCGTACTGCAACTCGCCCTCGACACCGACCTGGTCGTCACCCTCCCCCACGCGGTCACTCGCGCAGGCCGGGAACAACTCGGCCTCGCCACACTGCTGCCGCCACTCCCGCTGCCCGAGGTCCCCCTGTACCTGCTGTGGCACGCGAGGAGTTGCAGCGGCAGCTGAGCGACTGGAGCGCGTGGCAGGCGGCCGGCGTCGCGATAGATGATTCCTATGAGGCCGCTCCGGAGGAGTTCTACGCCAACGAGCTGTCGCCCCCGGATGGAAGGTCGGTGGCTGGTCCCCGTGAGGCCTCACCGATCCCATCGCCCGGTTCTGCATCAACTGTGGCGCCTCAATGAGCCCGCTGTTGACCATCGCCTCCGACGAATGTCGCGACTACAGAAGGGGTTGGGTCCCGTACGAGGACCAAGCCTTCGCCTTGCTCGACGACGACAACGTGTCGAACAACAGCGCGACTTGGGCGACGTGGAGCACGTCTGCGGGGTCGGTCTTGCGGTCACCGCCGGTGGCCAGCGGCCGGGCCCTCGCTGACAACGTCGGGGGCACGTCGACAGCATCCTCACCCGCTGCAACCGGCTGCCGGCCAGCATGCGGCCCAGGCCGCCGGCCCCCTCCACTGCGAAAAAGCGCTCGGGCCATTGCTCGCACCACCGGACAAGCAGGCCGAACGTTCCGGCATTGACGACGAACCGCCGCTGGCCGATCTTGTGACCTGCGGAGTCGATGGCGACAGCGGTGTGCGAGGACTTGGGGGATCGATCCCGATGGTGATCACGCGCATCCCTGACCTGGCGCTCGATGGGGCAGAAGTGTGCGGTGGGCACCCTGAGTTGAAGTAGCAGTCACACACACCTCTGGAAGCCGGGAGGGCTCTTCGTGGCCAAAGAAGCCAAGCGCGGCTGCGCTCCACTGCGGCACGGCCAGGATGACCCGGCACGAGGCGGCTGGGTGGTGGGCGAGGACAGCCCGGAGCGTGCGCAGCGCTTCGGTCACGGACGTCGAGGCCATAGGATCTTGGCTGCCGGGACGACCGCATTTAACACCTGCGTTCGAGTGCCACCTGGGCTGTTCGGGCATGATGAGGAGGTGCCAACGGTGCCTCTTCCGGGAGGGAGCGGGAATGGCGGAGACTCCTGGACGCGGTCCTCGCCATGGGCTCCGATCTGGATCTCGACGTGGTCTTGCGCCGGATCACCGAGTCCGCCGTAACCCTCGTGGACGCCCAGTACGGGGCCCTGGGAGTGCTCGGCGAAGAGGGGAAGATCCGGCAGTTCATCACGGTCGGCATGGACGAGGACACCGTCAGAGGTATCAGCCACTACCCCGAAGGCCAGGGCATACTCGGGCTGCTGATCCGCAAGCCGGAGCCGCTGCGCCTGGCCGAGCTGGGCCGCCATCCCGACTCGGTGGGCTTTCCCGAGGGACATCCGCCGATGACCACGTGCGCGTGCGCGACCAGGTCTTCGGCAACCTGTACCTGACCGACAAACGCGACGGGGCGGAGTTCGACGACGACGAGGCGGCGCTGCGCACGCTCGCGGCCGCGGCCGGCGTCGCGATCGACAACGCCCGCCTGTACGAGGACTCCCGCCGCCGGGAGCAGTGGCTGGCGGCGACCAGCGACCTGACTCGCAGCCTGCTGTCGGGCACCGACCCCGACCAGGTGCTGTACAAGGTTGCCTCGACCGTCAGGGCTCTGTCCGGAGCGGATCTGGTGACGCTGGCGGTGCCGTTCGACGGCGGCGACGACCTGGTGATCGAGGCCGCCGACGGTGAAGGTGCCAAGCAGATCCATGGGCTGGTACTGCCGGCTACCACACTGGCCGCGAAGGTCCACCTCTCCAACGAGCGGATCACCAGCAGTGCACTGTCCGACCAACCGCAGGGCGGTGGCGGCTCCGCGGCGCAGATCGGTCTGGGGCCCGGATTCCTGCTCCCCCTGGGCGGCGGCGAGCACGTGCGCGGGGTCCTGCAGGTCGCCAACCTGCCCGGCGGCACGGAGTTCTCAGACACCACCATGGCCATGATCAGCAGCTTCGCCGACCAGGCCGCGCTGGCCCTGGAGATCGCCGAGCACCGGCGCGAGGCCGATCACCTGCTGGTCCTGACCGACCGCGACCGCATCGCCCGCGACTTGCACGACCTGGCCATCCAGCGCCTGTTCGCCTCGGGACTGACCCTGAACTCGGTGCTCGGCCGGGTGTCCGACCGGCCCGAGCTGGCTGAGCGGGTCCAGCGGGTCGTCGACGACCTCGACGACACCATCAAGACGGTGCGAGGCACGATCTACGCACTGCGCGAGCGCGACCGCTCCGACGGGCGCGGCGGGCTGCGCTCGAAGCTGCTGTCCGAGACCGACCAGGCCGCCGCCGTACTCGGTTTCGCTCCCGCCCTGCGCAGGAACCGCTCCCTCCTGGGCGCCCGAGTCCTCCGGCCCCGCGTATGCCGGCAACGAACTCAGCGACCCCTCGCTGCGGCAGTTGTGGCTGAGTAGCTCAGCCCCTGCTGAAGGGGCCGTTGGGCCCAGCGGCTGAGGCCGAACGCCCGATCCTCTGGCCGGAACCACGCCCGGCCGGGCGGCGATGAATCGGATCATCCCGGTCACGGCCTGATCGTGTACGCCCTACGCGGCCGAACGGGATCAGCCCGTCCACCGCGCAGGGCGGGACGGCGGGGCACCGGAAGGGCATCCCTCAGCCCGCCACCCAGTGGTCTGTCGCGGGTGCCCAGGACGCGGTCGGTGGAGCGGGCGCTCATGACCCCGCGCGTTCCCAGCCACGGCGCGGAGGGCGGGTGCCGAGCCGGGTGTCGCGGCTGCGGTAGACGATGTAGGGGCGGGTCAGGTAGCCCAGCGGCGCGGTGAGCATATGGACGAGCCGGGTGAACGGCCAGGCCGCGAACAGCAGCAGGGCGCTGATCGCGTGCAGTTGGAACAGCACCGGGGCACCGGTCATCAGGTCCGGGTCGGGCTGGAAGTAGAAGATGGACCGGAACCAGGGGGAGATCGTCTCGCGGTAGTCGTAGCCGCCGCCGACGATGTTCGCGGCCACCGTGGCGGACAGGCCCAGCACGATGGTCACTGTCAGCGAGACGTACATGGCCTTGTCGTTGCGGGTGGTGGCGGAGAAGACAGGGCCGACGGTGCGGCGCCGGTAGATCAGGATGGCCAGCCCGCCGAGTGTGGCCACGCCCGCGATCGTGCCGAGGACGACCGCGCCGATGTGGTACGTGTGCTCGCTGACGCCAGCCGCTTCGGTCCAGCTCTTGGGGATGACCAGGCCGCCGATGTGGCCGAGGAGCACGACGAGGATGCCGAAGTGGAACAGCGGGCTGCCGATACGCAGCAGACGGTTCTCGTAAAGCTGGGAGGAGCGGGTGGTCCAGCCGAACTTGTCGTAGCGGTAGCGCCAGATGTGGCCGAGGACGAAGACTGCCACCGCGACGTAGGGCAGGGCGACCCACAGCAGGATGCCGTCGGTGCCGACCTCGGCCGCCAGCGTGAGGGGCCGCGCGGGCGCGGTCATCGGGGACCTCCTACAACGGGGTCGGGCAGGAACACAGGAGACGCGTACGGGTCGAGGCCGACCTGTTCCTCGGGCGGTCCCTGGGCGGCCAGGCGCATGACGGCTTCGCGGTCGTCGCCGGCCAGGGCCGGCAGGGTGGCGGAGACGGAGTCCAGGATGTGCGCCCAGGGCGAGCCGTCGTCGTTCAGGGCCAGGCGCAGCAGTTCCAGGCCGGCACGGTGCTCGGTGAGCAGACGGGCTCCGGTCGCGGGGTCGGTGGCGGCGAACTCGAGGACGACGGCGAGGTGGTCGGGCAGTTCGTCGTCGCCCAGGCGCCAGCCGGCCGCCGCGTAGGTCTGCTTCAGCCGCAGCAGGCCAATGCCGCGCTTCCTGGTGTCGCCGTGCGCGTAGTACGTCAGGTACGGGCAGCAGCGTTTGCGGTGGTCGAAGGTGGCCACGTAGGCGGTGGCCAGGTCGGCAGGGGTGGTCTCCTCGGTGTGTGCGGTGAACCGGAGCAGGGGGCGGGCGACCGGTTCCGGCAGGGTGGCCGCGACCCGGCCGGCAAGGGCCAGGCGCTGCTCGAACTGCTCGTCGGGGTAGGCGAGCAGCAGGGACTGGGCCTGCCAGGCTGCGGGGTGCCAGTGCTCGGTGCGTCCTGGTCGCGCGGGTTTTCTTTTCGAGGTTTTCATGGCTTCGGCTCGACCTCCCCGCCGCTGTTCCCGCCGGCACCGCTGCCGCCGCCGGATGGTTGGTCCGGGAACAGGCCGGGCGGGGCGCCCTTGCCGTCCCAGTTGAGGAGGTTGACGCGGGTGGCCTTGTCGGTGGGGGTGGCCGGGGTGTCGGAGGTCTGCCGGTCACGCAGGACGTGGAAGTTCTCCACGGCGATCGGGGCGGCGCCGCCGGAGGTCTCGCCGAAGGGGCCGGAGCCACCCATACCAGGGCCGCCCTCGTAGTCGAGGCTGCACTCGGTGGCGAGCTCTTCGAGTTTGTGAGCCTGTTCTGCGTGTGCGGGCGGGATGACGTACCGCTCGTCGTACTTGGCCAGGGCCAGCAGCCGGTACATGTCGTACAGCTGCTCCTCGCCCATGCCGACCGCCTCGGGGATGGCGGCGTCGGGCTCGCGGCCGAGGTTGATGTCGCGCATGTAGGAGCGCATGGCCGCCAGGCGGCGCAGCGCCGCGTCCACGGGGGCCGGGTCGCCTGCGGTGAACAGTTGGGCGAGGTAGTCGACGGGGATGCGCAGGGCGTCGACGGCGGCGAAGAGGTTGCGGTGGTTCTCGGCGTCCTCGCCGGTGTCGCGGACTGCGTCGACGACCGGTGACAGAGGCGGGATGTACCAGACCATGGGCATGGTGCGGTACTCCGGGTGCAGCGGCAGGGCCACCTTGTAGGTGGTGATCAGGGCGTGGATCGGGGAGCGTTGGGCTGCGTCGATCCAGTCGCGGGGGATGCCGGCCTTCTCCGCCTCCCGCGCGACCTGCGGGTCGTTCGGGTCGAGGAAGACGCCGCGCTGTGCCTCGTACAGATCGGTGTCATCGGGAGTGGATGCCGCTTCCAGTACCTTGTCGGCGTCGTAGAGGACGAGGCCGATATAGCGCAGCCGGCCGACGCAGGTCTCCGAGCAGACAGTGGGCAGGCCGACCTCGACGCGCGGGAAACAGAAGGTGCACTTCTCGGCCTTGCCGGTGCGGTGGTTGAAGTAGATCTTCTTGTACGGGCATCCGGTCACGCACATCCGCCAGCCGCGGCAGCGGTCCTGGTCGACCAGGACGATGCCGTCCTCCTCCCGCTTGTAGATCGCGCCGGAGGGGCAGGAAGCCGCGCAGGACGGGTTGAGGCAGTGCTCGCAGATCCTCGGCAGATAGAACATGAAGGTCTGCTCGAACTCGAACCTGATCTTCTCCGAGACCTGGTTCAACAGCACGTCCTTCTCGCCGTGGTCGGCCGAGCCGCCGAGGTCGTCGTCCCAGTTCGCCGACCAGGAGATCTTCATGTCCTTGCCGGTGATCAACGACTTGGGGCGGGCGACGGGGGTGTGCTCCTGCAGCGGGGCGTTGGTCAGGGTCTCGTAGTCGTAGGTCCAGGGCTGGTAGTAGTCGTCAAGCGTGGGCAGCACAGGGTTGGAGAAGATCGTGATCAGCTTTTTGAACCGGCCGCCCGACTTCAGTGCCAGTTTCCCGCGCTTGTTGATCTCCCAGCCGCCGCGCCACTTCTCCTGGTCCTCGTAGCGGCGCGGATAGCCCTGGCCGGGCCGCGTTTCGACGTTGTTGAACCACACGTACTCGACGCCGGTGCGGTTGGTCCACGCCTGCTTGCAGGTGACCGAGCAGGTGTGGCAGCCGATGCACTTGTCAAGGTTCATTACCATCGCCATCTGGGCCATGACACGCATCAGTAGGTCACCTCCTGGTTGGTGCGGCGCCGGATGACGGTGACCTCGTCGCGCTGATTGCCCGTCGGGCCGAGGTAGTTGAAGGCGTACGACAACTGGGCGTAGCCGCCGATCAGATGGCTCGGCTTGATCAGCAGGCGGGTCAGGGAGTTGTGGATACCTCCCCGACGGCCGGTGGTCTCCGTGCGGGGCACGTCGATCAGCCGGTCCTGGGCGTGGTGCATGTAGACCGTGCCTTCCGGCATGCGGTGCGAGACGATCGCGCGGGCGGCGACCACGCCGTTGCGGTTGACCGCCTCGACCCAGTCGTTGTCGTGCACTCCGATCTTCGCCGCGTCCTCCTTGCTCATCCAGATGGTCGGTCCGCCCCGGGACAAGGAGAGCATGAACAGGTTGTCCTGGTACTCGGAATGGATCGACCACTTGTTGTGCGGCGTCAGATAGCGGACAGTCACGCCGAGTTCGCCCGTCTCGCCGATGCGGGGCTCGTCGAACAGGGCGTTCATGTTCAACGGGGGCCGGTAGACGGGTAGTTGCTCGCCCAGCGCGGTCATCCAGTCGTGATCGAGATAGAAGTGCTGCCGCCCGGTGAGCGTGTGCCAGGGTTTGAGGCGCTCGACGTTGACGGTGAACGGCGAGTATCGGCGCCCGCCCGTCTCCGAACCGGACCACTCCGGGGACGTGATGACGGGCACAGGTGCGGCCTGGGTGTCCGCGAAGGTGATCTGCTTGCCCTCGTGCTCGGCGGCCAGATCGGCCAGCCGGGTCCCGGTACGCGCCTCCACGGTGTGGAAGCCCTGGGTGGCCAGATGGCCGTTGGTGGTGCCGGACATCGCGAGGATCGCCTCGCAGGCGTGCACGTCACGGGCGATCGAAGGACGTCCGTCGGCCGCCCCGCCGCGCACGGTGCCGTTCTTGTGCCGCAGGTACTCCAGCTCCCGCTCCAGCTTGAAGGTGACGCCCTTGGTGGTGGCACCCAGGCTGTCCAGCAGCGGGCCGAGCGCACCCATCTTCTCGGCCACCGCGCCGTAGTCACGCTCGACCCTGATCAGCTTGGGCATGGTGCGGCCGGGCACGGGCTCGCACTCCCCGGCCTTCCAGTCCCGTACAACTCCGCGCGGATTGGCCAGTTCGTCCGGGGTGTCGTGCAGCAGCGGGGCGGCGACCACGTCCTTGCGTACGCCCAGGTGGTCGGCGGCCTGACGGCTGAACTCCTTTGCCAGGGTGTGGAAGGCGTCCCAGTCGGTGCGGGTCTGCCACGGTGGTGCGATCGCCGGGTTGAAGGCGTGCACGAAGGGGTGCATGTCGGTACTGGACAGGTCGTGCTTCTCGTACCAGGTGGCAGCCGGCAGCACCACATCGGAGAACACCGTGGTGCTGGTCATGCGGAAGTCCAGGGTCAGCAGCAGGTCGAGCTTGCCCTCGGGGGCCTCCTCCCGCCACACCACATCCCGTGGGCGGGCGTCAGGCGGCGCCTCGGTCGCCCGGACCGCGTGGTCGGTGCCCAGCAGGTGCTTGAGGAAGTACTCGTTGCCCTTGGCCGAGGAGCCCAGCAGGTTGGCCCGCCAGATGGTCAGCACCCGCGGGAAGTTCTCCGGAGCGTCCGGGTCCTCGCCCGCGAAGCCCAGTCGCCCCGCCTTGAGCTCCTCCACCACGTGCTCCCCCACGCCGCGCCCTGCCGCCTCGGCCTCGTCGGCCAGATCGAGGGGGTTGCGGTCGAAGGTCGGATACGAAGGCATCCACCCCATCCGCGCCGACTGCGCGATGACATCCGCCGTGGTCTTGCCGGCGAACGGGCTGCCCGGACCCGCCGCCGCGAGAGTGTCGGCGGAGAACGGGTCGTAGCGGAACTGGTCGCCGTGCAGGTACCAGTAGGCGGTCTGGATCATCTGCCGGGCCGGACGGTGCCAGTCGGCGGCGGTCGCGATTGCCGAGTAGCCGGTGATCGGGCGGACCTTCTCCTGGCCGACGTAGTGGGCCCAGCCGCCGCCGTTGACGCCCTGGCAGCCCGTCAGTGTGGTCAGGGCCAAGAACGCCCGGTAGATGGTGTCGGAGTGGAACCAGTGGTTCGTCCCCGCCCCCATGATGATCATCGAACGGCCGCCGGACTCCTCGGCGTTCGCGGCGAACTCCCGGGCGATACGGGCCGCACGGTCCGCGTCCACGCCTGTGATCGCCTCCTGCCAGGCCGGGGTGTACGGCACCTCCGCGTCCTCGTACGAGGACGGCCACCGGCCGGGCAGCCCTTCGCGGGCCACCCCGTACTGGGCCAGCAGCAGGTCATACACCGTTGTCACCAGCCGCCCGGCCACCCTTCGCACCGGCACCCCTCGCCGCAACCGTCCCGACCCGCCGCCGGGGGCGTCGAAGCGGGGCAGGTCGACGGCGACCGGGGCCTCGCCGCCGCCCTCAGCGGACAGCAGCGGGTCGGTGTCGCCGAGGTCCAGGTTCCATTTCCCGGCGCCGGATTCGCCATAGCGGTCGCCGAGTGTGCCGTTCGGCACCACCGGCTGCCCGGTAACGGCGTCGAGCAGCACGGTCCGAAACTCCCCGTGCTCGGCCGCAGCAGCCTCGCCCCCGAGGTCGGCGGCGGTCAGGAACTTGCCCGGCGTGTAGGTGCCCGGCTCGCCCTCTGCCTCGTCGAGAGCAACCAGGAACGGCAGATCCGTGTACTGCTTGATGTAGCCGGTGAAATACGGGGTGGCCCGGTCGACGAAGAACTCCCTGAGGATCACATGCCCCATGGCCATCGCCAGGGCACCGTCGGTGCCCGGCTGGGCGGGCAGCCACTCGTCGGCGAACTTCACGTTGTCCGCGTAGTCCGGCGCCACCGCGACGACCTTCTGTCCCCGGTAGCGGGCCTCGGCCATCCAGTGCGCGTCCGGCGTGCGGGTCACCGGCAGATTGGAGCCCCACATGATCAGGTACCCGGCGTCCCACCAGTCCCCCGACTCCGGTACGTCGGTCTGGTCGCCGAAGACCTGCGGGGAGGCCACCGGCAGGTCGGCGTACCAGTCGTAGAACGACAGCATCACGCCGCCGAGCAGCGAGTAGAACCGTGCGCCGGCGGCGTGCGAGACCATCGACATCGCCGGGATCGGCGAGAACCCGGCCAGCCGGTCCGGACCGTACTCCTTGATGGTGTGCACGTGCGCGGCGGCGACCATCTCGGTCGCCTCGTCCCAGCTTGCCCGCACCAGGCCGCCCTTGCCGCGCACCTGCTTGTAGCGGCGGGCTCGTTCGGGGTCGGAGACGATGTCCGCCCAGGCGGCCACCGGGTCGCCGAGGCGGGCCTTGGCCTCCCGGTACATCTGCAGCAGCACGCCCCGGACGTACGGGTAGCGCACGCGGGTCGGCGAGTAGGTGTACCAGGAGAAGGCGGCGCCGCGCGGGCAGCCGCGTGGCTCGTACTCGGGGCGGTCGGGCCCGACCGACGGGTAGTCGGTCTGCTGGGCCTCCCAGGTGATGATGCCGTCCTTGACGTACACCTTCCACGAGCAGGAGCCGGTGCAGTTCACGCCGTGGGTGGAACGCACCACCTTGTCGTGCGACCAGCGGTCCCGGTAGAACTCGTCCGCCTGCCGGCCGCCCTTACGGTGCAGCGAGCGCAGGTCGTCGGAGACCTCCGCCCGGGTGAAGAACCGGCGGGAGCGCACCAGGGCCTCCGCCAGATCACTGTCCATACCTGCCCGTCCCGGGCTGATCTCCGCGCTCACCGTGCCACTCCGCCCCGGGCACCGCGGGCCCGTTGGAAATCGTGATCGGTTCCGGCCGCACACGACTCTACGACCGCTGCCCACCCGAAGGTCAACAGCCACACCACGGACAATGTGGCCTGGTAGAGATCGTCGGCGTGCAGGGGCGGTCACCCTGACTCCAGAAAGCCATGCCGGCGGCTACCCGCACCCCCGCCCGGAATGAGCGGGGGTGCGGGCTCTGGTCGGTGTGGACCCGAGAGGACTGGATCGTGGCCCGGTCAGGCGGCCGGCCGGGACAGGGCACCGCCCACCTCGGTGCGCACAGCCTCAACCGCCTCCCACTCCTCGGTGTTCAGGTTCGCGAGTGCGGCCGGGAAGACGCCGTCCTGCTCCTTGAGGATGTGGTCGCGCAGCATGGCCATCACCTCCATCAGCCGGTCCGGCCAGGCCGGGTCCGACGGCGTCGCGCCGTCGGCGGCCTCGCCGAGCACCGACTCGATGCGGCGGTGCTCGGCCTCCAGGGAGGCGATCTGCTCGGGAAAGTCCCCGGCCAGAGCGGGGAACAGGCCATGCTCCTCGACCTCGGTATGCGGGCCGAGCACTGCCACGATCTCCCGGGCGACCTCCGCCATCCGGGCCACCCCGCCCTCTTGGTGGGCGGGGCGGAGGTGGCTGATCAGGCGGACCACCTCGTCGTGCTCACGGGTCAGCTCGTCGATCGACGCCAGACACTGGCATCCGCAGTACTCGCACACCGGTCTTCTCCGTGTCCTTCGTTCCCCTTGGTTTCGTCCGCTCGCCCCTACGCCGTAGTGCCGGCGGTGCGGTGCTCGCGCCGACCGCCGGTAGGCGGCTTCCGCTTGCCGCCTTCGGCTGCGGCGCGGACACGTGTGAGGGTGAAGGCCAGCGCCGCGGCGGCAACGATCGCGAGCAGGGCGAGACCGGCCGCGTACGTCCCGTACTCGCCGTACAGCGAGCCCATGACCAGCGGCGGCAGGAAGCCGCCCAGGCCTCCCGCTGCGCCGACCACGCCGGTGACCGAGCCGACCTGGTCCGCCGGGGTCCGCAGGGCCACCAGGGCGAAGGTCGCCCCGCTGCCCGCGCCGAGCGCGGCGGCCATGGCCAGGAAGGCGATGGTCCCCACCGGGGCCAGCGCCGGGGTGAACGACTGCACGACCGCTCCGGCCACGACCACGGCCAGCGAGCCGGCCAGTACCCGGACCGGGCCCAGCCGGTCGGACAGCCAGCCGCCGATCGGGCGCATCGTGACCGCCAGCAGCACGAAGCCGGCCATGCGGTTCGCGGCGTCCGCCTGGGTCAGGCCGTAGCCGGTCTTGAGGTAGGTGGGCAGGTAGACGGAGAAGGCCACGTAACCGCCGAACGCGACCGCGTACAGGGCGGATGCCTGCCAGGTGATTCCGAGGCGGGCGGTGGCGGCCAGTCGGCGGGCCAGCCGCTCGGTCGGCACGGTGCGGCCGGGGGCGTCGCGCAGCAGCAGCGCGGCGGCCACGACGTACACGGCCAGGACCGCGGCGGTGATCAGGAACGGGGTCGACATGCTGTTCGCGTCGACCAGCTTCACGGTGGTCAGGGCGCTGATGGCGGTGCCGCCCATGCCGGCGCCGAAGACGCCGATGGCCAGGCCGCGGCGCTCGGGCGGGAACCAGGCGTTGACGAAGGGCACGCCGACGGCGAAGGCGGTGCCGGCGATGCCGAGGAAGAACCCGCCGATCAGCAGCGCCGCGAGGGAGGAGTGCCCGGCCAGGCCGAGGTAGAGCACCGGCACGATGGTGACCGCCGACACGATCGGGAACATGATCCGGCCGCCGAACCGGTCGGTCAGCGCGCCCACCGGAATCCGGCCCAGGGAACCGACCACGACCGGCACCGCCACCAGCAGCGACTGCTCGAACGACGACAGGTCCAGGCCGTCCTTGAACCGCGGGCCCAGCGGGCTCAGCAGCGCCCACGCCCAGAAGTTCACACCGAAACCGACCGTGGCCAGAGCCAGCATCAGCCACGCCCGGCCGACCGGAGCACCTGACGGCGAACTCCCGCTCTTCGACTTCAACGACTGGACCATGGTGTCCGTCCCTTTCCTCTTCATGGTGGAACAGCGCCACCGGGATCACACGCGCACAGCAGGCCCCTTGCCTGCCAGGCGGCGTCCCGTAACCACTGTCCGCATCCGGACTCACCGACGGGATGGGCCATGGGTCCCTATCGGCGGACAGCAGGCCCTGGATTCGGGTCCGGCCGTCCCTCCCGGCTCCCACCGCCCCGCGCACCGGGTTGCCGGCCCGGTCTCCGCCAACAGCAGCCTCGGTCGGAGCTCCCAATGGATCTCTCAAAAGGAGGGCCGGTCGGCCCTACCCCCTCGCAGCGCCTGCGGGGACCATGGACTGATGTCCCAGAACGACGGCTTTCGCGCACTCGACCGGCAGGAGTGCCTGCGCTTGCTGACCAAGGTGCCTGTCGGCCGCGTGGTGTACACCCGGCAGGCACTGCCCGCGGTCCTGCCCATCAACTTCTCCCTGGACACGGACACTTCCGTCCTGCTCTGCACCTCGCCGGGCTCGGACCTCGTACGCGCCATCGGCGGCGTCGTGGTCGCCTTCGAGGCGGACGAATTCGACGCGGCGACCCGGTCCGGCTGGAGCGTGGTCGTCACCGGACGGGCCACCGTGGTGACCGACCCCGCCGAGCACGAACGCCTGTCGCAGAGCGGCCCCAGCTCCTGGATGCCCTTGCAGGAAGCGGTGTTCGTACGGATCGAGTCCGAGATGGTCACCGGACGCGAGCTCACGGGAGCGCGCGGCACGCAGTGAGCCGCAACCCGCAGCGACCGCCTGGTTCTGACGCCTGCCGCGCAGACACGGCGCGAGCCGACGGCGCGGAGGCAGTCCGTCGGCTCAGCCTCGTGTCGTGCTCGGTCCTCATATGAGGGCCTACGGCTCCGGCCCCGCGACGGAACCAGGCACAGGGTATGCAGACGCGCGGGGGGTTCTGCCGCCGTCCGGGCCGTACCCGAAGCGGATCAGCAGCTGCGGGCAGCTCCGCTGCCTCGTTCCGGCCATCGCCGCACGCAGGTCCGGCCACTCCATCGCCTGGTGCAGCATCGAGGTGCGCACCCCGCGCCGGGTCGCCGTGAGCAGCACGCGCTGAAGGGCCTGACCCGCCCCCAACCAGTCCTGCCGCCGGTCACGCGCGGTCGACAGCAAGGCCACCTGGGCGTGGCGTTCGAAACGCAGGGCAGGCAGGCGTGGCGCCGAGAGCTCTCCGGTGAAGTCCCGCACCGGCATCCGCCCGGACGCGTCCCCGGGGCCCAGGGCTGTCATGGGAATGCCGTAGGAGGTGTCCGCCCCCGGGGCGGTGACCCAGGTGCGTGTCTCGGCCATGCGGCCCGGGTGGCCCGCGTTGCGGGCCTCGGCCGCCTCGGTCAGGCGCAACAGGCGCCGGGTCCCCACGATGTCGGGGACGTCCAGGTGCGCACCCTCGATCCGGGCCGAGCCGATCATCTCCGTCACGATCGGCTCCGGCACCGGTCGGCCGGTGAAGGGCATCCGACTCGTGTGGCGCCGCTCGATGGCCTCATACAGACCGTCCAGGGACGGCTGCCCGTCGGCCTCAGGCTCGACCGTCAGTTGTACCGTGGCCAGCAGATCGGGATCGTCCGTGGCGGGGAGCAGCCGCACGACGGGGTTCCACCCCAGATGCGCAGCGGCCAAGCGGAGGTTGAAGACGGCCGCACCCACCGACAGGTACTGGGCCCGCCGCTCCGGGTCGGCCTTGGGCAATGCTCGTTCCTGGTCGACACGGACCTCGATCGACCGGCTGTCCGGATCCAGACGGAACCGCCAGGGTTGGGTGTTGTGGATCGACGGTGCCGCCACCGCCGCGGCCAGCAGGGCCTGAACGACTGTGGCGTCGATCCCGGGTCTGTATCTCGGCTCCTTCATCATGCTCTCCCTCGTATGCGTCAACCCTCCGCGGTTGTCCCGCTCCTGGGGAGGGTTGACCGGCCCCTCACAGCGGGCCATGCGACCTCGATTGACGAGCCGGACGACGCACGACACGCGCCGTATGCGCTGCGCCTGCGGCAGCCGGGGACGGGGGAACGGCCCCCGGAACAGGCGCGGGATGCGGTCGTACCTGACAGATGGGCATCTGCGCCTCGATCAATGCCCAGCACGCATGAAGGGCCTGCCCGACTCCCCGTCCGACCGGACCCGGCACCGGGGCCATTGGTCCCTGTTGCGGCCGCCCCGGAGTGGGCCGGAAGGCCATGTGGCAGGGACCGCCAGCCCCAGGTGCACCAAGGTCGGCACCACATAGCGTTCCCGGCCATGGAGAACGATCAAAAGGCATGGCGCAAGGCGTCAAGCGCCGGTGAAGGCTGGCCGCTGGCCGCCCGCAGGCTGCTCACCCGCAGCGAGGTGTCGGCCGACGGGCGCGCCGTGTTCGGTGAGGCCGACGGCACGTGGGAAGGCTTCTACCGGGACCGCTGGTCCCACGACAAGGTGGTGCGTTCCACGCACGGCGTGAACTGCACCGGCTCCTGCTCGTGGATGGTGTACGTCAAGGACGGGATCATCACCTGGGAGCACCAGGCCACCGACTACCCGTCGATCGGCGCCGACTGCCCCGAGTACGAGCCGCGCGGCTGCCCCCGCGGCGCGTCGTTCTCCTGGTACACCTACTCGCCCAGCCGGGTCCGCTACCCCTACGTGCGCGGGGCACTGCTGAAGTTGTGGCGCGAGGCCCGCAAACGGCTCGGCGACCCGGTGGCGGCCTGGGCCGAGATCAACTCCGACCCCGCGAAGGCCCGTGCCTACAAGCGGGCGCGCGGCAAAGGCGGCCTGGTGCGCGCCGACTGGGACGAAGTGTCCGAGCTGATCGCCGCCGCCCAGGTCCACACCATCAAGGCGTACGGCCCCGACCGCGTCGCCGGCTTCTCCCCGATCCCGGCCATGTCGATGGCCTCCTTCGCGGCCGGTGCCCGCTTCATGTCGCTGATCGGCGGCACGCTGCTCTCCTTCTACGACTGGTACGCCGACCTGCCGATCGCCTCACCGCAGGTCTTCGGCGACCAGACGGACGTACCGGAGGCCGCGGACTGGTGGAACGCGCGCTATCTGATCATGTGGGGTTCCAACATCCCCGTGACCCGCACGCCCGACGCGCACTTCCTCACCGAGACCCGCTACAACGGCACGAAGGTGGTCGCGGTCAGCCCCGACTACGCCGACAACGTCAAGCACGCCGACGAGTGGCTGGCCCCTCACCCCGGCACGGACGGCGCGCTCGCGATGGCCATGGGGCATGTAATCCTGCGCGAGTTCCTTGTCGACCGCGAAGTGCCCTACTTCCAGGGCTACCTGCGCAAGTTCACCGACGCGCCGTTCCTGGTGACCCTGCGCGAGCACGAGCGCGGTCTCGTCCCGGACGGGTTCCTCACGGCGGACGACCTGGGCCAGGACGAGGAGCACGCCGAGTCCAAGACGGTCGTCCTCGATGGCGTCACCGGCGAACCCGTAGTCCCGAACGGTTCGCTCGGCTTCCGCTGGGCGAAGGAGGAACAGGGCCGCTGGAACCTCGGCCTGGGTGACGTCGTGCCCGAGTTGAGCCTGCTGGAGTCGGCCGAGGACACCGCGACCGTCGCCCTGCCTCGGTTCGACGAGGGGACCACCGAGGGCGGATCGGTGATGCTGCGCGGCGTTCCGGTCCGCCGGATCGGCGGACGCCTCGTCACCACTGTCTTCGACCTGATGCTCGCCCAGTACGGGGTGAAGCGTCCCGGCCTCCCGGGCAGCTGGCCGTCGTCGTACGAGGACGCGTCCGAGCCATACACCCCGGCCTGGCAGGAGACGATCACGTCGGTGCCGGCCGAGCAGGCGGCCCGGATCGCCCGCGAGTTCGCCCGCAGTGCCGAGCGCACCAACGGCCGTTCCATGATCGCGATGGGGGCGGGCACCAACCACTGGTTCCACTCGGACACCATCTACCGCGCCTTCCTGGCGCTGACCACGCTGACCGGCTGTCAGGGCGTCAACGGCGGCGGCTGGGCCCACTACGTCGGCCAGGAGAAGGTCCGCCCGGTCACCGGGCAGCAGCACCTGTCGTTCGCCTTCGACTGGCAGCGGCCCACCCGCCACATGGCCGGAACCTCCTACTGGTACCTCAACACCGACCAGTGGCGCTACGAGGCGTTCGGACCCGACGAACTGGCCTCCCCACTGGGGGAAGGGCGGTTCAAGGGCAAGGGGTTCGCCGACTGCCTGGCACAGGCCGTACGCCTGGGCTGGACACCCGGTCATCCCGGCTTCAACCGCAACCCGCTCGACCTGACAGACGAGGCGGCCGCCCAAGGTCGTCCGGTCGCCGAGCACATCGTCGACGAGCTGAAGTCGGGGCGCCTGCGGTTCGCCGTCGAGGACCCCGACGACCCGGCCAACTTCCCGCGGGTGCTGACCGTGTGGCGGGCGAACCTGCTGGGCTCGTCCGGCAAGGGCAACGAGTACTTCCTGCGCCATCTGCTGGGCACGGACGCGGCGGTCCGCTCCGAGGAGACCCCGCCCGAGCACCGGCCGAAGGACGTGGTGTGGCGAGACGAGGCGCCCGAGGGCAAGCTCGACCTGCTGGTCACGATGGACTTCCGGATGACCTCCACCGGGCTGCTCTCCGACGTGGTCCTGCCGGCGGCGACCTGGTACGAGAAGGACGATCTGTCCAGCACGGACATGCACCCCTTCGTGCACGCCTTCACCCCGGCCATCGCCCCGCCCTGGCAGGCCCGCACCGACTACGACAGCTTCCTCACGATTGCCGACAGGTTCAGCGAGCTGGCGGCCGAGCATCTGGGGACGCGTACCGACGTCCTGGCGGTGCCGCTGCTGCACGACACCCCCGACGAGCTCGCCCAGCCGGGCGGCGTTGTGCGGGACTGGAAGAACGGGGAGTGCGAGCCGATCCCGGGCCGCACCATGCCCAAGCTCGTCGTCATCGAGCGGGACTACGCCGCGACCGCGCAGAAGATGCGCGCTGTCGGCCCGCTGCTGGACACTCTGGGCACCACCACCAAGGGCGTCACCGTCCACCCGAACCAGGAGATCGACGACCTCCGGCACCGCAACGGCACCGTCAGGGACGGAGTCGCCGCCGGACGGCCCTCCCTCGCCACCGCGTCCCACATGTGCGAAGCGATCCTCGCCCTGTCCGGCACCACCAACGGCCGTCTGGCCACCGAGGGCTTCAAGGAGCTCGAGCGGCAGACCGGCAGCGAGGGATTGGTGGAACTCGCCTCCGAACGCGAGGCAGAACGGATCACCTTCGCCGACACCCGCACCCAGCCCCGCTCCGTGATCACGTCCTACGAGTGGTCCGGCTCGGAGACCGGAGGCCGCCGCTACTCCCCGTTCGTCATCAACACCGAGCACAAGAAGCCCTGGCACACCCTCACTGGCCGCCAGCACTTCTTCGTCCAGCACGACTGGATGGCCGAGCTGGGCGAACAACTGCCCGTCTACCGGCCCCCGTTGAACACGCCCCGGCACTACGGCGACGAGCATCTGCGCGAGGACGGCCGGGCGGAAGTGACGGTCCGCTACCTGACCCCGCACTCGAAATGGTCCATCCACTCGAACTACCAGGACAACAAGTACATGCTCGATCTGTCCCGGGGCGGACCCACGATCTGGATGTCGTCGCAGGACGCCGAGAAGATCGGCGTGAAGGACAACGAGTGGATCGAGGCGTACAACCGCAACGGCGTCGTCGCCGCCCGGGCCGTGGTCACGCACCGCATGCCGGAGGGCACCGTGTACATGTACCACGCCCAGGACCGCAACGTGAACGTGCCGAAGACCGAGGTCAGCGGGAAGCGCGGCGGCATCCACAACTCCCTCACGCGGCTGTTGCTCAAGCCCACCCATCTCGCGGGTGGCTATGCGCAATTCACGTACGCCTTCAACTACTACGGCCCGACCGGCAACCAGCGCGACGAGGTCACCGTCATCCGCCGCCGCAGCCAGCAAGTGGAGTACTGACATGCGCGTCATGGCACAGATCGCGATGGTGATGAACCTCGACAAGTGCATCGGCTGCCACACCTGCTCCGTCACCTGCAAGCAGACGTGGACCAACCGCACGGGTGTCGAGTACGCCTGGTTCAACAACGTCGAGACCAAGCCCGGTGTCGGCTACCCGCGCCGCTACGAGGACCAGGAGCACTGGAAGGGCGGCTGGATGCTCGACAAGCGCGGGCGTCTCGTCCTGCGCTCCGGGGGCCGGATCAAGCGGCTGCTGTCGCTGTTCTCCAACCCCGACCTGCCGGCCATCGAGGACTACTACGAGCCGGTCACCTACGACTACGACAACCTGGTCAACGCCCCGGCCGGTCCGGACATGCCCGTCGCCCGGCCTCGCTCGGTCCTCACCGGCAAGCCCACCGCCATCACCTGGGGGGCCAACTGGGAGGACGGCCTGGGCGGCGCACCCGAGAACGCCGCCGGCGACCCCAACCTCAGCGGGGAATGGGCGGAGAAGGTGAAGTTCGAGTTCGAGCAGACCTTCCTCTTCCACCTGCCCCGCCTGTGCGAGCACTGCCTCAACCCGGCCTGCGTCTCCGCCTGCCCGTCGGGCGCGATGTACAAGCGGGTCGAGGACGGCATCGTTCTCGTCGACCAGGACCGGTGCCGGGGCTGGCGCATGTGCGTAACCGCGTGCCCGTACAAGAAGGTGTACGTCAACCACGCCACCGGCAAAGCCGAGAAGTGCACCTTCTGCTTCCCCCGCGTCGAGGCCGGCCAGCCCACCGTCTGTTCCGAGACCTGCGTCGGCCGCCTGCGCTACCTCGGCCTGCTGCTCTACGACGCCGACCGGGTCGGCGAGGCCGCGGCCACCCCGGACGACCACGACCTGCTGGACGCTCAGCGCGGGGTGTTCCTCGACCCGCACGACCCCGAAGTCCGCGCGGCAGCACGCGAGTCGGGTATCCCCGAGGACTGGCTGGACGCCGCCCGCCGATCCCCGGTCCACGACCTGGTGATGCGGTACAAGGTGGCCCTGCCGCTGCACCCGGAGTACCGGACCATGCCGATGGTCTGGTACGTGCCCCCGCTCTCCCCCGTCCTGGACGCCGTCGACGCGGCGGGCGGCAACCAGGACGACCCCGACCACGTCTTCGCCGCCGTCACCCGCCTGCGCATCCCACTGGAGTACCTGGCGGAACTGTTCACCGCCGGAGACACCGACGTCGTCGCCGGCGTCCTGATGAAGCTCACCGCCCTGCGCTCATACATGCGCGAACGCACCCTCGGCGAGGCCGGCGACGAGACGGCGCTGAAGGCGGTCGGGCTCACCGCCCGGCAGGCGGAGGACCTGCACCGGCTCCTCGCCGTCGCCAAGTATGCCGACCGCTATGTCGTCCCGGCCGCGCACAAGGAGGACGCCGCCGCGCTGACCGCGATGGAGAACCGCTGCCCGGTCGAGTCCTCCGGCGACCCGCAGCCCGCCGACGGCCGCCGCGTGATGCTCGGCATCCCCACCCTGCGCCGCCGTACGCCAAAAGCCCCCACCGGAGGCCACCTGTGAGTCCGCTGCCCGCAACCATTCCCGCCCTCGTCCGCACCCGCGTCCGGGCAGCCGTACGCCGCGCGGCCCGGCTCACACCTGAGGAGACGACCGGCCGAGCCCTGATACTGCGGCTCGTGTCGTTGCTCCTGCAGTACCCCGACTCCGAACTAACCGCGGCACGCACGGAGTTGACAACCGTAGTGGAGGCCCTTCCGGCCACGCCCGCGGCGGAACACCTGGCCCGGTTCACCACATGGTTCGCCGCACAAACTCCCGACGCGCTGGAGCGCCACTACGTCGAGATGTTCGACCTACGCCGCAAGAGCAGCCTCTACCTCACCTACTACCTGCACGGCGACACCCGCCGCCGGGGCATGGCCCTGCTCACCCTCAACCAGCGGTACAGGGCCGCGGGCTGGGACACCGGCGGCGGCGAACTGCCCGACCACCTGCCGGTCGTGCTCGAGTTCGCCGCCCTCGTAGGCCCGGGTGGTGGCGAGGCACCACTGCGCCAGCACCGACGCGGGCTGGAGCTGATCCACCAGGCACTGACCGACGCCGACTCCCCGTACCGGCACGTCCTGGGCGCGCTGCTCACCCTGCTGCCGCCGCCCACCGAGGCCGACCGCGCGGCGGTGGCCCAGCTCGTCGCCGAGGGCCCGGCGAACGAGGAGGTCGGCCTCGACCCCTACGGGACGTACGGAGACGGCGAGTTCGCCCCTCCGGGCACCTTCGTGCCGCCGGCGCCCGCCCCGTCGACTTGCGTGCCACCCGCTCCGACCAGCCGTACGGAAGGCCCCCGATGAGCGCCGTCCCCGCCCCTCCGGCCGCCGCTTCCACCAGCGGCGCAAATCTTCTCCTGTGGGTCGCCGTCCCCTACATCTGCCTTGCGGTGTTCGTCGTCGGGCACGTCTGGCGCTACCGCCAGGACCAGTTCGGCTGGACCTCGCGCACCAGCCAGCTCCTCGAACACCGCTGGCTGCGCTGGGGCAGCCCGCTGTTCCACCTGGGCGCCTTCATGGTGATCGCCGGGCATGTCGTGGGCCTCGCCGTTCCTGATACCTGGACCGAGGCCGTGGGCATCACCGAGCACGCTTACCACACCACGGCCGTCTGGGCGGGGTCCGTGGCGGGCGTCGCCATGGTCACCGGACTCGGCATGCTGTGCGCTCGTCGGCTGCTGACACGATCAATCCGGCTGGGCACCGACCGCAGCGACAAACTGCTCTTCCCGCTGCTGTCCGCCACCGTCCTGCTGGGCATAAGCGCCACAGCCGCGCACAACGTGTTCGGCGCCGGCTACGACTACCGCTCCACCGTCTCCGTATGGTTCCGCGGCCTGTTCGTCCTCCAGCCGCAACCGGAAGCCATCGCCGGCGCCCCACTGCTGTTCCAGTTGCACGCCCTGACCGCCTGCCTGCTCTTCGCCGCCTGGCCGTTCACCCGCCTCGTCCACGTATGGAGCGCCCCCATCGGATATCTCGCCCGGCCCTACCTGGTCTACCGAAGGCGGGCCACACCGGCGTCGGCCCCGACAGCCGCGGGCCGGCCCCGGTCAGCCTCCGGCTCCCGGCGAGCCGCATAAGTCACGGACCCGCGCTCGCTCCGGACGCCACGACCGCCCAGCCCACGCACGCAGCGGGCGCGAGCCGCCGAACGGGCGCCCAGCGTCATGCTGCCCACCCCGGAGCCGTCCAAGTCCGGGGCGCCTTCCACAGCATGACCGACGCCCGGCCGTGTGCCCTGCCCTGAGAAGCGCACCACATCGGCGCGTCCTTCGTCGAGGTGGTCCTGCTGGAGGCCGACCGGCGCCACCCCGGCAGCGGGCCGTCATCGGCGGAGGCTTCTTCTTCGCGCTCGACGGCGGCAAGGGCCAGCCAAAGACTAATGCTGCCTCTGATGCACTCTCTGGACCATTCGGAGCACCTTCCTGCTCTCCATGAGTGACTAATCGGAATGGTGCGCGTGCACCCGCGTCGCCGGTGGAACGTTCGTCCCCGAAATGAAGCCGCTGCCGCTATCGCGATGGAAAGGCATCTCACCGATTCAGCATGCTTCCTGAAAGCCCATCAGGAACCGCCCGTGTGCAATGTTCGTGCTGGTGAAAGCTGAACGAGTTGTCTCTCCGTCTGCCTGACCGGCGGACCTTGCGCTCGTGGAGAGGAAAACAGGAATGAAGAAGCTCGCCTGGACTGCCAGGGGTGTTGCGGCAGTCTCCGGAGCCCTGCTCGTCGGCGTTCTCGCGGCCCCACCCGCGGCTGCGGACAGCGATTCAGGAGTTTCCTTCGCCCAGGAACTGTCCGACAGCATCGCGTCCAGCTTCAACGGCGGGTCCCGCTGTGGACCGGTCGGCCGCGACGTCAGCTCCGCCGTCGTCGACTTCGGCGGCAGCGACCTGTTCGAGACGGAGTTCCGCGCGGCGACCGACCGCTGGGGGCACGCCTTCCTCAACGACAGCCGGAATCCGGGAGTCTGGATCAATCTCGCGCTGGTCGCCGGCGCTCCCAGTTGCACGGTGGACACCTCCTTGGCAGTCACCGAGTCGGATGACCCCGGCCACCTCTTCATCACCCTGCTGGCCGGCAACGGTGTGATCTACCGCGCCCAGTGCGACACCGTCGTCGGGACGCCCTTCACCCCGGAGAACATTGCGGCAGCGTGTGGCGCCGGGTTCGCTGCTGTTCCGGGTACGCCCGTCTGACAGTCCCCGAAGTCGGCTCGGCCGGCGAGCCGCCGCGACTCGCCGGAAAAAGGGGTGCGGGCAGGGGTGTTCAGCCCAAGGTCCTACCAGGCCCCGCTCCAGCGAGGCGATGACCGCGGTTAACGGCTCGGCACCCAGGAAGGCCGCCACCAGCGCGACGGCCTGACCCAGTTGAGGTCTGGGCACTGCGGAGTGGCGGGCGCACCCGGCACGGAAGCCTCCACGGTCCGAATCGCAGGCTCCGCACGCAGGCGCTCAGAACCTCACGCGGCAGACGGCCGGACGAGGGTGCTGTCGCTGGTGCGGCCGGCGAAGTAGTTCATGACGTTGGCCGCGGTCGTCTCGGCGATCTGGCCCACAGCGTCCCGGGTGAAGTACGCCTGATGGGAAGTGACCAGGACGTTGTTGAAGGTCATCAGCCTCGCGAGGCGTTCGTCGGTCATCACCTCGAGCGACTTGTCGAGGAAGAACACCCCGGCCTCCTCCTCGTACACGTCCAGGCCGACCCCGCTCAGCCGCCCCGCGCGCAGGGTTTCCAGCAGAGCGTCGGTGTCCACCAGGCCGCCACGGCTGGAGTTGACCAGGATTGCGTCGTCCTTCATCAGCGCGAACATGCGGGCGTCAACGAGGTGGTGGGTGTCTTCCAGCAGCGGCACATGCAGGCTGACCAGGTCCGCCTCGGCAAACAGCCGCTCCCGTTCGACGTACTTCATTCCCAGGGCCAGACAGTCGGGGTTCTCGGCCACGTCCCAGCCCAGCAGCCGCATCCCGAAGCCGTGGGCGATCCGCGCGAACGCGGCCCCGATCTTCCCGGTGCCCACCACCCCCGCGGTCCGGCCGCGCAGGTCCCGGCCCATCAGCCCGTCGAGCCGGAAGTCGAACTCCCGGGTCCGGTGCGCGGCCCGCACGATCCGGCGGTCCACGGCGAGCGCCAGCGCCCAGGCGAACTCGGCGACCGAGTACGGCGAGTAGAACGACACCCGCGCCACGCTCACCCCCAGTGCCTCGGCCGCTGTCAGGTCGATGTTGTTGTAGCCGGTGGACCGCTGAGCGATCATCCTCGTGCCGCCCTTGGCCAACGCGTGCAGCACGTTCGCGTCCAGGGTGTCGTTGACGCTGCTGAGCACCACCTCGTGGCCGGCCGCGGTCGGCGCGGTGTCCCGGTTCAGGAACAGCCGCAGACAGCGCAGTTCATGGCGGTCGCCGAACTCGCGGGCGAATGCGTCGTGCAGCAGGGGCTCCTCGTCCGCGAGGACGCCGTACGCGATGATCTCCATGTGCTCTCCTCCCGTTGGGCGGTTGATCAGGTTGATCACCTCTCCACCGTAGGGGCGGAGTCATGGGGCAGGTCCGATGGGCCTCAATGGCTTTCCGGACTGCGTCACACACCGAGGCCGCTCCTGCGAGCGGATTGCGCACGATCTCCTGGCTGCACGGCTTCCGCCATCTCCGCATCCGATGGCAACGACGCGACGACATCCACGAAGCGTTCCTCGGCCTCGCCGTCTGCCTGATCACCCACCGACACGTCCAACGGCTTTGTCAGCGCCTCTTAGCGGCCGTCTTGCTCGAGGCGGTCCTGGGCCTGGGTGGCGATCACGGCGGCCTGGATGCGCCGCTCCACACCGAGCTTGGCCAGCAGCCGGGAGACGTGGTTCTTGACCGTCTTCTCGGCCAGGTACAGCCGCTGGCCGATCTGTCGGTTGGTCAGGCCCTCGCCGATCAGAGCCAGGATCTTCCGCTCCCGGTCGGTGAGCCCGGGCAGGGCGTCCGGCTTCTCCTCGGGTTGCTGGTCCTGGCGCAGCCGGGCCATCAGCCGGGTAGTGGCACTCGGGTCGAGCAGGGACTGGCCCGCGGCCACGGTGCGTACGGCCGAGACCAGGTCGGAGCCCTGGATCTGCTTCAGCACGTAGCCGGACGCACCAGCCATGATCGAGTCGAGCAGGGCCTCCTCGTCGTCGAACGAGGTCAGCATCAGGCAAGCCAGCTCCGGCATGCGCGAGCGGAGCTCGCGGCACACGCTCACTCCGTCGCCGTCGGGCAGGCGGACATCGAGCACCGCCACCTGCGGGCGCAGCGCCGGAACCCGAACGAGGGCCTGTTCCACCGTGCCGGCCTCCCCGACCACGGTGATGTCCGGCTCGTCGTTCAGCAGGTCATGCACCCCGCGTCGTACCACCTCGTGGTCGTCCAGCAGGAAGACCCGGATCGGGTTGTCGGGTCCGGGTCGCTCGCTGTCCGCCATCGAATGCTCCTTGTCGTGCGCCGTCTGACGCCTGTCCGGGACTTCGCCCACCGGGCCTGACCGTTCCTTACCTACGCAAGATCTTGCGTGATTCCGGGCCGAAGAGCCAGGGCCGGTCGGCCCTACGGCCCCGGCGCCCCGACTTCCCACGAGGGACCAGATCGGATTGCCTACCCGGTGCCGGGGGATCTGGTCGGCGCGCAAGCGTTCGCCTCCGTCTACGGCGGTCTGCGGCGCGGCGGCAAGCCGGTCATGGTCACCCAGAACAGCAGCCTGCGCTGACGACTTCGCCGACGGCTTGGCGCTGCACGCGATCCGGCTGATTTTCGACAACATCGAAGCGGCAGTGAACAACCGAGCCAGCGGGCAGGAGCACGGGATCGTCTGGTTCGGGTGCGCGGCGCGCGACGCGCCGCTGTCGGCTGGTGAGAGGGATCCTTCTCATCGCGCACTACGTGGTCCTGTTCTTCCTTTGGATCGCCTTCACCTGTGGTGAACGGGATCGCGATCTTCGCCCTCGTGTTCACCGAGCGCTGTCCGCGCGTCCTGTTCGGCTCAGTCGTGCGGGACCACCGCGACCGGCGCGGAGGCGTGCTGGAGCGCAGCGTGCGTCACCGGGCCGATGTGGCCACCGACCGGCGAGCGGCGGTTCTTCCGGCCGACGACGACCAGGGACGCGTCCCGCGAGGCGTGCACGAGGTGGCGGCCCGCGCCGCCGACGACGGCCTGCTCACGCACCTCGATGCCCGGATACTTGTCCTTCCACGGCCTCAGCACATCGGTGAGCCGGTGTCGTACCTGCTCGGTCAGCTCGTCGTTGAGCCCGGCGTCCATGGCGGCGCCGTAGGTGTAGGCGGCCGGCAGCGACCAGCCGTGGACCACTCGCAGGTCGGCCGCGCGATGCTGGGCCGACTCGAACGCGAACCCGATGACGGCGTCTGCCGGGTTCTCCAGGTCGAGCCCCAGCACCACCTCGCGATACGGGGTCGCGGTGGACGGGGTCCCCGTGGCGTCCGGCCGATGTTCGTCCGCGGCACTCTCACCGGCTCGTACGAGGACGACGGGCCGCGGGGATCGTGCCACGACGGCGAGGGCGACGGAGCCGACCAGGAACCCGGCGAGTCCGCCGAGGCCCCGAGAGCCGAGGACCAGCAGGTCGGCGTTCTCGGCCGCGGCCAGCAGAGCGGGGACAGCCTGCTCTTCGGTCTGCTGTGTGGTGATCCGCAACCCCGGGTGACGCTCGGCGAGGCGGGATTCCGTCTCGCGCAGCATGTAGGCGGCCCACTCGCGCTGGGCATCGACCGCGTCTGGCGCCGGGACGCCGGCGAGCGGCGCATACAGGTAGTGCATCTGTTGCCCGCCACGGAGGAGACGCAAGGGCGCGTCGCGTCCCTGCGCTTCGCGGGCAGCCCAGTCGGCCGCGGCGAGGCTCTCGGGTGAGCCGTCGAGACCGACGGTGATGGTGGACATGTACGGACCTCCTTCAGGGGTGCCATGTCAGTCTCCGGCCCGAGACAGTGGGACAGCAGGGGGCCCAAGGTCCCTTCCGGGGGCCGAACGGCCCACGTGGCGGGAGCTCGTGGTGGGGTGTCAGCCTGGCGGGAGGAATGGCAGCATGCCGGGGTCGGCGCGCGAATCCAACTTCGCTGCGGGCGAGCGTCGCGTCCTCGCGGGCATGCCGGTCGGTGAGTACTTGTCCGTGCATTCCAGGAGCGGAACATGGGCCATGGCCTCGTCCGCCGACCAGCCGATGCCGGCGGCGCGGTACGGCGAGGCCACGCGGAGGTATCGACACCTGGTGTGCGCAGGTCCTCAATATGCCGACACCGACGGCCGGTAGCTGCGTGCAGGTCACAGTGCCCGCAAGCCGTGCCCCCGGAACTGCTCGCGTCCCCGCTCCGTCAGGTCCGGATCCGGCGAGGGTGTGTCCCGCAGCGGGAAGGGGATACCCAGTGCGTCGTATTTGTGGGCGCCGAGTCTATGGAACGGCAGGCCGCCCACCCGGCCGATGTTGCCGAGTCCGGCCAGGAACGCGCCGAAGCCGTCAACGGCCGCCGGGTCGCCTCGTCCGGCCGAGCCCGGTTTCAGATCAGCCGTTCCCAGGACGCACTTGGGCTGACCCGCAAGCCGCCCGGAGGTGCCACGGTCCAGCCGAAGGCCGATGCCCGCGACCAGGGCGAGGCCGATGCCGAGCAGGCCGAGCATGAACAGCCAGTCGGCCCAGGCGGCCCCGGCCCAGTTGTGGATGTGGACTCCATAGTCGGCCCTGTCGGGGCCGACGGGCCATCCCCCTGTGACCGCGGTCCTCGTCATCAGGTCGCCGGCACCAGCGCCACGGGACAGTGGGAGTGGTGCAACAGGGTGTGCGCGACCGGCCCGAGCCGGCCCACACCGTTGCGCGCGCCGATGACCACGATGCCGGCCTCGCGACTGCCCGCCAGCAGGGCGTGGGCCGGGCTGGTGTGGACCGTACGGCTGTCGACTTCGACCATGGGGTACGCCTCCCGCAGCCGGGCGATGCTGAACCGCGGAACAGCATCTTCCGCCCTGTCGTTCTGGGCCTGGCGCACCTGGCCGGGGCTCGTCGCGGGTACCAGCGAGGGCAGTTCGGGCGTGGTGTGACGGTGCGTAGAGGAGTGCACGACGCGCAGCCGCACTCCGCGCCGCTCGGCCTCCTGGAAAGCATGAGCGGCTGCCGCTGCGTCGGAGTCGCTCTCCAGGCCGAGCAGCACCTCGCGCCCCTCGTCGCAGGGGTGGTCCCCGCGGACGACCAGCAGCGGACCGTGCGCGTGCGAGGCCAGGCGCAGGCTCACCGACCCGGCCAGCAGGCCGGTGAGCCCACCGAACCCCCGGGTGCCCACGACCGTGAGGACCGCGCTCGCGCTCTCCCGCGCCAGCGCCACCACGGCGCCGCCCTCCGCGGCCCGGGTCTCCACCGGCAGCCCGGGATGCCGCTCGTGGACCCGCGCGGCGGCGGACGTAAGAATTGGCCCCGCCTCGTCGCGGTCGGCCACGGCATAGACGATGCGCAACACGGTGCCGCGACGCACCGCTTCCTCGGCGGCCCAGTCCAAGGCCCGTACGGCGACCAGCGAACCGTCCACGCCGACAACTACATGACGATCAGTCATTGTCCTGTTCCCTTCCATGCGTGGGGTGTTCACCCCCTGCAGGCGCCGAGGGTGGCGGGAAACGCGCCGCCGGTCGACTGGACGTCGATCCCCCGGCGGACCCACGAAGGATGCTCCTCGTCTGCGGACGCTGCGGACACAGGCCGATGGAACCCGCCGGCACGCCTTACGGCCCGTCACCTCGGGCCGTAAGGCCCCTCTCCGGCAGGAGGAGGGGCAACCGGGATGGAGGAAAGGGACGTTCATGAGGTGAGGTCCACCCCATACAGGCTGCGTCCGCCGATGAGCTCACGCCCGTTGACCAGTTCGGGCTCGACGCGGATCAAGACCTCCTGCGGTGTGGGCACCCAGGAAACCGGGCCGGTACGCGCCAGGCGTTCGTGCTCGGCGGGGTCGGTCACCACCCTCGCCGAGCCCGTGATGACAACGCTCCGGCCGCAGTGCCGGGCCACGTCGACGTCGTCGGCCTCGAAGGCGACCACCGCGCCGTCGACCGCGCGCACCAGTTCCGAGGCCGCGGTCGCCGCCGGAGATCCGGCCCGTTACGCGACACTGGCGGCAACCCTCGCGATCGGCTTGCTGTGCGTGTCGGCATGGGCGGCGCGCCTCGGCTTTGTCGCGGATTTGCTCGCTCGCTCGCATCGGCTGACAGCGGGCAGGGCCGTTGGGAGACGCTGCGGCGCCGTCCGGCCCTCCCTTCGGGACGCCCCGTTGGGCCGATGCGCCCGAGTCGGTGGGGCCGTTCGGCCTCTCTTCGCCCAGCACCGCGTAACGACGCCAAGCGCGGCTTTCGGCCTGGTAGACAGAAGTTGGCCGCCCTTCGTCGGACGCGGTCTCCTTGCCCCTCACCAGCCCTGTCCGGGAGGCTTCATGCTGTCCACAGACTCCGCCGCCGTGGTCCGTGCCACCCTGCCCGCCGTGGCCGGCGCGCTCGACGAGATCACGACACGCTTCTACGGCGCGATGTTCCGCGACCGGCCGGAGCTGCTCGACGGGCTGTTCAACCGCGGCAACCAGGCCAGCGGAGCCCAGCGCCGCGCGCTGGCCGGATCGATCACCGGGGTCGCGACCGCGCTGCTCGAAAACCCCGACACCCGCCCGGACGTCCTGCTGGACCGGATCGCGCACAAGCACGCCGCGGTCGGCGTCACCGACGACCAGTACACGATCGTGCACAAGTACCTGTTCGGCGCGATAGCCGAGGTCCTGGGCGACGCGGTCACCCCGGAGGTGGCGGCCGGCTGGGACGAGGTGTACTGGCTGATGGCCGGCGCCCTGATCGGCCGTGAGGCCCGCCTCTACCAGGAGGCAGGCGTGGAACCCGGCAAGGTATGGCGGCAGTGGACGGTCGTCGAGCGCCGCACCGAAACCCCGGTCGTGGTGTCCTTCGTCCTCCGCCCGGCCGACGGAGAGCCGGCTCCACAGGCACGGGCGGGCCAGTACGTGAGCGTGCGGGTCCTGATGGCCGACGGAGTGCACCAGCTGCGCCAGTACAGCCTCTCCTCCGACCCGGGCGGACAACTGCGGCGCATCACCGTCAAGCGCGTCGCCGGCACGGCCGACGCACCGGACGGGGAGGTCTCCAACCTCCTGCACGACCAGATCCACGAGGGCGACGACCTGACGCTCTCCGCTCCCTTCGGCGACATCTTCCTCGACGACCCGGACGACGCCACCACTCCGGTCGTCCTCGTCTCCGCCGGCATCGGCGGCACCCCCATGACCAGCATCCTGGCCCACCTCACCGCTCTCGGCTCGACCCGCCCGGTACTGGTCCTGCACGCCGACCGCTCCCCCGCCGACCACGCCCTGCGCTCCGAGACGAGCCGGCTGGTCGAGCAACTGCCGGGCGCCCGCGCGGTCTTCTGGTACGAGCACCCCGGCTCGGAGGAACCCGGCTCCCGCGAGGGCCTGATGAACCTCGACGGCATCGAACTGCCCGAGAGCGCCACGGTGTTCCTGTGCGGCCCGCTGCCGTTCATGCGCGACGTCCGCGCGCAGCTGCTGGGCGCCGGGATTCCGGCACAGCGCATCCGCTACGAGGTCTTCGGCCCCGACCTCTGGCTGCCCGACTCGGCGGCCTGAACGGCGAGCATCCCAACTCATCTCCAGGAGGAACCGACATGACCAGGAATGACACCCAGGCCACCGCTCCCAGCCTGTTGCTGCGTTCGGACGGGGAAGTGGACGAGGAGACCCTGTCGTACGCCCGGGCCAAGATCGACGCCGTCGTGAGTCGCCCGGGCCTGCCCGCCGTCACCGGCGAGGTGCACATCACGAGAGCCTCGGCCAACCACGCGGACCGTCCTTGGTCGGCGACGGCCGCCCTGCGCCTCGGACAGCGTGAGGTTGTCGTGCTCGCCGAGGAGGCCACCGGCCGGGAGGTGGTCGACCAGCTCCAGGACCGGCTGCGCCGCCAGACCGACAAGGCCGTACACGCCGGACAGGCCGACGGTCGGGTGGCCCCGCCGTGGCGCGGCGGCTCCGCAACCGCTCGTCCTGTCGCAGGCAGCGGCAGCGCAGCGGACTCTCACCCGGCGTGAGTCCGCAGTCAGGACAGGCCCGGTCGGTGACGGTCACCGGCCGGCCCCCTACGCTTTGCCTATTTTGAAACGGTTTTGTCGCTCACGGGTGGCCGTCGGGGCCGTCGAGGGAGGAAGGCGGCCGCCCCTCGCCGCGCACAGTGCTGTCCAAGTGCGCCGAAAGGGCGGCCGCCGGCATGAGGCCGACTATGTCGGCGGCCTGCTCTCCGGCGCCGCGGCCTGCAAGCCGGCGAGCAGTTCGGCCTGGCCCGCCAGCACCCCGGACAGGATCGTCCGCGCCACCCGGAGCAGCTCCGCCACCTGAGGACTGGTCAGTGAGTAGTACACGGCCGAACCCTCCCGGCGGGTGACGACCAGATTGGCCCGGCGCAGGACTGCCAACTGTTGCGAGAGGTGGGCGGGCTCGACGCCGAGTACCGGCAGCATCTCGGAAACCGCGTGCTCGCGCTCGCTCAGCAGCTCCAGCACGCGGATCCGGACCGGATGCCCCAGCGTCTTGAAGAACTCCGCCTTCAGCTGGTACAGCGGCGCGCTCACCGAGCCCACCTCGCGCCCGAGCGCGCCGCCGCAAGGCCGGACGATCGTTGCCGAGCCTGCACCGCGCATCGCATCCACCCAAAACTCTTCGCCATGGGGCCATCCTCGCGCCATCACATCAACATGACGACCTTGGGAATTGCTAAGATTGGCAACTACCGACGTCCAGAGAGGGAGGTTCGGGTGCGAATCCCACGGCTGCGTGGCGGCGGCGCTCTGCACAAGTGTCCCGCGTGCCGTCTCAAGTGCCTGCCCGCGGCCGTCGAACCTGACGGCTCATGCCCCCGCTGTGGGCATCAGCGCCTGCTGAGCATGGACATCGACCGCGGCTGGATCCGGCACGGCGCTCGCGCGGCGCACAGCAACAAGCCTGCCGACGGCGATCGCTGAGAGACCCGGCGTGAACATCAGCTGGAGTGTCGAAGAACAGTGCGGCGTGGCGGTCATGAGTGCCGCACGCTCCTCGGCAGCAATGCGATCGGCCACTTTTCGGACGGATTCGGCTGGGTAGCAGCCCCGCCCGAGCACGTGCAGTGTCCCGGCCGTCGGCAGGCCGGGGCAACGCAGGAGGCGGCAAACAGAGCGAAGACCTCTGCGTCAGAGCGCCCCTCGGCGGACACCCGCCGCCGGGCGGCATCGTAGATTACGCCTTCTTCAGGAACTGGGTCTTCAGGACCAGGCCCTTGACCTTCTTGGTGTTGCACTCGACTTCGTCGGGCTTGCTGGTGAGGCGGATGTTCTTCACCAGAGTGCCGCGCTTGAGGGTCTCGGAGGTGCCCTTCACCTTCAGGTCCTTGATCAGTGTTACGGAGTCGCCATCCTCCAGGACGGTACCGTTGCTGTCCTTCACCACGATGTCGTTCATGCTCTGTCCTTGCTCGTTCTCGTTCTGGTGCTTCTCTTACATCTGGCCCTGGCGTGCGGGATTCCGGACGCCGGGCCAGTCGGTCGTGCGCCACTCCCGTGCTTCTTCGGTCGCGTCGTGGTCCTGGTGCGCGGCGAGTGCGGTGGCAAGGTCGCAGTGGTGAGGGACTGGCGGGTGGGTGCCGTCCGGCACAAGCGAGCCGTCCGAGGGGATCGCGGCAAGCTCCAGGCGGCGGCCCTCGTCGGCGAGCCGTTGGGCTGCCTGGGCCACGGCGAGCTGGCCCCCGGCGGACCAGCCGCGCAGTTCGGTGAGGTCGAGGATGACCGGTCCGGTGCCGCGTGCCAGGGCCCAGCCGACGGCACCGGTGAACCGGTCCACCGCGTCGGCGCCGAGGAACCCGGCCAGGGAGAGGATGCCGAGCCGCTCGCGGTTGGTGTAACGCCACTCGATGGTCATCGCCGGTCTCTCGTTCTCGCAGGGCTCATAGGGGGAGTGTGATCCAGATGCTCTTGCCCCGGCCGTCCGCGTCCGCGCGCAGGACCGTGGTGCCGCCGAGGCCGAGGGTGAGTTCGGCGACGGTCGCCAGTCCCCCGCGGTGCGCGAGATGGGCGTGCAGCAGAGAGGGCTGATACGGGTGGCGGTCGTGGACAGCGAACGCGAAGGTGTCCTGGCCGCCCGCGTAGATCACGGTGATGTTCGGGGACAGCACCGATGCGTGCCGCACGCTGTTGGTGACCAGTTCGCTCAGGATCAGCAGCGCGGGGTCGACGATCCGATGGGTCCGGTGGATGCCCCACTCGGTCACGACCTGCTCGGTGGTCTCCCGCGCGATCCGGACGGCGGAGCCCATAGCCGGGAGCGTCAGCACAAGCCGGTACGGCAGGGTCTCGTGCTGATCGGTCATCAGGCTGTCTCGTGGGCGAGGCGGAAGCCGGTCACCGTCTGGGGGTGGATGCGTACGAGGGAGTCGTGCGGGCCGTGGACCCAGCCGGGCAGCGTACGGCGGTAGTGGGCGGCCTCGTTGGGGTCGGTGATGATCTCCGCCGGGCCGGTGGCTGTCACCGTCCACCCGGTGCCTCCGGCCACCCGTATCTCGTCGGCGTGGTACGTGAGCGTGGTCCTGCCGGTGACGGCCGACGCCTGGGCCGGAGTCCGGACGATCAGCCGCCCGTACTGGAGCAGGTGCACGGCCGGGCGGACCACGGCGGTCTCGCGCTGGACGTAGACCAGTCGTCCCTGGGCGGCGCCTTCGAGCAGCCACAGGGCCTCGGTGCCGGAAACCTCGACCATACGACGGGAGACGGGCGTGCTCATGGGGATGCCTCCTCGGCGACGCGGGCGCCGGGTTGTGCGGGAACGGCGGGCAGGACGCCGGCGCCGTGCAGATGAGCCCGGGCCCCAGTGATCGCCTCGGGGGTCGTGGCGTACTCCCGGCCGTCCAGGCCCAGTAGGTCCAGCGCCCCGACCGAGTCGAGGACCTGGCGCTGGCCGGGTCGTATCCCGGAGCTCATCACGACGATGCCGCGCCGGTCGAGCTTCTCGATCGCGTCCTTGAGCACCAGTGCGCCGGTGGCGTCCATGGTCGTGATGCGCGACATGCGCAGGATCACGACGCGTACGTCGGCGACCTCGGTCAGCTCCAGCAGGAAGCGGTGTGCGGCGGCGAAGAACAGCGGCCCGTCGATCCGGTACGCGACGATGTGCTCGGCCAGCAGCGCCTGCTCCTCGTGGCTGTGGTCGGCCAGGTCGAGCGGCTCCTGCTCCATCCGGGCCTGCTTGGCCACCGCCCGCAGCGCCAGTGCGCCCGCGACAGCCAGCCCGATGATTACCGCGTAGACGAGATCCAGCGCGAGGGTGGCAACCGCGGTCAGGACGAGGACCAGCGCGTCGGAGCGGGTGGCCTTCGCCATCGCCCGCAGCGACCCGACCTCGACCATGCGGATCGCGGTGGCGAGCAGCACTCCGGCGAGCGCGGCCAGCGGGATCTTCGATACGAGGGGGGCGGCGGCGAAGACGATAAGGGCGAGCAAGGCGGCGTGCGTCAGGGCGGCGAGCCGCGAGCTGGCACCGGTACGGACGTTGACCGCGGTACGGGCGATCGCGGCGGTCGCTGGAACGCCACCGAACAGTGGTGCCGCCAGATTCGCGACGCCCTGACCGAACAACTCCCGGTTAGGGTCGTGCTGCTGACCCACCGTCATGCCGTCCGCGACGGTCGCGGACAGCAGCGACTCCAGCGCCGCGAGTGCGGCCACCGCCACGGCCGGGGCGAGGAGTGAACCCAGTGCGCTGGTGTCGAGGAAAGCGAGGGACGGCGCAGGAAGCCCGGACGGCAGATCACCGATCGGGGCCGCCGCGTCCAGGTGGAACAGCTGCGCGACGACTGTCGCGCCGATCACCGCGAGGATCGAGAACGGCACGGTCGGCCGCCGGCGTGCCCCGAGCAGCATCATCGCGGCGACGCCGACGGCGATGGCGACGGCCGTCCAGTTCGGGGTCCGTACGAACGCCTCCAGCGCGTGCCATGTCACCACCAGGACCCGTTCGCCCTCCGGCTTCTGTACACCGAGGGCGCTCGGCACCTGCTGCAGGAAGATCACGCAGGCGATGCCGAAGGTGAAGCCCTCCACCACCGGTGCCGGCACGTAGCGCATGTACTTTCCTGCCCGCAGCAGGGCCAGCGCGAGCAGCATCCCTCCGGCAAGCAGCCCCACGGTGAGCACCCCGCTGGGACCGTACTGGGCCACGATCGGCACCAGCACCACTGTCATGGCGCCGGTAGGTCCGGACACCTGGAGATTCGAGCCACCGAACAGCGCGGCGAGCGCGCCCGCGACCACCGCGGTCGCAAGCCCCGCCCGTGCGCCGAGCCCCGAGGAGACGCCGAAGCCCAGAGCGAGCGGCAGCGCGACGACCGCCACGGTCAAGCCCGCGAGCAGATCGCGCCGCGGGTCCCTGGCCATCGTCGCAAAATCGGCGCGGGCAGGCAGCAGGGACCGCACCCGGCCCCAGGACCGGGCAAGCAACGCACTCACCGGGAAGAAACCTCGGCTTCCCCCCGCAGCTCCGCCAGCAGCTCGTTCTGGCCGGCCAGCATTTCGGTCAGGATCCGCCGGGCGGCCCGCAACAGATCCGCCACGTCACCGCCCGCGAGCTCGTAAACCACGGTCGAGCCCTCACGCGTCGAGGTCACGATCCCCGACCTGCGCAGGACCGCGAGCTGCTGCGACAGCGCCGACGGCTCCACCTCGATCTCTGCCAGCAGATCCCGTACCGGCATCTGGCCGCCCTGCAGCAACTCCAGCACCCTTATGCGCACGGGGTGCCCCAGCATCCGGAAGAACTCTGCCTTGGCCTGGTACAGCGGAACCGGCACGGTCGCGGACTCTCCTCATCACCCGTACGGAGGGACATCGTTTCGTACTGCGCCTGCGGCTACCTGCGGACACAGTAAAAGCATGATGTAGCAAATTGCAGAATTTTGCAATTCCTGATCGTCAGAGGTGCCCCTTTGCATCGGCACAGCGGATGTCGGCCAGCATGATCCTTTTCTGGGCGCTGATCATCACCGCTGTCGTTCTGCTCCTCCGTGCCCTGGGCCAGACCCCCTGCACGCCTCCAGTCCATCCGCCAAGCCTTGTCCCACCTTGACCCACAGGCCACAGCCCGTTGGGCGGGGGCCGATCGGGCGAGCCGAGGTCCGAACGGCTCTCCAGTCGTTCCCGGTCGGCCCTATCCGTCGTACGGCTTGTGACGGAGGCTCATGACAGAGAATCGTGGACCGCTTCGAAAGGTCAGTCATGAAGCATCTGCGAACTGTCGGTGACGTGATGACCCACGCGGTGATCGCGGTTGGTCCGGACGCGCCGATCAAGGAAATGGTCGAGAGTATGCGGCAGTGGCGGATCAGCGCCCTGCCGGTTCTCACGGGCGACGGTCGCGTCGCGGGCGTGGTCTCCGAGGCCGATCTGCTGGTGAAGGCGCAGGGGGACGACACGTCAGGGGCGGTGACAGCACAACAGCTGATGACCGCTCCGGCAATGACGGTGTCAGCCGACGCGACGGTCGCCGGAGCCTCCCGGCTGATGGCGCGCGGTCATCTCAAGCGGCTCCCCGTCGTCGACGGCGAGGGCCACCTGATGGGTGTCGTCAGCCGTGGCGATCTGCTGAAGATCTATCTCCGCCCTGACGCCGACATCGCGGAGGAAGTGCGGAGCGAGCTGGTCGCGCAGCTGGTCCCGGTCGGCTCAGGAACGGTCCACGTGCATGTCGAGGACGGGCTCGTCGCTCTGACCGGCACGGTTCCCGACACCTCACTTCCGGACATTCTCGCCCGGGCCGCCCGGGCAGTGCCTGGCGTCGTGAACGTGGAGGCCGACATCGATGTGGATATGCCGGTGAACTGAGCGGAGAGCAGGCCTGTTCGGGTCCCCGCGGGCCGGCCGAAGGAGCCCCGACCATGACTGGAACCGTCGCCGCGGGCCGGGCGGCTCGCCGCAAAGTATCGCCGCGCGGCCCATTGGGCGGCACGTGAGGCCGAGTTGCGCCGAGACCGCCTGCACCTCGTCCATAGGGCACGGGCCCGTACCGGGAAGTGGTAGTCGGCGTGGACATCGATCAATCCTGCGACGGACTCCTTGCCTTCGCCTTCGACGAGGCCGCACAGCGCGGGTGCACACTACAGGTCGTCCACGCCTGGAGCCTGCCTCTCGGCTTCAGCCACGCGCCGACCCTCGATCCTGGGAGCCCATCGGACGTGGAACGGCGGGTGGCCACGACACTCAGCGATCTGCTGCTCCATGGCGAGAGAAGTTCCCGTCGGTGAACGGCGTCGAGAAGGCCGTCGTCGGGCCGGTCGCGCAGCCCGTGCTGTATGCGGCCGCCTCCGCGGACTTGGTGGTCGTCGGCCGCCGTCTTCGGCGCCGTCCCGTCGGTGCGCACATCGACCACGCAGCCCACGCGGTGATGCACCACGCCGACGCACCCGTCGCCGTCGTCGCCCATCACTGATGGTGCGCGGGGGCACTCGCCGGGGCCCGGACCTCTCCAGCCTCGCGCTACGGTGCGAGGTCCCGACGCGCGAGCAGTACGAACGCCGCGGTCAGTCCGGCCAGACCGGCACCTGCCAGGACGCCCAACGAGACCCACGGGACCGTGCCGTCGGCCAGCGCGTCACCCGGTGTGTAGTAGTGGAACGGGCTGATGAAGCGCAAGGCCGCTGCCCTGGACCAGGCCAGCGCGACGAAGTTCACAGCGAATCCCACGGATCCGAGAGCAATCGTCGCCCCGACCACCTGACCTCTCCTCCGACCCACTGCCGAGACGGCGAGCGCGAAACCGGTCAAGCAAAGGGCGAAGCCGCAGCCGAGCAGCCCCGCGGCGAAGACACCAGTGATCGGCACCTCGCGGTGCAGGCGCGGTGAGAGCAGGACTCCGACGGCCATGGTGCCCGTGGCCGCTGCGCTGAGCAGCACGGAGGCGATGGCGAGGGCGGCCGTCCGCTCGGCCAGCAGCCGTGCCCGGGAGACGGGCCGGACCATCAGAAGTTCGATCGTCCCGGACTCCACATCCGCAGCCACCGCGGCGGCTGCGAGCGAGCCGATCACCGTGAGCTGCATGGCAATCCAGAAAGGGTGGACCAGTCCGGCGCCCAGCAGTCCGGGATAGCTGGCGATTGACACATCGCCAGTGGAACCACTGAAGGCCTTGAACGCGCCCGGCGGCGTTCTTCCCTGACCGCCGAACAGCTGGGTGGGCGGAATTGTGTTGGCGATCACCACGATGAGTGTCTCGAAGACGACCATCCCGAAGGCCAGCGCCGCCAGCATGCGACGGCGCCGGTGCAGCGCCAGCCACAACAGCGCAAAGCGGCTCCTCATGGCTGGTCCTCGGCATCAGGATGCCGATAGAAGTCGAGGAACGCCTCGTCCAGGCCCGCTTCCTCGACTGTCAGGTCTCCGACCGGCAGTGTGAGCAGGTCGCGAAGGGCGCCCACCACCTGATCGGGCGGTACGAGCAGCTCGACCTGTTCGGCCTCCCACTTCGGCGCCCACTGTTCGGCGCCACCGAGCGGGCGCGGTCCCTGGCCGTCGGTGAAGGTGAGCCGGACCTTTCTTGCGCGGGCCTCGCGCAGGGCTGCGACTCTGCGTACGGTCACCAGGCGCCCGTCGCGGACGATCGCCACCCGCTCGCAGGCGCGCTGCACCTCGGGCAGCACGTGGCTGGAAAGCAGAACGGTGCGCCCCGCCGCCACGGCCTCCGCCAGCAGTTCGAAGAACGTTTCCTGGACCAACGGGTCCAGGCCCTCGGTCGGCTCGTCGAGCACCACCAGCTCGGGGTCGTGCTGCAACGCCTGGACGAGTCCCAGCTTCTGCTTCATCCCGCGCGAGTATTCCTGAACGAGGCGTCCGAGGACCGCGTCGGACAGCGCGAGCCGCTCGCACAGTTCCGCGCACCGCGGCACTGCCGCCCCTTGCAGGTCAGCCAGCAGTTCCAGCGTCTGCCGCCCTGTCAACTCCGGGTACAGCCGCAGCTCGCCGGGCAGATAGCCAAGTGCCGGCGTCAGCCGGAGGTGGTCGGCAACGGGATCCAGGCCCAGCACACGGACCCGCCCGGACGTCGGCCGCAGGAGCCCGACCAGGCAGCGGATGGTCGTCGTCTTGCCCGCCCCGTTGGGGCCGAGAAATCCGAACACCTCGCCCCGGTTCACGGTGATGTCCAGCCGCTCGACGCCGATGGTCTTCCCGTACCGTTTCGTCAGGGCATCAATTTCGATCGCCGGTGTCGCGCGTTGCACCGTTCCGCCTCCCTTTTACCGGCGAAGGCCCCGTTCGCCGTCCCCCTGCCGAGCTGGACGCAGGCAACGCAGCTCAGGCGGCCGCGGTCGGTTCCACTCCTGCGTTGCTGTCCGGCCGGACGATGACCACCGGACATGTCGCATGCTGAGCACATTGCTGGCTCACGGAGCCCAGGAGAGCACGGGCGAATCCACCCCGGCCCCGGCTTCCCACCACCAGAACCTCAGCCCCCTCCGCCGCGGCCAGCAACACCTCTGTCGGATTACCCCGCGCGAAACGCTCCCGCACCTCCACGGACGGCGCGTCCCCCACCACACTTCGCAGCTCTTCGACGAACCCGGAATGTGCGACCTCCGCGTCGAGGTCGGCGTCCACCGCCGGAGCCGACCAGCCGCGCATCCCCGGGAGCTCCCACGCACACACCGCCTCCACGACGCCCCCGATGAGACCGGCGTGCCTCATCGCCCACCGCAGAGCCGTCTGCGACGACGGTGATCCGTCAACACCCACCACAACCCGGCCAGCCGATGCTTCTGTTCCCATGCCCAGTCGCCTCTCTCGCTTCGGCCCCGTAGTCCACGCTGCCCGCCCCCGGCGAAGCCCGCCACGCGAGGATGCTCCCCACATCCTTGGCGTCCGCGGTGAGGCCCGCCGTACCCCGACCGACCGGAAGGGCCCCTTCCCGTCACGGTGCGCACAGGGCCCTGGCAATGCCGTCGGCCCAGGTGTCAATGGCCGACCAGTCACGGTAGTCGCCGTATCTGAGGCCCATCAGCCGGAAGATCACTCGCCCGGTGATGGGCAGCTGGCCGGGCTTGATGACACCCGAGAGAAGCCGGTGAGTCCTGTAAGGGATGTGATCGGGGAGGTCGTCGATGATGACCGTTTCCTCCTTGCCGGCCAAGCGCTTCCACGGGCCGCGCATCGCGCCGGGCATCCCCACGCTGAAAATCCACACGGGGCGGACCCGGAACAGATCGCTGTTGCGGTGCACAAAGTCCTTCGCAGCGTCCAGCCATGCCTGCCCATGGACCGCGCTGCCGAGCACGAACGCCTCATACGCATCCTCGTCCCCGACCTCGCTCATGGGCCGCACATCGGCCCTCAGGCCCGCCTCGCCGAGGCGTGCCCCGATACGCTCCGCGATCTCCCGTGTGGAGCCGTGCGCGGTGGCGTATCCCACCAGAACGTTCATGGCTTCGCCTCTCTGTCGTGCAAGGGGGCGGCGTGGCGGTGATCGTCAAGACCCTGCGTCTGACCGTCAACCGCTGCCGCGCCAGACCGTTCGAGCGACCAGCATTTCCGAGGCATCGGCGAGGGTGGTGAGTTCGGGGTGGTCAGCCTCATCGATGTCCCCGTTTCCTGCCACCATCCTGGCGCCCCCGGCAGCGGCGGGATCAGGGCCACACGGTCCCCACATGGGGACGGCAGGCCCTGACGTCGGTCGGCAGGCAGGCAGCCGTGACGAGCCCGACGCCTGCGAACCCCGGCTACACATGGGGGGTTTGTGCTGCTTGCCATCACCGTCGCCGGTGCGGGCGCGGTGACTGCGATCGTCGTGCGCCGACGTGCCCATGCGGCAACTCGGGCATGATCTGGAAAGCCAGGCCCGCTGTTGTCCGTCACGGCCGCCCGGAAAGCTTCCTCGGCCAGCTGCTCCCCGGCATCTAAAGCCCTTGGGAGAGCAGGAGTTCGTGCGCCAGCCGCGCTCCACGGGCTGCCTGCTCCGCCGTTTTCGTGTCTTGCGACGGGATCTCCTCGAAGCCCTCGGCGAGTGCCCGGACTGCCTGGGCCAAGACCTGCACCTGCGACTCCAAGAGACGTAGCCGTTCGTACACGTTCGGGGTGACGCTCTGTGTCATCGAGGGCCTCCTAACGACGGATAGCGCCGGCCGCCCAGCCCAGCTGGGTCTTCCCAGGCAGCCGTTTCTTTCGGCGATGAGGCCGCCAGCCGCATCGTCGCGACTCTCCTCAGTCCGGCTCCATGTAGGGGCGGCGGAAGACTGGGGCCTGGCCAGTGCCGTAAGGGCGTACGGCCGCCATTGCCTGAACGACCGCGGCCTCCAAAGGACCGCTGGTGTCGACCGTGACCGCCTTCGTCCATGATGACTCCTTGCTCGCCATGGCGGTGGCCACCTCCAGCCCTGCGTCGGAGGCACCGGGGGCGCGAGTACTCAAGCGGGCCGCCGACACCTCGCCCGGAACCTGGCAGTGCAGGGCCACCAGGTCGGCGCTGACGCGTTCGGCCATGCGCAGGGCAGCTTCGCGCTGTTCAGCATCGGACCAGGTGGCGTCCAGGACAACGGACTCGCCCGAGGACAACAGGGCGGACGCACGGTCGAGCAGGGCCGCGTAGGTCTTGGCGGTCCACTCGGGTGAGTACAGGCCCTCGCCGTAGCCGGTCGCCGCGGACTGTTCCGCCGGGATGCCCGCCAGCTCCTTGCGGAGACGATCGCTGCTGAGCAGCGTGACGCCGAGGCGATCGGCCAGCGCGCCGGAGAGCGTGGACTTCCCGCTGCCCGGAAGCCCGCCGACGAGCGTCAGGCCGACAGCGGACGTCCGCAGGTGACGCAGCGCCGTCGAGATCAGTCGCCGGGACGCGGCCTCAGCGCCGGGCGCGCCCTGATGGCCCTGGATCAGGGAGACCTTGGCACGGACGAACGCGCGGTAGGCGACATAGTGGTGCCGCAGGGACGGAGGTGCCGGGTCTCCGGAGTACTCGCTGTACTGGGCGAGGAAGAACCCCGCGGCCTGCGGGGCCCCCAGCTGTTCCAGGTCCATGGCGAGGAAGGCGGCGTCGTCGAGGCCGTCGACGTAGCGCAGGTGGTCGTCGAACTCGAGGCAGTCGAGGAGGCGGGGGCCGTCGTCGAGGCAGAAGATGTCCTCTGCGAGCAGGTCGCCGTGGCCGTCGACGATCCGCCCCTGCGCGATGCGCGTGTCGAACAGTTGCTTGCGCCCCGCGAGGTAGCGGCGCACCAGCCGCTCGACCTCTTCCACCGCGTCGGACGTGTGTGCGTCGTCGGCCGGGGCGTGGACCTGCGCAAAGCTCGCTTCCCAGCGCGACGACAGCGCGTCCCGGGTCCCCTGCTGGTCCACGTCCCGGCTGCGGGTCGCATCCGCGTGATGGGTGGCGAGCTGCCGGGCGACGGTCCGCAGGACATCGTCCACGACGACGCCTTCACTCACCAGCCGGGAGAGGCGGCGCTCCGCCGGCATGCGGCGCATCACGACGAGGAGTTCCGGGGTGTCCGCGCCCGGGCTGCGAAACTCTCCCAGGCCCAGGTAGACGTCGGGGGCGAAGCGACGGTTGAGAGCCAGTTCCCGCTCGCACGCCGCACGCCGAGCCGCCACGGTGGTGTAGTCCAAGAATTCCAGGTCCACCGGTTTCTTGAGCTTGTAGGCGCGGTCGCCGACGAAGAAGACGACCGCCGTATGGGTCTCGCACACCTCTGCTCGCGGGAGCGGCGGTACATCGATGCCGGTGGCTGCCCGGAGCACGGATGCGTCGGTTCGGAGCGTGGACATCGTGCGCCTCCCTGTGGTGGGTCGGCTCAGTCACGGCGTGCGGCGCGACGTTCGTTGGCCTATGTGCCGCTGGTGGAACTCGCGGTGTCGTCGGTCCGGTACGTGATGTGTTCCGAGACCGAAACCACGCCGTCCACGCTCCGGCACAGCCGCACAATGATCGGGATCAGGCTCTTGACGTCGACGGACCCACCAAGCGTGACCTGTCCTTCGTCCACCGCAACGGTCACCTGCCATGGGGCGAGACGCATCGTCGACTGCAGAACATCCCGGTTGATCTCGTCGCGGATGGCGTCGTCGCGGCGCAGGAAGATGCGCAGCAAGTCGCTGCGGCTGAGGATGCCCTGCAGCCTGTCCGCCGCGTCCACCACGGGCAGACGCTTGACGTTCTGTACCGCCATCAGCCGAGCCGCCTCGACAACGGTCCACTCCGGACGCGCGCAAACGGCCGGAGCCGACATCAGCTCTTCGGCGCGGGCTCCCTCGGCCTTGGCTCGCTCCCACGCTTCCAGATGCGGCACCGGCACCCGACCCGACGGGTCGGACTGGCCGGACGACTTGCGCAGCAGGTCGGCCTCGGACACCACACCCATCGGGCGGTCCAGTTCGTCCACGACGGGTACGGCGGTGACATCGTTCTCGGCAAGCAGCCTGACGATCTCCTTGAACGGCGCGTCGCGCCGAACCCGGACGACCTTCCGGGTCATGAGCTCTCCGACTGTTCGGTGGTGCATTCCGCCCTCCCTTCGGCGTCGTGACAACCGGTCACGGTCACGGATCAAGCCTGTCAGGGAGGGGGCGTCATCGGATGAGCCGTCCGGTCCCTATTTGGGGCCCTTCGGGCCGAGACCGGCCCGAAGGGCCCCCTGGAGTCGGGCTTCTCGACCCATGCGCCAGGACACCGCGCGTGGCACGTTGGGGGTACAGCGACGCTTCGCGGGAGCGGTGATGATCATGCGAGCTCACCTGGGCGATCAACTCGTCGTCGAAGGACCGAACACCGGCGCCGCCAGGCGGGACGGTGAAATCGTGGGGCTCCACCACGCGGACGGAACGCCCCCGTACGACGTGCGCTGGTCGGACACGGACGAAGTGACGCTCGTGTTCCCCGGGCCGGACGCGCACATCCATCACATCGAGCACGGGCCGGGCGAAACACCGTCCCAGGAAGGACACGGCCCCAGCGACATCGGCCGCCGCATCGCACTCGAACGCGCGCGGCTAGGGCTTACCCGGACAGAAACAGCGCGGCGCGCCAAAATGGCGCCGCAGTACCTGGCGTACCTCGAAGAGCGCTCGGCAGACCCCAGCCTGGCGAGCCTGATCAGGCTCGCCGACGCGCTGGGGACCACTGCAGCCGCTCTGCGCGGCGGCGGCATCGATCTACCGCCCGGCCGGGGTCAGGCGCTCCTGCACCCCCGGCTGCGAGACCTGGAAGGCGATGAATGCCGCGCCCTGCTTTCCACGCACGGCGTGGGCCGCGTCGCCTTTTCGACGCCCGACGGCCCGGCGGTCATCCCTGTGAACTACGAGGTCGTCGATGACGCGATCGTCTTCCGAACCGCGCCTGGATCCGCCCCGGCGGCGGCCATGGGAACAGACGTGGCATTCGAGGTCGACCACGTGGACGAGGCGATGAGCCAGGGCTGGAGCGTGCTCGCAGTCGGCCCTGCGCGGGCTGTCAAGGAGCCCGACGCGGTGCGACGGCTGGCCGATCTCGCGCACACCGAGCCGTGGGCAGGGGGCAAGCGCGAGTTGTGGATCTCGATCGAGCCCAAGCGCCTCACGGGACGGGCTATCAGTCCGTCGGATCAGTGAGTGTCCTCGGCGCTACGCCGGGGCAGCGAGGAGACGACTCGGGCGACGGCTGCCCCGGATGCGGCCCCCCGCGAAGGACTCCACGATGAAGGCATGGTGCCCGTCTGTCCCGCCGACCGTTTCGACGCCTTCAGGGCCCTCGCCGAACGGCGTGGGAAACCTGCAGACCGGTTGATGACGTCGCTGGCAGCAGCCCGGACGGGCACCGCGGCCCGCCCCGAGACCTGGGCGCCGGCTGTTGCCACCGATGTTGGCCTGCCCGCCGCTGCCGTGCTCGGACCGGCCAGTTACTACGCGGACTTCGCCGCCCCGCACGGGAGCCGTCACATCCGGGTCTGCGCCGCGACGGCGTGCTTCGCCGCGCAGGCCGGCCTTCATCTCACCGCAGTCGAGCGCGAGCTGGGCGTCACCGCGGGCACGGCCTCATCCGACGGAGGGACGTCGGTACAGGCCGTGCGCTGTCTCGGGTACTGCTACGCGGGGCCCGCCGCGCTCGACGGGGATGTGCCCTGTACGGGCCCTACCCTGGCCGGTCAACTCGCGGGCCGGGAGCCACCGCGGGCACCCGGGATCCCGGTGGCCGACGACACCGACGACCCGGTTCTGCTGGGCGGTGTGGTGTCCGGGGAGCGCCCGTGGCAGGTATGGCCCCGGGCGGTGACGGAACTTACTCCTGACGAGGTCCACCAGCAGGTGGCCGCATCCGGGTTGCGGGGGCGCGGCGGCGCGGGGTTCCGGGTGGCCGCGAAATGGGCAGCAGCGGGCCGCCGTCCTGGCACCGTGGTCGTGGCCAACGGGGATGAGGGCGATCCCGGCTCCTACGCCGACCGGCTGCTGATGGAGGCCGACCCGGGGCGGGTGCTGGAAGGGCTGGCCCTGGCCTGCTTCGCCTGCGGAGCGTCCCAGGGCGTTGTGCTGGTGCGCTCCGAGTATCCGATGGCTCTGGCCCGGATGCGCGAGGCTGTCGGGCAGGCGTACGCGGACGGTCGCCTCGGCCCGTCGCTGTACGGAACCACCAGCGCTCTGGACATCCAGGTCGTCGAAGGCGCCGGCTCATACGTTGCCGGTGAGGAGACCGCGCTGATCGCGGGTCTTGAGGGCGGCAGGGGATGTGCCCGGCCGCGCCCGCCGTATCCGACCGAGCGCGGGCTGTGGGGAGCGCCGACCGTGGTCAACAACGTCGAGACCCTTGCGGCTGTCCCATGGATCGTCCAGCGCGGCGGCGCGGCATATGCCCGGCGCGGGACGGCGTCCGAGACCGGGACGAAGCTGGTCTGCCTGTCCGAACGGTTCGCGCGACCGGGTGCGTACGAGGTCGAACTCGGCACTCCGGTGCGGCGCATCGTCACCGAGCTGGGCGGCGGCCTGAAGGACGGCGCCGAGCTGGTGGCTCTCCAGGTCGGCGGCCCGCTGGGCGGCTTCCTGGCCGCCGACGCGCTGGACGTGCCCTTGACGGAGGCCGACCTCACAGCCCGGGGCGCCGCTCTGGGCCACGCCGGGCTGGTCGCCTTCGACCGGAGCGTGGCACCGCAGGATGTGCTGGGGCACATCTGGGAGTTCGCCGCCGCCGAGAGCTGCGGCGCCTGTTCGCCCTGCCGCGTGGGCTCACGGCGCGGTCTGGAAATGGCCTCTGCGGGCAGACCTCCCGGAGAGGAGTACGGACGGCTGTCGCGTGTGCTGGCCGAGACGAGCCTGTGCGCCTTCGGCCGCCGGATCCCGCCTGCGGTGCGCAGCCTCGCCCGCGCGTACGGCGACCGGCTGGCGGGGTGGGACCAGTGACCGGGATCGACATCGACGGCACGAGCGTCGAGGTGCCGGAAGGAGCCTCGCTGCTCTCGGCCGTACGCGCGGTGGGCATCGAGTTGCCCTCGCTCTGCCACGACGACCGGCTCAGCCCCGCAGGATCGTGCCGTACCTGCCTGGTACGGGCCGACGGGCGCATCGTTGCGGCCTGTGTCACCCCGGCCGTCGCAGGGGCGTGCGTCGAAACCGGTACCGACGATCTGCAGCTGCTGCGCCGGGACGCGGTGGAGCTCATCGCCTCCGCCCTGCCGCCGAGGGCCCTGGCCGCCGACAGCGGCAGCGAGTTGGCGCAGGCCTGCCGGTCGCTGGGGATCGGCCCCTGCGCGGCACAGGGCAACGGAGGACGGGGCGGCGACGAGTCCCATCCGTACGTTCACCTCGACCGTGACCTGTGTATTGCCTGCGGCCGGTGCGTCCGCATGTGCTCCGAGGTACAAGGCACCTTCGCCCTCACGCTCACCGGCCGGGGTGCCGACACCGTCGTGGCCCCCGGTACCGGCGGACCGTGGGCCGAGTCGGACTGCGTGGCCTGCGGCGGTTGCGTCGACACCTGCCCCACCGGTGCGATCACCGAGCCGGGTCCCGGCCGCGGGCTCACCTCGGGGAACCGGCCGGCGGCAGGACTCACACGCACCACCTGCGGATACTGCGGTGTCGGCTGCTCCCTCGAGGTCACCACCCGGAACGGCGAGGTCAGTGCGGTTCTGCCCAGTCGGGACGGTCCGGTCAACCAGGGGCACGCGTGCGTCAAGGGCCGCTTCGCCCACGGATATCTCACCTCGCCCGAACGCCTCACCCGGCCCCTTCTGCGACAACGCGACGGCCGAATGGAGCCCGTCGGCTGGGACGAGGCGCTGGACCATATCGCCCGCGGACTGCGCGCAGCTGTTGACGCGGGCGGCCCCGACGCCGTTGCGGCGATCTCCTCCGCGCGGGCGACCAACGAGGAGAACTACCTGATCCAGAAGTTCATGCGGGTCGCGATCGGCAGCAACAACATCGACAACTGCTCCCGGCTCTGCCACTCCCCGTCCGCCGCCGGCCTGGCCGCCTCCTTCGGACTGCCCGGCGGCACGGACAGCTTCGACAACGTCGAGCGGGCCGACTGCCTGCTGGTGGTCGGAGCCAACCCTGTCGAAGCCCACCCGGTGGTCGGGGCGCGACTGCTCCAACGCGTGCTGCACGGCGCCCGGTTGGTCGTCGCCGACCCGCGGGCCGTCGGCCTCGCCCTGCACGCGGACGTGCACCTGCGGCCGCGCCCCGGCACCAATGTCGCCCTGTTCCACGGCCTCGCCCACGTGCTGCTCACCGAAGGACTGACCGACGGGAACTTCCTGCGCGAGCGGGCCACCGGCCTGCCGGAACTCGCCGAGCTGCTCGCCGACTACCCACCCGACCGGGTGGCGGACATCACCGGCGTGCCCGCCACGGACCTGATCGCCGCCGCCCGCCTGTACGGCCGCGCCGAGCATCCCGCGATCGTCTACGGCTTGGGCGTCACCGAACACCTCCACGGCACCGACGGGGTCCGCGCGCTGTCCAACCTGGCGATCCTGCGGGGTGCCGTCGGCACGGATCTCGGCTATGGGGTCAATCCGCTGCGTGGCCAGAACAACGTCCAAGGCGCTTCTGACATGGGCGCATTGCCCGATGTCCTGCCCGGGTACCGGAAGGTGACCGACCCGGCTGCCCGCTCACGGGCCGAGGAACTGTGGGGCGCGCCCGTTCCGCAGCAGCCCGGGATGCGTATCCCCGAGATGTTCGCGGCCGCGCGGGGCGGGGAACTGCGAGCGCTGTGGATCGTCGGGGAGGACGTGTGCGCCACCGACCCCGACACGCAGCGGGTGACTCAGGCCCTGGCGACCTGTCCGCTCGTCGTCTGCAATGAGCTGTTCCTGTCCGAGACGGCCCGCCACGCGGACGTCGTGCTGCCGGTCGCGTCCTGGCTGGAAAAGGACGGCACCTTCGTCAACTTCGACCGCCGCTTCCAGCGGGTGCGCGCCGCCGTTTCCCCTCCGGGAGAAGCCCGTACGGACTTCGCGGCCGTGCACGCCCTCGCCTCGGCCCTGGGCGTCGACCTCGGCTGCCCCACTCCGGCCGCAGCCCTCGCCGAGTGCGCACGGCTCACTCCCCTCTTCGCCGGGCTGTCCCACGACCGGCTGGACCGCGAGAACGCCGTCCCGTGGCCCTGCCCCGGCCCCGACCGCCCCGGAGAAGCCACGTTGTACCGACGCCGGTTCGCCACCGCGGACGGCCGGGCTCATCTGGCCGCCGCCCCCTATCTCCCGCCGGGTGAGCAGCCCGACGAGGCGTATCCACTGGTCCTGGTCACCGGGCGGCGCTGGGCGCACTACAACTCCGGCAGCATGACGCGGCGCGGCGGCAACCTCGGGCTCGATCCGGCCGACCATCTGGACCTCCATCCCGACGACGCCGCCCGGTACGGAGTGCGTGACGGCCAGCAGGTCACGGTGGAGAGCCGGCACGGGAGGGCCCGGCTGGTCGCCCGGATCGGTAGGGAGACCGCCCCCGGCCAGGTCTTCTGCTCCTTCCACTTCCCCGCGAGTGGAGTGAACAGGCTCACCTCCGACCACGCGGACACCGTCACGTCCTGCCCCGAGTACAAGGTCACCGCAGTGCGCGTGGCCGCCCCGTGACCACGCCCGGCCAAGGTCTTCGACGATGGGTACCGAAAGGCGCTGCCGAGTGCTCAGTGGGCCGCGCACACGGCCTCGACGAAGTGGCCCACCTGTTCCTCCGGCAGACGACGTGCGAGGTCCGCCTCGCTGATCATTCCGACCAGGCGATGGTTGTCGATGACCGGAAGCCGCCGGATCCTGTGCTCCTCCATGACCTGGAGGACTCGGTCCGTGTCAGCCTCGGCGTCGATCGTGATCGGCTTGCCCTGCGCGAGGTGGCCTGCGGTCATGGTCTTCGGGTCCTTGCCCCTGGCGAGACACTTCACCACGATGTCCCGGTCGGTGATGATCCCGTGGAGTCGGTCGTCCGGCCCGCAGATCGGGAGGGCTCCGACGTCCAGCTCGCTCATCCGGCGCGCGGTGGCCTCCAGCGTTTCGCTCTCCTGCACGCAGGCGGTACCTGTGTGCATGATCTCCCGGGCAGTGGTCATGGCCGCCTCCTTCGAGCCTCGCTGTCTGCGCGGGGAGGCTCCTTGGGCTGGACCCGCCCCGACGCTACTCCTTAGGGCCAGTGTGGGTTCTTCGGATCCCGTACGCATGCCGGGGCGGGACAAGCCGTGCCCTGCCTCGTTCCCTCCTCACAGGGCCGGAGGTCATGTCCCCTGCAGTGGTGTAATCGCGTAAATTGACACATCCCCCGTGCCCGACCGCGGCCGGGGTCGGGCACGGGCACGCTGTGCTGTCAGCGGACGACGTCGAAGACGTTCTTCTGCAGACCGTTGGCATAGACCTCGTGCTCGACCAGCTTCAGCTTCTGGGTGTCCTTGTCCGTGGCGCTGAACAGGCGCTTGCCCGCGCCGAGCAGGAGCGGGAAGACGAGCAGGTGGTAACGGTCGATCAGGCCGGCGTCCGAAAGGGCCTGGTTCAGGGTGGCGCTGCCGTGGAGGATGATCGGGCCGCCCTCGGTCTCCTTCAGTGCGGCGACCTCGTCGAGCGAGCGCAGTATCGTGGTCTCGCCCCAGTTCGTGACCAGGGCGTCATCGGTGAGGGTGGTGGAGACGACGTACTTCGGCATCACCTTGTAGTCGGCGAAGTCCTCCATGTCGGGCCACACCGGGCTGAAGGCCTCGTAGCTGTTCCGGCCCATCAGCATCGCGGTGGCTTCCTTCTGCTCCCGGCCCTTGATGTCGAATGCCTCGGGAAGGAATTCGACGTCCTTGAAGGTCCACCCAGAGTTCCGGTAACCGGCCTCACCGCCCGGGCCCTCCACGACGCCGTCGAGCGAGATGAAGGCGGTACTGATCAGGGTACGCATCTATGGTTCCTCGGTATCTCTTGTCTGGTTCTCAGCAGGTTCGGTCGGTGCACGCTTCGACCGCGGCGCACCAATCATGATCTATGACTGCGGATCGCGGAGAAACTCATCGGCCCTCGCCGGTTCCTCCCGGCGGTCTCGGCCACAGGGATCGTCCCGGGGAGTAAGCAAGGTGTCCGACCACGGGACCCGCCAGGTGCACAACCAGTCTCGACCGGTGGCGCGGCAACGTGATGTGGTCGGCCTCGGTCCCAATGCAGGCCCGCCGTCCTTGCCTTGGCCCAGACCGAGCATCACTGGGAGTCACTCACCAGGCGGACAGCGGTTCGTGACGATGCGATGAGGAGGGCGACAAGCGCGGGCTCATGACGCAGTGGCGTCCCCGGTGGGCTGCACGCCCCTCAAACCGACTTGTGGACAGGGTCCTCGTGGATTGCTGGGGGCGGTGGCACCATCTCTGCACCGGCGTGGCCGGCCCGCTCGCGTCCCCAACTCGGCCCTGGAGGGGAAATGTTCCCATGGTTGTGGATCACTGTCTGGTCGGTGATCGTGCTGCCCCTGGCTGCGCTGTTCCTGTCCGGGCGGGTGCCGCAGTGGATGCGGCGGCAGTCCACACGTGGGGGACTCAAGGTGAAGGGGATCGCGATCCTGGTCCTGTATGTGGCCCTGCTGATCCCGCCCGTCACAGCCCTGACCGGAATGCGCTCCGAGGATGCGGACTTCCTGCGGATGGTCCTGGTCCCGATGGCCGTCTTTGGCGGAAACGGACTCGTTCTCGGGGCGACCCTGTGCGAGCGTTTCAACCGCCGCGACGCCGAGCGCGCCGGGTCATCCGTCGCGCGCTCGACCTTGGACGGTCGTGCCTGATATCCACGCGAGGGCGCAGGACAGAATCCCTGCCGGGATCCGGCAATGTGAGGGCGCCGCGGGTGCGCGCTGGAGACCTGTCAATGTCGCGTAAGGGACGTGTAAAGTTCAGCGTGGTGTGCCGGGAAGCCTGGTCGGCGAATTCGAGAGAGCTCTCTTTGCCGATCGGGGGACACCCTCATGGTGCTCGTTGCCGTCTTCGGAGTCGCGCTGCTCATCGCGGTGCTGCTCTCCGGGCTTGCCGCCCGTACCGTCCTGTCCACGTCGTTCCTCTTCCTCGTCGGCGGGGCGCTGGTCAGTGACGGCTTTCTCGGGCTGATCCACATCACGCCGGAGAGCGAGATCGTCGCGGTCACCGCGGACCTCGCCTTGTTCGCGGTGCTGTTCACCGACGGAATGCACGTCTCCTTCCCGAAGCTGCGGGCCAACTGGAAGAACCCGGCCCGGGCTCTGGGCCTGGGCATGCCGCTCGCCTTCGCCGGCATGGCTCTGATCACGCACTATCTGGTCGGTCTGGACTGGACGACGTCGTTCCTGGTCGGCGCGGTACTCGCGCCCACCGACCCGGTATTCGCCTCCGCGATCGTCGGCCGCAAGGAAGTCCCGGCCAAGCTGCGGCAGTTGTTGAATGTGGAAAGCGGCATCAACGACGGCCTCGCCCTGCCGATCGTCCTGATCCTCATCGCCGCGGCCGGTCCCACGGCGGGCCCTGCGCACGCGTCGCTAGGCAAGATCGCCCTGGAGCTGGGAGGCGGGCTCGCCCTCGGCATCCTGCTGCCGCTGCTCGTGACCGGGCTGGTGCGGTTCCGGCTGCTCGGCGCGGAGGCGAAGCTGCAGCCGTTGCTGCCGCTGGCCACCGGGATCATCCTGTACGGGCTGTGCCACCTCACCCACGCCAACCCCTACCTCGCGGCCTTCTCCGCGGGCGCGGTCCTCACCGCGGCCTCCCCTGAGGCGAAGGCAGCGTTCGAGCCGCTCGGTGAGGCGCTGGCCGAGCTGGCCAAGTTCGCAGCCCTGCTGGTCTTCGGCGCGCTGCTCACCCCGCAGCTGTTCGGCGACCTGTCCATCGGCGGCTATGTCGCTGTGGTTCTGGCGATCGTGCTCATCCGGCCGGCGTCGCTGCTGATATCGCTCATCGGAACGCGGTTCGACCGCCGGGAGAAGCTGGTCGCGGCCTGGTTCGGCCCGAAGGGCTTCGCTTCGGTCGTGTACGGGCTGCTGGTGCTGCAGGCCGGCATCCCGCACGGCCAGGAGGCGTACACCCTGATCGCGGTCTGCATCGCGGCCTCGATCATCGCCCACAGCAGCACGGACGTGCCGATCGCCCGGCTCTTCCACGTGGACGACCTGGTCGGTATCCCGGCCGACCAGGACGGAGCGACACCAGACCACAGCAAGGAGATCGGCCATGCGCGCGCATGAACTCGCAGAGCCCTACCCTTCCGCCTCGACTGACGACAGCGCCTCGGATGCGGCACGGTTGCCGGCCGAGCGCCAGCTGTCCGCGCTGCGCGATGCGGACCAGCAGCCCTACGCCAACGTGCCGGGCCCCCAGCTCATCAAGCAGTTGGTACCCCACTACGTCCCGGAGACCCCGCATGTCGCCGCCGTGATCTACGATCGGCACCTCGCCGAGGTCACGGAGAAGATCGCGGGCCTGACCGTCACCCAGTGGCTGCCGCCGCGGACGTCCGCGCCGCCGGTGGTCGGGCCCGACGCGGGAGCGCTGCAGGTGGCGGCGCTCGTGGCCCGGACCCGCAGCCCGCTGGTCGCCGCCATCGAACGCGACAGGGACCAGGTCCGGCTGGGGGGCGCCATCACGGCCGCCCGCCTCATGCAGCGACTCATCGGAGGATCGTGAACGACTGGCAGAGCTGGGCCGCGATCGTCGTCTTCGCCGGCACGTACGCCCTGATCATCAGCGAGAAGATCCACCGGGTGGCGGCCGCTCTCGGTGGCGCCGGGCTGATGCTGGTGATCAGGGCGACCGACGACACGTCCGCCTTCTACTCCGAGCACAGTGGCATCGACTGGAACGTCATCTTCCTGCTGATGGGCATGATGATGATCGTCGGCGTGCTGAAGAAGACCGGCATGTTCGAGTACCTGGCCATCTGGTCCGTGAAGAGAGCCAGGGCCAGGCCCTTCCGGGTGATGGTCATGCTGATCGTGATCACCGCCGTGGCCTCCGCGCTGCTCGACAACGTCACCACCGTGCTGCTCATCGCCCCCGTCACCCTGCTGGTGTGCGAACGGCTCACGCTGCCCGTCGCCCCGTTCCTGATCGCCGAGGTCCTGGCCTCCAACATCGGCGGTATGTCGACCCTGGTCGGCGACCCGCCGAACATCATCATCGCCAGCCGGGCCGGCCTCACCTTCAACGACTTCCTCGTTCACCTCGCCCCGCTGTCCGCTCTGCTGATCGTGGTGCTGATCGCCATGTGCCGCTGGCTGTTCCGCAAGGCGTTCCTGTACGACGAAGACCGCGCGGCCGAGGTGATGGAGCTGGAGGAGCGCGAAGCCATCCGGGACCCCCGGCTCCTGGTCCAGGGCCTGATCGTGCTCACCCTGGTCGTCGCCGGATTCGTCCTGCACCCGGTGCTCCACTACGAGCCCAGCGTCGTTGCACTGCTGGGCGCCGGCCTGCTGATCGCCCTGTCCACCGCGGAGACCGGGGAGGTGCTGGCCGAGGTCGAGTGGCCCACCCTGGCCTTCTTCGCCGGGCTGTTCATCATGATCGGCGGCTTGATCGAGACCGGCGTGATCGGCGAGGTGTCCAAGGCTCTCGCCGACGCCATCGGCGACAACGAGCTGGGCGGCTCCATGCTGCTGCTCAGTGCCTCCGCCGTGCTGTCCGGCATCATCGACAACATCCCCTACGTCGCCACCATGGCGCCCATCACGAGCGACCTGGTCGAGGCGATGGGCGGCGACACGAACCACGTCATGTGGTGGGCCCTGGCCATCGGAGCGGACCTCGGCGGCAACGCCACCGCCATCGGAGCCAGCGCCAACGTCGTCGTCCTCGGCATCGCCGAGCGCAACCGCACCCCCATCTCCTTCTGGCAGTTCACCAAGTACGGACTCGTCGTCACCGTGGTTACCGTGGCGATCTCGGCCGGGTATGTCTGGCTGCGCTACTTCGCCCCGGCCTGACCGATGACCACATGGACACACGCTTCCCTCGCCTGCAGCATCGTCGCGGCCGCGCTCGTCATCCGTACCGCGCTGGGCGAGCTGCGCCGGCCTGGCACCGCTCGAGAGCAGCGGCTGTTCCTGACCAACACGGCGGCTGTGATGACGGGTGCCGCCTCTGCGGCCGTATTGGGGGCGGCGCTCGTATTCGTCGAAACCGATCCTGGCCATGCTGTATGGGCGCTGCTGGGCGGGATCCTGACCGCGTTCATCGTCGACCGGCTGATGGACCAAGCCGGAAAGGGGCGGGAATGAACCGGGACCGGACCGCGGAAGGTATGTGTCGCGTCAAGGTCATCGCCGGGAGCCCGATGATGACCGACGCTGGGAACAGGGGCATGACGAGCAGACGAGGAGCCGGCCGTGCGCGCACGAGACCTGGCAGTTGAGTACGAATCGGTGAGCGTCGGCAGCGACGCACTGGAGGCGGCCCGGCTGATGGCCGAGCACCAGCTCCCGGGACTCCTGGTGCTGGACGAGCGCGGCGAACCCAAGGCGATCCTGCCCGCCTCCCAGATGGTCAAGGTCCTGGTGCCCGAGTACGTGATCGAGGACCCGACTCTGGCCGCGGTCGTCGACGAGAAGCACGCCGACCGTCTGTGCCGGGCCCTGGTCGGCCGCAGTGTCGGCGACTGTCTCCCACGGGCCACGACCCCGCCGCCCATCGCGGATCCCGACGACACCGCGCTGGAGGTGGCCGCGCTCATGGCACGGGTCCGCAGCCCGCTGGTGGCCGTGGCCGAGAAGGCCAAGGACGGCACCCATCTGCTCGGGGTGATCACAGCCGCCCATCTTCTGCATGAACTCCTCGCAGCGTCGGGCGGCTACGGCGGCAGGAGTCGGCCGTGACCGGCCGGATCATCCCATGGATCTGTCCAGTCGGGGGCGCGGCTGTTGCCGGGCACAGGCGCGCCCTAAGGGCTGTCCCGCAATACCCGGCGGATGAGCGCGCGGCGTCAGATGCGGTGCATCGCAAGGCGGAGAGTCGTCCTCATACTGGGCGTATTCGGGCGATTCGACAACGCAGCGAGGTGCCGTAGCTGTCGTCGCGCGCCCGGCGGGTATTGCGGGACAGCCCTTAGGATCACGGCAGGTGAGCCGGGAAGTCTGGTCGGCATGAAATTCCTTCTGCTCTGGAGATCCGCCGATGTCCTTGTCCCTGGTTGTGCTTGCCGCCTGGGCCGTGGCTTTCCTGACGCTCAATGTGATCCTTTGCGTACGCGTGTGGCGCATACGGGACCTGCCCACGTGGCGCCGGTTGTTGCCCGCTGCACTGCTGTGCGCCGCGCTGGCCGCCAGTCTCACCCGGGCCGCCGGAATCACGGTGATCGCTTCAACTGTGGCGTTCCCTCTGAATGTGGCGACGCTGGTGGTTGCTCTTGGCGAGATCCGAGGGCATCGGTGTTCAGCGGGAAGCCCTGCGAGCGAGCCGATGGGGTGATCCCGGCGATGCGGCGCACCACTTCTACGGGTGTGCCGGACGGTTCACAGCTCGGAGCTGAGCTCTCCCATGATCTTCCGCGTAGGCCTGGTAGATGTCGCGTGGTGTGCCACCGATGTGGAGAAATCGCTCGTCGAGGATGGTGGAAAGGTCCTCCAGTGCGGTGATGAGCAGTGCGGCGGCGAACCGCACCTCGGCGTGCCGTGCGTTGTCGGCACGGTCGGCGAGGTCGGCGGCGTAGCGGATTCTGGCGGCCAGTGAGGTGTGGTCCTCGCCTTCGTGGAAGTAGTAGGACTCGGCGAACTGGAGGAAGTCCACCGAGATACGCGCCACTTCCCCGGCGAGGTTGTCCAGGACGCCCGCTCCCAGAGGGGAGTCGAGCTGCAGCGGTGAGGGATCGTTCCGCTGCAGCTGGGACAGCCGCAGAGCCAGTGTGCGTCTGCGGATGAGAGCCGGATAGATCTCCAGCACCCAGGAGACCGTGGCCGTGAGCAGAGCGAAGCCGACGAGGGCTTCCAGGGGCGCGACGATGCGCAGCCACGGCTCGGCCGGGGCGATGTCGCCGAGCCCGAGCGTCGCCACGGTGACCAGCGAGATGTACAGCGAATCCACCGGTCCTCCGTGCTCGGCCGGCTTCAGGCCCGTGGCGAACGAGAAGGCGTCCGGCAGGTGCGGCCAGTAGATCAGTGCCCATCCCACGACGACGGTGCCTGCCCACATGGCCACCACCGCCACCATGGCGAGCGGACCGGCCAGCCCTGCCGCCCGTCTGCGAAGAGGGAGGCGCTGGGACAGTCTCCACAGGGCCGACATGACGTGCCGGCTCAGCCCTCCGTGACGGGTGGGGTGCCACAGCGTGTGGAACACGTCCCGCAGCGCGACCATGACGAGAGCTGCTCCGACCAATGAGACCAGCCATTTCATACGCGTCTCCCAGAACGTGGCGTATGCGGTGCCCAGCATGCACGGCAGCCCGCTCCGAGCTGTGCAGGCCACGCCTCAGAGGGTGAGTCGCCCGTACAGCAGGTCGTCGATGAACTCCCGGCGGGCCGCCTCCTCCTGACGCACTGCCAGGCGCAACGCCCGTTCATGCCCCTCCGCGAAGGCGTCCACGGCCTGCGGTGGTGGCCCGCCCAGCGGCGGGTGCGTGTGCTGCAAGGCGTTGATGGCGGTCGGGCGTTCTTCGAGGTACGCCAGGTAGTCCGGCGCCATTCTGGCGCGGCGGGCTGTTTTCTGTCCGGGTCGTGCCCTGTCGCTTGCGCTCGGTACCAACGGCCGATGTCGCCGGGGTCAGGTGCCCCATTTGGCGGGGTCCCGGGCGGTTCCGACAGCCAACAGGATCCCCCGCGGCCTCCAGCGAGTCTCACTCGGCGGAGAGATGCTCGACGACCTCGGTGACATCTTCGATCTCCTTGATCTGCGCCAGCAATCGGGGAATGCCGTCCTCGTCCATCCGGCCGCTGAGTTCGACCACTCCGTTGTGCACCGTCACTTCGACCGTGTCCCGGGCTTTCGGGAAATGGCGTTCGAGAATCTCGGACTCGACCTCCTGGCGGATCATCGTGTCGTCGCGCACGAGTGCCTGCAGCAACGCACGCCTCTGCACCACACCCACGAGGCGTCCTTCGTGATCCGTGACTGGCAGCCTCTTGAGCCGGGAAAGCGCCATCACCCAGGCGGCCTCGGCAACCGACGCCCCGGGGTACACCGCGACCGCCGGGCTCGTCATCAGTGTCTCGGCCGTCTCGCCGTGCGCCTTCTCGTGGATCCGCCGCTCCCGCAGCCTGCCGATCGGGCCGGGGCGGTGGCCTGATGCCTCCACCGCAGCCTTGGCCAGCAGGTCGGATTCCGATACGACGCCCATCACCCGGTCCTCTTCGTCGACGACCGGCACGGAACCCACACGCTCCCGCGACAGTACCCGGGCGATCTCCATGAACGGCAGGCTGCCACGGACCGAGGCGGCCGGTACGTCCATCACCTCTCGCACGCGCAGCGGCGTGGGCGTGGCAGCGGGCGAGGGCTCCGGCCGTTCGGGGGGCCGCTCTTCGTGGACGGGCGGCTCTTCATGGGCAGGCCGCGCGCCCACCGCCTGCTTCGTGGAAATCGCGGCGACAGCACCGATGTAGCGCACCAGCATGTCCTGCCGATGGGTTTCCTCGGGACTCCAAGCCCGGTCCGGCTTGGCGCCGCGGGCCTCGGCTCCTGCAGAGAACTTCTCGCGCTCGCTCACAGCGGCCTCCCAGAACGACAGGCTTTCCTGCTACAACACCAGTGTTCCGCCATTTACGCCCCAGCCAAGTGCCGGACGGCCCACGCGGCCCGACAGACGGCCCATGCCAGGGCGACAGGCCGCATTCGATGTGGAACCTTGAGTAGGAGGCGACGGAAAGAGGGCCAACGTGGTGAAGTTTCCGGGCTTCCTCGCGCGTTTCCGCCCCGTCGGCACTCCGGGGGCGGCCGCGACCGGAGTCCCCGCAGACCGCGCGGCGGAGCTGGCTGCCGAATTGGAGTCTTCCTTGTCGCAGCTGACTCAGGCCCAGGAACAGGCCGCCGCGATCCGTGCCGCGGCATCCCGGGAGGCAGCGGTCATCCGCCAGGAGGCCGGCGCAGAAGCGGCTCGGATCGTGTCCGAGGCCAGAGGCAGGGCCGCACACGAACGAAAGGTCGCGGCCGCGCCCCTGCTGCTGGCAGCCCGCGAGGATGCGGCCCGATCGCTCGCAGTGGGCGAGCAGACCGCGGCGCAGCTGCGGCGCCGGGCGGCGGAGCGGATGCCCGCGGTGGTCGACCGCTTGGTGGCCGAAGCGTTCCGGGGGCTGGACGGCCCTGGACCGGACGACACCGGAATACCGCGATGGGCCCCGGGTGGGTCGGGGCGGTGATCAGGGCGCGGGCCCTGATCACCCGGAGTCTGGGCGTCTCGGGCGCCCGGGAGGTGGCGGCTGCCGCGACACTGGGCGATGCACTGCGACAGCTCGGTGCCACGCCCTACCGCAGATACGTCACGACGGACGCCACGCTGGCACAGGCGCAGCGGGCGGTGTCAGCAACTCTCCTGTGGCATCTGCGGGTTCTGGCGGGATGGCTCCCGCACACCGGGGCGGATGCCCTGAGGCTGCTGGCCACCGGTTTCGAGATCGCCAACGCCGAGAGGCGGCTGCGGTCGCTTTCCGGCGGTTCGGCGCCGCAGCCGTACAGGCTGGGCGCACTGGCCACCGCATCGCGCCGGATCGGACAGGCAGCCGCACCGAGCGAACTGCGGGCCGTGCTCACATCCTCGGCATGGGGAGATCCGGGCGGGGACTCACCGGCCGCGATGGCCACCGGTATGCGCATCTCGGCCGCCGCCCGCACCGCTGAACGGCTGCCGCCCGCGCGGCGGTGGGCCACCGGCCGCGCCGCCCTTCTGGTGGGCCGTGAGCTGTTCGTCCACGGCCGTCCCCTGACGGAGCCGACAGCCCGTCATGCCCGCGAGCTCCTGGGCCGACGGGCGATCGAAGCCTCGTCCTTCGAGGAGTTCCGGGCCTTCCTGCCCCGCCACGCGCGCTGGCCAGTGGACGACATCACCGAAGCGGGCGAGCTGTGGCGGGCGGAAGCCCGGTGGTGGACCGCCCTGGAGGAGGACGGCATCGCCATGACACACAGCAGGGGCTATGGCCTCACTCCTGTGGTGGGCGCCGTCGCCGTGCTGTCCGTGGACGCGTGGCGGGTTCGGGCCGCGCTGGAGCTCGCCGCACGCGGCGGCGGATCCCTGGAGGTGCTCGATGCCGTGGTCTGAGGTCATGGCGCCGGTGCGTATGCAACGGGTGGCAGTCGTCGCACCACGTGCGGTGCTCAGGGAGACGCTGGTGCGGATCGCCGATGCGGGATGCGTGGAGCTCGACCGGGCAGAGGAGGCGAGCCCCGGCCCGGCCGCGCGGCTGCTTCAGAGCCTGCCCACTCCCCCGGCCCCTCCGGTGCTGGCTGCCAAGGCGCCCGACCTTCATGTCCTGGAGCGGGAGCACCGCATCGGGCTCCTCGCGGGTGAGGCCCAGCTGGAGGAGCGACTCGGCGCTGCCGTCCAACGCGGGGACGTGGCCGCGCTCGCCGGCTGGTGCCCGGCCGGAGAAGCCGTCCGCCTGGCTGAGCGGCTCGCGGGCACCGGAGCCGCGCTGGTGCGGCTGCCGGTCCCCCGTGGGATCGATCCGCCGACGCAGTTGCGCGCCACGGGGCGGTCCCAGGGCTCGTTCACACCTCTGGTGACGACCTACGGCACGGTGCCCTATGCGGATGTCGACCCGACCTGGCCGGCCGGGATCTCCTATGTGGCGATGTTCGGTGTGATGTTCGGGGACGCCGGTCACGGTGCGCTGCTGCTCCTCGGTGCGCTGCTGCTGCGGCTCGGCCGCCCACGGAAACTGCTGCCGCTGCGCCACCTTTGGCCTTTCCTGGCCGGAGCGGGCATCGCCGGGACCCTGGCGGGGATCGCCTACGGCGAGTTCTTCGGGCCCACCGGGGTCCTTCCGGTTCTGTGGCTGAACCCTCTGGACGAGCCGGAGCAGCTGCTCGTGGCCGCGATCGGGCTCGGCGCCGTACTGCTCGTACTCGCCCATGTGGGCGGGACCGTGAACCGCTGGCGGGAGGGCGGCCCGGCCAATGCCCTGTACGCGGCCTCGGGAACCGCGGGCCTGACACTCTTCCTGGGACTCGCACTGGGCGGCGCGGGTCTGTTTCTCCACCGCCCTGGGTATGCCGTGGCCGGGGTGGTGCTCGCCTCGGCAGGACTGGCACTGACCGTGACCGGGCTGTACGCAGCCACGGCCGGCGGGCTCGGCGGAGCGGCCCAGACCGGCGTCCAGCTCTTTGATGTCGTGGTGCGGATCGGCACAAACACCGTGTCCTTCGCCCGCCTCGCGGCCTTCGGTCTCACCCATGCGGCACTCGGAGATCTGGTCTGGCGCGCCACTTCAGGGCTTGCGTCGCGAGGTGCCCTGCCGCTGATCGGAGCGGCGCTCGTGTTCGTCGCCGGTACGGCGGTCGCTTTCGCACTTGAAGCACTGGTCGCCGGAGTACAGGCACTGCGGCTGGAGTTCTACGAACTCTTCTCCCGTGTCTTCACAGCTCAGGGCCGACCGTTCCGACCCTGGCACGTGCCCACTGGACATCTGGAGGTGACCTCGTGATCACTTGGCTCGTCGTCATGCCCGTTCTGGCGGCCGGATTCTGGGCCGTACGTCTGCTGGCCCGGCGGCGCGGGAAAGGAGCCGTGCGGTGGCTTCTGATTTCCAACCTCGCTCTGCTCGGTGGCGCGTTCGTCCTGTTGGCGACGGCTCTCGGAGGTGCGGCCGAGGCTTCCCCAGGCCAGGCCGCCACAGATCAGGGGGTCGGATCGGCAGCACTCATCGGGGCCGCCATTGCGGTGGCCGGGGCGTCTATCGGCGCCGCCATCGCCGTCGCGTACACCGGAGCCGCGGCGCTGGCGGCACTGAGCGAACGGCCCGAACTCTTCGGGCGGGCCATGGTGATCGTGGGACTCGCGGAAGGGATCGCCGTGTACGGCCTGGTCGTCGCCATCCTGCTCATCGGGAAGGCCTGACCATGGGAACCGTGGCCGCCATCGGAGAACAGGTCCGGGTGGGCGGGCTGAGTCTCGCCGGTGTCACGATCCGTGCGGCCGAGGATCCGGAGGAGGTCCGCCGCGCCTGGCAGGCGCTGCCCGAAGGGGCCACGCTCGTCATCCTCACCCCGGCGGCCGCACAGGCGCTCGGGGCCGTCGCGCTGGAGAGCGTCCGGCCACTGGTGGTGGTGATGCCATGACCCTCCCGCCCACCGACCCGGCGGACGCCCTGGAGCCCGCACGCGCCGAGCTGCGGCGCGAGGCCGAGGCCGATGCGGCAAAGCTGCTCGCCGAGGCGCACAAGGACGCAGCCGACGCGCTGGCGGCGGCCCGTGCACAGGCCGCGGAGATCCTCGACGGGGCCCGGCGAGAGGGGGAAGCCGACGGCGCCTCGGCCGCGGCGGAGGAGCGCACGCATGCTCGCGGCACGGCCAGGGCCCTTGAACTCGCCGCCCAGGGCGAGACGTACCGGGAACTGCGCCGCCGCGTCGTCGAACGCGTCCAGCAGGCCGGCCGGCGTTCCGCCCCCGTACAGGCATCCCTTCAGGCGCGGGCCAGGTTGCTGCTCGGGCCAAAAGCGCAGATCACCGAGCACGCCGACGGCGGAATGGTGGCCGTTGCGCCCGGTAGACGGGCCGACCTCAGCCTGACGGCCCTGGCGACTCGTGCACTGGACAGGGCCGGCGTGGAGGCGGAGTCCCTGTGGGCGCCGTAGGCCCGCCGCGGATCCTGCGGGTGGCGGGGCCTCTGGTCGAGCTCAACCGCACTGCCGGTACCGCCATGCATGACGTTGTGCTTCTCGGAGACGTCAGGCTTCCCGCAGAGGTGGTGGCCATCGCCGGCGACGTGGTCACTGTCCAGGCGTACGAGTACACCGGCGGCCTGGCTCCCGGACATACGGCACACCCGCAGGGCAGACCGTTGTCCGTACCGCTCGGTCCGTGGCTGCTCGGCGGCGTCTACGACGGTCTGCTGCGGCCGCTTCAGAGGGCCGGGGACCGACTTGTCACCGGCTCGGGCTCTCTTGTGTCCGACGAGCGCACGTGGCCGTTCACCCCCCGTGTGACAGAGGGTCAACAGGTCGACGAGGGCGAGGTTGTCGGCGAAACCGGCGGCCCTGGCCCCGTGCCCGTCAATGTGTTGGTACCCCCTGGCTGCTCGGGTACGGTCTCGCGCGTTGCCCCGGTGGGCCGGTACCCGGCCGAAGCGGTGCTGGCCGTCGTGACGGACACCGAGGTTCGCATGGCGGCCCCCTGGCCGGTCCGACGCGCCCGCCCCGTACGGGAGCGCCTGCCGGCCGCACAGCCGCTCACCACCGGACAACGCGCCATCGACCTCCTCTTCCCCGTGGCGCGGGGCAGCGCGGTCGCCGTTCCGGGAGGCTTTGGCACGGGCAAGACAGTGCTTCTGCAGCAGATCGCCAAGTGGTGCGACGCTCATGTGATCGTCTACGTTGGATGCGGCGAACGCGGCAACGAAATGGCCGACGTGATCGCGGAGTTGTCCGCGCTCGACGACCCGAGGACAGGGGGCAGGCTCGCCGACCGCACGGTGACCATCGCCAACACCTCGAACATGCCGATGATGGCCCGGGAGGCGAGCATCCACACCGGGGCCACGGTCGCCGAGTACTTCCGGGACATGGGGCTCGACGTCGTGGTCATTGCCGACTCGACATCCCGCTGGGCCGAGGCATTGCGTGAGTTCGCCTCCCGCATGGGCGCGCTGCCCACCGAGGAGGGCTATCCCGCCGGACTTGCCTCGGAGCTCGCGGCGTTCTACGAGCGGGCCGGAGCGGTACGGACACTGGGCGGTCGAGAGGGCTCGGTCTCCGTGATCGGTGCTGTCTCGCCCCCCGGCGGCGATCTCACCGAACCTGTCACTGCACACACACAGCGTTTCGTGCGGTGCGTATGGACCCTCGACCGGGAGCTGGCCTACGCCCGGCACTACCCCGCCGTCTCCTGGTCCGATTCGTTCTCCCGCGAGGTCGGTGCCCTCGCCGTCGCCCACGCCCAGTCTGGAGATCCGGTCTGGGCGGAGCGCCGTGGCAAAGTGGCCAGGCTGCTCTCGGAAGCCGACCGGCTTGCCGACCTCGTCGACCTCGTGGGCATCACCGCGCTGCCCGCACAGGAGCGGGTCAGCGTCCTCGGCGGCCGCCTGGTCCGCGAGGGCGTGCTTCAACAGAACGCACTGTCGGAGCTGGACGCTTACTGCGCGCCGGAGAAGACAGCCGCCTTGGTGGATGCCGTCCTGGCGGTCGTCGGCCGCTGCCGGGACCTGGTCGAATCGGGCACAGCGGCCGAAGCCGTCGAAGAGGCGGACTTCACACCTCTGTTGCGCGCCCGCGAAGAGGTGGGCCCGGACGATGCCGCCGGTGTGGACGCCCGCCGGGACGAAGTTCTCGCCGGGCTCCGGGAGTTGGTCCCGTGACCGACTGGGGAGAGATCGAGTACACAGCCGTCCGGGAGCTGCGCGGGCCACTCGCCGTCGTCGAGGGTGTGGCAGACGTCGGCTGGGACGAGTTCGTACGGATCAGTCTCGACTCCGGCGAAGAGCGGTACGGACTCGTCCTGGAAGTCGACCGCGACCTCGCCGTGGTCCAGGTCCTGGAGGGTACGGCCGGAATGGCTGCCGACCGCACCCGGGTTGCGTTCGCCGGTACTCCCCTGCGCATTCCCGTCGGAGCCGGCTGGCTGGGACGTGTGTGCAACGGCCGCGGTGAGCCGATCGACGGAGGCCCTCCGGTCTTCGGTTCCGCCGACGCCGCCGTCGGGGGCTCCCCGATCAACCCGGTGCGGCGTGAGCCGCCGGCCGAGCCGGTGCTGACCGGTGTCGGTGCCGTCGATGTGCTCACCACGCTGGTGCGCGGTCAGAAGCTGCCGGTCTTCTCCACGGCCGGGCTGCCCCATCTCGAACTGGCCGTTCAGATCGCGGCTCAGTCGACGAGCGGGGGCGAGCCCTTCTGCGTCGTCTTCGCCGGCATGGGGCTCACACACGCCGATGCCGCCGGCGTCCGCGCGGGCCTCGCGGAGCGGTTCGGTGCGGGCGAGCTGGCGCTCATGCTCAACACCGCCGACGACCCGGTGATCGAAAGGCTGCTCACCCCTCGCGTGGCTCTCACTGTCGCCGAGCATCTGGCTTTCGAGGAGGGACGGCACGTGCTGGTCGTCATGACCGACATGACCGCGTACGCCGAGGCACTGCGAGAGGTGTCCGCCGCCAGGGGCGAGATTCCGGGCCGCCGTGCGTACCCCGGCTACCTCTACAGCGACCTCGCCTCGCTGTACGAGCGGTGCGGCAAGATCCGGGGAGCGCCCGGATCCCTCACCGTGCTGCCGGTGCTCACCATGCCGGCCGGCGACATCACCCACCCGGTTCCCGATCTGACCGGGTACATCACCGAAGGCCAGATCGTGCTGTCCCCGCAGGCCCACGCTCGCGGTGTCTACCCGCCAGTGGACCCCCTCGCCTCGCTCTCCCGGCTGATGCGCAAAGGGGCAGGGCGAGGCCGGACGCGGGCCGACCATCTGGACGTCGCCGCCCAACTGCTCGCCGCTCTCGCCCGGGCCCGGCAGATCCGCGAGCTCGCCGACCTGATCGGACGAGCGGCCCTGAGTCCGACCGACGAGCAGTATCTGGACCTCGACCAGGCCTTCCTGGACCACTTCCTGGCCCAGCGGCCCGACGAGAACCGTCCCTTCGACGAGGCCCTGGACCGCGCCTGGCAGGTGCTGCGCACCCTGCCACGGAGTCAGCTCGGCATGATTCCGGCCGAGTTCCTCGACGCCCTCGGCGACGAAGCCGCGGACGTGGGGGGCGACGGATGACCCGGGCACGGCGTGTTCCTCCCGGCCGGGCCGGGCGGCTGCGCCTTCGCCGCAACCTGGAAGTGGCACTGCGCGGCGCAGACCTGCTGGAGCAGAAACTGCGAATCCTCCGAGGCCGTCAGCAGAGCCTCCAGGAGACCGAGGAGAGCGCGCGCCGCGCCTGGCTCGAGCTGCTGGCGGACGCCGAGACCTGGCTGCTGAAAGGACTGGTCACGAGCGGGGAAGGGGCCCTGGAGGCATCCGCTGTCGCGGACCGAGCGGACGTCACCATCGAATGGACCACCTCCATGGGAGTACGACACCCGTCTGGAGTTGTCTGGACGCCGGCGGCCCGGTCTCTGGATGAGACAGCACCGGTGAACACAGCCCTTGCCCGCGCCGAGGCCGCGTACCGCGAGGCGGTGCGCGCCGCGGCGGATTACTCGGCTGCCCGCACCGCCTCCCGTTTGGTCGGGGCCGAGGCGGAACGGACCCGGCAGCGGACCCGTGCACTGCGCAGGCACTGGATTCCACGACTCACCGAGGAACTCGCGGCGGCAGACCTGGCGCTGGAGCAGTCGGAGCACGAGGACTTGATACGGCGGCGATGGGCCGCCGATGTGCCGGCCAGGCCGACGACGCCGTAGTGCTCACCTGCTGCCGCACGTTCTGTCCCGTATGGCGTTCGGGGCGTAGCAGCCTGCCCAGAGTACGGCCCGACACCCAGGACCTTGGCCCTTCCCTGGGCCCCTGCGGCCCTCTCGCGCCACCGCCCCGCGCGATGCCACCGCAAGAGCTGTGCGGTCACCGGCACGTCAGAACGCCGCTCAGAATCTCGCATGTACGGCCTCGTCGGCGCTCCAGGCGAGAGCCGAGAAGACCGCGAACTGTCCTGTCGTTGTGGTCAGCAATCCGGAACACACCACCCAGGACCGGGTACCTCGCCGTGGGAGTCGACGGCAGCGTCTCCTCTCGTCGCCCGCGGGCTCCGACGACGAGCAGGCCGGCGCCTGACGCGGCCTCCAGGAGTCCCTCACCCGCCGGTCCCTCTGGAGCTGCACGTCGTGTCGGACTGCCTCGTCGGCAGCCCAGTCCAGCGCGGCCGATCGGCATCCTGCCGACAGGCTCGCCTCGGATCCGTCGATGCCAACCACCAGCAAAATCGCCAGCCTCCTCCTGCCGGATTTCCGCGCCTGCCCGAGCCCTGCCACATCGGGGTCCACATGCGCCGCAGGAAAATATGGGGTACTCCTCGAATGAGAAACGGCCGTGCTCGGCGCATTGGCGCAGATGGTCACCATCGAGCACACCTCACGGTCGCCTGCACGCCCACCAGCCAGGGCACGGGGGACGACAGCAGTCCGGACAGCTGCATTCGCTCACCGTGATTCCAGCGTCTTCCGAGACGGAGGCAGTCGCCATGGAGCCAGTCGTCACCGTGGGCCTCGACGGCACACCCGAGAGTCTTGCGGCTGCCCGTTGGGCCGCCGACGAAGCCGAGCGGCGCAAGCTCACGCTGCGCCTGCTCCACGCGTGGCCCCTGCTGGTGCCGGAGCCGACCCACGTCCCATCAGAGATGGATCAGAACTACTGGGCGAAGCGGATCGTGCACAACGCGCGGGCGGAGCTCCAGACGCGCCACCCGGGCCTCTCCATTGTCGGCAACCTGGTCGCCGACGACGCCCAGACCGCACTGCTTCAAGCGGCATCGGAGTCCGAGATGATCGTGCTCGGTTCGCGGGGGCTGGAGCCCGTTGAGAGCTACTTCCTGGGCGACATCAGCATGACCGTCGTGGCACGGGCCGAGCGGCCGGTGGTCCTCGTACGTGCCGAAACGCGCGAAGAAGGCTCCACTCCGGGTACGGCGGGCGGCGTGGTGGTGGCACTGAAACTGCACGGCCCATGCGACGACCTGCTCGAATTCTCCTTCGCCACCGCCTCGGCGCGGGGCATGCCTCTTCGGGTGGTCCATGGACAAAGCGTGCCGCTCCATGCACATCTTCCGTGGGGCATGGACCACGACGTGACCGAAGAGATGACGCAGGACGCGCAGAAGCACCTGAGCCAGGCGCTGCGTCCCTGGCGAGAGAAGTTTCCGCGCGTGGAGGTGGTCGACAGCATCGGTCTCCAAAGCCCCGCCAAGGTCGTGGTAAGGGCCGCAAAGGGCGCCGGGCTGCTGGTCATCGGCCGACGCAAGCACGGTCCCGCCCTGGCGCCACGCCTGGGTCCCGTGGCCACCGCCGCCATCCATCACGCGGGCTGCCCTGTGGCCGTCGTCCCCCATGACTGAGCCGAGCCGGCGCAGCGGGAAGGACGCTGACCATCCAGCACGCATCGTGGGGTGGCTGTGGCCTTCACGGCCACGTGGGTGGTCTCGCCCGCCCGGATCCGTCACCCGCCCAACCACGTGACAGGCCGCTGGTGGCCTCACCCGGCCGCCCTCGTGGGGGCGGTTTCTGTCGGCGGCTTCGACAGGACTTTTCCATCCCGGCCGCCGCCAACACCGCCCGGTCGCCAGGTGACCCGCCGGCACGACGGGTGTCGACTCCTGTCACGTGCCACCTCCCCGGACCGTTGCCGCTCCTTCACAGGCCGGGGGCGCCCCACAGCGGGAACCAGCGGCTCAGGTCCTGCTCGATGCGCAGGTCGTCCTTGACCACGGCCTTGGCCTGGAGTTCCAGCGGGTTGTCGCGTTTCTGGCCGGGAAGGGGCGCGAAGGGGTAGAAGGTGCCGCGCTTGTAGAGGTAGACCAGCGCCAGGGGGCGCAGCTCGGTGTCGCGGAAGGAGACCAGGGAGCACAGGAGTTGTGGTCCGAAGCCGCTGTCCTGCAGTGCGGTGTTCACCGCGTGCAGATCGCTCACCAGCGCGGGCAGGCTCTCGGGATCGCGGCGCGAGAGCAGCCATGAGTACCCGTAGTCGTCACGGCTGAACTCCACCGGCGCACCCGCACGTTCGGAGTCGGCGTCCAGCAGGGCCCCTACTTCCTGCTGGACTTGAGTGAATGCCCCGCCCTCGATGGAGGCGAAGCACACCGAGCCCGCGCCGGTCGGGGTGAAGCCGATCGCTGCCTGGAGCGTGATCGCCGCCGAGGGGAGGCCGAATAGCTGGTCCAGGTCGGGCTTGACCGGCTTGGACCGGCCGAGCAGGGAATCCAGGAAACCCACGGGGTCTCAGCTCCTTCTCATGCCGTCCGGCTGCCCGGTTCGCCCAGCTCGGCGGAGATCTCCGCGAGGGCCTCGAGGCGGCGTTCCAGGCTTGGGTGGGTGGAGAACAGGTTGGCCAGCGCCGTTCCGGGCCCGAGGGCGGGGGTGAAGAAGAACGCGTTGAACGCCTGGGCGGTACGCAGGTCCTGAGTAGGGATACGGGCGATGTCCCCGCTGACCTTGGTGAGCGCCGAGGCCAGAGCGGATGGCTTCGCGGTCAGCATGGCTCCGGCACGGTCTGCGGCCAGTTCGCGGTAGCGCGACAGTGCCCGGATGAGCAGGAAACTGAGCGCGTAGACGAGGGCCGAGACCGCCATGACGGCCGCGAGTGCGACGGCGGTGTTCTGGTCGCGCTGGTCGCGTCCGCCGAACAGCTGGGAGTAGAAGGCGAAGCGGACGACGAGCCCCGCGATCACGCCCAGGAACGAGGCGATGGTGATCACAGCCACGTCGCGGTGCGCGACATGGGAGAGCTCGTGGGCGAGGACGCCTTCGAGCTCCTCAGTTGTCAGGCGGCGCTGCAGTCCGGTGGTGACGCACACGACGGCATGGTTGGCGTTGCGGCCGGTGGCGAACGCATTCGGCAGGTCCATGTCGGAGATGGCCACCCGGGGTTTGGGCATGTCCGCGGTGGCGCACAGCCGGTCGATCACGCCATGCAGCTGGGGCTGCTCGTCGGCCGTGACGAGGCGGCCGTGCATGGCGTACAGGGCGATCCGGTCGGAGAACCAGTACTGCGCACCCAGCAGCCCAGCGGCGATGACGACCACCAGGACGACGGACTTCAGCAGAACGATCAGCGCAGCAATGAACACCACGTACACCAGCCCGAGCAGGAACATCGTGACCACCATGCGGGCGGTCAGCTGCCGATCGGGCTCAAAGCGGCTGTGCATCGTCCTCACCCCGGGATCAGACCCTCGTCGGACAGCAGTTCCCGCACCTTTGCGAGGCTGGTGCCCGCATCGGGCAGCACCAGGTCGGACGGCGTGATCTGCTCGTCCGGCAGCGGCGTGCCCAGGCTGCGTACCGCGTCCAGCAGGGCCGACAGGGCGGTGGTGAACGCCGCCTCCTCGCCCGCGTCGGCGGCCGACTGCAGGGCGGAGTCCAGCTCGTTGAGCCGGTCCAGGTACTCGTCGGTGATCTCGTACTGGCCCTCGCCGAGAATCCGCATGATCATGATGTCGCCTCCTGGTCCGACAGGCTCTTCGGGGCATCAGGACCCTCCACCGCCGCCGGGGCGGAAGCGGACGGCAGCTGTGCCTTCATCCGGGCCAACTCCGCTTCGACGTCACTGCCCGCGGTCACGCGCTCAAGCTCGGCCTGTATGTCATCCCGCCCAGCGGGCAGCGTGGCGTCCTCCAACGCCCCTGAGGCGAGCAGCTCGTCCAGCGCACCGGCGCGGGCCTGCATCTGCTCGGTCTTGTCCTGGGCGCGCTGCATGGCCAGGCCCACATCGCCCAGCTCTTCACCAATGCCAGTGACGGCCTCGGTGATCCGGGTCTGGGCCTCGGCCGCGGTGTAGGTGGCCTTGATCGTCTCCTTGCGGGTACGGAACGAGTCCACCTTCGCCTGCAGACGTTGGGCAGCCAGGGTCAGCTTCTCCTCCTGCTCCCTCAGAGACGCCTGCTGACCCTGCAGATCGGTGATCTGCGAGGCCACCGCCGTCCGGCGGGTCAGCGCCTCACGGGCCAGATCCTCCCGACCGGCCGCGAGCGCCTGCTGGGCCTGGTCCTGCAGCTTGCCCGTGGACTGCTGCAACTGGTTCACCTGCAGCTCGACGCGCTTACGGCTGGTCGCCACATCGGCCACGCCACGTCGTACCTTCTGCAGCATCCCCAACTGCTGCTCGTAGGAGTAGTCCAGGACTTCGCGCGGGTCCTCGGCCCGGTCCAGCGCCTTGTTGGCCTTGATCCGGAACAGGGCGGCGATACGGTGAGTGATGCTGGTCATGACAACGCCTTCCTCTCGGCTTCTGGGCGATGCGGGAGAGACCGGCCGGGCCGTTTGCGGGCACCTGCGCAGCGGCGTCTGCCGCCGCAGGTCACAGCCCCGACCATGGCTCTTCCATTGTCCGGGCACGCCCCCGTCCCGGCAGCTCCACCCGCCCCAGGCCGTAGCGTGCCTCGGGCGGTCACGGCCTCCTCCCGGCTGCAGCCGGGCCCTGAGCAGCGCGGGTGTCGCGGCGAGTGCGGCGACGGCATGGACGAGAGCTGCGGCGATGTAGCCGGCACCCCACAAGAGCCCCGCAGTCGGGCCAGTGGCGGGCAGCGGGGTTCGTCGGGGGTGATCAGGCGAGCCAGGTCGTAGACCACGGCCGCGAGGATCAGTGCCCCGCTCAGGATGGCCACCACGGCAGCCATGACGCTCTCGCCCGGTACCGCGCGGACCGGCCGACCTACGGCCGACCGGATGCGTGCCGGTCGTGCTTACGCAGCCGGTCCGTCGGGTCACTGTCCTGGCCGGATCCGCGGTGGCCGCCGTGCATGCCGCGCATCATGAAGAACATCATCAGCGGACAGACCATGACGACGCCCAGCAGGACCAGGGTGCCGACGGGCACTCCGAGCGCCAGTGCGCTGACCACGACGATGGCGAGCGCGATGGCGTACAGGCCGTAGTTGCGCTGGCTGGTGCTCATAGTGGGCCTCCTCAAGGGCCGCATGGTGTGCCCAGGCCGCACGTGCGCAGCCTCGACATCAGGGATGGGTACCGGGGCCGGCACCGCGCAGCACGCTCAGATGGCGCCGGTATTCCTCCTCGTCGATCTCGCCACGGGCGAACCGCTCGGCGAGCAGCTGCTCTGGCGCAGGCCCAGTGGGGGTACGGGTGTGCTCGTGCGGGCGTTCCAGGGCGCGGAAGAGCAGCACGGCAACGGTGATGATCAGCGCCCAGAACAGGATCATGCCGGCCGACATCGCGAACCAGCCCCACCCGCTGACGTCGTGGTCGAACCAGAACATCATCGCGTGTCACTCCCCATGTCAAGCCGGACAAGCGGCCCCGACGGTCGTCGTCGGGGTGGTTTCCCTTGCTGTCAGCCTCTCTGTTCCAGCGCCGATGTGAGCAGGGTCTGAAGGTCCCCACCTGCTGGGCCGGTCAGCCCCTGCTTGGTGTCGACCACGGCGTTCATGTCGGCGAAGACCAGCGGAGGCGTCCATGGCACGGGGACGGGCCGCAGGACGACGGCGAGCCTGATCAGGACCAGTTCCCGCATGATGAACGCCCCATAGGCACTGCGGCTGACAGCCGGACCGATCCGGCGCAGCGACCGGTCGAGGTGCCGCTGCGCCAGGCCCAGCAGCCACACCGCTCCGAACACCTGGCAGCGTGCTGCGCCCCCGGTTGGTGGACACTCCCGAGTCCCGATCAGGGCCGGTCGCAGTGCGGCCCGGCCCAGGCTCGGCGACTCTGGAGGCAGAGGCATGCATCGGGAGGAGCGCCCATGCACTGGGAGACGATCCATAAGGACACCGCGCCCGGTGTCACCCCGAATCTCGCCGACTACGAACTGGCTCGTTCCGATTTCACCTGGTCGCAGGCACGTACTGCGCTGGCCGGGCTGCCGGGCGGGGGGCTGAACATTGCACACGAGGCGGTCGACCGGCACGCGGATTCTGCATCAGGGGACAAGGTCGCGCTGCAGTGCGTCGCCCGCGACAACGCCGTCTCAACTGTCACCTACACCGAGTTGGCCCGCCGTACGGCCCGCTTCGCGAACGCCTTGCGGTCGCTCGGCGTCGGCCATGGAGACCGGGTCTTCACCCTGCTCGGCCGCTGTCCTGAGCTCTACACGGCAGTGTTGGGCACGCTGAAGAACACCAGCGTGCTGTGCCCGCTCTTCTCGGCGTTCGGCCCTGACCCGGTGGAGCAGCGGCTGCGTCTGGGTGACGCCCGGGTTTTGGTCACCACCGCGGCCCTGTACCAGCGCAAGGTGGCCGAGCGCCGAGCTTCGCTGCCCGGGCTCGAGCAGGTGCTCATCGTCGGGCCGGGTGCCGAGGAGCTGACTGGCACGGTCTCCTTCGACGAGCTCATGTCCTCCGTCTCCGACTCCTTCATCATCCCGCCGACCTCACCGGAAGACATGGCTCTGCTGCACTTCACGAGCGGAACCACCGGAACACCCAAAGGTGCGATCCATGTCCACGAAGCGGTCGTCGCCCATCAGGCCACGGCTGCCTCCGCGCTCGATCTGCACCCCGAGGACGTGTATTGGTGCACTGCGGACCCCGGTTGGGTCACCGGCATGTCGTACGGCATCGTCGCCCCGCTCGCCCACGGTGTGACAGTCGTCGTCGACGAGGGCGACTATGACGCCCGGCGCTGGTACCGGATCCTCGGTGAACAGCAGGTCAGCGTCTGGTACACGGCACCCACGGCCCTGCGGATGCTCATGCGCGCCACACCCCGCCAAGGCCCGTACGACCTGCCGCGCTCGTACGACCTGTCGGCCCTGCGGTTCATCGCCTCCGTCGGTGAGCCGCTCAACCCCGAGGCCGTGGTGTGGGGCCAGGAGGTGCTGGGCCTGCCGGTCCACGACAACTGGTGGCAGACCGAGACCGGCTGCATCATGATCTCGAACTTCGCGGCATGCGACATCCGGCCCGGCTCGATGGGGCGACCGCTGCCCGGTGTCGAGGCGGCCGTGCTCAAGCGCGGCGAGGACGGCCGGGCGCTGATCACCGACGGCAAGGTCACGCAGGTGGAGAACCCGGACGTCGAGGGCGAGTTGGCGCTGAGGCCGGGCTGGCCGTCCATGTTCCGCGGCTATCTGCACGACAAGGAGCGTTACCAGGCCGCGTTCGCCGACGGCTGGTACCTGACCGGTGACTTGGCCAGGCGGGATGCGGAGGGCTGGTACTGGTTCGTGGGACGTGCCGACGACGTCATCAAGTCGGCAGGCCACCTGATCGGCCCGTTCGAGGTGGAGAGCGCGCTCATGGAACACCCGGCGGTCGCCGAAGCCGGAGTAATCGGACGGCCGGACCCCATCGCCGGAAACATCGTCAAAGCATTCGTGTCGCTGCGCCCCGGCATCGAGCCAAGCTCGGATCTCGAACGCGAACTGCTGGCCTTCGCCCGCCGCAGGCTGGGCCCCGCCGTCGCACCCCGGGAGATCGCATTCGACCAGAACCTGCCCAAGACCCGCAGCGGCAAGGTCATGCGCCGAGTGCTGCGCGCCCGCGAACTCGGCCTGCCCACCGGCGACCTGTCCACCCTGGAGGGATCGGCATGAGCCCCGCACGCGGCACCCGCACCCGAAAGCCTTCGGCGACCTCGACGCCTGCGAAGAAGGCCCCGACGAGCAAGCAGAGCACGACGTCAGAACTTCCCGACGACCGGCCGGGCATCGGGCACAAGGTGAATCTGCTGGAGGCCATGACGCGCATCCGGCGCTTCGAGGAGCGATGCGTAGAGTTGTACAGCGCCGCCAAGATCCGCGGCTTCGTCCACCTCTACATCGGAGAGGAGGCCGTCGCCGTCGGCGTCAGCGAGGCGCTGACCCCCGAGGACGCGGTTGTCTCCACCTACCGCGAGCACGGCCACGCGCTGGCCCGCGGAATCCCGGCCGAAGCCGTCATGGCCGAGATGTACGGCAGGACGACCGGCTGCAGCGGTGGCCGGGGCGGATCGATGCATCTGTTCGACGCAAGCCGCCGCTTCTACGGCGGCAACGCGATCGTCGCCGGCGGGCTCCCCCTGGCCGCCGGCCTCGCTCTCGCCGACCGCATGCGCGCACGGCCCCGCGTCACGTGCTGCTTCTTCGGTGACGGGGCCTTCGCCGAGGGCGAGTTCCACGAGACGGCGAACCTCGCAGCCCTGTGGGGTCTGCCGCTGCTGCTCGTCTGCGAGAACAACCTCTATGCCATGGGCACAGCCATCGAGCGGCACGAGGCACAGACAGACCTGGCCATGCGTGCCGCATCGTACGGCATGGTCGCCTGGGCCGTGGACGGCATGGACGTCGAAGCCGTCGAGCAGGCCGCCCGCCGGGCTGCCGAGAGCATCCGGGCCGGAGCCGGACCTCACTTCCTGGAGCTGCGCACCTACCGCTTCCGCGCCCACTCCATGTACGACCCGGACCGCTACCGGGACAAGGAGGAGGTCGAACAGTGGAAGAACCGGGACCCGATCACCCGCCTCGTGGACCGCATGCGCGAGAACGATGAGCTGGGCGACAAGGAACTCGCCCGGATCGAGCAGCAGGTCACCGACGAGATCGACCGCGCCGTCGAAACGGCCGAACAGGCGCCCGAGGAACCGGCCGAAAACCTGCTCCGCCATGTCACCAGTGCTCCGGTGGAGGTGAACTGACCATGGGCGCCACCGGGCAGCCGCAGGAGCCGAAGACCACCTACCGGGAGGCGATGCGTGAGGCCCTGCGTGAGGCCCTGCGCTCCGACGATCGCGTCTTCCTCATGGGCGAGGATGTGGGCCGGTACGGCGGATGTTTCGGCGTCAGCCTCGGCCTGCTGGAGGAGTTCGGGCCGGAACGGGTTCGCGACACCCCGCTGTCGGAATCCGCGTTCGTGGGCGCGGGCATCGGCGCGGCCTTGGCCGGGATGCGGCCCATCGTCGAGATCATGACCGTGAACTTCAGCCTGCTCGCCCTCGACCAGATCCTCAATAACGCCGCCACGCTGTTGCACATGTCGGGCGGCCAGCTGCCCGTGCCGCTGGTGATCCGCATGACGACGGGCGCAGGGCGGCAGCTCGCCGCACAGCATTCGCACAGTCTGGAGGGCTGGTACGCGCACATTCCCGGCATCCGCGTCCTCGCACCGGCCACCATCGAGGACGCGCGCCATATGCTGGCCCCGGCGCTGGCTGACCGCGACCCCGTACTGATCTTCGAGCACGGAAGCCTCTACAACGCCTCGGGCGAACTCCCTCCTCCCACCGCCCCCGTGGATCTGGAACACGCCGCGATCCGCCGCCCCGGCACCGACATCTCCCTGATCACGTACGGCGGTTCGCTGCCCAAAGCCCTCGCGGCGGCGGACGAGCTTGCCGCCGAAGGCATCAGCGCCGACGTGATCGACCTGCGCACGCTCCGTCCCCTCGACGATGCGGCCATCACCGGTTCGGTAGCCCGTACGCACCGAGTCGTGGTCATCGATGAGGCATGGCGCACCGGAAGCCTCGCCGCTGAGGTGTCCGCCCGCATCGCCGAGGAGTCGTTCTACGACCTGGACGCACCTGTGGAGCGAGTGTGCAGCGCGGAAGTCCCCATTCCATATGCCCGGCGGCTTGAGGAGGCGGCCCTGCCGCAGACCGCCGACATCGTCGCGGCGGCGCACCGGGTGGTGGAGTGACCATGGCCGAGTTCACCATGCCGTCCCTGGGCGCCGACATGGAGGAGGGCACGCTCCAGGAATGGCTGGTACAGCCCGGTGACCAGGTCCATAAAGGCGATGCCGTCGCGGTCGTCGAAACCGCGAAGTCGACGATCGAGGTGGAGTGCTTCGAGACCGGGATGGTGGGGCAGCTGCTCGTCGAGCCGGGCACGACGGTGCCGGTCGGCGCGGCGCTCGCGGTGATCGAGCCGACCGCAGAAGGACCCGAGAAACGCGAGAAGCATCGAAAGGCCGAGAAGGCCGAGAAGGCCGAGGGGAAACGACCGGTCCCCTCGACGCCGACCCTCGCGACGCCCACCACCCCACCCGAACGCGCCGGGGTTCCGGCGCCGTCCGCTGCCCACGAACGCGGGCACACCGAAGCGGGCCCCTTGCTCCGGCATGCCGCGGAGCGCAGCGGCATCGACCTGGATACCCTCCACGGATCCGGGCGCGGAGGGCGTGTCACCCGAACCGACGTCGAGCGGGCCACGGCTGCCGCGATTGCTGCTCAGCCGTTGCGCGTACGGGCCACCCCCCTCGCCCGGCGGCTCGCCGCCGAACTGGACGTCGACCTGGCCGCGGTGACCGGGACCGGCAAGGACTCCGCCGTCCGTGCCGCGGACGTGCGCAAGGCAGCCCCCGGCCCGGCGACCGCGGCCCCGCCCTCGCCCGATGTCGCCGCCCCTGCGCATCCTTCCGAAGACCGGGCGACGGCCATGCGTCAGGCGATTGCAGGCCTCATGAGCCGCGCCAACCGCGACATCCCGCACTACTACCTGTCCACGACCGTCGACATGGCCGCCGCCATGGACTGGCTGCACGAGCACAACCGGCGCAGCCGGGTCGCCGAGCGACTGCTTCCCACAGCCCTGCTACTCAAGGCCGCGGCCCGCGCAGCTCGCGAGGTCCCCGAGCTCAACGGCTTCTGGACCGACGACCACTTCACCGCCGGCGACGGCGTACACCTCGGCGTGGCCGTGTCCCTGCGCGGCGGCGGGCTCATCGCCCCCGCCCTCCACGACGCTGACAGCCTCGAACTCCCGCAGTTGATGACCGCCTTGAAGGACCTGGTTGTCCGCGCCCGCACGGGCCGGCTGCGTGGATCGGAGGTATCCGACTCGACGATCACGGTCACCAATCTCGGCGATCAGGGCGTGGAGTCTGTCTTCGGCGTGATCTACCCGCCGCAGGTGTCCCTGGTCGGCTTCGGGCGGGTGGGCGACCGGCCGTGTGCTGTCGACGGCCTGCTGGGTGTACGGCCCGTCGTCACAGCCACCCTTTCGGCGGACCACCGAGCGACGGACGGCGCCGTGGGGGCCCGCTACCTGACGACGGTCGACCGCCTCTTGCAGAACCCGGAGCAGCTGTGAACCGAACCGAAGCACTGGACGTGGTCAAGGAGTCAATCGCCCGCGTCATCCCGGATGCCGACTTCGGCGCCTTGGGGCCGGACGACGCGTTCCGCGACGTCCTCGAGATGGACTCGCTGGACTTCCTGAGCTTCGTCGAGACCCTCGGCGAACGCACCGGCATACGCATCGACGACGAGGACACGGTGTTCTTCACCACACTGTCCGGCAGCGCCGGCTTCCTCGTCGACCGTACAGAGAACGGAGACGTGCGATGACTGAGAACGTTGCCCCGAACGAGCACGAAAGGCTGCGCACCCTGGAGTCCCAGGTGCAGATCCTGGCACAGGCCGTCAGAGCACTGGCCGAAGGACTGGAGGACATCCCCTCAGAGGACACTGAGATGGAGAAGCGGGCAGCCCGCGGCGCGCGGCTGGCGCACGAACTCCTCCTCTCCCAAGGGCTTTAGGGAGGGGTGGGCACCCTTCCGATACAGACGTATCGTTTCGCTCGGGGAGTGATCGGTCAGCGCCAGAGTGCTGGTTCTACCCACTTGCATGTCGCATCCGGGTACGCGGCTCGGAACGGCACCTCCCGCCCGCACGATCTGGCCGGCCGGCGGCCGAGCGCAGCATGAACTGACGTACTGAGTCCGCATGTTGCCCCTCGTGACGCGGGAGCCGCTTTCATTCTGCGATGCGAACGGCGAGAGCCGGGCGGATGGCGGCGGCGCGGCGAGCCGGCCCGATCGTGGCCAGGAGGGACGCGGCGAACGTCGCTGCCGCGAGCACGCTGATGCTGGCCCATTCGATGGGGAATCCTCCCTCGAGGCCCGCGAACGCGGAACTGTTGCGATACATCAGCCACGTGGTGAGCACCCCGAGCAGCGAGCCCAGAACGATGCCCTCCACGGCGATGAAAGCGCTCTCCCACAGGAAGGACCGCTGGACTGTCCGGGCCCTGAAGCCGAGCGCCCGCAGGATTCCGATGGTGCGACGCCGTTCCCTGACGGCCCGGACCATGACCACCCCGAGGCCGGTGACGCCCACAAGAAGTCCCAGAGCGAGAAAGCCCTGCATGAGGCGGAAGAAGGTGGTGCTGGAGTCGAACTGGCGGCGCACATCGGAGGCGATCGGCGTGGCGACCAGGCTGGACGACAACTGCTCGCCCTGCAACTGGGTCGCCAGAGTGTCGGGGGACACCCCGGGCCGGGTTCTGACGAGTACGGAGGCGTTCTGGGCCTCCGTGCCGAAGAGGTCGCGCATGCCGGTCTCACCGATCACGACGGGATACACCGTCGAACTGGCGCCGGTACCCGGGTAGAAGACCATGCCGTTCTTAAGGACTCCGGCGATGGTCTTCTGTTCGGTCCTGCCGGTGCGCGGATCGGTCAGGGCGAGCTTGTCACCGGCGTCGTAGTAGTCGCCGCTGGGGCCGCCGGTGCTGCCGAAGAACGCGTCGATCACGACGTACTGCGGACGAGCGGCGAGCGCGCGCCAGACCGCAGCGTCGTCGCGCAGGCCGGGCATCCGGTCACCGAAGGCGATGCCTGTGATCGCGCCGTCGGGCACCCCGACGACCGCGGTGTCCAGGGGCGAGCTGGTGCGATGCCCGGGGTCGGTGGCCTGGCCGGTGGCATTCAGCAGCGGCGTGACGGCGGAGATCTGGCCGGCAGACGGGCCGCTACGCAGGTCCGTCAGAAGACGATCACGTGCGACCTGGGCATTGAAGTCCAGCCGTAGGGAGTATCCGGCGGTGGCGTCGGAGACGACAGTGTTCACGCTCGCGTTGAGGATGCCCGAGATCTCGGTCAGCAGAACGAGGACGAGAACGATCAGCGTGTACATCACCAGCGTCGCTCCGGTGCGGAACCGCTTGGCCAGGGGGTAGGCGACCGCGAGCCGCGCGGCCAGGCCGGACTCCGAGGGGCGTTCCAGCAGCGGGCGCAGCGGGCGCACCAGCGCCTTCTGGTTCTCGCTGACCAGCACCACCGCGGAGAACGCGGCCAGGCTGCCCTGGATGACGTAGACGGCCATGGAGGGCGTGTCGAAGATACGGGGGCGGACGACGGGCGCCACGAGGGTCCAGGCGAGTACGGCGCCCGCCGCCAGTGTGATGGCGGTGCGTCCGGGCATGACGCGCAGCATGGCCGGGGTGGCGAAGGCGATGGCGAGCGCCGGCATGAGGTAGGTCTGTTCAGCTTGGCTGCGTGCCAGGGCGGGTACGGCGGCGAGTGCGCAAAGGAGCGCCAGTGTGCTGGAGATGACCAGCAGCCTGCGGCGCGGCTTGCGTCCGGTCCCCGGAGGGAGATCCCGGATGGCGGCGATGATGTTGAAGCGGCTGATCCGCACCGTCGTCACGAGAATCGCCACGAACGCAATGAGCAGACCCATGGCCGCCCCGTTGAGGATGCTGGTGGGGGTGACGGCGAAGACGATCTGCAGGCTGCTCCCGCCGACCGACCAGCCCTGGAAGATCTCCGCGGCCACCACGGCGACTCCCCAGCCGACGGCGACACCGATGGCGACGCCCGGCAGAGCTGACAGCAGCGCGTAGGCAGCCCCTTCGAGGGTGAAGGACCCGACCAGGCGCGAGCGCTTCATGCCGACTGCCCGCAGCATGCCGAGTTGGGATTTCCGCTCTTCGCCCAGCATGACGAAGATGTTCACCAGCAGCAGGGCTCCCGCGATGATGCTGAAGCTGCCGATCATGAGGAACAGCGCGCCGAGGGTGTCCCCGGTGACCTTGGCCTCCCGCAGCACGGTGTGTTTCGGCGTTTCCACTGCGGCCTGCTCGGCGACCAGACCCAGGGTCCGTTGGATGTCCGCAGTCACCTCTTCGGTCAGCGCGTCGCCTCCCTCGACGCCGCCGCGGTTGGACACGAAGGTGACCGAGCGGGGTTCCGCTCCGGCGGCACGGGCAGCGGAGTCAAGGGTGCCCGGAGGCAGGAATGCGTCGCGGTTGAGCCTGCCGCCCAGCCCCACACCGGCCAGCCCCTGCTCCGGCACAACGCGGTCGACACGGAACGTCTGCGGTGTCCCGAACAGGTAGAAAGTGACCCGCTGCCCAACACCCACCCTCAGTGACCGAGCCAGCGGCTCGTTGACGACGACGTGGCCCGGTTTCGGGTTCGCGCCGCCCAGCCCCGGGTCGCCACCCGCGCGGCCGAAGCGGGACGCCTCGGCGAAGTCCATCTGCCACGCCAGCGCCCGCGGTTCGGCGATCGGCTGGCCGCCAGGGTGGCTGACCGCTGCCGCCTGTGTGGCCTGGGCGCTCAGCACTCCATCGATGTCGGGATTTCCGGAGAGTGCGCCCAGCCGTTGGGCGATGCCCCGCCCGGCCGGACCGGCGGGTGCGATGACGCGCTCGTCGACCGGCCCGAGAGTCCGGTACGCCTCCTGGCGTACCGAAAAGTTCAAGGTGTCGCCGACGACCAACGCGCCGACGATGATGGCCGTCCCGAGCACCGAACCGCTGATCACGAGCGCCGCCTCCGTCCTGCGGCGGGCGAGCTGGCGGAAGGCCAGACGGCGGGAGACCGGCTGCCGGACGGCGACCAGCACGAGGGCTGAGAGCGCGATCGCAAGGGCGATGAGCAGCGGAGCCAACAGGTTGGGGTACATGGGGTCAGCCGGTGGGGATCTTGGGCATCGTGCCGGGAGGGGGGACGTGCTGACGGATGTCGTCGACAAGTCGTCCGTCACGCATGCGGATCAGCCGGGGGACGCGGTCCCCGATGGCGCTGTCGTGGGTGACCAGGACGATCGTCTGCCCTTCGTCCTGGTTCAGCTCGCACAGCAGGTCCATGACCTGGATGGCCATCGCGCTGTCGAGATTGCCGGTGGGTTCGTCCGCCCACACGATGGCCGGGCGGCCGGCCAGTGCGCGTGCGATGGTCACCCGCTGCTGTTCTCCGCCCGACATCTCGCTCGGCCGGTGATGGACCCGGCGGCCGAGGCCGACCCGGTCAAGCATGGCCAGCGCCCGGCGCCGGGCCTCCCGTGGCCGGGTCCCGACGAGCAGGAGCGGGAGTTCGACGTTCTCCACCGCGGAGAAGACCGGAATCAGGTTGAACGCCTGGAAGACAAACCCCATCGTGCGGGCCCGGTGCTCGGTGCGCGCGGCGTCCGACATGGCGAACAGGTCGTGGCCGTCGACCTCCACCCGCCCGCCGTCAATGTCGTCCAGGCCGGACAGGCAGTTCAGCAGGGTGGTCTTCCCGGACCCTGACGGGCCCATGACGCCGACCAGCTCGCCGGGGTTCACGACGAGGTCCAGGTCAAGCAGGGCGGTCACCGCCACGGAGCCCGTCCGGTAGATCTTCTGCACTCCGGAGGCGATGAGAAGTGGCCGGTGGTCGTCCATGTATCCCAGCGAAGCCGACATGCGCGTGATCACGTATGTGCCACATGGGCCCGAGCCCCGGGCCGAAAGGCCCCATTGCGCAGCGGAGGGCACGCCGGTGCCACACGAGGTCCGGCCCTCGACATGTCCGACCGCTCGGACACAGCGACATCGTGCCCGGAGTACAAGGTCACGGCAGTACGCGTGTCCAGGCCGTGACCAGGGCCAATGGCGAGGAGGGGCCGTCCGGCCCCCCTTCTTGCCCCTTGCAGCCCTGTGATCCGTCGTCCGTTCGCCGGACTCTGGACGCGTCGTCCCGCGCAGGTAACTCGCCGGCGCCCTCTCCGCTGAAGGAGGACTGGGCGATGAAGCACGACAACGTCGAATCCACGATGACGAGTGAAGTCGTCAAGGCCGCCTACGACACCCCCTTCGAGGAGATCGCCCGGCTGCTGTCGCAGCACCGGATCAGCGGCCTTCCCGTTGTCGACGACGACGAGAAGGTCATCGGAGTGATCTCCGCGACCGATCTCATGGTCCACCGGTCCGGAAAGGAAGACACTCCTGGCCGCTTCAACTGGTCCTCACTCACCTCCAGGGCACGCGTCCGGGAGTCCAAGGCACAGGCTCGCAACGCCGGGCAGCTGATGACCCACCCGGCCGTCACCGTCCACGCCCACCAGTCCATCGCCCATGCCGCCCGCATCATGGCCGAACACCGCATCGAACGACTTCCGGTCGTGGACGAGGAGGACCGTCTCGTCGGCATCGTCACGCGACGCGACCTGCTTCGGATCTTCCTGCGGCCCGACGCCGAAATCCGCCGTGAGGTGATCGACGAGGTTCTGGTGCACGCGCTCTGGCTCCCGCCCGAGACTGTCCGTGTTGACGTGCATGACGGCGTCGTGACCCTGACAGGACAGCTGCCACGGCGCGGGGACGTACCCGTCGCGCTGCGGATGACCCGCCAGATCGACGGTGTGATCGCGGTCGTCGACGAGCTGACCTTCAGCGTCACCGACGCGCGCAATGGGCTGTCCGAGGACGAGTTCTACGGCGACAGCGGCCGGAGGCGCACACTGTAAAGAGAAGTGATCACGATGACTCGCACCGTGCTCGTCGCCTACGGCAGCAAGAAGGGCTCGACGGCGGAGATCGCCCAGTTCATCGCCTCCATCCTGCGCGACGAAGGAGTGAAGGCCGACGCCCGGCCTGCGGCCGAGGTGCGTGACATCCGCTCGTACGAGGCCGTCGTACTCGGAGGCGCGCTGCGCAGGGGACGCTGGCACCGGGATGCACGGCGCTTCGCCCGGCGCCATCGCCGTGCTCTGGCTGGGCGGCCGCTGTGGCTGTTCAGCAGTGGCCCCCTCGGCCCGTCGGCACTGGAAGGGGACGTCCCTGCCGTGCGCGGGGTCCACCAGGTCGAGCGTCGACTGGGAGCGCTGGAGCACATCACGTTCGGCGGACGGCCGGCAGACGGAGCGCGAGGGCGCATCGCCCGGGTGGTCCTTGAGGAGGACGGCGACGACTGCCGCGACTTCAAACGGATCGCCCTGTGGGCCGAATGCATCGCCGCCTACCTGACCGCGATACCGAGGCGGGGCAGAACTGGCCCTGTTGGGGCCGTAGACAGGGCCGCCCGGCCCCTTCCCCGGCGCCGATCGGGTGACAGACGCTGAGCACAGACAGCGGCCCCGCAGGAGAACCGGCGAGTGCGGCCCGGACGGCTCACCGGTCATCACAGAGGAATCCGAGCGCTCGAAACGGAGGCCCAGCAATGAGCACCCCCTCCCCCATCCGCATGACAGCCGTTCTGTCCCCCGAGCACCGTGCCCGGCTGCTGGGCACAACCCGCGACGTCAGATTCCCTGAGGGAACCCGCATCTTCGAAGAAGGCGGCCGCGCCGACCGGTTCTGGATCATCCAGTCCGGCACTGTCACTCTCGACATCAAGGTTCCGGGACGGCGCCCGGCGGTGATCGAGAACCTGGGCTTCGGTGAACTCGTGGGCTGGTCCTGGCTGTTCCCTCCGTATGTGTGGCAGCTCGGCGCCGAGGCCATGACGCCCGTACGCGCCCAGGAGTTCGACGCGTCAACGGTGCGGATGATGATGGATGCCGACCCTGCCTTCGGCTCAGCGATCGGAAACTGGGTCGGCAGGGTGCTCGCCCACCGGCTGCATGCCGCCCGTATCCGCCTGCTCGATCTGTACGCGCCGCACGGCAGCGGCATGACTCTGTGACCCCGACGTCCGAGAGGCCCGCCATGCCCGATTCCCCGCACACAGTGAGCGATGTCATGACGCACACCGCAGTCGCGGTGGGGCGCCGTGCGACCTATAAGGAGATCGTGGAGCTGATGGAGCAGTGGAAGGTCAGTGCCTTGCCGGTGCTGGAGGGCGAGGGCCGTGTGATCGGCGTGGTCTCGGAGGCCGATCTGCTCCCCAAGGAGGAATACCACCTCGACGACCCTGCACAGGCAGACCGGCCGCTGTCAGACATGGCGAAGGCGAGGGCGGTCTCGGCGGAGGAGCTGATGTCGAGCCCGGCCGTCACCGTTCACCCGAGCGCCACGGTCGCCGAGGCCGCACGGATCATGGCGCGCCGTCGGGTCAAGCGCCTGCCCGTGGTCGACGATGTCGGCCTGCTGGAAGGTGTCGTCAGCCGCAGCGACCTGCTGAAGGTGTTCCTCAGGCCGGACGAGGCCATCGCCGACGAGATCCGTCGTACCGTCATCGAGCACCTTCCACCCCCGGCACGAGTGGAAGTCTCCGTCACCGACGGCGTGGTCACCCTCCACGGCAGCCTCCGGGACCGGGCGCTGGTCACCCTGCTTGGCCGGGCCGCCCGCGCGGTCGAAGGCGTCGTGGACATCCGCCTGAGCCTCAACGACGAGGCACCCCCACCGCCCTAGGCATCAGCACGACAGCCCGGGCGCGTCAAGGCGAACGACAGCCCCGGCCCGTCAAGGCCCGGGCACGTCAAGGCGAAAAGGGCCCATCCGGTTCTCGCGGATCCTGATTGCGTGGTGCACGGCCACGAGCCGCTTCTCCACGTCCTCGTCAGGGGCCCTTTCCGTCAATTCCATGGAAACACGGGGGGCGGGCTGCTGCCAGGGCCGAACAGCCCCACCTTCGGTGCCGCTCGGCCCAACCCCTCCCTTACCGCTTGACGGCTACTGCTTGACGACCAATCGACGCAGCCACGCCTGCCTGCTGAGGCGGGCTGCGGCGAATCCGGCCAGGCCCACGGCGGCGGCCGCAGCGACCTCCGTCCCGCCGAGCGGGTCGGTCTCAAGTACAGAACGCAGGAACGGTACGTACAGTGCCGCCACCGCGAGACCGGCCGAGGCGAGCACCGCCGCCGGCAGGAAGAGGTTTTCCCGCGTGAAAAGGCGGTCCCGCAGCCCCATGACGACCCCGAGCTGGGCGGCCAGCAGGGACAGGAACAGCACACTCTGCCAGGCTGCATCCACGGCATGAGCCGAGAGGCCTGCAGCGAGGCTTGCCATGGTGACCATGGCTGCGAGGAAGAGCACCCGTTGCCACAGGCCGTGCCCCAGCACGTGCTGTTGCGGCGGGCGCGGGGGCCGGTGCATGGCGCGAGGGGACACTGGCTCCGCCCCCATCGCCACCCCGGTCAGGCCATGGGTGAGGAGATTGATCCACAGGATCTGGCCCGCACGCAGCGGCAGTGACAATCCGAGCAGCGGGCCCAACAGCATCACCAGGATCTCCGCGGTGCCCCCGGCGAGTCCGTAGACGAGGAAGCGTCGGATGTTGTCGTAGACGCGGCGCCCCTCCTCGACCGCCGCGACCACGGTGGACAACTCGTCGTCGGTGAGCACCAGATCGGCCGACTGTCTCGCCACCTCGGTGCCTCGCCGCCCCATGGCGACGCCGATGTCCGCCTGTCGTAGTGCGGGTCCGTCGTTGACGCCGTCACCGGTCATCGCCGTCACATCCCCGCGGTCGCGCCAGGCTTCGACGATGTCCAGCTTCTGCTGCGGGTCCGTGCGGGCGAACACACTTACCGCCGTGAGGTCGTCGACGGCTCCTGCCGCCAGGGACTGACCTGTGACGACCTCGCCCGGCTCGCTGTGGGGGGACAGCAGGCCGACGCGCGTCGCGATGGCCCGTGCGGTGGCGGGATGATCACCGGTGATGAGGACGGGCGTGATGCCCGCGGCCCGGCACGCGGCCAGCGTGGCTGTCGCCGCCGGCTTCGGAGGATCGTTGATCGCCGCCAGACCGAGCAGCCGCAGCCCCGACTCGGCATCCGCTGCCCGCGCCGGAGCCTCGGTCCGCTCGCCGCAGGCCACGGCCAGCACCCGGTACCCCTGCGCGGCGAGCAGCGCTGCCTCGTCCCGGGCCCGATCGAGGAGTTGCGCGGGCTCGTCGAGCACAGCGGGGTCGAGGACGGCTTCCGGAGCGCCCTTCAGACACACCGTCAATGACCCGGACGGCGTTCGGTGGAGTGTGCTCATCCGCTTGCGGAGGCTGTCGAACGGCGCTTCGTCGGTCCTCGGGTAGGTCTGCTGGAGCGTGCTCGGTTTCTCGCAGCGTGCTTTGGCCGCGGCCGTCAGGAGCGCGGCTTCGGTGGGGTCACCGAGGGCAGTCCAGCGGCGCCCGGTGTCGTCGGACTCGTCCGGGGGGCGCAGCGCGGCGTCGTTGCACAGCGTTGCGGTGGTCAACAGCTTTTGTACGGGGCCGAGTTCGGCGGGCTCCGCTGCCCGGCCGTCGACGCGAACGTCACCGAACGGCTCGTACCCGGTGCCTGTGAAGTCGACGGCTCCTTCAGCTGTCCATACGCGCTCGACGACCATGCGGCCTTCGGTGAGAGTGCCTGTCTTGTCCGTCGCGAGTACGGTCACCGATCCGAGCGTCTCCACGGCGGGGAGGCGTCGTACGACGGCGTGGCGTGCGGCCATGCGCCGCGCGCCCAGGGCCAGTGCCAGCGTGACGACGGCCGGGAGCGACTCGGGTACGGCGGCGACGGCGAGGCTGATCGCGGTTACCGCCATGGTGCCCGGCGCCAGGCCACGGACCAGCCCCAGGGCGAACACCAGCAGGCACAGTGCCAGGGTGGCCAGAGCGAGAACCCGTCCCAGTGCGGCCAGGCGCCGCTGCAAAGGTGTCGCCTCGAGTCGCCCTTCCAGCAGTGCGGCAATGCGGCCCAGTGCGCTGGCGGCCCCGGTGGCTGTCACCGTCGCGATGCCCCTCCCCCGGACTACGACGGTGCCCGCACTCAGCGTCGCAGCCCCCGGCCGTCCGGAGCGCAGGTCCTTGTCCACGGGTACGGATTCACCGGTCAGCATGGACTCATCAAGGAGCAGCGCCGATGCTTGCGTGAGGAGCGCGTCGGCGGGAACGATATCCCCTTCGCCGAGCGCCAGCACATCGCCCGGGACAACTTCGGCCGCGGGCACCTCCCGCTCCGAACCGCCGCGCAGGACACGTGCGTTCGGGGCTGACATGGCGGAGAGTGCGGCAACGGCGTTGTCGGCCCTGACCTCCTGGATCACCCCCACCGTGGTGTTCACTACGATCACGAGGGCGATGACGACGGAGTCGGCGTGGTCCCCGATCGCGACGGTCAGTGCCACGGCCCCCAGGAGGACCATGATCAGCGGGTCTCTGAGCTGCGCCACCACGCGCGTATGCAGGCGCACGGTTCTCCGGGCGGTCACCTCGTTGCGGCCGTAGTCGGCGAGGCGGCGTGCCGCATCCTCCTCCGTGAGCCCTCGGCTCCGCTCGTCGGTAACCGGAGGCGTGTGGAGGGGGCGCGAGGTCACGTGAGTGCTCCGATCGACTGCGACAGGGCCCGCGTGAAGCGGATGAGGTCATGGCGTCGCGAGGCGCCGTTCACGGCGTGGGAACCGTGATCACCGGGCACAGCGCCCGGTGCAGCACGCCGTGGACGACCGATCCCAGCATCATGCCGCTGTATCCGCCCCGGCCCCGGCGGCCCACCACGACTGCCAGTGCGTGCTCGGAGGCCCGCGCAAGCTCCTCGACCGGATGCCCGCGGACCACCTCGTGTGTCAGGGCCACATCCGGGTACTTCTCCGACCAGCCCGCCGTTGTTTCCGAGAGCAGCCGTCGGCGCTCCTGCACCGCCTCCGCCTCGTCTGTGAAGGAGACCACCGGGCGCTGCCACACCCAGAGGGCACGCACGCCGGCCCCCCGCAGGCTTGCTTCTTCGAGGGCCTGGGCGACGGCGGCGCCGGAGGTCCGGCTGCCGTCGACGCCGACCACCAGGTAGGGCGGCTGCTGCGACACGTGCTCCGGCTCTCCCACGACGACGACCGGACACTTCGCCTGCGCACTGACAGGCACCACCACCGAGCTGGCGCTGAGGAACTCCTCCACCCGGCCGAGCCGACGCGAGCCGAGGACCACCATCCGGGCCTGCTCCGAGTGGCGGCAGAGCGCCGGCGCGGGAATCCCGTCGAGCAGGTCCGTGGTCAGCTCAAGCTTCCCGTGCCGCTCCTGTGTCCATGCGGCAGCGGAGGTAAGCGCCTCGGCTCCTCGACGCCGCAACTCGATGTGGTGCGAGCCGGCATCGGCGTGGCGTGTGTCATGCGACGGCGGCACGGCCAGCAGAAGCCGAAGGGCAAGCTGTCGGCGGTGGGCCTCGTCGGCGGCCCAGGCAAGTGCGGGGCGGGACTGGTGCTGCGGGTCGATGCCGACGATCATCTCGCGCCGCTCTGCGAGGGCTGTCACTGTTCCTCCCGGTGTCGCTTGCTCTCGCGCGGAATGAGCTCCACGGGGCATTCGGCGTGATGGAGAACCGCATGCGTCACCCGTCCCAGTGTGGGGCCGAAGGCATCGGGCGGCCGCCGACCGCCCATGACGAGCAGGTCGGCCTGACGCGATGCCTCCACGAGCGTCCCGGCGACGGAGGTGCCCTCTTCCACGTCCGCGGTCACGGTGAGCTCGGGGAATTCGTCCCGGATCCGGTCGGCCACCGCGGAAACACCGTGCAGGTGCCGCTGGGCGATCTCGTCGACGTCGTCCAGCATGGTGGCCACCATGCCCACGTACCGCAGCACTTGCCAGACGCCCAGCAGACGCAGCGACGCCTTGCGCAGTTCCGCCGCGCGCGCCGCGTGCCGGACGCAGCCGAGGTCGTCCTCGTCTCGGACTGCGGCCACCACCACACCGGTCCCCGCCCCTTGTGCTGCACCCCTGACCACCACGACGGGGACCGTCGCACCCGCCGCCACTCGGAGCCCGACGGAGCCGAGCAGCAACGCGGCGAAGCCTCCGTAGCCGCGGTTCCCCATGACGATCGTGCCGCCGCTGCCTGCAGCGTCGAGCAGGCTGACGGTTGGCTCCCGTGGGCTCAGTTCCCTGTTGATCTGCAGTTCGGGGTACTGCTCCGCCAGCCGGTCCGCCGTGTCCTTGAGCACGTCGCGCCCGCGCTGGCGCACGCGCTCGACCGTCTCGACCGAGGCGTACATGGCTCTCCGGTAGGTGTCGGCGGCGTAAACGAGGCGCAGCGGCCTGCCGCGCCGGTCGGCCTCGGCCGCGGCCCAGTCCGCAGCCGTCGCCGCATTCGCCGAACCGTCCACGCCCACGACGACCGTCCCGAGTTCCGCGCCGCCTGTCGTGCTGATGCGCATGGCTCCTCCTCGCCGAATGCCATCGGGGATCACTCCTGACGGTGTCACCACGAGTTCAGGATGGTGAGGGCCGCAGGGGCCCCCGCCAGGGCCGAAGGTCCCTCTCCGGCCGAAGCTGATCCATTCGGTCCGCTCCAGGGACCTCTCGGCCCTGGGCACGCGGGCGGGATTCGTTCCACGCTGTCATTCAGGACGGCCTGATCCAGCACGTGATGGAAAGGACTGGCGAGCCATGAGGCACCGCAGTGTCGCGGACCTGATGTCCCCCACGGCCGTGAGCGTGCAGCGGGGCACCCCATTCAAAGAGATCGCCCGCCTCCTCGACGAATACGGCATCACCGCCGTACCGGTGATCGACGTCCACGAGCGGCCCGTCGGAGTCGTCTCCGAGGCCGACCTGCTGCGCAAAAAGACAGCGAGAGACACCTCCAGCGTGGCCGAGGAACTGATGTCCAGTCCGGCAATCGTCGCGCAGCCGGGGTGGAGCGTGGTCCGCGCAGCCAGGGTCATGGAGAAGAAGAGGATCAAACGGCTGCCCGTCGTCGACGAGTCTGGCCGTCTGGTCGGCGTGATCAGCCGCAGCGACCTCCTGCAGCTGTTCCTGCGGCGGGACCGGGCGATCCAGGAGGAAATCCTTGAGGACGTCGTCACCCACACCCTCGGACTGCCGCCCTCTTCGCTGACGGTCGAGGTCACCGACGGCAGAGTCACGCTCAGCGGCACTGTGGCGCGCAAGAGCCTGATCCCGATCACCCTGCGGCTGTGCGAGAGCGTCGACGGAGTGGTGGATGTGGTCGACCGGCTCGCCTACGACGTGGACGACTCGGCGGCAGCGGAGGGCGGCGACCGCCATGTCTGAGGTCACCACGACCGATCTGTACGAAGTGACGATGGCCATGTCCTACCTGCGGGAGGGGATGCGTGCTCCGGCCACTTTCAGTCTGTTCGTGCGGGAATTGCCGCCAGACCGCGGGTTCCTGGTGGCCGCCGGCCTGGAGCCGTCGCTCGACTACCTGTCCCGTTTCCGGGTCGGTCCGCATGACGTGCGGGAATTCGCCGAGGCCCTGCACCGGCCGGCCGCGGACCTGGAGCCGCTGCTCGGCCTGGGATTCGACGGCGAGGTGCGTGCCGTCCCCGAGGGGCGGCTCGTGTTCGCCGGAGAGCCGCTGCTGGAAGTGACCGCGCCGCTGCCCCAGGCCCAGCTCGTCGAGACGTACCTGCTCACTCAGCTGTGCCATCAGACGGCCGTCGCCTCCAAGGCGGCCCGCTGTGTCATAGCCGCCGCGGGGCGGCCCCTGGTGGACTTCTCATTGCGTCGCACGCACGGACCGCAGGCGGGATTCCAGGCCGCCCGGCTGGGCGCACTGGTCGGCTTCGCGGGCACCAGCAATGTCGCCGCGGCCACGAGCCTCGGCATACCCGCTTCGGGCACCATGGCTCATTCGTACATCGAAGCCTTCCCGGGCGAGGAGGAGGCGTTCCGGGGGTTCGCACGTGCCCATCCAGGACCGGTGACCTTCCTCGTCGACACGTATGACACCGATGGCGGAGTCGCGATCGCGGCGCGGGTGCTCAAGGAGCTCGGGCGCGGTTCCGGCTGCGCCATTCGCCTCGACAGCGGTGACCTCGGGGCTCTCGCGTTCAGGGCGCGGGACATTCTCGACGCCGCCGGGCTCACAGATGTCCGCATCATCGCCAGCGGTGGCCTGGACGAGTACGCAGTGGACGAGCTCGTGCGGGCCGGCGCCCCGATCGACGTGTATGCGGTGGGTACCCGCGTCGGCGTGGCCGCGGACGCGCCCTACCTCGACGCGGCGTACAAACTGGTGGAGTACGAGGGGCGGCCGGTCATGAAGCTCTCCTCCGCGAAGGTCACCGCCCCTGCGCCGAAACAGGTCTTCCGCCGGTCCGGCCGCGCCGACGTACTCGGGTTGTGGAACGAGGACCCATCGCCCGGCGCAGAACCTCTGCTCCGCACGGTCATGCGCGGGGGCCGCAGGACGGGGAGGCCGGACAGCCTGTCGGACGCTCGCGCGCGGTTCGACGCCGACATCGCCGCTCTCCCGGCATCGGCACGGCGTATCCACAGCCCCGAACCACTCCGCCCGGTCACATCCGGGCGACTGGCCGCCATGTCGGCCGCGGTACGTCGCCGTATCGAGGAGGAGATACGGACATAAAACTCAGCGATGTCGCAAGCGTGATGGTGGGCGATGTGATTCGGCCACGCCTGCCACGCCGTTCAAGGACGTCGCCAGACTGCCCGCCGAGCAACCGGTGGGTGCTGCGGCTCGTCGCGTACGCGGGTCTGATGACAGTACCCGCCGTTCCTGCTGGACATGGGTGGCGCTGATACAGCCTGCCCACCGTGATCAGGGCAGGTCCGGCGAGGCACCAGGGCCGGTCGGTCCCATCGGGGGCCCCTCGGCCCCTCCTGTCACGCCGGCCGGACCATGACGCTGGAACTGTGGCTGCACGCGCGGCCCGGAGGAGGTCCGCACCATGACTCGCCATGTGACCGTCGGCCTGGACGGGTCGCCCGAGAGCCGCGCCGCCGCCGCTTGGGCTGCTGAGGAGGCATTGCTGCGCGAAGTGCCCCTGCACCTCGTTCACGCGGAGGAGTGGCCCACGACCGCGGCCATTCCCATGGTCGGACCCGAAGTGCAGCAGCGGTGGGCCGACAAGGTCCTGGCCGATGCCGCCGACGAGCTGAGGCAGCGCCATCCCGGACTGGAGATCACCACACGACGGCTCTCCGGAAGGCCCGCCGCCGCCCTCCCCATCGAGGCGGGTGACGCGGAGATGCTGGTGCTCGGCTCACGGGGGCTTGGCAGCATCATGGGCTTCCTCATCGGCTCGGCCGGAATGGCCACGGTCAGTGCCACCGAGCGGCCGGTCGTGCTGGTGCGAGCCCCCAAACACCACGACAAGGAGCCCCGGACCGGATCCGGCGACGCCGAGCACACCGACACCCCATCGGTGTACCGCGACGTGGTCGTCGGCCTCGACATCCACCAGTCCTGCGACAAGCTCCTGGCCTTCGCCTTCGACGAGGCCGCACGCCGTGGCTGCACACTCCACGCCGTACACGGCTGGACGCTCCCCCTCGTGTTCAGCTACGCACCGATGCTCGACCCCGGCATCCAGCTGGAAGTGGGCCGGCAAGTCGAGCATGCCCTCAGCGACATGCTGCTGCCGTGGCGGCACAAGTTCCCGTCTGTGCAGGTTGTCGAGCGGGCTCCCATCGGTTCGCCAGCGCAGCAGTTGGTGTACTCGGCGGCCGACGCGGATCTGGTGGTCGTCGGCCGGCGCCTGCGCCGGGCTCCCCTGGGTGCGCACATCGGCCACGTCGCACACGCGGTCATGCACCACAGCGCCGCACCTGTCGCCGTCGTCCCCCACGACTGACCCCTCGGCAGGAGGATCAAGTGCCCTCACCACCGCTCGACCCGACCACCGTGACAACCCTTGTCGAGGACGCCTCGGCAGCCCCGTCCATGCACAACGCACAGCCCTGGAAGTTCCAGTACCTGAGCCGCACCGGAACGATGCAACTGCGCGCCGATCCGGAGCGCACGATGCCCAAGTCGGACCCGACGCACCGTGCCGTCCATCTCGGCTGTGCCGCAGCGCTGTTCAACCTGCGAGTGGCCGCCGTGCACACCGGCCGGGAACCGGTCACCACACTGCTCCCCGACCCCACCGACGCGTGGCTGCTGGCCGAGGTGAACCTCACCGAACCCGCGGGCCCCGAGCACGATCTCGCCGTACTCCACCCCGCTGTCCGCCGACGGCACACCAGCCGCCACCCCTTCACCGACGAGGAGATCCCGGACGACATCCTGGACGGGCTGCGCAGCGCCGCCCTGCTCGAAGGTGCCCGGCTGTACGTTCCCGACGCGTGGCACGTGAAGTCCGTACTGAACTTGGTGCACGACGCCGAGGGCCGTGAAGCGCTCCACCCCGACGTGCGGGAAGAGATGGCACGCTGGACGGACACGGGTGCCAAGGGCGACGCTTCACGGCGGGAAGGAATCCCCGCATATGCCTTCGGCCCCCGTCAGCACGATGTCACCGCTCCCATGCGGGACTTCGCCGGCCGGCATCCCGTTCCCGGCCGTGGCTCCGCCACCTTCGAGAAGCAGCCCCGCCTCGCTCTGCTCGGCACGGCCGGCGACCGGCCGGAGGACTGGCTGCGAGCAGGTCAGGCGATGGAGCGTGTTCTGCTCCAGGCCACGTTGGACGGGCTGGTCACGTCCCTGACGTCGCAGGCCCTCGAATGGCCGGAACTGCGGTGGGCCGTACGCGACCCGGGGTCGCCGATGGGTCACGTACAGATGGTGATCCGCCTCGGATACGGCCCCGAAGGTCCCGCGACCCCGCGCCGGTCGGTGAGCGATGTCCTCGACATCACGTGACCCGCACCGGTGCCCGGCCGGCCTCTTGGGTCGGCTCGCTGCAGGGACCCAGTAGTGGCCGCCCCGACGGATGTACTGACTCCCGGCGGCTCCGGCGGGGAAACTTCGGGAGATGCCGACGGCCTCGCCATACGGACGCTGCCGCCCACCGACGTGTACTCCGCACTGGACACGTCGCCCCGTGGCCTGACGACCGAGGCAGCCGACACCAGACTCCGGCGGTTCGGGTCCAATGAACTCCCGCGCGCAGCGCACCCAGCCATGTGGCGGCAACTGGCAGCCCAGTTCACGGACCTCTTCGCGGTCGTCCTGCTCGTCGCTTCGGCGATCACCGCCCTCGCGTACACACTCCAGGAGCCAAGGGATCCCGGCACACTGCAACTCGCGGTGGCGATCCTCGCAGTGGTGGTCCTGAACGCGTCCATCGGGTTCGCCCAGGAATACTCGGCCGAGCGGACGGCGGAGTCGCTGCAGGCGATGGTGCCGCACACCTGCCGGGTGCTGCGCGACGCCGTGCTCCGGGAACTGCCCGCGCGGGAGCTGGTGCGGGGGGACGTGGTGATTCTCGAGGCCGGGGATGCCGTCTCCGCCGACTGCCGCCTGGTGGAGGCGCACGACATCACCGTCAACAACGCCGCGATCACCGGGGAGAGCGACGCGGTCGGCCGCGGCCACGAGCCCGATCAGCAGGGCCCGGTCCTGGAGGCGCGCAACTGTCTTTTCATGGGCACCGATGTCGTGGCGGGAACCGCAAAGGCTGTGGTCTTCGCCACGGGCCGGTCGACCGAGTTCGGGCGGATCTTCCAGCTCACGGCCGCCGCACCACGGCAGAAGACTCCGTTGCAGCATCAGGTCGCCTCGATGGCGCGTCGGGTGGCGGGTGCGGCACTGGCTGTCGGATCGCTTCTGTTCGCCGTACGGCTGCCCGCAGGGCAGGACCTCGTGTCGGCATTCGTCTTCGCCCTCGGCGTGATGGTCGCACTCGTCCCCGAAGGGCTGCCCGCCACGCTCTCCGTGTCGCTTGCGATCGGCGTCCGGCGCATGGCTCGCCGCCATGCGCTGGTGAAGCAACTGCTCGCCGTCGAGGCGCTGGGCTCGACCACGGTGGTGTGCACGGACAAGACCGGGACACTGACGCAGGCGGAGATGACCGTCGTCCAGGTCTGGGCCGGAGGCGTCATGCACACCGTGTCCGGAGTGGGTTACGAGCCGGCCGGTGAGGTCACGGATCCCGAACCGGTGCGCGCAGCACTCCGGGCTGCGGCGCTGTGCAGCAACGCTCGACTGGTGCCGCCCTCCGACGGCGGCCGCTGGCATGTGCTCGGGGACACCACCGAGGGTGCGCTGCTCGTAGCCGCCGCCAAGGCCGGGCTCGATCGGGCCGCCGAAGAAGCGGCCGCTCCGCGCGTCGGCGAGCATCCCTTCGACTCCGTACGCAAGTTGATGAGCACGGTGCACTCCGGGGACCACGGTTACCACGCCTGTGTGAAGGGCGCACCTCAGGAACTGCTCGAACGGTGCACGGCCATCGACCGGCAGGGCGAAGTGATCGCGTTGACCGACGCCCTGCGTGCAGAGGTGATGACTGTCAATGACGAGCTGGCCACACAGGGACTGCGGGTCCTGGCCGCCGCCCGGCGGGAGCTGTCAGGCCCGCACCCCGACCGGGACACCGTCGAGTCGGGGCTGACCTTCCTGGGGCTCGTCGGCATGCTGGACCCGCCGAGGCCCGAGGTACGAGAGGCGGTCGCCGCCTGCCACCGAGCCGGTATCCGCGTCGTCATGGTGACCGGGGACCATCCGCTGACCGCTGAGGCCGTGGCCCGGCGCGTGGGGATCGTGCGGCATTCCGCTCCAACGGTCGTAACTGGTGCCCGGCTGAACGAACTGGACGACGACGCCCTCGACGGACTGCTGGCCGGCCAGGGCGATCTGCTGCTGTGCCGGGTCAGCCCGGAGCACAAGATGCGTGTGGTCACCGCCTTCCAGCGGCGTCTCGAGGTGGTCGCAGTCACGGGCGACGGCGCAAATGACGCCCCGGCACTGAAGCACGCCGACATCGGTGTGGCCATGGGCGCGTCGGGAACGGATGTGGCTCGGGAAGCCGCCGTCATGGTGCTGCTCGACGACTCGTTCGCCTCCATCGCCACGGCGGTGCGGCTGGGCCGTTCCGTCTACCAGAACATCAGGAAGTTTCTCGTCTACGTCTTCAGCAGCAACATCGGGGAACTCGGCCCAATCATCGCCGCGACCTTCGCCGGGTTCCCCCTGGTTCCGATCAGCGCGGTACAGATCCTTGCCATCGATCTGGGGTCGGACGTCCTGCCCGCACTCGCCCTCGGTGCCGAGCGCCCGGAGGACGACGTCATGGACCGTCCCCCACGCTCGCGGCACGAGAGGCTGTTCTCGGCGGCCGTGATGGGCCGCATCCTCTTCCTGGGCGGGATCCAGGCCCTGTGTGGGTGTGCCGTCTTCTTCTGGCACGTCAACGGTTCAGGCATTCCGTTCTCCCACTTCACCGAGGACAACGCCGTCTACCGGGAGGCGATCACTCTGGTGCAGGCCGGGATCGTCATCAGCCAGTTCTTCATCGCCCTGACATTGCGCACAGAACGCGAAAGCGTCTTCCGGGCCGGTCTGCTGAGCAATCCCTGGCTGCTTGCCGCCGGGGGTATAGGGCTCGTCTGGATGTCGGGCATCAGCTATTGGCCTCTGCTCCAGAACGTGTTCAACACGGCCCCCATCGCCGTCACGGACTGGGCGGTCCTCGCCGTACTCGGCGTCCTGCCGCTGGCCGCCGATGAGGCCCGCAAGTGGTCGCTGCGGCGACGCCACAGCTCCAGAACCGTCGAGCAGGGAGGAAAGCGATGAGGATCATCATCGTGGGCTGCGGCCGGACGGGATCCGCACTCGCCGTCCGGCTCAGCGAGGAGCGCCATGACGTACGGCTCGTCGACCGCGAACAAAGCAGCCGACGGCGCCTGCCCGCAGGGTTCCCCGGCCAGTTCCTCGAAGGGAACGGATTCAGCCGGGCCGTCCTGGAGCAAGCGGGTATCGAGCACGCCGACGCGCTCGTCGCCGTCACCTCCGGGGACAACACCAACATCGTCACCGCGCGGACCGCGAAGGACACGTACCGGGTACCGATCGTGCTCGCCCGCATCTACGACCCCTGGCGCGCCGACATGTACCGGGAACTGGGCATCCCCACCATCGCCAGTGTCCGCTGGACCGTGAACCAGATCCATCAGATGCTGCTGCACCGCCATCTCACACCGGAACTCGCCTTCGGCAACGGCGAAACGCTCCTGGTCCGTTCGCAGCTCCCGGCCTACCTCACCGGGCGCCGGCTCGCCGAGTTCGACGTCGACAGTGAGATCCGTGTCGTGGAAGTGACGAGAGCGGGCCGCTCGCTGGTGCCCGCCCACGGCACGGCAGCCGAGCCCGGAGATCTCGTCACCTTCGCCGTCGCCGCCACCGCGCTCGGCCGTCTGCGTGGCTTTCTCGACAAGGAGCTGGGGACATGAAGGCCCTCATCGCGGGCGCCGGGCGACTGGGCACCCAGATCGCGCAGGTGCTCGCCGCCGCCGGGAACGACGTCACTGTGGTGGACGCGGACGCCGACCGCATCAACGCGCTTCAGGGACAGCTCGCCGTACGCCTCGTCCTGGGGGACGCCTGCGAACCCGCGTGTCTGGCCCAGGCCGGCGCCCACACGGCCGACCTCGTCATCGCCGCCACGGGAGAGGACGAGGACAATCTCGTCATCAGCCTTCTGGCCAAACGGCAGTGTGCCGCGCCACGCGTCGTGGCCCGCGTCAACGACAGTGAGAACGCCTGGCTGTTCGACCAGCGCTGGGGTGTCGACATCGCCGTCCCCGCTGCCACTCCGCTCATCTCCCTCATCGAGGAGGCAACCGGTGCCACCGATACCGTGGCCCTGCTGCGCCTCAGCAAGGCGGGCGTCGACATCATCGAAACCGTGATCACCACGCACTCTCGCGCAGTCGGCAAACCCCTCTCGGACATCCCTCTGCCCGACGGAACCGTCGTCGCCACCGTCATACGGGAAGGCCGGCCGACCGTGCCCGGACCGGCCGTCCGCCTCCAGCCCGGTGACGAGTTGCTTCTCGTCTCGCACAGCGCCACCGAGCAGGAGATCCACTCGGCATTCCAGTGAGCGCGCCCATGGGGCCGAAGCGGGCCCGAACGATCCCGCGCCGGGACCTGTCGGCTCATCCGGGCGAGACGCCCGGAGTGTGACAGTGGAGGCCGACACCGCGAAGCGAGGAGTGTGCAGCCATGGAAGAAGAGACAGTCTCGAACCCGGCGGCGGCGCCGACGGCCAGGTCGAAGCCGGCCCTGTTGTCCTTTCTCGGCGGTGTCGGCACCGTGACGGGCAGTAAGTTCCTCGTCGAGAGCGATCACGCCCGAATCCTGCTCGACTGCGGCCTGTTCCAGGGGCTCGCCGACCTCCGGCGGCGCAACTGGCGGCGCCTGCCGTGCGATGCCTCCGACATCCACGCCGTGGTCGTGACACACGCCCACCTCGATCACTGCGGTTATCTTCCCCGTCTGGTCCGGCAGGGTTTCCGCGGGCCCGTACTGACCAGCGCGCATACCGCGCGGCGGGCCGAGATCGCCAATGTGCCGCACTTCTCGGCGCACGCCGACGCGGGACAGATCATCGACTGGCTTCGTGGCGCTCCCGCGCCCAGCACGACATACATGGTCCACGGTGAGCCCGGCGCCGCCGGGGCGCTCCGCGACCGTCTCGACCAGGAGCTGGGCTGGACCACGGTCGTGCCCCGCTCAGGTGAGGCCGTTCTGGTCCGCTGATTCCGCGTGCCCGCTGCCGCTGCCGCTGCCGCTGCCCGACGAGTACACCCGATCTCGGACACCCGACCGCCGAGCCACCTTTCCCCATGCCGCCGCGCCATCAGGCCCGGTACGGTAGCCATGACCGCCAGAGTCAGCTGTCGGCCCGTCGAGGCACACCCGGAGGGAGCAGCGGTGGGAAGCTCGGAGTACGGCCGCGTACGGCTGCCGCAGCTGAGGCTGGACGAGCTGCTGGAAGAGCTGCAGGCCCGCCTGGACGCGGCGCGTGGCACCCGGGACCGGGTGCACAGCCTGCTGGAGGCCGTGCTGTCGGTCGGTCGGGAGCTGGACCTGGAGCAGGTGCTGCACAGAATCACTGAGGCGGCGGCCGTGCTGGTCGACGCGGAGTACGCCGCGCTGGGTGTGATCGGGCCGAGCGGGACGTCACTCTCGCAGTTCCTCACGGTCGGGGTCAGCGACGAGGAGATCGCCGCGATCGGCCCGTACCCGTCGGGGCACGGCATCCTCGGCGAGCTGATCACGAACCCCGTGCCACTGCGGCTGCCGAAGATCTCCGAGCACCCTTCGTCGTACGGTTTCCCGCCGCATCACCCGCCGATGAACACCTTTCTCGGCGTCCCGATCCGGGTGCGCGACCAGGTCTTCGGCAATCTCTATCTGACCGAGAAGCGGGGCGGGGTCCAGTTCGACGACGAGGACGAGTCCGTCCTGTCCACCTTGGCTGTCGCGGCCGGGGTGGCCATCGACAACGCCCGGCTGTACGAGGAGGCCAAGCAGCGCGAGCGCTGGCTGCGCGCAAACGCGGACATCACGCACAGTCTTATGTCGGGCGGCCCGCGCAGCGAAGTTCTCACCCTGATCGCCGAACACGCCAAGGAGATCGCCGGCGCGGAACTGGCTGTGGTGGCGCTGCCGATGCCCGACGCCGGCACCCTGGCGGTCGAGCTGGCGATCGGGCGCGACGCGGACGCTCACCGGGGGCTGGTGCTGCCGGTGGAGGGAAGCCTGAGCGGCGCCGCGTTCGCCGCGGGCGTGCCGGTGACTAGCACGGATGTCGCCCACGACGAGCGCGTTTCGGCCGGGCCGCCGCGATTCGCCGGGCTGGGGCCCGCTGTGGCTGTGCCCGTCGGCACCGCGGACGGCGTGCGAGGAGTGCTGCTGCTGGCCCGCGAGGCGGGCTCGACGGTCTTCGCGGACGAGGAGATCGACCCTCTGCGGATTTTCGCCGGTCAGGCGGCGGTGGCGATGGAGCTGGCGGAGCGACGCAACGACGCGGAGCAGATCGCTTTGCTGGAGGACCGCGACCGGATCGCCCGTGACCTGCATGACCTCGCGATCCAACGGCTCTTCGCCACCGGCATGACACTCCAGAGCGCGGGGCGTCTGATCGAACACGCCCCGGCTTCGGATCGTGTGCTGCGCGCGGTTGACGACCTGGACGAGACCATCAAGATCATCCGATCGACCATCTTCGGGCTGCGCTCACGCGAGGCGGGCGGCGGGCAGGGCCTGCGGGCACGCGCGGTGCGGACCGCCGGAGAAGCGGCTCCGGTGCTGGGCTTCGCGCCGAGCCTCCGGATGGAGGGGCTGCTGGACACCGACGTGCCGCGGGAGATTGCCGACCACCTGGTGGCGGTTCTCTCAGAGGCGCTGACCAATGTCGGCCGTCATGCGCACGCCACCCGGGCTGACGTGGCCCTGGAGACGGACGGACGGGAAGTGGTGCTGACGGTCTCCGACAACGGAGTGGGGCTCCCTCCGGACGGGCGCCGCAGCGGCCTGGCCAACATCTCGGAGCGGGCCCAGCAGCTGGGCGGTGAGCTGGAGTTGACCTGCCCCTCCGGTGGCGGGACCTCGCTGGTCTGGCGTGTACCGGTGGGCTCCCCCTGACTCACACGCCCAGGTTCCATCGGGTCAGGGGGCGGACCGCTGCTCGTGCGACGCGCGCGCGTCCGAGCGGAATTCATTGCGGTCCACAACGCGTCCGGTCACTATCTCGGGACGGATCCGGATGAACACTCCGTCCGGCACAGGCACCCACGAATGAGGTCCGGTCCGCAGCAGCCGTTCACGCTCAGCCGGGTCGGTGACCAGGATCGCCGGGCCCATGACCACGACACTCCACCCGGTGCCGGCCGCCTCGTCGAACCGGTCCACCTCGAACGCCACCACGGCCTGGTCCACCGCCCGGGCCACGCGGGAGGCCGCCGAAGTGCGCAGCAGCACGGAGAAGTCGTGATCCAGGGAGAAGTTCACCGGCAGGACGGCAGGCAGGGCCTGGTCGGTGTAGACGATGCGCCCGATCGGCACCTGCCCCAGCAGACGCAGGCACACCTCCCGGTCGAGCTCACGGAAGCCGTCGTGGTGGTGCATAGCGTCCATCCTTAGGGCGGTCCGCCCGGATCGAGGTAGGGCACGCAAGGCCTCGCCGATCCCTCCCTGTTCCGGAACTGCGCTTGTACACTCCCAACGCTCCGGCGTCGGCCGGTGCGTGGGAATGGGCCGAGAGTCCCTGGCAGCGGTGCGAACGGCCCGTGCCGGTCGTTGTGAGCAGCAATGTTCACGGAATAGCACCCACGCTCTGGTACCCAAGGTTCCAGCCTCCGCCGCTCCCGGTTCGCACACCAGGGCCGACCGGACTCGCCAGGGACAGGCCGGTCCGGATCAGGTGATCCTGCGCCGCCACCCCGGACCGACCTCGTCCCACTCCTTCGCCCACTGGTCCATTCGGATGCGGTCAAGTCGCCTGCGTGCGGCACAGCCTGCGGACGCCACCAGTCCACCCCAGGCGCCGAAAGCCAGTGCTCCGGCGGCAACCGCCTGGGCCGCCACCTCCGCGCCGGCGACCGGCGGCGTGGTCGGAGTACCCCAGCGGTCCGTCCAGAACACGACCTTCGATCCGGCAGGGCCGCTCGCCTCGACACTCACCGTCGCGCTGCGGACCACGCCGTATCGGTCCCTCCAGCGCACCGGCGCCCGGACGTGCGTCTTCACACCGTCTGCCGTGGGAATCTCCTCCGGCACGGCCTCGGTGAGCACCGCCTGGACGGGGTAGCGTTCCGCCCGATGCCGCTCTTGGATGTGCACGACGGTCAGGCTCGCTGCGAGGGTGACGGCTGCTCCGCCGACCAACGCCAGCACCCATACGGCCAGCACGATCCAGGCCTCGACCACGTCGCTGCGGCGCCTGAGCGGGCTGCGCCGCCATCGCCAGAACCTCGTGCTCGTACGCCCGTTGCTGCTCCTCATCTTGACTCCACACCCCCTGGTGAGCGGGGACCGTGACACTCCGGGCCTGTGCCCGCGAACGGCGGGCGAGCCATTGACGATCGGGCCGAAAAGGCCCAACCACCGCCTATACAAAGGCCATTCAGTTCTTGTGCGCCCGAGGCGTCGTGTCCCGGTGGGGCACGACAGCCGGCGCTTGTCGCATGGGCCAAACGGTCCGTACCGACCACGGCACGCCCGGGTGTCCCGCAACAGACGCCGAAGCGCTGCCGGCCATCGTGTCCTCCTCCCGTGTCGCGATGGCCGGGGGTGACATCTGCTCACGCTGCCACGGTGCCCGCGAGGCCAGGAGGGCCGCTCAGGCCCAACGTGGGGGCCGAACGTCCCCCTCCGGGCGGAGAGCCGTACACGGATGTCCGTACTGCCCGCGACAGTGGCCCGGCCCTGCGAAGCCGCGAGCCGCCCACAGCCCGCAGAGGTCTCCGGCACGGCCGATCGGCCCCTTGCGGAGGACCTTCGTCCCCTTCCGTCCAGCCCGGCGCAGAACGAGGGTGAAAACCCGGACCGTCGGGGAGATGGCCGAAGGTGATCCGCATCAGAGCCATCGTCCGCCGACAGCCAGTGAGCGACGCCGCCCCTGGACCTGCGCACGCCCTCCGGACACCCGCTCCGCCATTGACCGCGCCTCTCGCGGAGGAGGCGCAGCAAAGGGATGAGGAAGCCATGCAGCACCGCACCGTCGAAGACTTGATGACCCGCGAAGTGGTCCAGACCCGCCCGGACACGCCCTTCAAGGAGGTCGCGCAGTTGCTCGCCGAGCACGGCGTCACCGCTGTGCCCGTGGTCAACGAGCAGGACAACCCCGTCGGCGTGGTCTCTGAGGCGGACCTGCTCCGGCACGAAGCCGCCCGGCCAGATCCAGGGGGCCGTGCGGCGTCCCTGGGGATGCGCCCCCGCGACCGCGACCGCGCCACGGCAGAGACCGCCGAAGGGCTGATGACCTCGCCCGCCGTGACTGCCCGCGCCCAGTGGAGCATCGTCGAAGCGGCCCGGGAAATGACCCGCCACCAGGTCAAGCGACTGCCCGTGGTCAACGAGGCCGGACACCTCGTCGGGATCATCAGCCGAAGCGATCTCCTTCGGGTCTTTCTGCGGCAGGACAGCGCGATCCGCGAGGAGATCACCCGAGAGGTCCTGAGGGACACACTGTCCCTCTCTTCCGAAGAAGTCCAAGTCAGTGTCGTCGACGGTGTGGTGACGCTGACCGGCAGGATCAGGCAGCGCAGCCTCATTCCGATCGCGATGCGGCTGTGCCAGGCAGTCGACGGCGTCATCACCGTGCACGGGGTTCTCGACTCACCCGGCGACGACGAGTTCGGGGCGGCCGAAGCGGACAACCGCCACGGCGCCGTCGGCAACACCCAGCGCCCTTGAACCCATTGACGGGGCAGCGGACTGGCCGACGTCAGTCACGCGAGGCGGGCGGCGTTATGAGCAGTTGTCCCCGCACCATGCTGGCCGCCCTGCCCTTTTCGCGCCTGTTCATACGAGCCGACGCGGTCACACATCGTGCCTGGTGGCCATCGCACCGTCCTCATCCCGGTGCTGCTCCTGGAGCAGGGTGAGCGTGCAGGATTCCCCGGGCGCCACCGAGACCGTGCGGTCCGGCAGGACGAAGTCGATCGGTGATCGGTCGGATTCGGGCACGGTGATCTGCAGCTCCCCCGCGCGCAGCCGGAGCCGTACGCCCCAGTGGCCCTGGTAGCGGATCGCGAAGCCGTACTCCGACAGCTCGGGCAGCGGCACCGGGTCGAGCCGCAGCGCGCCGCCCCGGGTCTCGAGGCCGGTCAGTCCGCGTTGCACGAGATCGAGGGTGCCTGCCATGGCGCCGAGATGGATGCCCTCGCCGGTGGTTCCACCCTGCACATCGGCGATGTCCCCTGCCAGCGCCTCCTGGCAGAACGTCCATGCTTCCGCCCGCCGCACTCTCGCCAGCACCCAGCCGTGCACGAGGCTGCTGAGCGTCGAGCCGTGGCTGGTGCGTCGCAGGTAGTAGTCGACGGTGCGCTGCCAGATGGTGTCGTCGACCTCGTGGCCGAGCCGACGGAAGAGCGCTTGGAGCTCGGCCGGTGAAAAGAGATAACCGAGCATCAGCACGTCGGCCTGTTTCGATGCCTGGTAGCGATTGACCGTGTCGCCCTCGGCCTCCAGGATCCGGTCGAGGCGCCGGATGTCGCCGTAGCGGGCCCGGTAGTGCTCCCAGTCGAGTTCAGCGAGCTCGCCGTAGCCGTCGAACTGACTGATCACCCCGGCGTGGAAGGGGACGTGCAGCTTACGGGAGACCTCCTCCCACCTTGCGGGTTCGCCGTCGTCGAGCCCGATGCGCTCGGCCAATTCCCGGCGGCGCGGTGCCGGGAGAGAGTGCAGCACGTCGAGGGCGCGGGTGAGCACCCAGGCCGCGGTGACATTGGTGTACGTGTTGTCGACGAGGCCTGGTTCCTTCGCTTCGGGATAAGCGTCGTGGTACTCGTCCGGGCCGACGACTCCGCGGACCCGGTAGCGGCCGAGCGTCTCGTCGTACGCCGCTGCGTCGGCCCAGAACCGGGCGATCTGCAGCAGCATTTCGGCGCCCTTGGTGTGCAAGAAATCAGTGTCGCCGCTCGCCTCGCAGTACTGCCACACGTTGTACGCGATCGCCGATCCGACGTGGTGCTGGAGCCTGGAGTTGTCGGGCAGCCAACGGCCCGAGCGCGGGTTGAGGTGTAGCTGCTGGGTCTCCTCCCGGCCGTTGCTGCCGCTCTGCCAGGGGTACATCGCCCCGGCGCGTCCGGCGTCGCGGGCTGCGAAGCAAGCTCGTTCCAGACGCCGGTGGCGATAGCTGAGCAAAGCCCGGGAGACCTCGGGGAAGTGGAGGTTCAGATAGGGCAGGACAAACAGTTCGTCCCAGAAGACATGACCGCGGTAGGCCTCGCCGTGCAGTCCCCGGGCCGGAACTCCGACGTCGAGGTCCGCGGTGTGCGGGGAGAGCGTCTGCAGGACGTGGAAGAGGTGGAGCCGCAGGACCGGGCCAGAGCTGTTCGGCACGTCGAGTTCGGCGGTGCGCCACAGCTGGCGCCAGGCCGTGCGGTGCGAGGTCAGCAAGGCGTCGAAGTCAGGGGCACGGCTCACCCGGTCGACGGCGGCGTGCAGCGGGTCGCTGATCGCCCGGTCCCGGGAGGTGTGAAGGGAGGCCGTCTTGTCGACGGTGACGGTCCGGCCCGCGGCCAGGGGGAGGCGCAGGACGCAGGCAACCCGCAAGTCCTCGTGGCGGATGCTGGGCTCGGCCGGGACGTCGGCCACGGTGCGTGCGGCGAGGCCGACCCGGATGTCGGAGGCGCTGGTGCGGCAGCGGAGCCACATGGTGTCCGACGCGGAGGTCCCCGTGTGAACGTGGGTGACATGACAGCCGGCAAGCTGTCTGTAGCGCTCCACGCCGGTGTTGGCAACGGCACCGTCGAGGGCCGACTCGACCTCGATCTCCCCGGACCATCCCTCCGCGGTGAACTCGGTACGCAGCAAAGCCAGATGGGGGTGAGCCATGTGGACCAGGCGCAGCTGTCGCACCCGGAGGCGACGGCCGCCCTCGTCCTCGTACCGAAGCGTGCGCACCAGCGTGCCCGCGCGCAGGTCCAGCACCTGGTGATGGTCGAGGAGTCTGTGGGTGTCCGGAGACAGCCAACTCCCGGAGCCCGTACGGAAACGCAGGGGCAGCCAGTTGGGCAGATTGGCCATGTCCTCGTTCTCGACGCGCCGTCCCGACACGTCCGAGATCAGCCGGTTGTAGCAACCCGCCGCATACGTGCCCGGATAGTGGACGGAGTCCGCCGTGCACTCGGGGGCTGCGCCACGGGTCGCGAAGTAGCCGTTGCCGAGGGTGCACAGCGACTCGCGAAGGCGCTCCTCTGCCGGGTCGTAGCCTTCGTACTCCCAGGTCCAGTCGCGCATCGTCAACCCTTCTGGCAGTCGCTGTCGGTGAGGAGTTCCGCGAGGTCGCGGACCACCACATCCGCGCCGTGCTTGAGCAGTTCAGCACGCGTCTGTGGCGTGCGCGCCCGGTCCACGCCGACGACCAGGCCGAAGCCGCCGCGGCGCCCGGCCTCGACTCCGGCCAGAGCGTCCTCGACGACAGCGGTACGGGAGGCGGGGACACCAAGGCGGCGGGCCGCCTCCAGGAACAGCGCCGGGTCGGGTTTGCCGGGCAATTGCAGGCGTGCCGCTTCACCGCCGTCCACCAGGGCATCGAAGAGGTCCAGCACTCCCGCGTGTTCGATGAGTTCGCGGGCGTGCCGGGAGGCGGAGGCGGCGGCCAGGGGTACGCCGGCGGAGCGCAGGGCGTGCAGCAGCCGGACCGTGCCCTCGTAGGCGCTGACGCCGTGCTCCCGCAACCGTGAGGTGAACAACCGCTCCTTGGTCCCGGCGACGGCGTGCACCTCCGTGTCGGGCAGCCGCAGCCCCCGGGACTCCAGGAAGGCCGCGGCACCGTCCGTGCGCGACTTGCCGTCCACGTACCGCAGATAGTCCTCCCGCGCGTCGAAGGGACGCCGCTGGGCGGGATCGGCGGGCGGGTGATCGCGCAGGAAGGCGTCGAAGGCCGATTTCCAGGCGGCGGCATGCAACCGCGCGGAGTCGGTGATCACTCCGTCGGTGTCGAGGACCACGGCCGCCATACCCCGCAGCGCGCGGGGCATGGCTGTGTGGGGCTGTGTCGGATTCATGTGTCACCGGCCACGATGGCGGGGAGTCCGAGAAGCCGGTTGCTGTGGCCCCATTCATTGTCGTGCCGGCCCAAGACCTTCACCTTCTCGCTGTTCGCCCGGGTCAGGACGGAGTCGACGACGCACAGGGCGGGGTCCACGATGGCGGCGCGGCTGCTCGTCAAAACGATGTTCAGGGCGGCGGAGCGGGCGAGGCGCAGGCCCTCGTGGGGCCGCCGTCGATGAGGGCCTGGTCGTTGACGGCAAAGGCTCTCGCCGATGGACCGGGAGTCGATCGCCCAGACGCCCAGGGCGCTCATGTCGTCACGCCCGTTGCGGTACGACGGCCACGGGGCACATGGAGTGGTGCAGCACCGTGTGAGCGACCCGGCCGAGCTGGAGTCCGAAGTGCCCGTGCCGCCGATGGGCGCCGACGACCAGCAGATCTGCGGCGGCCGAGGCGTTCATGAGCACCATACGGGCGGGACCCTCCGCCGTTGCCCGGTGCACCTCCAAGGTAGGGTGGTCCGCTACGGCTTCGCGCAGCGCAGCTTCGAGGATCTCCGCGGCCTGGCTCTTGTGGTAACGGGCGGCGTCACCCGCGTCCCGAGCATGGTCGACCGCCTCATGCGCAGGGCAGCGCCACGCCCGGATCGCGTGCAGGACGGCCCGGCGCCTCTCCGCCTCGCGGAACGCGAAACGCACAGCGGCCGAGCCCCCCGGGGGTTCGTCGACGCCGAGGACGATCCGCCGGTGCTTGCCGCTCTGCGGGTCGTGGTTGCCACGAATGACGAACACCGGGCAGTCGGCGCGGGCAGCGATCGCCAGGCTGACCGAGCCGAGCATCACCTCGGCGAGTCCGCTGCGGCCGCGCGAGCCGGTGACGAGGGCGGAGGCATTGCGTCCCTCGCTCAGCAGGGCGCTCACCGTGTCCTCGGGCAGGATGTCCGTCTGGATCTTGAGGTCCGGATCGCGACGGCGGGCGCGTTCCGCGGCGGTACCGACGATGTTCTCGGCCATGACCCGCCCCGAGGGACGTCCCAGCTCCTGGGCGAGCGCGGCACCTTCGTACCGCTCCCACATCGACGCGTTCACCAGGCGCAGCGGTACACCGTGCAGGACTGCTTCGTCGGCCGCCCAGTCCACGGCCCGCAGGCTGGACTCGGAGCCGTCCACGCCTACGACGAGGGGCAGTTCCATGGTCCCCACCTTCTTCCTTCTCCTTCGGGGTTCGGGCTTCTCTCAGAGTTCGAAGACGATGCGGGCATCGGCCCGGCCGCGCAGCGCGCCGGGTCGCCCTTGCCGCATCGACTCCCAGGGGTGAGTCCTCGACATGGCGTCAGTCGTGTGGGACCACCGCAACGGGCGAGGTTGCGTGGTGGAGCACGGCATGGGTGACGGGCCCGATGTGGGCGCCGAGCGGCGAACGGCGAGTACGGCGAGTACGGCGACCGACAACGACCAGGGACGCGTCATGGGAGGCGTCCACCAGGTGGTGGGCGGGTTTGCCCGACCTCGACCGTTCGACCACCTCGACGGCCGGGAACTTCTGCCGCCAGGGGCGCAGCGTCTCGGCCAGGGAGTCCGCCTCCTGGGCAGCCAGTTGGGCGTTCATCCTCGGGTCGGCAGGAAGCCCGTATGCGAAGTGGGGCGGCAAGTTCCAGCCGTGGACGACGTGCAGGGCCGTGGCACTGCGCGCAGCCGCATCGAAAGCGAACTCGATCACCGAGTCGTCCGGGTGCTCGGTGTCGAGGCCCAGCACAACGGGCCGCGTCGCAGTAGGACGCGGCGCGCGCTCGTCCTCGGCCTTGTGCTCTGCCCGTACGAGGACGACGGGCCGCTGTGTGTGGGCCACGGTTGCCATCCCAACAGACCCGACCATGAATCCGGCGACGCTGCTCAGGCCACGGGAGCCGAGGACCAGCAGCTCGGCGCCCCGGGCCTCGTCGGCAAGGACGGTACCCGGACGGCCGGCGACCTGATCCGAAGTGATCTCCATGTCGGGATGACGGAGCCGCAACTCCTCGGCCGTGTCGCGGGGGATACGCTCCGCCCAGTGCTGCAGCGTCTCGCCGCCCAGGAGCGGAGCCTGAATGTAGCGCTCCGGTTCCCAGACGTAGACGAGCCGTAGCGGCAGACCTCGCAGCCGCGCTTCGCGGGCCGCCCATTCGGCGGCGGCCAGGCTCTCGTTCGAGCCGTCCACGCCGACGGTTACGGAGCGGGACATGATACGTACCTCCTGGACAGCGGGCGGATCTGTCGGACGACCCGCTTCCAGCGTCGTGGGCGGGACGGGCGTCTTGGAGGGGCCGCAGGTCCCCGGCCGGGGCCGACCGGCCCATACCTGGGCGGTCGGTGGCCGGGGACCGGCAGTCCCCTCTGCGGAAGGTGGCACAGGGGTCAGCGCAGCCAGCCGTTGCGGCGTACGAACGGCAGTCGCGCCCAGATCCGGCCGAGTCCCCAGGTCTCGCCCGCGGACGTCAGGGCGAGGGCCACAAGGGCGGCCGCATAGATGACGTGGTACTCCACGGCGGGGTTGGTTGACATGCTCGGCGAGCCGTCGGACAGGTGCTGGGCAGGCGGCCACTCCGCGAGCCACATCAGCGCCATCATCGCCGTGCCGGCGACTGCCGCCAGGCGCAGAGCGGTGCCGGTCAGCAGGGCGACACCGATACCGAGCAGGCCGAGCATGAACAGCCAGTCCGTCCAGGCGGCCCCTGCCCAGTCGTGGAACGTGGACTCCATGGGCCCGGCTGCGACGGAGCTCAGGAAGCCTTTGGTCGGCGAGCCGCCGTCGATCCAGCCCTTGCCGGACGGGGTGGCATACCCCCAGCCGAAGGTCTTGTCGAGGAAAGCCCACAGAAAGACGAAGCCGGTCAGGAGCCGCAGGGCCGCGATGGCGTAGGCCGACCGGGTCTGTGTTCCGGCCGTCGTCGCGGACGCGGTCCTGGTCCTGCGCCACGAGGGAAAGTGGAAGGCGGGGCGCTTGTGGGGGTGCTCGTGCACAGCCATGGTGGTGTTCCTTTCGGAGGATGCCGGGTCGGTGCCTGACATCGCTCACCGTCGTGGCACGGCGGCCCGCGCCGCCGCGGGCCGAAGGGCGGTACTGCTGGGGCTGAACGGCCCTGCTTCCGGGGCTCGTTGGGGTACGGAAGCGGATCATGGGACCGATCGGCCCTCGCGATTGCCCGGGGGCGGCGGGATGCTGAGGGGCCGCGACGAAAGGAGTCCCATGTCCCAGCGGACCAGTACGGGCGGCGCGAGGTGGCGCCTGGTGCCCGGGATGGCCGTACTCGTGGGATACGAGCGCTCCTGGCTGCGCGGGGACCTGCTGGCCGGCCTGACGGTGGCCGCGTATCTCGTGCCACAGGTCATGGCGTATGCGGGCGTGGCCGGGCTGCCGCCGGTCGCCGGGCTGTGGGCAATCCTTCCCGCACTGGTGCTGTACGCCGTGCTGGGCTCGTCGCGGCTGCTTTCGGTCGGCCCCGAGTCGACGACCGCTCTGATGACCGCCACGGTGGTCGGGCCGCTCGCCGCCGGGGATCCGGGCAGGTATGCCGTGCTGGCGGCCGCGCTCGCCGTCGCGGTCGGGCTGCTGTGCCTGGTGGCGTGGGCGGTACGGCTTGGTTTTGTGGCCGATCTGCTGTCGCGGCCGGTCCTGGTCGGCTATCTGGCCGGCGTGGCGCTCATCATGATCGTGGACCAGCTGCCCACGCTCACCGGCGTACCAACCGAGGGGTCCGGATTCTTCCCCCAGCTCGCCTCCTTCGTGCGGCATCTTCCTGAGATCCACGCGGCGACAGCGGTCTTTGCCACGGCCACGCTGATCTTTCTCTTCACCCTCTCGCGGTATGCCCGTGCCGTGCCCGCCCCGTTGCTGGCCCTGGTCCTCGGAACCGCCGTCGTGGCGGCTTTCGGCCTCGAGGACCACGGCATCGCGGTGATCGGCGAGGTCCCGGCAGGACTCCCGCGGCCCGATGTACCGGACCTGGGCGAGCTGCCGCACCTGCTGCTGCCCGCGCTCGGCGTTCTCCTCGTCGCCTACACCGATGTGATCCTCACGGGGCGGGCCTTCACGGCACGCGACGGCGGCCAACGGCTCGACGCCAACCAGGAGCTGCTGGCCCTGGGCGCGGCGAACTTCGGCGCCGGCGTACTGCACGGCTTCCCGGTGAGCAGCAGTGCCAGCCGTACCGCACTCGCCAAGTCGGCCGGCGGCCGCAGCCAGGCGTACTCGCTCGTCGCGTGCGGGGCCGTGCTGGCGGTGCTGCTCTTCCTCAGCCCGCTGCTGGCGGACACACCCACGACCGTGCTCGGCGCCCTGGTCGTCTATGCCGCCGTCCGCATGATCGACCTGGCCGGGTTCCGGCGGCTGGCCTCCTTCCGCCTCCGGGAACTGCTGCTGGCGCTCGGCTGCCTGGCGGGCGTGCTGGTCCTGAACATCCTGTACGGCGTGCTGGTGGCGGTCGGTCTCTCGGTGGCCGAGCTGCTGGCGCGGGTGGCACGGCCGCACGACGCCGTCGAGGGCCTGGTGCCCGGTGTGGCCGGGATGCACGACGTGGACGACTATCCGCAGGCCCGCACCATCCCCGGGCTGCTCGTCTACCGCTACGACTCGCCGCTGTTCTTCGCCAACGCCGAGGACTTCAGACGCCGCGCCCTGGCCTCTGTGGACGAGCAGAAAGGTCACGTGTCGTGGTTCGTCCTCAACACCGAGGCCAATGTGGAGGTGGACATCACCGCGCTGGACGCGGTCGAATCGCTGCGCAGCGAACTGACCCGTCGCGGCATCGTCTTCGCACTCGCCCGTGTGAAACAGGAGCTGCGCGAAAATCTGGACGCGTACGGGATGACCGAATCGGTCGGCCACGACCGGATCTTCCCCACGCTGCCGACCGCCGTGGCCGCATACCGGCAGTGGATCCGCGCACAGGGAAACAACCAGGCCGAGTGACCAACCGGCGAGCCGCGCCCGCCCCCGACGCCTCCTCTCCGACGAGTTCACGCCCCGCCTTTTGGCAGATGAGCCTCATGGCATGGGCTGCTCAGGCCGACCGGCCCTCGATGGCGGCGCGTCCCGCTTCGAGTCGGGCGACCGGGACTCGGAACGGGGAGCAGGAGACGTAATCGAGTCCGGCGTCGTGGAAGAAGTGGATGGAGTCCGGGTCCCCGCCGTGCTCGCCACATACACCGATCTTGAGGCCCGGGTGGGCTGCGCGGCCCTCTTCGACGGCTATACGGATGAGCCGGCCGACGCCGTCCCTGTCGAGCGTCTCGAAGGGCGATGTGGCAAATATTCCCTGGTCGAGGTAGGCGGGGAAGAAGGAGGCTTCCACGTCGTCCCGGGACAGGCCCCAGACGGTCTGGGTCAGGTCGTTGGTGCCGAAGGAGAAGAAGTCGGCGGCCTCGGCAATGCGGTCGGCGGTCAGCGCGGCGCGGGGCAGTTCGATCATCGTGCCGACCGGGCACCGCACAGCGATACCGGACGCGTCCGACACCTCGGCGAGGACACGCTCCGCGGCGGCCCGTACGATCCGCAGCTCCTCGGCCGTACCGACCAGCGGGACCATGATCTCGGCCCGCGGGTCGCCACCTGCCCGCGTTCGCTCCACGACGGCCTCGGCGATCGCTCGCACTTGCATCTGCACCAGGCCTGGGACAACGAGCCCGAGGCGCACGCCGCGCAGCCCGAGCATGGGGTTGCTCTCGTGCATGCGCGACACGGCCGCCAGCAGCCGCCTGTCGTGGTCCGTCGGGGCGGTGGCCACACGCACGGCGAGTTCGGTGCGATCCGGCAAGAACTCGTGCAGCGGCGGGTCGATGAGGCGGATCGTCACCGGCAGGCCGTCCATGGCGGCAAGGATTCCGGTGAAGTCGCTGCGCTGGAGCGGCAGTAGAGCATCCAACGCCGCGCGCTGCCCGGCCTCGTCCTCCGCAAGGATCATCGCCTCGACGAGGCTTCGGCGCTCGCCCAGGAACATGTGCTCGGTTCGGCACAGCCCGATGCCCTGGGCGCCGAAGCGCCGCGCACGGGCCGCGTCCTCGGGGGTGTCGGCGTTGGCTCGGACCTCAAGCCGGCGTACGGCATCGGCCCGTTCGAGGGTTCGGGCCACAGCGCTCGTCAGCGCCCCCTCCTGCTCGCCGGTCTGAAGGAAGCGCGCCACTGGTGATTCGGTCAGCGGCAGGCCGCCGAGGTGGACCGTGCCTGCCGTGCCGTCCACGGAGATCACCGTGCCTTCGGCGACCACGGTCCCGTCTGCCGCGGTGAACTGCCGTGCCCGGGTGTCCACCGCGAGTTCCTCGGCCCCGCACACGCAGACCTTGCCCATGCCCCGCGCGACCACGGCGGCGTGGCTGGTCTTGCCACCCCGGCTGGTCAGTACCGCCTCCGCCGCGACCATCCCCGGCAGGTCGTCGGGCGTGGTCTCGTTTCGTACGAGAATCGTCTTCTCCCCGGCCGCGGCGCGGCGCACGGCTTCGGTGGAGTCGAACACCACTGCTCCGACGGCCGCGCCCGGCGAGGCCGGGACACCGTGTGCCAGCGGCTGGCCGGTCGCGTCCTCGTCGAAGCGGGGGAACATCAGCCGGGCGAGCTGGTGCCCGCCGACCCGGGCGAGCGCTTCGTCCTCGCTGATAAGGCGCTCGTCGACGAGTTCGTGCGCGATACGCAGCGCAGCCTGGGCGGTGCGCTTTCCGACCCGGGTCTGGAGCATCCACAGCGTGCCGCGCTCGATGGTGAACTCGACGTCGCACAGGTCCCGGTAGTGGCGTTCCAGGGTCCGCAGGTGGTCGCCGAGCTGCAGATAGGAGGACGGGTCGAGGTGCTTGAGCTCCTGGAGGGGTACGGCGTTGCGGATGCCCGCGACGACGTCCTCCCCCTGCGCGTCGGTCAGGTAGTCGCCGTAGACGCCTCGTGCTCCGGTGGCCGGGTCGCGGGTGAAGGCGACGCCCGTGCCGGAATCGGGACCGAGGTTGCCGAACACCATCATCTGGATGTTGACGGCCGTGCCCAGGTCATCGGGAATGTGCTCACGCCTGCGGTAGAGGCGGGCGCGCTCCCCGTTCCAGGAACGGAAGACGGCACGGATCGCCTGGTAGAGCTGTTCGACCGGGTCCTGTGGGAACTCCTCACCGGTCGCCTCGCGGATCAGCGTCTTGAAGTCGTCGGCCAGCGAGGCGAGATCGTGCGCGTCCAGCCCGGTATCGCTTGCCACACCGCGATCCGCCCTGTGCCGGGCCAGGGCCTCCTCGAACAGCTCCGGGGCGACACCCAGCACCGTGCGGCCGAACATCTGCAGCAGCCGGCGGTAGGAGTCCCAGGCGAACCGCTCCTGTCCGGTGGCCTTGGCGAGTCCGCGTACCGATGCGTCGCTCAGACCGATGTCGAGGATCGTCTCCATCATGCCGGGCATCGAGAACCTGCTGCCCGAACGCACGGACAGCAACAGCGGGTTGTCGCTCTTGCCCAGCTGCCGGCCGACGCGCCGCTCCAGATCCGCGAGTGCCCGGGCGACCTGTACCCCGAGTTCCACCGGTTCCTCGCCGGCGGCCAGGTACTCGCGGCATGCCTGCGTGGTGACGGTGAACCCCGGGGGCACGGGCAGCCCCAGCCGGGTCATCTCGGCCAGGTTGGCGCCCTTGCCGCCGAGCAGGTCCGCCATTTCACGGCTGCCCTCGCCGAATCCGTACACGTACTGCCTCATGGGGCTCGGCCTCCTGCTGGGGGTCTCAGACGTGCGGGACGACGGCCACGGGGCAGCCGACGTGGTGCAGCACCGCATGGGCGACGGGGCCGACGTGGATGCCCAGGTGCCCGGTGCGGATCCGGCGCCCGACGACGACGAGGCCCGCCCCGCTCGAGGCGCGCGTCAGCTCGGAGGCCGCCCGGCCTTCGGTGACGGTCCCGGTGACAGTGATCTCGGGGAACTTCTCCCGCCACGGGTGCAGCGCCGCACTCACGGCGTGTTCGTGCTCGGCGAGCAGTTCCGGGCCGGGCGTCGGGACGAGTTGGCCGATGACGGCATACGGCGGCGGGGCGCTGAAGGTGTGGATCACGCGCAGCGCGGCAGCACGGTGCTGTGCGACGTCGAAGGCGAACTCGATCAGTTCGTCGCACGGGCTACTGGTGTCGAGGCCGAGGACAATGTTCCGGTAGGAGGTCTTGACCGAGTCCCGGTCCGGAGAGGCTCCCTCCGGGGCCGGGAACTGTTCGTCGGCCGCTTCCTCACCGGCGCGTACGAGGACCACGGGGCGCACCGCCCGCGCGACGACCGCCTGGGACACCGAGCCGACCAGGAACCCTGGGACGCTGCTGAGTCCCCGGGACCCGAGTACCAGCATCTCGGCCTGCTCGGCCGCCGTGAGCAGGGCGGTGACCGGCGATTCGGCCACCGACTCGTCGGTGAGGTGCAGCGTGGGGTGCGCGGCACGCACGCTGTCGCTCGCCTGGCTGAGGGTCCGGTGCGCCCAGTAGCGCTGGGTCGTGCCGGCGGGTACGTAGACGGGCGGACGCGGCTGCCACTGCCAGGCGTGCACCAGCCGCAGCGACAGGCCGCGGCGCAGGGCCTCACGGGCCGCCCAGTGCGCCGCGGCGAGGCTCTCGGGGGATCCGTCGATTCCGGCGACGACGTGTCGATGCATGATCCGCTCCTCCTGTGCAGGGCTCCGCTTCGTGCCTTGCCCGTCGAGCCTGGCGCGTGCGCGGTCTGGTTCGCAGGGGCCACCCAGACCCTTCCTGGGGCCCTTCGGCCCAACGCTCCCCGGCAGGTCCGCACGCAGGCTGGAGACAAACGCAGTGGAGGGAGAGGAATCATGTCCGGCTCCACGCACTCCGCCCGTATCGCCATCATCGGGGTCGGCAACGAGTTCCGCCACGACGACGGGGTTGCCTGGGCGGTGATCGCCCGGCTGCGGGAGCGGGCTGCCGGCCGTCCCCTGCCCGCGGGAACAGTCCTGTCGGTGTGCGACGGCGATCCGGGGCGCCTGATCGGGCTGTGGGAGAACGCGGACCTGGCGGTGGTACTGGACGCCGCGCACGCCCATCCGGACCACCCGGGGCGGGTGCACCGACTGGAGCTGGAAGCAACCGAGCTGGGGAGGCCGCACACAACGAGTTCGCACGGGCTGGGCCTCGGTGAGGCCGTCGAGCTGTCGCGGGCGCTCGGGCGACTGCCCGGTCATCTCGTGGTCTACGCCGTCGAAGGGGCGGACACCTCGCTCGGCACGGGACTGTCGGAGCCTGTTGCCGCCAGGGTCGAAGCACTCGTCGAACGAGTGGAGGACGAGATCGTCAGCCACCGGGACACGGCCGCCCGCGGCCCCAGCGACGCACGCAGCGGAGGCCAACCGTGACCGGCGAGCGCGTCGCGCAGCGCATCGAGGTCTTCGGCACAGTCCAAGGCGTGGGCTTCCGCCCGCACGTGCACCGCCTGGCGACCGGCCTGGAGCTGGACGGCTGGGTGCGCAACGCGAACGGCCATGTGGAACTCACCGTCGCCGGACCGCCCTCCGCACTGCGCGACTTCGTCCACCGGATTCGGCGCGATGCGCCCCCGCTGGCGGCTGTACGCCGGATACGGGTGACGCACGTCTCCGGCGGACCCCCGGCTCCCGGAACCGGGTTCACCGTCCGCGGCAGTTCAGCCTCCGCGCCGGACGCGCCCCGCGAGATCCCGCCGGACGCGGCCACCTGTGAGGCATGCCTGCGCGAACTGTTCGATCCTGCCGACCGCCGCTACCGCTATCCGTTCATCAACTGCACCGACTGCGGCCCCCGCGCCACGGTCATCCATGATCTCCCGTACGACCGTGCACGCACCTCCATGCGCGGCTTCCCCCTGTGCCCGCCCTGCGCAGCCCAGTACGCCGATCCCGCCGACCGCCGCTTCCACGCAGAACCCCTGGCGTGCCCCGACTGCGGACCCGTCCTCGCGTGGAACGGACTGGCCGGGGAGGACGCGCTGCGCGCCGCCGCGGACGCCGTGGCAGCGGGAGGGATCATCGCGATGAAGGGAATCGGCGGCTACCAACTGGTGTGCGACGCGGGCAACGCGGCCGCCGTCGCCGAACTCCGCCGCCGCAAGCGGCGCCCCGCGAAGCCGTTCGCGGTGATGGTGCGGGACCTGGCCGCGGTCGAGCACCTGGCCCGGACCACCCGCACGGAGCGTGGGGTGCTGACGTCCGCGTCGCGGCCCGTGCTGCTCCTCCCCGCCCGTGCCGGGCAGCTGTGCCCCGACGTTCACCCCGGAACCGACAGGATCGGGTTGTTCCTGCCCACCACCGGGCTGCATCATCTGCTGCTGCACGATCTGGACCGGCCGATCGTCGTCACCAGCGGCAACCGGGCGGAGGAGCCCATCGCCATCGACGACGCCGAGGCCCGCCGGAGCCTGGCATCGGTCGCCGACGGCTTCCTCACCCACGACCGGCCGATCCGCGCGCGCTACGACGATTCCGTGGCCACCGTCGCGGGCCGCACCGTGCTCACCGTCCGCCGAGCCCGCGGCCTCGCCCCCGCGCCCCTGCCGCTCCCCGTCCGCGCCTCGCTGCCTCTGCTCGCGGCCGGTGCACAGCTCAAACACACCTTCACCCTCGCCGAGGGCAGGCACGCGCACCTCGGCCCGCACGGCGGCGATCTCGCCGACGCGGCGACCCTGGACGCCTTTGCGACCTCGTACACCGATCTCCGACGCCTCACCGGCATCACCCCGAGCGCCATCGCCCACGACCTCCACCCGGGGTACCTCTCCACACAGTGGGCCCGCTCCTGGCCCGTCGAGCAGCGCATCGCCGTCCAGCACCACCACGCCCACGTGGCCGCCTGCGCCGCAGAACACGGCGTGCGTGGGCCCTTCGTCGGCGTGGCCTACGACGGGCTGGGGCTCGGCGACGACGGCACGCTGTGGGGCGGCGAGATTCTGTTCGCGGACCTGGCCGGCTACCGCCGCGTCGGCAGGTTCGCCACCGCATCCCTGCCGGGCGCCGAGGCGGCGGTGCGCCACCCGACCCGGATGGCGCTCGGCTACCTGTATGGTGCAGAGACGCTGGGCACGCCCCGGCCCGCGCCCTGGCTGACGAAGCCGTTCACCGAACGGCTCGACCCGAGCGAGGTGCGGTTGGTCCGGGCGATGATCGAACGCGGGATCAACTGTCCGCGCGCCTCCAGCGCGGGTCGGCTGTTCGATGCGGCCGCCGGTCTGCTGGGGCTCGGCGACGAGGTGTCGTACGAGGGCCAGGCAGCCGTCGCACTGGAAGCCGCGGCCGGTGACATCCACACCGACGCGCTGCCGTGGCGGCTGGTCCGGGTCGAGGGCTTGTGGGTCTACGACCCGGTCGCGACCCTGACCGCACTCCTCGAAGAGCTCGCGTCGGGCGTCTGCGTGCCGCGGATCGCCGCCGCCTTTCACACCGCCATTGCCGAGGCGACCGCCGCACTCGTCGATCGCGCCGTTGCCGCAGGGGCGCCGCGGACCGTATGCCTGGCCGGCGGCTGCTTCCAGAACCGGCGGCTGCTCACCGCCGTACGAACACTGCTGCGCGCCCAGGGTCTGCGCGTACTGGTGGGCAGCGCGGTCCCGGTCAACGACGGCGGCATCAGCTACGGCCAGGCGGCGGTGGCCGCCGCCCGGCTGGCGAAAGCGAAGGGGTGAGCGCGATGTGTCTGGGCATTCCCGGCCGGGTCCTTGAGGTCCACGACTCCGGCGGACTGCGCATGGCGACCGTCGACTTCGGCGGAGTGCGGCGCGAGGTGTGCCTGGAGTACACCCCTGAGGCCGAGGCCGGAACATACGTCATCGTCCACGTCGGCTTCGCCATCACGACCGTCGACGAGGCGGAGGCCGAGCGGACGCTCGGGGTTCTGCGCGCGATGGCGGACGCCGTCACCGGCGAGCTGGGCGAGCCGCTGCCGCAGGCTCCTGTGGACCGACCGGAAGCGCACTGAGGGCCGGTCGGCCCCGCTGACTGGCCCGGCCGACCCCTGCGGCCGGCCGCGCTCCCGCCCGAGCCTGGACGTGGATCCCACGAGGAGGGCACTGTCATGACGCAGACCCACAGCCCCGCGAGCACCGCCCGGCAGGTGCACGCGCTACTGACGGACGGCAGGACAGTGCGGATACGGCCGGCGGAGCCGACCGATCACGACGCCGTCATGGCCCTGTACGAGGGCATGTCGGCCGAGAATCTGCGGCGGCGCTTCTTCACGGTGAGCCACCTGTCCGTCGAACAGGCAGCCGGCCGGCTCACTCGGCGCGACCGGTCCGGCTACCGCGCTCTGGTCGCGGAGAGTGACGGGCGGCTCGTCGGACTCGCCGAGTGCGAGGCCATACCGGAATCGACGACGGCCGAGATCGCACTCAGCATCGCAGACGACTGGCACCACCGGGGCCTGGGCACCTTGCTGCTGGAGCATCTTGTCGACGCCGCCCGCCAGGCGGGCATCACCGCTTTCGCGGCGGACGCACTGGCCGAGAACCACGACATGCTGAAAGTGTTCGCCGACCTCGGCCTGCATACGACCCGCCGCTTCGACGGTCCCGAAGTGCGCTGCACGGTCCAACTCGCCGCGAATGAGGACTACCTGTCCGCGGTCGACAACCGGGCGAGCACCGCCGACGTGGCCAGCCTGAAACCACTGCTGCGGCCCCGCACGGTCGCCGTCGTCGGCGCGGGCCGAAAGGCAGGCTCGGTCGGCCGGGCCGTGCTGCGCAATCTGCGGACCGGTGGTTTCGCCGGCCGTCTGGACGCGGTCAATCCGCATGCGGACGCGATCGAGTGGGTGAGCTGCCACCACTCTGTGGCCGAGCTGTCCTTTCCGCCCGATCTCGCCGTGCTCGCCGTCCCCGCGGACGCTGTACCGCAGGCTGCCGAGGATTGCGGAAAGCTTGGCGCGAGGGCGCTGCTGGTGGTCTCCTCCGGCCTCGACGCCCAGCAGGCGGCCGCGCTGCTCGCCACGTGCCGTGCGTACGGGATGCGGCTGGTTGGCCCGAACTGCCTCGGTCTGGCCAACACCGACCCGGATCTGCGGCTGAACGCCACCTTCGCCGCCGACCGCCCCCTGGCGGGCACGGCCGGAGTCGCCGTGCAGTCCGGAGGGGTGGGCATCGCGCTGCTCGACGGGCTGTCCCGGCTCGGCATCGGAGTGTCCACCTTCGTCTCGCTGGGCGACAAATACGACGTCAGCGGCAACGACATGCTGCAGTGGTGGGAGAGCGACGGGCGGACCGACCTCGCTGTGCTGCACCTTGAATCCTTCGGCAATCCGCGCGCGTTCTCGCGCACGGCGCGGCGGGTGGCCCGCACGATGCCGGTCCTGACCGTGGACGCCGGGCGCTCCGAGGCCGGCCGCCGGGCCGCCGCCTCCCACACCGCGGCGGCAGCCACCCGGACCATGACCCGGCAGGCCCTGTTCACCCAGGCCGGAATCATCGCGACCCGCACGATCGGTGAACTCCTCGACAGTGCAGCGCTGTTGCACTCCCAGCCGGTGCCGTCCGGCTCCTCGGTCGCCATCGTCACCAACGCGGGCGGGGCAGGCGTACTGGCCGCCGACGCATGTGCAGAGGCCGGGCTGAGGATTCCCGAGCTCGGCAGCGAGCTGGTCGCCGAGCTGCTGACCGGGCTGCCCGAGGGGGCCGCCGCCACCAATCCCGTCGACGCCACCGCCGCCGTCAGCGAGACGCAACTGCAGGAATGCGTCGACCGGCTCGCGGCGCACGGGGCCGTGGACGCCGTGCTGGTGGTGCTGGTCCCCACCGCGGTTGCCGCGGCGACCGGCGACGTTCTCGTCCGGGCCCTGTCCCCCGGCCCGGACCGCCGTCGCTCCCGAACGGTCGCCGCGGTCCTGCCCGCCCAGGCGGCGCGGGTGGAGCTGCTGCCGACCGCGGGCGGCGGTTTTGTACCCGCCTACTCCGACGCGGCAGACGCGGCCCGCGCCCTGGCGCACGCCGTGACGTACGCACGCTGGCGCGCCCGTCCGGAGGGCACGGTGCGCGAGCTCGCAGACGTGGACACCCCGGCGGCGAAAGGGATGGTCGACGCTTTCCTCGCCGAACATCCCGACGGGGGCTGGCTCGACCCCCGTGCGACGGCCGAACTCCTCGGCCACTACGGCATTCCGCAGATCCGCTGGGAGTGGGCCGAGGACGAAGAGGCCGCCGTCGCCGCCGCGGCACGGCTGGCGGGACCTGACGGGCGGGTCGTGATGAAAGCTCACTGGCCGGGGCTGGTCCACAAAAGCGAACAGGGAGCCGTCCACCTCGATCTTCAGAATGCCTCGCAGGTGCGGGCTGCATACCGCGATCTGGTCACCCGTTTCGGAGACCTGATGACCGGAGTGGTCGTCCAGCCGCTCGCCGAACGCGGCATTGAACTGTTCACGGGTGTGGTCCAGGATGAAGTCTTCGGCCCGCTGGTCCTGTTCGGCCTGGGCGGTACGGCGACCGAGCTCCTGGCCGATCATGCGGCCCGGCTCGCCCCGCTGACCGACCACGACGCCCACGACCTCATTACCTCGCCGCGCTGCGCGCCGCTGCTCTTCGGCTTCCGCGGCGGAGGCGCCGTCGACCTCGAAGGACTGGAGCAGCTGCTGCTGCGGCTGTCCCGGATGGCCGGTGACCTTCCGCAGCTCGCCGAGGCCGATCTCAATCCCGTGATCGCCCGCCCGGGCGGCATCACGGCCCTTGACGTCCGCGTCCGGCTTGTCCCGCGGCAAGCCCGCAACCCGTATCTGCGCCGACTGCGCTGAGAGGAGCAATGGACATGAAGCACATGAAGATCGGTGCACTGATGGTCGATGACGTCGTCAAGGTCACCTACGACACTCCGTTCAAGGAAGTGGCCCAGCTGCTCGGCGAGCACCGCATCAGCGGACTGCCGGTGGTCGACGAGGACGAGAAGGTCATCGGGGTGATCTCGGAGACCGACCTGATGGCCCGGCAGGCCGAGGAACCGGCGCTGGACGAGCACGGACGGCCGCACTGGCTCAGCCGGTTGCACATCTCCAAGGCGCATGATGCGGACAAGGCCCATGCCCGTACCGCGGGAGCCTTGATGTCCGCGCCTGCCATCACCGTGAGGGCCGAGTCGACCATCGCGGAGGCCGCCAGGACCATGGCGCAGCGCCGGATCAAGCGGCTGCCCGTGGTCGATGAGGAGGACCGGCTGGTCGGCATCGTCACCCGCCGGGATCTGCTCCAGGTCTTCCTGCGGCCGGACGAGGAGATCCGCCGTGCGGTGGTGGACGAAGTGGTCGTCAACGCTCTCTGGCTCGACCCGGAAACCTTGACGGTCGACGTGAGCGAAGGCGTCGTCACGCTCAGCGGCCAGTTGGAGCGGCGCAGCGACGTACCGATTGCGCTGCGGATGGTCAGCCAGGTGGACGGAGTCGTGGCCGTCGTCGACACGTTGACCTACCGCATGGACGACTCGCATCTGCGGCCCGACGAGCCGGCCGTCTATGGCGTCGGCGAGGAGTGGCTGCGCAGGCACTGAGGAGGTGTCCGGATGAACGCCAGAGTACTTGTCGCATACGGAACGAAGAACGGCTCGACTGCAGAGATCGCGGGCGTCATCGCCGACGCACTGGAAGGGGAGGGACTGCGCTCCGAAGCCCGGCCTGCCGCGGAGGTCCGCGATGTCCCGGAGTATGACGCGGTGGTGCTCGGCGGCGCCCTGTACGCGGGCCGCTGGCACCGCGACGCCGTACGCTTCGCCCGCCGCCACGAGCACGCCCTGGCCGAGCGGCCGGTGTGGCTGTTCAGCAGCGGTCCGCTGGACGCCTCGGCGGGCGAACGCGACATCCCTCCGGTGCGGGGTGCTGCCCGCGCGGCGACCCTGCTGGACGCCCGGGAGCACGTCACTTTCGGCGGCCGGCTCGAGGAGGGAGCCCGGGGCTTCGTCGCCCGGATGATCGTCAAGCAGGGGCGAGGCGGTGATTTCCGCGACATGGAGCGGATACGCGCCTGGGCCCGCGGCATTGCCAAGGAAATCGGAGAAGGGGCGGGGCCGGCGTCGTCGACGTGAGGCACCCCGCAGAGTTGTCCCCGCGCGACTCCCGCGCCTGAGGGGCAGCCGGCCTGCCCCAGCACAAGCCGAAGGAGATCGCACCATGACCTGTGTCCACCTGCCGTTCCGCCTCGACCTGGGCGGCGAGGAACCGGAGCCGCAACGGTGATCACCGCACTCGTCGCCGTCTTCCTGATTGCCCACGGCCTTGTCCATCTCGCGGTATGGGCCGGACCTGCCGGCCCCGAGCGCCCCATGTCGTTCTCGCCGACGCATTCATGGATCCTTGCGGAATCCGGACTGCCGCGGTCGGCGGTCAACATCTCCGCCGTGTCCCTCGCCGCTGTTACCGCGCTGTTTTACGTCATCGCCGGCGCGGCGGCGGCCGCACACAGCGGTGGCTGGCCAGATGCCGCGATCGCCGCAGCCGTGTCCGGCCTGGTCCTCAAGGCGGTTTGGTTCAACCCCTGGCTCCTGGTGGGTGTGCTGCTGGACGCGGGGGTCCTCGCCGCCGTATGCGGCCAGTGGCCGGCCTCGCTGTACTGAGCTGCGTCGCCCCTCGCTGCGCCGTGTGGCCCGCACGGCCAGCCACTGGGGACCTTCGGCCCCAGCGGCGCCCGTGGGCAGGACCTGATGCTGGAGGCAATCCGACGAAGGGAGGCCATCGTGTCCGTGCCTGCTCTCGACACCACGACCGTGGCCGCACTGGTGAAGGACGCCACCACCGCACCGTCCATGCACAACGCCCAGCCCTGGCGGTTCCGGTTCCTGCGCGACTTGGGCACCGTCGAGATGTACGCCGATCCCGAACGTGCGATGCCGCACGCCGATCCGGCAGGCCGCGCTCTCCACATAGGCTGCGGGGCCGCGCTGTTCACACTGCGAGTGGCCGCCGTGCATGCGGGCCGGGAGCCGCACATCCGGCTGCTGCCCGACCCTGATCGCCCTCAACTCCTCGCGGCGGTGGACCTGTCAGCGCCCGCAGTGCCCGGCGGCAGCCTCGCCGAGCTGTACCCCGCCATCGCCCGCCGGCACACCAGCCGCTACCCCTTCGCGGATACACCGGTCCCCACCTCAGTACGAGACGACCTGTGCGAAGCCGCACGGCTGGAGGGAGCCGAAATGTCCTTCCCGGGGCCCTGGCACGTGCAGTTCCTGCTGGACCTGGTGGAGGACGCGGAGGGGCTCGACGTGATGGACCCCGACCGTGTCGCCGAGGTGGAGCAATGGACCCGCATCGGCGCGGAGACGGCTACCGCCGACGGCGTTCCCGAGTACGCCTTCGGGCCTCGCCGACGCGGCGGCAGGGCACCCGTCCGCGACTTCGCTGGCCGGCGCCACCCCGCCGACCTGGGCACCACGGACTTCGAGGAGAAGCCCCAGCTCGCCCTGCTGGGAACGCAGACCGACCGCCCCGCTGACTGGCTGCGCGCGGGCCAGGCACTGCAGCGAGTACTGCTCCGGGCCACCGGCCACGAGCTGGTCGCCTCCCTGACCACCCAGGCTCTCGAACGGCGTGACCTGCGCTGGGCAGCGCGCGAGCCGCTGTCGGAAATGGCGTACGTCCATCTGACGCTCCGCCTTGGCTACGGCCCCGTGGGCCCGACGAGCCCTCGCCGGCCGGTGCGGGACGTACTGGACTTCGTATGACCCCCCACTCCGGGCAGCGCGTACTCATTCGGTGACGAGGCCGGCGGCCCAGGCCTTGGCCCGGTCGAGTTCCCCTTCCCGCAGCGGGCCTTCAGTGTCCTCGATGATGAAACCTTCAGGTTCGGTGATCAGTTGGTAGCCATGACTGCGCAGCCTGCGCGCTATGGCGTGTGCGGCGCCGCCGGCCAGACGGAAGTCCGCACGGGTGTCAAAGGCTGCGGCGCGGGCACCGTTGCCGGTCTTGGACAGGCCACGGAACCAATCCCGAACCCCCGGGCCCTCCGCGCCCTCCTCGGGCTCGTGCCGGGGTTTCGCCTGGTCTTTCTCGCCCTCCTTCTGCTCGGCCTGCAGCCCCATCTTCCGGCTGAGGCCTGACGTCATGCCCCGCATATGGGTCGGCCCTCCCACGACCAGCAGGTCTGCCGCCCCGACTCGCTCCGGGGTCGCCTCGTCCACTCTCAGACACTCGATCTCGGCGTCCGGCCGGGACTCGCGCACACCATCCGCGATCGCCGCGGCGACCTGGCTCGTATTGCCGAACAGACTCTCGTACACGATCGCGACACGCATCGCGTCTCATCTCCTCCAGAACCTCGGGCGTCCGCGGATGCGGACCGTGTCGTCCCTGCCGCCTTCCTGACCGCCTGAAGCGTTGCGCGCAGCGACGCGCGGCGAGACGGGCGTCCGGTGAAGGCCGAAGCGCGCCGTGGACGCCGGATCGGTGCAGGCAGTGCGAGCCTCGTAGATGAGCAGAGACCGCTCCCCGGGTTCTCGCCCGAAGGCCACCCAGGGCTGGTCCTGCTCGCCGACGGTGTCACCGTTCAACAGCAGTGGCGCGGCGGCCGCGTCGATGGCCGCGTCGGCGTTCATGAGGGCCTCCCAGAGCCGGTACCTCCCATGTGAAACCGGGTGGGGCTCCGGGCGCGAGGGCCGAATGGCCCGCGCCGCGGGTCACCCGGGCCACCTCTCTTCATGGCCGGTCGGCGCAGGGTCGTGGGACTCGCTCAGGTGGCCTCAGTCATGAGACACGATCGCCACGGGGCATCCGGCACGGTGCATGAGCGCGTGGGCGACCCGACCGGTGTGCGTTCCCATCGAGCCCGGGCGCACCCTGCGGCCCACGGCCAGCAGGCCCGCTCCCTGGGCAGCCTCAAGGAGTTGTTGGACGGGCCGGCCTTCCGCCACCAGCTCGTGGACCTCCACCGCCGGGAACTTCTTCCGCCAGGGCTCGAGTGCCGACGCGAGGGCCCTTGACGCCTCGGCGCCGGACTCCGCCCGAGCTCCGGCGTCCATGGGGCCCGGCGCGTAGCCCGAGGCGTGGGGGAAGTCCCAGGCGTGGACAGCCTGCAGGGGCGCTTGGCGCCGGGCCGCCTCGTCGAAGGCGAACTCGATGAGCTCACCGCAGGGACTCGACGGGTCGATGCCAAGGACCACAGGTCCGTGTGGCGTGAGCGTGGAGGCCCCTCCGTCGGGGCTGGGCACGTTGTCGCCCCCGGTGACCGTGCCGGTTCGTACGAGGACCACCGGCCGCCGCGCATGAGCCACGACCGCCTGGGCGACCGAGCCGACCAGGAAGCCGCCGACACCCCTGAGGCCGCGGCTGCCGAGTACCAGCACCTCGGCGGCCTCGGCCTCGGCCAGCAGCCCGGCGGGCGCGGGCCGCGCGATCACGTCCGCGCTGATGCGGAGGTGGGGATGGCGCTCGATCAGCCGGTCCGCCGCATGGCTCAGAGTGCGGCGCGCACGGTCCCGCGGGACCTGAAGCTCCGGCAGGGTCGCGTCGTCACCCGCCATGCCTTCCCAGGCGTGCACCAGGCGCAGGGGCCGCGCGCGCAGCAGGGCTTCCCCCGCCGCCCAGTCCGCGGCAGCCAGGCTCTCAGGGGATCCGTCGATTCCCACGACGACCGGTCGAAGCATGATCCGCACCTCCGTCCCGCTCAGCTGTGGGGGCTCGCACCTTCCATCACGTAGCGAGGCGGGGTGCGACACACGGTGCTGTCCTTCCCCTTTCAGGGCCGAACGACCCAGGCGAAGGGCCGGGCGGCCCGTAGTAGCGGTGCGGCGTCTGCCGGACGCTGAGGTTGTCAGCCTCGTCACATCCAGGGGGACGACATGGATGAGAATCCTGCAGTCGCCGTACTCGACAGGACCGGACTCGACGCGCTCATCAGGCTGCTCGTCTCGCAGGGGCGCACTGTCGTCGGACCCACTGTCCGGGACGGAGCGATCGTCCTCGCCGAGCTGGCCTGCGCCGACGAGCTGCCTTTCGGGTGGGGCGTCGAGCTGGAGGCCGGTCACTACCGGCTGCGCCCGCGCGACGACGGGGCGGCCTTCGCGCACAGCGCGGGGCCCCATTCGTGGAAGACGTTCCTGCACCCGCAGCGGGAGAAGCTGTGGAGCGCGGACCGTGGACCCGACGGCGAGCTGACGGTACAGGCCGAAGAAGCGCCTTCGAGTTCGTATGCATTTCTGGGCGTACGGCCCTGCGATCTGAGGGCCATCGCGATCCAGGACCGGGTACTGGCCGGCGGCCGGTTCCGCGACGACGGGTACGCCGGGCGGCGCGCGGGCGCGCTGCTGATCGCCGCCGAGTGCACCGAGCCCGGGGCCACGTGCTTCTGCGCCTCCATGGGCTCCGGGCCCGCAGCCGATGCGGGCTTCGATCTGGCGCTCACCGAGATCGTGGACGGTGCCGGGCATCGTTTCCTCGTACGCACCGGAAGTGAGGAAGGCGCGGCGCTGCTCGCGGACATTCCGCACCTGCCCGCAGACCCGGGGACCGAGGCCGACGCACGCGCCGCCGTCGCCGGAGCCGCAGACCGGATGGGCCGGTCCGTGCCGCCGGTCGACCTGCGGGCGCTTATGGGCGCGAGCCTGGACGCCGAGCGTTGGGACGAGGTCGCACAGCGCTGCCTGACCTGCGGAAACTGCACCATGGTGTGCCCGACCTGTTTCTGCACCACCACCGAGGACGTCACCGATCTGACCGGCGACCACGCCGAGCGGTGGCAGCGCTGGGATTCCTGCTTCGACCTCGACTTCTCCTATCTGCACGGCGGACCGGTCCGCGCCTCCACGCGCAGCCGCTACCGCCAGTGGCTCACACACAAAGTCGGCACCTGGCACGACCAGTTCGGCAGCTCCGGCTGCGTGGGCTGCGGCCGCTGCATCGTCTGGTGCCCTGTCGGCATAGACCTCACCGAAGAGATCACGGCACTCAACGAGGAACTCCAGCAAGAGGCAGGCCGATGAACACGACCACGATGATGCGGGCGATGCCCGCCGAGCACCGCAACCAACTGCTGCGCATCGCTCGCGAGGTCAACTTCCCGCAGGGAACCCGCATCTTCGAGGAAGGCAGGCGGGCAGACCGTTTCTGGATCATCCGCTCCGGCACGGTCACCCTCGACATGCATGTACCGGGCCGCCCGGCGGCCATCATCGAGAACCTGGGCCTGGACGAGCTCGTCGGCTGCTCCTGGCTGTTCCCGCCCCACACCTGGCAGCTGGGCGCACAGGCGACGAGCCCGGTGCGCGCCTACGAGTTCGACGCAACTGCGGTGCGCCTGATGTGCGAGACCGACCCCGAACTCAGGGCAGCGGTCGCCCAGTGGGTGGGCCAGGTGATCGCCCACCGGCTGCAAGCGGCCAGGACCCGGCTGCTCGACCTGTACGCCCCCTACGGCAGCGGCAGCCCTCGATGACCGCGCCCCCAGTGCCGTACCGCGTGGTACGCCGCCGTCCCGAGACCGCCGACACGATCACGCTCAGGCTGTCGCCGGCCGGCCCCGACGCGCTGCCCGCGTTCGCACCGGGGCAGTTCGCCATGATGTACGCCTTCGGGGTGGGCGAGATCCCGGTTTCGGTGTCCGGCATCCACGGCCCGTCCCTCGAACACACGGTGCGTGCCGTCGGTGCGACCTCTGGGGCATTGCACGCATTGCTGCCCGGAGACAGGGTGGGACTGCGCGGCCCCTTCGGCACCGGCTGGGAGCTGGAGCGGGCGGCCGGGCAGGATGTCCTGGTCGTCGCGGGCGGCATCGGGCTGGCTCCGCTGCGCCCGGTGATGGTCGCCGCGCTGGCCGACCCGGGCCCGTACAGGAGGCTGAACCTGCTGGTCGGCGCCCGCAGCCCGGACGATGTCGTCTTCCATGAGCAACTGCGGCACTGGGCGCACCGCCGCGGCCCGCACGTGGCCGTCACCGTCGACCGGGCGGGCCGGGACTGGCACGGCGGGGTCGGGGTCGTCACCACGCTGCTGAACGGCGCCCGTTTCCAGCCCGACCGGACGACGGCGTTCGTCTGCGGCCCCGAGGTCATGATCCGCGCAGTCGCCCGCGAACTGCTTCACCGCGGGCTGCCGGCGGAGCGAATCAGGGTCTCGCTGGAGCGGAACATGCGCTGCGCGACCGGGCACTGCGGACACTGCCAGCTGGGACCCGTCCTGCTGTGCCGCGACGGTCCGGTCCTCGGCTACGACCGCGCCGAACCTCTCCTCATTGTAAGGGAGTTGTGAGATGGACACTCCGACGCTCGCCGCTCCTACCCTGGCGATCTGGAAACTGGCCTCCTGCGACGGCTGCCAGCTCACCCTGCTGGACTGCGAGGACGAACTCCTCACCCTGGCCGGGCAGGTGGAGATCGCCCACTTCCTGGAGGCATCGAGCGCGGTAAGGCCGGGTCCGTACGACCTCTCCCTGGTCGAGGGCTCGGTGACTACGGCCGCAGACGCCGAACGTGTCCGCGCCATCCGCGCCGAGTCGCGCCGGCTGGTGACGATCGGAGCCTGCGCCACGGCCGGCGGCATCCAGGCCCTGCGCAACTTCGCGGACGTCGAGGAGTTCCGGCGCACCGTCTACGCCCGGCCCGACTACATCGACACGCTGAGCACCTCCACCCCTGTCTCGGCCCATGTGGACGTCGACTTCGAGCTGCGCGGCTGCCCCATCGACCGAGGCCAGCTGCTGGAAGTCATCACCGCCTTCCTCACGGGCCGCAAGCCCGACATCCCCAACCACAGCGTGTGCTTCGCCTGCAAGCGGCGCGGCACGGTCTGCGTCACCGTCGCCCACGGCACGCCCTGCCTGGGGCCTGTCACCCACGCGGGCTGCGGAGCGATCTGTCCGGCGTACGGACGCGGCTGCTACGGCTGCTTCGGCCCCTCCGGATCGGTGAACCTGACCGCCCTGATCCCGCTGCTGCACCGCGACGGCATGGATGACCGCGATGTGGAGCGGCTCCTGCGCACCTTCAACGCCGCCGCCTTCGACCGGGAAGCGAAGGAGGCCACGCCGTGACGCATCGTGGATCGAGAGTCCTGCACGTCGGCTCGCTCTCCCGCGTGGAGGGCGAGGGCGCCCTCCACGTACACATGCACGAGGGACGGGTCACCGAGACGCGACTGCAGATCTACGAGCCGCCCCGCTTCTTCGAGGCGTTCCTTCGCGGCCGTGCGTACACCGAGCCGCCCGACATCACCGCCCGGGTGTGCGGAATCTGCCCGGTCGCATACCAGATGAGCGCCTGCCGGGCCGTCGAGAACGCCTGCGGGGTGGACGTCGACGGACAGCTGGCAGAGCTGCGACGGCTGCTGTACTGCGGCGAGTGGATCGAGAGCCAGGTCCTGCACATCTATCTGCTGCACGCCCCGGACTTCCTCGGCTGCGACGGAGCCATCGACCTGGCCCGCGCCCACCGCGGCCACGTCGAGCGCGGACTGCGCCTGAAGCAGACCGGCAACGCCATCCTCGAACTGCTCGGCGGGCGCGCGATCCATCCGGTCAACGTGCGCCTCGGCGGCTTCCACCGGGTGCCTGCCCGCGCCGAACTGCGGCCGCTCGGCGAGCGGTTGCGTCGCGCCATGGACGACGCCTGGGCCACCGTCCGCTGGGTGGCCGGCTTCGACTTCCCGGACGCCGGCTGCGACAACGTACTCCTCGCCCTCACCGAGCCCGGCCGCTACGCCATCGACGCGGGCGTCCCGGCGGCGATGGCTGCCCCGAGCACGCACGGGCTCCCCGCCGACACCACACGGCGACTGCCGATTCGCACCTTCCCCGTCTCGGCCTTCACGAAGGAGGTCGTCGAACACCAGGTGCCCCACTCGACTGCCCTGCAAGCCACCCTGCGCGGAGAGCGCCACCTCACCGGCTCGCTCGCCCGCTACGCCATCAACGGCAAACTCCTCTCCCCCACCGCCGTCGAAGCGGCCAAGGAGGCCGGACTTGGCGACCCGCTCGCCGGGACGGTGTGCCGCAACCCCTTCCGCAGCATCCTCGTACGGGCCGTGGAGGCGCTGTATGCCGTCGAGGAGGCACTGCGGATCGTCGAGGCGTACGAGCCCCCGCCCCGTCCGCACATGGAGGTGACGCCCCGTGCGGGCACCGGTCACGGTGCCACCGAGGCGCCCCGGGGTCTGCTGTACCACCGCTATGTCCTGGACGCCGAAGGCACCGTCACCGACGCCGTGCTCGTCCCGCCCACCGCCCAGAACCAGGCGGCGATCGAGGAGGACCTGCGCCGCCTGGTCCAGGACGAGTCCGACCGGGGCGGGGGCACCGACGCCGAGCTCACAGCACTGTGCGAGCGGGCCATCCGCAACCACGACCCTTGCATCTCCTGCTCGACCCACTTCCTTGACCTGACCCTCCATCGCAGCTGACCGTCCGGACCAGGAGGGCACCATGCACGGCACCCCGCACAACGTGAGCGATGTGATGACCCACACCGTCGTCGCCGTCAGCCGCGACGCGACGTTCAAGGAAATCGTGCAGACCATGGAGCGGTGGAAGGTCAGCGCCCTTCCCGTCCTGGAAGGCGAGGGCCGGGTGATCGGCGTCGTCTCCGAGGCCGATCTGCTGCCCAAGGAGGAGTTCCGGGAGAGCGACGCGGACCGCTACACCCAGCTGCGGCGACCGCCCGATCTCGCCAAGGCCGGAGCAGTGACGGCCGAGGAGCTGATGTCCGCCCCCGCCATCACCACCCACCCGGGCGCGACCCTCCCACAGGCCGCACGGATCATGGCGCAGCGCAAGGTCAAGCGACTGCCCGTCGTCAACGACATAGGCATGCTCGAGGGCATCGTCAGCCGCGCCGACCTGTTGAAGGTCTTCCTGCGGGACGACGAGGACATCGCCGAAGAGGTCCGCAAGGACGTGGTGTCCCTCCTCTTCCCGATGCAGCCGGAACCCGTCCGGGTAGAGGTGGAAGACGGCGTGGTGACCCTCACGGGGCGCATCCGCGACACCGCCCTCGTACCCGTCGCAGCCCGCCTGGTGCAGGCCGTCGAGGGCGTGGTGGACGTGGAGTTCGACCTGACCAGTCCGCACCGGCACCCCGACCCGGCCGAAGGCGCACAGGCTTCGCAATGAAGTACCTCGACGAGTACCGCGATCCGGCTCTCGCCCTGCAGCTGCTGGACGAGCTTCACCGGACCGCGACCGCGCCCTGGCAGATCATGGAGGTCTGCGGCGGGCAGACGCACACCCTCGTCCGCCAGGGCATCGACGAACTGCTGCCCGCCGGCATCCGGATGGTGCACGGGCCCGGCTGCCCCGTTTGCGTCACCCCGCTGGAGACCCTGGACCGGGCCATGGCCGTCGCCGCCCGCCCCGGAGTGATCCTCACCAGCTTCGGGGACATGCTGCGCGTCCCCGGCAGCAGCACCGATCTCCTCTCGCTGCGCGCCAGGGGCGCGGACGTCCGGGTCGTCTACACACCCATGGACGCCGTACGTCTGGCCGCCGAACTCCCGGACCGCGAGGTCGTCTTCCTCGCCGTCGGCTTCGAAACCACCGCACCCGCCAACGCCATGGCGGTGCTCCATGCCTCCCGCCTGGGCCTGTCCAACTTCAGCATGCTGGTCAGTCATGTCCTCGTGCCTCCGGCCATGACGGCCCTGCTGGAGTCGCCGGACTGCGAGGTTCAGGCCTTCCTCGCCGCCGGACACGTGTGCGCGGTCATGGGATGGACGCAGTACGAACCGATCGCCGCCCGCTATCGGGTCCCCATCGTGGTCACCGGCTTCGAGCCGCTCGATCTGCTGGAGGGCATCCTCATGGCCGTCCAGCAACTGGAGCGCGGGCAGCACACGGTGGAGAACCAATACGTGCGGGCCGTGCGCCGCTCCGGCAACACCGAGGCCCAGGACGTCCTGCGCCGGGTCTTCCAGGTCACCGACCGGTCCTGGCGCGGCATCGGCACCCTGCCCGCCAGCGGTCTCGAACTCACGGATGAATACGCAGAATTCGACGCGGCACAGCGCTACGACATCGGCGGGATGCGCCCCGAAGAACACCCCGAGTGCATCGCAGGCGCGATCCTCACCGGCGCGAAGCTGCCCACCGACTGCACGGCCTACGGCGTGCGCTGCACGCCCCGCCATCCGCTCGGCGCGCCCATGGTCTCCGCCGAGGGTACCTGCGCCGCCTTCCACGCGGCGGGCCGAACGAGGCAGGCAAGGAGCCCGGCATGACCTCCGACGCGAACCCCTACTTGACCAGCCTCAACTGCCCTGTCCCGTACGCGGAGAGCGAGCGCGTACTCCTCGGCCACGGAGCCGGCGGGCGGCTGACTGCCGAACTACTGGAAGACATGATCCTGCCTACCCTCGACGGACCGCAGGAGCAGCCGGGGCCACTCGAAGACGCCGCGCTGCTCCCCGACCATCCCGAACTCGTGGTGAGTACAGACAGTTTCGTCGTCAGCCCGCTGTTCTTCCGCGGCGGCGACATCGGCTCACTCGCCGTGCACGGCACGGTCAACGACCTGGCAATGCGCGGCGCCTGGCCCATCGCACTGACGGTCGCGCTGATCATCGAAGAGGGCCTTGAACTCTCCCAACTCCGTTCCGTGCTCACCTCCCTGGGCAAGGCAGCCCGCGAAGCGGGAGTCCCGGTCATCACCGGGGACACCAAGGTCGTCGGGAGGGGCGCCGCGGACAAGATCTTCATCAACACCACGGGGGTCGGCCGCGTGCTCTCTTCCCTCCGCCCCTCCGCCGCCCTCGCCCAACCCGGTGACGCGATCCTGCTCTCCGGCCCCATCGGACTGCACGGCACCACTGTGCTCAGCACCCGCGAGGGGCTGGGCTTCGAAGCCGACATCGCCTCCGACTCGCAACCCCTTCACCGGCTCGTACGCGCCATGGCCCGCCTCGGCGGCGATGTGCACACCTTGCGCGACCCGACCCGGGGAGGACTGGCCGCGGCACTCAACGAGATCGCCCGCGATGCACGGATCGCCGTCGAGATCGAGGAGAGCGCCCTCCCCGTACCCACACCCGTCGCCGCCGCCTGCGATCTGCTCGGCCTGGACCCGCTGGTGGTGGCGAACGAGGGCTGCCTGGTCGCCTTCGTCGCACCATCGGCCGCCGACGAGGCGCTGGCTCTCATGCGGACCCAGCCGGAGGGCTCGGGAGCGGTACGCGTCGGGCAGGTACCGCGCGAGGGGCAGCCCGGCCGAGTGGTCATCCGGACCCTGGTCGGCGCCCGCCGGGTGGTGGACATGCCGCTGGGCGAACTGCTCCCGCGGATCTGCTGAGACCAGCCACCCGCAGCGCGGGCGAGACTGACACGGTACGGCCACAGGAAGCGGCCGGACACGTACCACCGCCTCCTTGGGCGGGGTGCCGCGCCACGACGCACCGGGCTCAGCAAGGGCTCGCTCGGCCAGCGGCTCGAATCGACAGGTCCCGTCAGGCGCACCCAAGACGAGAGGCGAGCGCCCCGAGGTCACCCCCGGCGGAAGCTCGGCGCGAAAGGCAGGGGCGCAGGCCCTCGGAGTGGCGGCCGCCAGGTCCGTCTTGGTCTTCCAGAGCGAACTCCGGCCGGAGCCCTCCGTCCCGGGCCGCGAGGGGGCTGGAGGGGTCAGCCGATGGTGCGCCCCCGCCCCGGCCTGATCTGGTCCCGCTCCTCACCCCAGCGCTCGGTGGTCCGCTCGGGTCGCCCGCTGCGCCCTCCAGCTGCTCACGATGACCATCACACCGCCGACGGCAGCACGAAGGTACCCGCATGCGCGACCTTCAGGGTCGCCTCCTGGGGCGACTGGCTCAGCCACCAGACGTCGCGGTCATCCGTCCACACCCGACCGTCGTACCGCCGTGGTGCCTGTCGCCACCTGGGCCGTTCCGGTGCGCACGGCTTCTCCGAAGCGGTCCAGCGCGCATTCGACAGGACACGGTCGGTGTCGGGCCGCAGGCCGGACGCCGCCGACGCGAGGGGCCGCTGGTCCGTGGTCGGCAGGCCAACCGGGGCCTCTCACAGGCCCGACTAGGGCCGGTCGGCCCTGGTACTCCTGCCCTGATAGGGCAATGATCGTCTCAGCAGTCGCAGTGCGGGAGAGATCACAACCGAGGGGCCCTCATGACCGAGGTACGGACATTCACTGCGGAGGATCCGGTACGGGTGTTCCTCGTCGACGACCATGAGGTCGTACGCCGTGGACTGACTGATCTCCTCGACGCCGAGCCGGACATCACTGTGGTCGGTGACGCGGGCAGCGTCGAACAGGCGCTGGCGCGCGGACCGGCGCTGCGCCCACACGTGGCCGTGCTCGACGTGCGCCTGCCTGACGGCGACGGTATCGGCGTGTGCCGCGAACTACGCAGCCGCATGCCGGAGTTGGCCTGTCTGATGCTGACTTCGTTCGACGACGAGGACGCCCTGCTGGACGCGATCATGGCCGGCGCCTCGGGTTATGTGCTCAAACAGATCAAGGGCTCCGACCTGGTATCGGCTGTGCGCACGGTCGCTTCGGGCCAGTCCATGCTCGATCCCGCTACGACGGCCCGGCTCATGAGCAGCCTGCGGGCGGAGCCGAACGACTTCGAGCCCATGCCGGGCGCGCTGGCGGGCCTGTCCCCGCGTGAGCGGGACATTCTCGCGTTGATCGGAGAGGGGCTCACCAACCGGCAGATCGGCAAGCGACTGTATCTGTCCGAGAAGACGGTGAAGAACCACATCTCCCGCCTGCTGGCCAAGCTGGGCGTTCACCGCCGCGTCCAGGCCGCGGTCCTGGCGACCCAGCTGGAGCAGCACGAGGTCCCGGGCCACCCGTCCCGCTGAAACGCCGAGAGCGCATGGCCCCCAAGTTTTTGGGCTCGCTCCAACGGCGGGTCAACTCGCCGAGGGCCTGCCCGTGCGCTTCACAGTGGGTGGCTCAGCTGGCCGTGCCATGCCCCAGCTTCCTGGCCCACTCCTGCACTTCGGGTTCGGCCAGGGTGGTGCCCAGCCAGTCGTGGTCGAGGCCGGCTCCTGGTAGGGACGGTACGACCGCGACGTAGAGCCCGGCGGCACGTGCCGAGGCGATGCCTGTGGCCGAGTCCTCGAAGGCGACGGAACGCTTCGGGGCCACACCGAGTGTCTCGCATGCCGTGAGGTAGAGCTCGGGTGCAGGCTTGGGGGAACGTACCTCGTCGGCGGCGAACGAGTGGGTGAAGCAGTCGGTGAGGCCGGCCGACCACAGCGCCGCGTCGAGCAGTTCCCGGGGGCTGTTGCTGGCTACCGCGATGGGCACCGCTGCCCGGCAGGCGCGCACCAGTTCTGCCGCTCCGGGGAGGGCTGCGGCTCCCCGGGAGAGCTCCTTGCGGACCCTTGTGAAAAGTTCGGCCGCGAGTTCGGCTCCGGCGCCGGGGCGGCCGAGGTAGTGGGCCATGGCGTCTCCAGCGGCCTCCAGGGTTCGGCCGATGAGCAGGGCTTTTTGTTCGGGGCCGAAGGGATGGCCGTGCGCGGCGAAGATGGCCCTTTCTGCAACGGTCCAGCATGCTTCGGTGTTGACCAGCAAGCCGTCGCAGTCGAAGACCACGGCCTCGATGCTGGTGGGGAGCGAGTACATGCAGGTGTCCTTTCGCTGTGGGTCATGCGGGGTTGCCCGTGCGGCGGCTGTCGGTGGTCTTGTGGTTGCGCCACCGCTGCCTCACTGCCCGAGCGCGAGCCGGATACCGAAGGCGGCGATGACCGTGCCGGTGACGCGGTCGAAACAGCGGCGGGCCGAGAGCCGTTGCAGGCGGTCCCGGAGCCGTCGCGCGCATGCGATCAGCGCGCGGGCGCAGACGACGGCCAGGAGGATGTGAACACCGGCCAGGAGCACGCCCAGAGCAATGTGCGAGGTTCCGGTGGGGATGAATTGCGGGAGCACAGCAACGTAGAAGGCGCCGATCTTCGGGTTGAGGAGATTGGTCGCGATGCCTTGCCGCCGGCCGCCGAGCAGCTCATCGTCGGCGCCTCTCCCGGCGTCGGTCCCGGCCCCGGTACCGGTCCCCCGGCCTTCGCTGTGTGCGGGCTGTTGCTTGATGAGTGGCGCCAGGTGGCCCACAGCAGCCTGCCGCCCATCCACACCAGGTACGCGGCCCCGGCCCAACGAAGAGTCTCGTATGCGAGGTGAGATGCCGTCAGCAGCGCGGTCGCACCGAGCGAGGTGAGCGTGCCCCAGACCAGCGTGCCGCTCTGGATGCCGAGGACCACGCCCCAGGCGCGACGCCGGTGTCCGAGCGCCGCGGTGCGCAGGATGAGAGCGGTATCAAGTCCGGGGGTGAGCGTGAGGAGTCCCACGATCAGGGCGAAAGTCCCTATCGCGTCAACGGTGATCATGAACGAACACCCTAAGCCGGACGCCATGGAACGTCCACGATCCTGCCCGAAATCGGGCAGAAATGGCGGCATTCACCGCTGGGTTTGCGCATCACACCCCAGACGGCGAGCCTGAGACAGGCCACCGGGCGATCGAGCCGCCCCGTCCACCCCCACCCGGACCCCCACTGGAACGAGGACGGAGCGGCGCCGCTTGTTGTACGCCGCGAGCGGGTCGCCGGGGCGCTGAACCGAAGTTGCCGGTCGGACACGCGCCAGGGATCGTTGCCAGTGGAGGGATTGCCCCGGGAAGGAGACAGCCAATGGCTCTGTCTGACACCCTCACCACCCTTGCCGAGCGGGCCAAGGCCGCCGAAGATCACGTCTCCCGGGCCACAGCCCAGAACCGCGAGCAGGTGCAGGCCGCGGTTGACAGGGCACGCGAAGACGCCCAGGCCCAAGCCGCCAAACTCCAAGAGTCGGCGCGCGGTGCCGAAGCGAAGATTTCGCAGTGGTGGGCCGAGATGCAGCAGAACTGGCGCGACCACACGGCCGAGGTGAGCAGAGACATCGCGACCCGCAAGCAGGAGCACAACGCGGCTCGTGCGGCCCACGAGGCCGATCGGGCGGAGGCGGATGCTGTCGCCGCGGTCGAATTCGCGTTGGCCGCCATCGAAGAGGCAGAGTACGCGGTCCTCGATGCCCAGTTGGCCCGCATGGAGGCTGACGAGAAGGCAACCGGATAGCGCCCCGACGGCATCGCCAAGCGGGCCGCCCCGGACGATCACCGGAAGCGGCCCGCTTCGTATGAGGGGGACGGGACGGGGGCCGGAGGAGGCCACGCAGTTGTGTTGCGCGGCACGGATCCCTCAGTGGCGCACCACGGGTTCCGGCGGGATCCCTGGCCGGTCCTTCGGCAGCAGCAAACTCAGGGCACCCGGCCGGATTCCGCACAGGACGGGGAGGGGTAGCCGTACAGGTTCGCCGTCGATGCCCGCGTCCAGATGCCGCACGTCACCGTGCAGCGTGATGCCGGGAGCCGACCAGACGACAACCCCTTCCGGGCAGGGCCGATGGTCGTGCGGGAACCTCAAGCCGTGCGCACGGCACCGCCAGGGGCGTGCATCGGCCAGGTCTCGCACACCTTCGGCAGCGCCGTGGGGCCTCGGCCAGGTGCATGGGGCCAACGAATGAAGGCGGGCGAGCGCGGACACTGGATCGCTCCTAGATTGGAAGGGCGGATAGTCGCACTGACAAGCGACGGACAGCGTGTGATGAACCTGGATATCGATTTCACGGCGTTCTTCGACGCCACACCGAGCCCGTGCCTGGTGCTGGACACGGACCTGGTGATCCGGTACGTCAACCCGGCATGCGTGAGGATCACCGGGCTGACCAAGGACGAGTTGGTTGGGAAGTACTTGTTCGACGTCCTGCCGGAAAATCCCGGAATCCGCGGCGACGCAGGACGGAATCTCAAAGCGTCACTGAACCGGCTTGTGGACACCGGGAAGCCGGAAACCGCGGTGCTGCAGCGGTACGAAGTTCCCCGCCCCGACCAGCCGGGCGGCTTCGAGGAGCGATGGTGGTCGGTGATCCACACCCCACTCTGTGGACCTGGCGGCACGGTGAAGTGGATCATCCAACAGGTGGAGGACGTCACGGCCTTCGTCCACTCACTCCGTGCACATCAGCTCAGCGAGGAGAGAACTGAGCAGGCGAAGGGCATGTCGGCCGAGCTCTACGCGCGGGCTGGCGAGCTTGACCGATTGAACCAGGAACTGCGTCAGGCCCATGCCCGTGAACAGCAGGTCGCCGTCACCCTGCAGGAAGCCATGCTCTCCGTCCCCGACCTGGACCAGCACGGCAACATCGCCGTGCGCTACCTGCCGGCGACCGCGTCACTGAATGTGTGCGGCGACTGGTACGACGTCGTCGACCTCCCACCCGACCGCTACGCCGTGGCCGTCGGAGACGTCGTCGGCCACGGCCTGCACGCGGCAGCCGTCATGGGCATGCTCCGCAGCGCCCTGAGCGCCGTCATCCGCGCCCTCCCCAGCCCCGCCCAGGCCCTGGAAGTCCTCGGCCTGTATGCCCGCTCCGTGGACGGCGCGATGGCCGCCACCGCGGTCAAGGCACTCATCGACACCCGCAGCAAGCTGATCATCTACAGCAACGCCGGACACCCACCGCCGATCCTGCTACACCCCGACGGGACCTGCGAACAGCTCGACCAAGCCACCGATCCACCGCTCGGCGCACGCGAGCACCATGTCCCCCGCCCACAGGCCGGCCTCGCCTACACCCCAGGAGACACCCTCGTGCTGTACACCGACGGCCTCATCGAACGCCGCGGCGAGGACATCGACACCGGCCTGGAACGCCTGACCACAGCCCTGGCCCAGGACCGAACCCTCCCCCCTGACCTGCTGGCCGACGCGCTCCTGGACCGCCTCGGCGTCGGTGATGGCGCCCCCGACGACATCGCTCTCGTCATCATCCGCCTATAAGGCGGTTGGAGGGGCAGGCAGCGTGCATCAGCAGTCAGGGTGGAGCTTCCTCACCGGCCACGCCCGCATGCTCCTGGTCGTCGCACGCGATCCCGCCGCCTGCCTCTGCGACATCGCCGCGGCCTGCCACATCACCGAACGCACCGTGCGGGGCATCGTCGTGGGCCTCGAACAGGCCGGCTGTCTCAGCAGGGAGCGGCACGGACGGCGCACGCGGTACACGCCCCGCTGGACGGCGCGCGGCGACAAGCCGGTCCCGGGCGGGCGGAACAGAACCGGGCCCAGCCCCGCCGCCCCTTGTACCGCCTTGCCGCCATCCTGAACGGGCAACGCCCTTCCCGGCGTTGGCGGCCGTCTGCAGCATCCTGAGGCCCTTCGCGCTCCGGGGGAGCCGGGCGGTACGGGTCAGGCGCCCGCCGCCACCTCCGTCAGCCAGGCGTTCCAGTCGCTCTCGTAGTCCAGCGAGGTGAGGAAGGAACGCGCGGCGGTCCAGTCACCGGTGCGGTAATGGCCGAGCACGGTCGCGACGTCGGCCGGGTGCCTCTCGACCATGTAGCGGGCGGCGAGGTAGCCCCAGTTGTAGGTGCGGTTGACGTCGCTGTTGGCGTAGGTGGTGTCGAACAGCGTGCGCAGCGAGTACGTGTGCTTGCCGGCCTCGGCCACCGCGTTGGCGTAGGTGACGCCGCGGTAGGAGTAGGAGACGTACTCCGCGATGCCCTCGCCCCACCACACGGTCGGGGTGGTCTGACTGGCGCTGAAGTCGCCGTACAGGTCGAAGCGGCCGTCAAGGTAGTGGGTGTACTCGTGGTTGAGGTTCCAGATCTGCCAGCCGGGGCTCACGTCGGTGCGCTCGTAGCATATGAACCGCGGCTGGTTGCCGGCCTTGGCCGGATCTCCCTCCAGGTACATGCCGCCGTTGTTGGTGTCGATGCCGTAGATCTTCCGCGCGTAGGCCTTGTAGTCGGCGCTCGAGTTGAAGACGTCGACCTCCAGGGTGGTGTTGTAGTCGTTCGCGACCGGTCCCGAGTCCTTGACCACGCTGTGGAAGTAGGCGTCCTGGTTGGCCAGGCTCGCGCAGGTCGCCGTCAGTTGGGCGTTGGTCATCTCCTGGGCCCGTATGCGCAGTGACGGGCTGCAGTCGTGGACGATCGGAAGGATCCGCGATTCCAGTCGCCCGCCGCTGGTCCCGGTCGCGCCGGGGACGCCCTTGGCGCTGCCGTGGGCCGGGCGCTGGCCCGGATCCGCGAAGACGTGGTCCGGCGGGGGCTCGGCCTGAGCGGCCTGGGCGGGGGCGGCTGCGGCGGCCGCGATGAGCAGTGCGGTGGCGATGGCCATGGCGCGCAAGATTCACTCCTGGGGATGGGAGGAGGGGCCCGTCCGTGAAGGGCTGCGCAGTAAAATGGCACATGTCACATGGCTTTTCAATGCTCTTCACAAGGATGTATCGAGCCGTCAACTCCGCGCCGGGCGGGCCGATGGAAGTTCTCCGCAGCCGCAGGGGGCGGGAAGAGAGACATGGCTGCACAAGCCGGACGTGCCCAACGGCGGTCGCCACGGGCCGTCTGCTTCCCGTGGCAACACGATGAACGCCGTGCCCTTGGTCAGGTCAATGCTGGAGCGGGGCGGCGCACCGTCGCTCTCGTCGTCCCGCCGCAGCAGCTCCACCCGACGCTGCTCCAGTTCCACCGACTTGTTTCCGTTCACGACCGCCGTGAATTCATCGAAGGCGGTATTCGACAACGACCGCCCCGTGCGCCGGCGTAGCCACGGGATCAAGCCCAGCCCCGCGAACCATCGCCACGCGCTCTCCACCAGGGCGAACAAGGCCAGCAGACACGCGAAGGCCGGGAATGACAGGAGCCAGATCGTCACAGATGGTCCCCCATCGTCCGCAACCCAGTTGACTGACGGAGGGGTCGGCGTCGTCCCCGTCGGACGCGCGGACTGCCCCTCGTCCGACTCCTTGGACTCGTCTCGCTGATTGCCATGGGATCACTGTTCTGGATCCGCATCCCGCAGGGATCAGGCCGGCGTATGATCCGCTTCCCCCATGCGGCGGAGGCGCTGCCATGGGGATCCACCGCATCGTGGAGTGCCGTGGGAACCAACCACCACGCAGGGAACACCGCTTCGATGGCAGGCGCACCATCCTGCCGGACCGGCCCATGACGATGTCGCCATGCTTCTGCTGCGCTGTCGCGAATAGTCAAGGGCACGTCAAATGGGCAACCACGATGCCGGCATGATCAAGCGGCACGGTACAAAGAGGTATGACCCAGCCCCCAGGCGCGCAGGCAGAGAGCGTGAACGACGTCGACGCTGTCACGCGAGCGGTGCTGACTGCGTCCCGGTTGCTGGTGGCGGTGTCTGCCCGCTCGCTGGCAGCCGTCGAGGACCGTGTCACGCTTCCCCAGTTCCGACTTCTGGTCGTGCTGTCGACTCATGGCTCCGCCAAACTCGTGGCCCTCGCCGACCTGCTCGGGGTGAAGCCGTCGACGGCGATGCGCATGATCGACCGGCTCGTCTCAGCAGGTCTGGTGGATCGCCGGACGAATCCCGAGAACCGGCGCGAGACAGTGCTGCGGCTCACCGATGACGGCCATCGGCTGGTCGAGGACGTCACCGCGCGGCGGCGGGCGGAGATCGCCTCGATCGTGGAACGACTTGCCCCGGAGCAGCGGTCTGCTCTGATCGGGGCGCTGACGGCGTTCAGCGAGGCGGGCGGTGAACCGCGGGTTCCTGATGAGGGAGCAGGTTTGTATCCGCTCGGCTGGACGGATGCTTCGCCGCTCGGGGGCTAGATCAGCGTGCCACCGCGCGGCTCGACCCGAAATGCATGTCGCCGATCGGCGCGCCTTCACACTCCACAAACAGGGGAGGCCGGTGACGGTCAGTCACGTGGACTCAAGCTGCGTCACCGTGCCAGTGCCCGCTCCCGTCCAGGGGCCGACCCTCAACCAGCCCCCCGCACGCATCATTGCACAATGCAAAGGTCCATTGCCAGGGCTCAACAGCCCCGGGAATCCGCTCGTCTCTCACATGCCGGACTGGGCCCTGGAACGGGTGCGGGCTCCGCAGGACCGGGCGACGGCCACCAACCGGTGGCGATGCCCGGTCCCGGCGCCGTCCTCTACTTCGGCCTGACGGCGGCCTCGACCTCCTGGAACGTCTTGGGGTCGACCAGGCCGGTGTCCTCCAGTACTTCCAGGTGATCCAGGACGGTCTGGTTGGCCTGGCGGGCATGACGGCGGATCAGGTCGTTCTGGGTGGCCGCCCGCACCTCGCCGATGGTGGCGAAGATCTTTCCGTGCGAAGCGCGCAGCAGATTGGCGAAGAGACGGTCGAATTCGTCCCCTTGGGCTTCGTCGAGCTGCTTGACCCACCCTTGCTGCTCGGGCGTGGCCTCGTTCGGCAGCTCGACGCCGAGGATCTTGGCATCCTCACGGACGAGTTGGTCGAGTTTGCTGTGTCCGTCGAGGAGATGGAGTCCCGCGCGCCGAACGGCATCGCTGGATGCGTGCGTCTGGGCCAGCCGCCCGGCCGGAATCTCCCACAGCCCGGCTTGGCGTACCTTCACCAGAAAAGTGCGATCCACCTGTGTCACGGGCTGAACCCCGCCCTGCGCGCTCTGCCCGGATGTGTCTGAAGCGTCGTAGTGGCCGCCGCTGTGCTGTGGCAGCCCCGCGTTCAACTGGTCGGCCGAGGCTTCCCCGCCACTGCCCCGGATCGCTATCAGAACGGCGGCGACAACGGCGCACGCGGTAGCAATGACCGCGATGGTCCGCATCGAAACCCTGGACGGTGTTGCGCGTCGGCTCGGACGCATGATGCCTCCCGGTTCGGCATAGAGAGCTCTTTCCTTCATGTCGACGGGAGCAGGCATTTCACGGCGGCTGGCACGGCACGCACCCAGAGATACGGATGGGACCACCGGGATGTTCAGCAAACGGGGTTGGTCCTCAATGCAGGCCGTCCACACGACACATCACGATCCGCAGCGGCCACGGGAATGCCGTGCACGGATCGGCTCCCGGGATCTTTGTTCGAGACGGTAGGTTTCTGCGTCATGCCTCTTCTGACCTACACCATGGAGTACTTCGACGAGAGTTCCGCGCGTCTGCGGAAGTGGGGGGCCGTCCTGCTCGCCGCCACTGGAGCCCTGTGGCTCTGGTTCGCCGTTCTGCTGTTCACGCCCTACACCGTCGATCAGGCGCAGGGCAGCCCCGCGGACTGCGACTCTCGGCTCTTCACTGACCGGCGGGAAGCCAACGAGCTGGCCGCCGGGGGCGGCCGGTGTGAAGCCGAGCGCGACTGGCCCGAGCTGCTTGCGGTCCTGGGCGCCTCGATTCCGACAGCCATAGCCGGCACAGCCGTCTTTGCGACAGGCATGACCAGCATCCGCATCAACCGGCACCTTTCCGAGGTGGTCCACGCCATCACGCCGCAGGACACCGCTTCCTGATACACCACAACCCGACTCCAGGGTGCACAACGCGCTCAGTCGAACACGGGCAGTTGGGCGTGCAAGCTGGCTATGATCCGATCTTCGCGTACTGGAAACGGGGTGGCTCACCAAAGACTGTGGCGAGCCTGCTCGCGGTGTACGCCCACCCGGACGACGAGTCCCTGTGCTCAGGCGGCGCCGGTGCCCGAACCGCTGTCGTCACGGCCACTTGGGCCCCGGACACCCCGCGCGCTGCAGAACTGGCCGAGGCGCTCCAGATCCTCGGCGCCGGCAAGCCACGGCATGACCGGCCACCCCGACCACGTCCACACCCACCGAGTGACCGTGCTTGCCGTCCAGGCAGCCGGGCACGGTCAGCGACTGGCCTTCCGAGGCCACCAGCAGGTGGGCGAGCGCCCGGCCGGCTGCCGCGTCCCACCGCGGGCTCCATGACCACCAGGGATTCGACCCCAGCCGCGATCCCCACGTGGCGATCGGCTCGAACGGGGGCGTACCTCTCCCCTCCGCCGTCAGCTTCCTACCGGGAGCCTCGTTGCTGCCACACCCGGCCTCGATCCCCCTGTCCACCCGATCGTGATGAGTTTCCGCGCCCGCGCCCGTCACACCTACGACGGGACACGACGAGGCGGAAGGATGACGTGATGAGTGCGGACACGCGGTTGGAGGAGCTGGGCGTGAGCGGGCTGGGCGAGGTCGACGAGCCGACATTCTCGGGACTGGCGGAGCGGCACCGGCGGGAGCTGCACGTGCACTGCTATCGGATGCTCGGGTCGTTCGAGGACGCCGAGGACGCCGTGCAGGAGACGTTCCTCCGTGCCTGGCGGCGGCGGGAGACCTTCGAGGGGCGGTCGACCTTCCGGGCCTGGCTGTACCGGATCGCCACCAACGCCTGCCTGGACCTGCTCGCCAAGTGCCGCCCGGAGCCTGCGACCGGCGGCGAGGTGCTGTGGCTACAGCCCTACCCGGACCGGCTGCTCGACGAGCTGCCCGCGGGCGACTCGGACGAGCCGGAGACCGTCGCCGTCGCGCGGGAGACGATCGAGCTGGCGTACCTGGTCGCAGTCCAGCACCTCGCGCCGCGCCCACGGGCCGTGCTGATCATGCGGGACGTGCTTGCCTGACCGGCGAAGGACGTCGCGGAGCTCCTCGGGGACTCCGTCAACTCCGTGAACAGCGCGCTGCCGCGGGCCCGCGCCGGCATGCGGGAGCACCTGCCCGCCGAGCGGCAGGACTGGACCGGCGGCGAACAGGACGCCGGGACGCGCGAGCTGGTGCGCCGCTTCACCGAGGCCAGCGTGGCCACGGACGTCGACGGGCTCGCCGCGCTGCTGCGGGACGACGTCCGCTGCTCGATGCCGCCCACGCCGGGCCTGTACGTCGGCCGCGACGCGGTGGTGAACGACTGGGTCGAGAGCGGCTTCGAGGGCATGAAGGGCCTGCGTGCCCTCCTCACCTCCGTGAACCGGCAGCCCGCCGTCGCCTTCTACCTCTGGCGGAAGCGGGAGGGCGCGTACCTGCCGCTGACGATCGACGTCTTGCGCGTCACCGGCGGCGCGATCACTGAGATCGTCACGTTCCACGACGACCAGTTCCCGCGGCTCGGGCTGCCGGAGCGCCTGGCGGCGGACGGCACGGAGTAGTCCCGGTGTGGACGCTCGCGCTGCGCGGTGGCGCGCGTGTCGCGGCGGTCGCGGCGGAGTGGTGCGACGCATTCGGCGTCGTCACCCGCGGGCGGCTTCGAGGTCCCCGATGGTGGCGCGACGATCCCGTTGTCCGGGTTCGCCGTCGTGACCGGCTTCTTCTCGGTCGTGGGCATCGTCATTGCCGTCGCTCTTCTTCGTTGGAACGCTCGACCCGCCGAGCGTCGTGTGGACGGCAGTGTCGCTGACCGCGATCTCGTTGGTCCCGCCCCTCCTCTCCGGGGCAAACACCGCCACCACCACCGCCCTCCTCGGGCTACACCTCGTCCCTGCGACGGTGATGATCCCCACCCTGACGCGGAGCCTCCGCACCCGGACCGATTGACGATCCCGCACTTTCGCATTACCTGCTGGCTCGGCTGGCGGTTCATCAGAGTGGCAGCGCTGCCCTGTGCATTGAGATTGCCCCGGTCGCCCTGGTCGCCTCGCGCCTGCAGGAGGAAGGCTCCACACGCCTGGCCGATTGGCCCGACGCCGGACCCCGCGTCGGCGGGGAGGACGGTGCCGACCCCCGGCCTCGGTTCCGTCAAGCCGGAACACACCAGCCAGTCCGGCGGTGAAGGTGACCGACATGCTGAACTCCTCCTCGGAAAGGGTGGGTGGTCTCGACTGCGGCGGGAGTGCCACTCCCCCACCGCAGCCGAGAGCCTGAGCAGCCCCGCGGCTCCTCCGGCCGGAGTTGTCAGAGCTCTTCGAGGCTGGCCAGCAACGCCAGGACCTTGTCCTTGCTCAGCGGCACCGTCTCGCCCACGGCGTCAGCACCACCGATCAACGCTACGAACGGGGCGGCCGGCCACGCCTGCAGGGCGCGCGGCTGCGTCGTTGCCTGCGGATACCGTGCGCGGCCTACAGGGAATCACCAGGCATGTGTCGCACGTTCGGAGGCTCGCCGTGCATGCGCTCGAGGTGAAGGCTCCGTACGGTGACCGGATGGACAGTTCTGTCGTCTTCAACGTCGCGACCACGGGCATCGCCGTCGTCGCAGTGGTGACTTCCATCGTGTTCAGTGCGCGGCAGGCCCGCATCGCGCGGCACGCCAACCACATATCGGTGATGGTCGACTTACTCCAGGAGTTCCGGTCTGCCGAGTTTCACGAGCAGCACGACTACGTGTGCACGCGCCTGGGGGCGGAGCACGACCCGGAGGCTGGAGTGCGCGGGTTGCCCGGTGAGGCCAAGACGGCCTTCTACAGCGTCGTGTACTACTACCAGTCCTTCGCCAACCTCGCCGTCTTCGGGCTGCTCGACGAAACCCTGATGGTCACGGTCCTGCGGACCCGGATCGTCTCGGTCTGGCAGGCAGTCCGGCCGTTCGTGGAGCGGGAGCGGGAGTTGCGGGGCGAGGGCGGCGGAGGAACGTATATGTCGATCTTCGAGGAGCTGGCCCGACTGGCGGCAGAGCTGCCGCCGGAGCACGTCCGCAACCGGATGACCGAGAACCGACACAGACTGACGCGCCTGGGGCGACGTACATAGTGTTGAAGTCGCGGTAACGCCGGGCCCGGTGGAGCGGGGAGGCGGAGCAGTCGCTCAGGCACCAGCGCAGGCCCCAGGAAGTCCCGGCCCGCGGTTGCGGGTCGGGACGGACACTGCCGACGCCGGACAAGGGTGGCGATGCCGCGCCACTGTTTCAAGCGGTATGCAACCGCTCGACCATAGGCGCTGCCTGTACGCCTCACGGCCGAAGGCGGGTGGCCGGCCGCCACGGCTGCCTTGACGCGGTCGGTGACCCCGTGGGTCCCACTGAAACGGGGATCACCGCTCGTGAGACCGGCCAGGCAGATGATCGCGGCCCGCTGGTAACGGGGGGCGACGCCGCGCCACTGTGCTTTGTCAGCTGATGGTGACGACGCGCGCCCAGGGCGGCGGGGTGTCCGGGACGTAGTCGGGGTTCTCCTCGACCACGGCGCGGGCGGGACGGGGGAAAAGACCGACGACGGTGCGGCAGGGCGGCTGCGTGGAGGGCCACGGCGTCTGACCGTCTGTCAGGGCGACGATCACGTCCGGGCATGGCCGAGAGCGGAGCGCCCGGGCAAAACCGGAGCGCAGATCCGTTCCCCCGCCGCCGATCAGCTCGATGTTCTCGGCGCGGCAGAGCGGGACGGCGACCCCGGCCGCCGCGTCGCAGGAGATCACCGAGACCAGGTCGCGCCGCCCGCCCACCGCCCGTGAGATCGCCGCCACCTCCAGCAGCGCGCTGCCCAGCTCGGCGTCGCTCACCGACCCGGACGTGTCGACCACGACACAGACCCGGGGCGGCGTACGGCGCAGGCTCGGCAGGAGTACCCCGGGGACACCGGCCGAGCGCCGGGAGGGACGCCGGTAGCTGAAATCCTCGCCCACCCCCGGCGCACCCGTCGCCGAGCGGACCGCCGCCCCCAGCAACTGTCGCCACGGCTGCGGCGGATGGAACGCCTCGTCCGCCCATCGGCGCCACCCCTCCGGCGCGTCGCCGGGTCGGCCCTTGATCCCCTCTGCGACCCTGAAGCGGACCGCGTCCCGCTGCTGCCTGCTTAGCCCGTGTGCCCCGTCGGGCCCCAGCTCCCACGGCCGGTCCTGCCCGTCGGCACCGCTGCCGCAGTCCAGCCAGGCCAGGTCCGCGGCGAGCCCGGACATCGAGGCCGTCCGCAGGTAATCCTCCATCAGCAGTCCGTCGGGCAGCCGCAACAGCGACGGCAGCACCGCCCCGGCAGGCAGGGGCAGACCGTCACCGTAGATGTCGTCGTTGATTTCGAAGTCGGCGGCGATGTTCCGCCGCAGCCTCCCCCAGCCTTCGGCCGGGGGGACCCCCATCTCGCTTCGCTCACCCGGCCCGTGCTCCTCGTGCTCCCGCGCATACCGCTCGCCCCGCCCGTGGTGGTCCCGGAGCAGATGGGAGACCTCATGCACCCAGACGCCCGCCAGCTCCTCCACCGGGGTGCGCGCCACGAAGCCGGGTGAGACATAGCAGCGCCAGTGCGCGTCCACCGCCATCGTCGGCACCGACCAGTCCTCCACCACGTGCAGCGCGAAGAGCGCGCTGGCCAGGTAGGGACGGACCTTCACCGCGTGCAGCCGGGCGGCCAGCAACTTCTCCATGTCCAGCGGGAGTCCTGGCCGGCCGACCGGCCCGCCGGAGCCGGCCAACGGCCTCGACACGGTGGGCCGCAGCGGGCGCGGCGGCGCGGGTCGGGACATCGGGCGCGGCAGCGGGTGCGGCCCCAGTCGCTTCGCGTCCCCCGTCATCGGCGCGCCCCCGTCGCACGCCCGCCGTCGGCCGCCACGGCCCGCCCACCGACCGGTCCGCCCGCCGGGCGAGACCGACCACCCCGGTCAGCCGCTCCACCGCCTCCGGAACCTCCCAGTCCTCGCGCCGCAGCGCGGCGAGCGCCGTCGCCGGGGCGACGAGCAGGTCCGGGGCGCCGGTCTCCAGCGCCCGGACCAGCACCGCCCAGCCCGCCTCCCACCGCTCCCGCTCTGGCTGCGTCCCGACGGCGGCAACCACCGCTTCCAGCGCCGCCTGACGCAGATCGCCCCGCACCGGCAGCTCGGCGCAGGCCGGATCGGCCAGCAGCGACTCCGGATCCGGCAGGTCCATCCGGTCCAGATGGGCGAGGAGTTCGAGCCCCGGCCCGTCCCCCACCGCGCCCCGCACCAGCAGCGCCAGCACCTCCCGGGAGACGGAGGCCGCCGTGCCGAAGGCCAGCAGGGTCAACGCAGCCTCCCAGCTCCGGGGCGAGGGCCAGGCACCGCCGCGCTGCGTCTCGGTGCCTGACAGCCGGTGGATCAGCGTCGGCCGGGCTTCCAGGAAGCCGCAGACCGCGCGCCGGGCGAAAGCAACCGCCTCCGGCAGCCGTTCCGGCACCAGGTGGGGCAGCTCCGCCCGGGGCCAGACCCCGCCCAGCCCGCGCACCACCACCTCCCGGTCGTGCACCCAGTACAGATGCACGAAGCGGTTGGCCAGCGGCGGGCTCAGCTCCCACCCGTCCGCCGCCGACGCGCGCGGATTGGCGGCGGCCACGATCCGTACTCCCGGGGGCAGTTGCAGCGCACCGACCCTCCGCTCCAGGACGACCCGGAGCAGTGCGGCCTGGACAGCCGGGGTGGCGGTGGAGAGCTCGTCCAGGAAGAGCAGCCCCCGGCCGGCCTGCACGAGCTCCACCGCCCACTGCGGCGGCGCCATCGGCACCCCCTGGACCGCCGGGTCGTCGCCCACGATGGGCAGCCCGGAGAAGTCGGACGGCTCGTGGACGCTGGCGATAACGGTCGTCAGCGGCAGGTCCAGGGAGGTGGCGAGATGCGTCAGGGCCGCGGTCTTGCCGATGCCCGGCTCGCCCCAGAGCAGCACGGGCAGGTCGGCCGCGACCGCCAGGGTGAGCGCTTCAAGCTGCTCGTCGGGGCGCGGCTCGATGGTGGTCGTTCGTAGGAGGGTCAGGAGGTCGTCGGCCAGGGCGAGGTGGCTACCGGTTCCGGATGCGCCGGCAAGGGTGGGTGCGGGCGTGCCTGCGGCCGGGATCAGGGCGGACGGGAGGGTGCTTGAGGTCATGGGCATCACCTGGGGTGGGATAAGGGAACGGGACGGCCCGTCCCGGATGACGTGGGAGCGGCGCGGAATGCGCAGGGCGGGAAGGGGACTTCGGTGGGGGCAGCTGGTCAGCAGGTCAGGCCGGTGCGGGGCCGGGCCCGACCGCTCCGCTTGCGGCGCATTGCGAGAGGGGTACGGCGGTCGAGCCGGGCACGGTGGCCCGCTTCCGCGTGACTGATGCCCGGGGCGTTCCTGCCCCGTACCGCACCGGCACCGGGGTGCACGGCGACCAGCCCCGAGCGGAAGAGCCCGTGGTAGATGCGGCGGGCCGCGGCCGACTCCAGTTCCTCCCGGAGCGGCCCGTCGCGCAGGACCGCACCGGGACCGAGCAGTCCCACGACCACGGCCAGTGCCCCGGCGACGTCACCGTGGCCGAGCCTCTCCCGGACCGCAGGCAGTGCCTCCGGGGTGCGGTGCACCGCGTCGATCGCCCGCAGGCAGGGCAGTGCCGGACCGCCAAGCGCCACCAGCAGCCCCTCCCGGCGCAGTTGGGCCGAATCGTGATCGATCGCTGTCAGCACCCCGCCCCGCAGCGCGATCCGGTGGACCTCGCCCCGGCACTCAACCCGGTGCGGATCGCCGGGCTCGGGGGCGCGGTCGGCCACCGGTGCAGAGGTGGACGCCGCCAGCGCTACGGCGACGAGCGGATGCAGCCGTTCGGCCGTGACCAGCCCGGCCCGCAGCAGCTCCAGATCCGGAAGGACCCGTGCCGCCGCCTCCGGTAGCACCGGAAGCGCGGCGACCTCCTGCGGCGGCAGCGCCTCCCCAAGCGGCCGGAACGTCGGGGCATGGCTGTCGTCGGGGGCCACGAGTTCGAGCACCGCGCGGCTTCGCGTACCGAGCCGCACGGTGAAGGCCCCGCGAGGGCGCCCCTCGGCCAGCAACAGCAACTCTGCCTCGGCTGCCCAACGTGCCTGCGCCCACGGGGAATCGTGGACGGTGCGCCGATCGGGCCGATCTGGCAGGACTGGCCGGCTGAGTGCGCCGGGCCGGTCGGGAGGCGCCATGGACGACGGCCCGCCCGCACCGCACCGTCGCGCCAGTTCGCCGCTCCGCCCGGAGTCCCAGAGATGCCGGTGCAGGTCGAGCCGGAAACGCCGGTCGGGATGCGGGTGCGGGTAGTGCCCGGGGGCGCTGTCCCCGGGCACCTCCCACAGGGCCAGGGACATTCGCTGTCCGGCGTCCGCCCAGGCCGGCGGTGTCCGCACCACCAGCTGAAGCGGCGTGGCGCCGGAACTCCGGTAGCGGGCCAGAGGGATGGTGAGGCCGGGCCGGAGCCGCCCGTCGGGGGCGATACGAGGCATGTGCCAGCGGAGCAGATCCGGCGCCAGCCGACGCAGATCTGCACGGAGGTGGGTGACGAGATCGGTGCCGTGGCGGTCGCGCACGGCGCGCAGGTCGAGATCAACGTCGATCCGGGCGGCGGCGCAGGCCCCCGCCCAGTCGCCGACCGCACGCCGTGCGGTCGCGGTCTCGATCATGGACGGTGGCACGGCGTACTCGCGCACGCGCTGCCACATCAACAGGTGGGCCGGAATGTCGTTCGCGAAGTGATGTGCCATCAGCACTCACCTTGTGCGAACGATTCCCCCAATCCGTACGAGGAGAAGTTCTTCATCTCCGGCATCGTAACCCATGGCGATGACGATCTGTCCCGCCCTATCCGAGAACACCTGCGCAAGCGTGGCATCCGGGCGGTGATCCCGGGCCCCGGTGGACCAGTGAAGTCACCGGCTGCGTGGGGAAGCCGGGACGGCAGCCATGCTCTTCGACCGCCAGGCATACAAAGCAGCGCAACACAGTCGAGCGGTCATCTTGGTCCCACCGATGTCGAGTGCTCCGTACACGAGCGGATCCATTCCTTGTCTCGGTACTTGTGCGGACAGGCGTCACCGCGCCCGAGGTCAACAACGTTTTCTACGGTCTGACCGGTTGCCGTCCCGTGCCGTCGCGCGCCCCGGGACAACCCGCCGGGGCGCGCGACGTTGAGGGTCGGTGGGCTACTTGGTGAGCGGGGACAGCTTGGGGTCGTTGGCGTAGGACTCGGCCGCGTTCTCCTTGGTCACGATGACCGGCGGGAGGAGGTAGGCCGGGACGACCTTGGAGCCGTTGTTGTAGGACTTGGTGTCGTTGATCTGCGGCTTGTCGCCCTTCTGCAGGGACTTGACCATGTTGATGGTCTCGGCGACGAGCTTGCGGGTGTCCTTGTTGATGGTGGAGTACTGCTCGCCAGCCATGATCGACTTCACCGACTCGGCCTCGGAGTCCTGACCGGTGACGACCGGGACCGGCTTGCCGGCGCCCTTCACGGAGGTGAGGATCGCGCGGGCGAGGGTGTCGTTCGGTGAAAGGACGCCGTCGAGCTTCTTGGCCCCGTTGTAGGTCGAGGTCAAGAGCGAGTCCATGCGCTGCTGGGCGTTTTCGGCCTTCCAGCCCTGGATCGCGGTCTGCTTGATGTTCGTCTGACCGGACCCGACAACGATGTCACCCTTGTCGATCAAAGGCTTGAGGACAGCCATCGCGCCGTCGAAGAAGACCTTCGAGTTGTTGTCGTCCGGCGAGCCGGAGAACAACTCGATCGTCCACGGGCCCTTCGGCTTCTTGGCCTTCATACCGTCGAGGAGGGCCTGCCCCTGCAGCTGGCCGACCTTGAAGTTGTCGAAGGCGATGTAGTAGTCGACGTCGGCCGTGTTGGTGATGAGGCGGTCGTAGGCGATGACCGTCGCACCGGCCTGCTTGGCTTGTGCCACCTGGGTGGCGAGCTGCGAGGCGTCGGTAGCGCCGACGACGATCACCTTGGCGCCCTTGGTGACCATGGCGGAGATCTGCGACTGCTGGTCCGCGACGGTGGTCGAGGCACCCGCGTACTGCACGTCGGCCTTGAAACCCGCCTCCTTCAGGCCGTTGGTGAACAGGTCACCGGCGAGCACCCAGTTCTCCGAGGTCTTCGCCGGCAGCGCGACACCGACGAGGGAGTCCTGCCCGAAGCCCTTGGCGTCGGTGCTGCCGGTGCCGGTGGAGCCTTCGCGTTCGTTGGAGCACGCCGTGCCCACGGTGAGCAGTGCGACGGCGCCGACCGCGGCGATGCCTCTGGTGATGATTCTGCGCATGGTGAGTTGAGCCCTTCGTGCGGATGCTGTTGCCGGGAGTGGTGTGCTGCGGGTATTGGCGGTGTGGGCGGGGCCTGACGGCTCGGCCGGCGAGTGGGTGGTGCGGTCAGCCTGCGACCAGCGTCTTGTCGGGGTCGGGAGCCGGGCCCGCCGGGCCGACCGGTTCTTCCCGACGGAAGGGGCGCATGAGCGACCCGATGATCGAGAAGCGGCCCTGGCGCTTGTTGTAGACGTCGAACGCGACGGCGAAGAGGAGGACCAGACCCTTGATGATCTGGACCATGTCGGAGCCGACGCCCTCCAGTTGAAGGCCGTTGTTGAGCAGCGCCATGACCAGGCCCCCGACGATCGAGCCGCTGATGGTGCCGAGCCCGCCGGAGACGGCCGCGCCACCGATGAAGACGGCCGCGATGGCGTCGAGCTCCCAGCTCAGGCCGTCCTGCGGGCCGGATGCCGCGGACCGCGCCACGAAGATCATGCCGGCCAGGGCGGCCAGTACGGACATGTTCATCATGACGACGAAGTTGACCCGCCTCAGCTTCACACCGGACAGCTCGGCCGCGCGGGTGTTGCCGCCGACGGCGTAGATGTGGCGCCCGCCGATGGTGTTGCGGGTGTAGTACGAGTACGCGAGCACCAGGACGATGAGGATGATGCCGGAGATCGGCAGGCTGGTGCCGATACGGCCGCCCGCGAAGCGCAGCGTTGCGAAGACGATGACCCCCAGCATCACCGCGAGGCGGATCCCCGTGATCCACAGGGGAGCCACGTCGGCGTTCATCTCGCGGCGGGTCTGCCGCGCCTTCCACTCGCGCCACACCATGCCGGCGCAGGCCGCCAGTCCGAGCAGCAGGGTCAGGTTGTTGTATCCGGTGTTCGGCCCGACCTCGGGCAGGAAGCCCGCTCCGATCTCGCGGAAGTGCTCGGGGACGGGCACTGTGTCGGCGTTGCCGATGTACTGGTTGCCGCCGCGGAACAGCATCATCCCGGCCAGGGTGACGATGAACGCGGGCACTCCGACGTAGGCGACCCAGAAGCCCTGCCAGGCGCCGATCAATGCGCCGACGAGGAGGCCGAGGGCGATGCCGAGGGGCCACGGGAGCGAGTACTCCTCCATGGCCTTGGCGACCACGATGCCGGTGAACGCCGCGACCGAGCCGACCGAGAGATCGATGTGCCCGGCGACGATCACCACCAGCATGCCGATGGCGAGAATCAGGATGTAGGAGTACTGGCTGACGACCGCGATGAGGTTGCCGGAGGTGAGGGTCAGCCCCCCGGTCCAGATCTGGAACAGCAGGACGATCGCCACGAGGGTGAAGATCATGCCGAACTGGCGGGCGTTGGAGGTCGCGCCTCCGAAGAGGTTCTTCTGCAGGTCTTTGATTCGGCTCATGAGGTCGGGCTCTTCTTCATCGCGGTCATCTGCTTCATCAGCACTTCGGGGTCGGCGTCGCGGCGCGGGACCTCGCCGGTGATGGTGCCTTCGAACGCCGTGTAGATGCGGTCGCACAGTCCGATGAGTTCGGGCAGCTCCGAGGAGATGACGATGACGCCCTTCCCCTGGCTCACGAGCCGCTGGATGATCCCGTAGATCTCGTACTTCGCACCGACGTCGATGCCGCGGGTCGGCTCGTCGAGGATCAGCAGGTCGGGGTCGGTGAACATCCACTTCGCCAGCACGACCTTCTGCTGGTTGCCGCCGGAGAGCTTGACCACGCCCTCGTCGACGCTGGGCGTCTTGATCCTCAAGCTCGTGCGGTATTCCTCGGCGATGCGGTACTCACGCACCGGATCGATGACACCGCGTTTGGCGATCTTCGACAGTTTGGCGGCCACCATCGAGGTCTTGATGTCGTCCAGCAGGTTGAGGCCGATGGACTTGCGGTCCTCGCTGACGTAGGCGAGGCCGTGGCGGATGGCGTCCGTCACCGACTTCAGCTGGATCTCCTCGCCGTCCTTGAAGACCCGGCCGGACAGGTAGGTACCGTAGGAGCGCCCGAACAGGCTCATCGCGAGTTCGGTGCGTCCGGCCCCCATGAGGCCGGCGAAACCGACGATCTCGCCGCGTCGGACATGGAAGGTCGACCCCTTGCACACGAGCCGTTCGTCGGAACTGGGGTGGCGCACCGTCCAGTCACGGACCTCGAAGAAGACCTCCCCGATGTCGGGCGTGTGGTCGGGGAACCGACTGCTGAGCTCGCGGCCGACCATGCCGCGCACGATGCGGTCCTCGTTGACGCCGTCCGCCTTGACGTCGAGGGTCTCGATGGTGCGGCCGTCGCGCAGGATCGTGATGCTGTCGGCGATCGCCTCGATCTCGCCCAGCTTGTGCGAGATGATGATCGAGGTGATGCCCCGCTCCCGGAAGCCGCGCAGCAGGTCGAGCAGGTGCTGGGAGTCGTTCTCGTTCAGGGCCGCGGTCGGCTCGTCGAGGATGAGCAGCTTCACGTCCTTCGCGAACGCCTTGGCGATCTCCACGAGTTGCTGCTTGCCGACACCGATGTCTTTGATGAGCGTGTCGGGATCCTCCCGGAGCCCGACCTGTTCCATCAGTTCCAGCGCCCTGCGCCGGGCGGCCTTCCAGTCGATCCCGCCCCGCCTGCGGGGTTCGTTGCCGAGGAAGATGTTCTCGGTGATCGATATGCCCGGTACCAGCGCCAGCTCCTGGTGGATGATGACGATCCCGGCTTGTTCACTGGCCCGGATGTCATGGAACCGCATCTGCTCGCCGTGGTAGACGATCTCGCCCGAGTAGCTGCCGTGCGGGTGAACGCCGCTCAGCACCTTCATGAGGGTGGACTTGCCGGCACCGTTCTCCCCGCAGATCGCGTGGATCTCGCCGTCTCGGACGGCCAGGTTGACATCGGCGAGCGCTTTGACGCCGGGGAAGGTCTTGGTGATCGACCGCATCTCCAGCAGGGTCGGCGCCTGGCTCATGGGCAGGACTCCGCACTGCTCAGGCCGCGCCGAGCGCTCGGGTCCGAGCCTTCGGCGGTGCGGGGTTTCGTGGACATCAGCTTGCCTCCGATGGCACTGCGGGGTGCCTCGTTTCCGGGGGTTACGACTGCGTGCGGGGACACTAAATCCATTTGTTTTACTAAGTCAAGGGCCTGAGGATATGTTTGCCCGGGGTCAATCAGAGAGGACCGGGACGTGCAGCAGGCAGGAACGAACCTCCCCAAAGTGGGCCGGTACAACCGGGCGGTGGTCCTGGACCAGATCCAGCTGGTCGACGGCATCAGCCGGGTGGAGATCGCCCAGCAGACCGGCCTCACCCCGCAGACGGTCTCCGGCATCGTGCGCCGCCTGCTGGACGAGGGCATCGTCCGGGAGGACGGGGCCAGCCGGGTCGCCAGCGGTGGAAAGCCCCGCACCACGCTGCGGCTCAACGCGGAGGCGGGCAGCGCCGTCGGACTGCACTTCGACCCGATCGAACTGACCTGCTCCGTTGTCGACCTGCGCGGACAGCCTCTGGTCGTCAAGAAGCGCCCCACTCCGCCCGGCATCGACCCGTCCCAAGCGGTGACGGCCATGGCCGAGCTGGTCGCCGAGGTGCTGGGCGAAGCGGACGTCCCGCGCGACAAGGTGCTCGGTCTGGGACTCGCCACCCCGGGACCCATCGACCAGGAGCTCGGCATGATCGTCACCCCGCCCCAACTCGCGCACTGGACCCGGGTGCCCATGCAAAAGCTGCTGAGCGATGCCACCGGACTGCCGGTGACAATGGACAACGACGCCACCGCCGCCGCGGTCGGCGAACGCTGGTCCGGCGCAGGCAAGGGCGTGGCGAACTTCGCGTACTTCTTCTTCGGCACCGGCATCGGCGGTGGCCTGATCCTCAACCACCAGGTCTACAGGGGCGGTTCGCTTAACGCCGGAGAGTTCGGCCACTCGTCGGTGCTGCCCGAAGGGCCGGAATGCTACTGCGGCAACCGGGGCTGCCTGGAGCGGCTGGTCAATCCCTCGGCGATCGTGGCCGAGGTGCATCGCCGACTCGCCGACCGGCCCCGAGACGACAGTGAGCTGTCGCAAGCCTTCGACCGGAATCCGGCGTCGGTCGACCATCCCGCGATCCGGCTCGCCGCCGCTGCCGACGACCCCGTCGCCGCCGCCGTCATCGACGAGGCCGCGGAACGCGTCGCCTCGGTCGCTGTCAGCATCGCCAACTTCATCGACGTGGATCTCATCGTTCTCGGCGGTCACGGCATCCAGCACGTGGAGTCGCGCTACGTCGACGTCGTCGCCTCGGCGCTGGCAACCCGACCACTGTCCCGCAGCATCCGGGTCGTCGAGGTCAAGGCGTCGCCCCTCGGTACGGACGCCGCCGTGGTGGGCGCTGCCGCGCTCGTACTGCACTCGACGTACTCGCCGCAGCTGTCCGCTCTTCTCGCTCATTGAACGCAATCCGGGGCGCAGCCCCGCGGTGCCAGAGCCCCGCACGAACGACCGCGCCGCTCCCCGGTGTCGGCGGTTTTCGAGGCGCGGCCCCTGCGGTCCGAGCGCCGAGGTCATCTCGCGGCGCAACGTCGGCTCGCGGATCGCGGGCTTGCCCTGGCACTGCAGGGCCAAAAGGTACTACTGATGACCATCCTCGCAGGCGCTTGCCCTTCTCGACGCGGCGCACGCCCGGCTCGATGCAGAGCGCGCCGAACTGAGGCAGGCCAGGGAGGCCGCCCATGCCATCTCCAGCGAGCCCATCGAAGACGTGCGCGTGTCGGACTCGATGAGCGTCTCCGAACTCGCCATCGCCCTGGGTGTGCGCCCTTCGACGTTGCGGCACTGGCATGCGCAGGCTCTCGTCATCCCGGACCGCGACCCCGTGCGTGGAACGCGGCGATACACACCGACTCAGGTGCGGGATGCGCGGATCGTGCATCAGCTGCGCAAGGCCGGATACCGCATCACGTCCCTTCGGGCCCTCATGCCGGAGCTGCGGCGCACCCGCCGATCGGAGGATGTCGCCTCGGCGCTTGCTGCCAGGGACGCCAGCATCACTGCTCGGTCCAAAGCCCTCCTCGACGGTGCCGCCGCACTGAGTGCTGTGCTCTCCATTCACCAGGCAAACGGCCGGATCGCCGGCCCGTCATAGGTGCCGGCGCCGGCAAGAAAAGCGGGGACGCCCCGCTGCGGCTGATCGTCTTCATGGAGCGGCCACCTGCGCCGCACTCACCCTCGGTGGTGGCGCCTGGCTGGCGGGTCTGCTGTAGCGGTCTGAGGCGCGATCCAGAATTCTTGGAGTTCGGCGGCCCTTGGATGTCGAGAACGTGCCACCGACTCCGTCCCAGGGACACCAGCGGCCACCACCGGCCGCTTGAGGAAGAAGGAGAAACCAGCATGGCGATTCAGCGGATGGACAACGTCGGCATCGTCGTCGAGGACATGGATGCCGCCATCGCGTTCTTCGTGGAACTCGGTATGGAGCTGGAGGGCAGGGCGGAGGTCGAGGGCCTCTTCGCCGACCAGTGCACCGGACTCGACGGCGTCCGTTGTGACATCGCGATGGTCCGGACCCCGGACGGTCACAGCCGGCTCGAGCTGGCGAAGTACCGCAGCCCCGCGGTGATCGGCGCCGGGCCGCGCAACCGGCCGCACAACACTCTTGGCACGCACCGCGTCATGTTCGCCGTCGACGACATCGAGGACACCGTTGCCCGCCTGCGCCCTCACGGCGCCGAACTCGTCGGCGAGATCGCCCGGTTCGAGGACAGCTATCTGCTCTGCTACATCCGCGGCCCGGAGGGCATCATCGTCGGACTGGCCGAGCAACTGCGGTGAGAGACGGACAGGTCAGCAACTTCGCCGCTCTCCATGCTCTGTTGCCTGCTTCCGGCGTACTCCGGCTGCCCTTGTTCGATAGGGACATGAGGTCCACCACGCCATCAGTCCCCAGATCCCGTACGCGGCGCGCCACCGCCTCGCGAGAAGCTTGTCAGTTCCATTGGACGGCAAAGGCAAAGGCAAGGAGAACTCTCTCCTTGCCACTCTCAACGTATAGCGCGCTGGGGGGCTTGCCGCAAGGCCCGGGCCACAGCGCAGAATCGTTGGCCGATGCCACAACCTGCGGAAATGGGGGCACGACGTGCGTGTGTTGTTGTCGACGTATGGGGGACGCGGTGACGTCGAACCGGTGGTGAAACCGGCAGCGCAGTTGCAGTTGTTGCGCGTGCTCGGCGCGGAGGTACGGGGTGCGCGCCGACCGACCCGGCGGCGCGGCCGGCCGACTCGTCAGAGGAAAGGCAAGAAGAGTTGAGGACGCGCTCGACAAGAAGTTCGACAAAGTTGGGGGCGCCGGTGATTCGATCGGCCACCGCAGTGCAACGGCGCACGGCTGCCTCGGAGGTCTCGCAATGATCGAACAGTACGTGCTGGACCTTCAAGAGGTTGACGAGACGCAGGTCGCCGTCGTTGGCGGCAAGGGAGCGCACCTGGGCGGGCTGTCGCGGATCGAAGGCATCCGCGTGCCGGGTGGCTTTTGCGTGACGACGGACGCCTTCCGGCGGATCATGGCGGAAGCGCCGTCGATCGACGACCGGCTCGATCAGTTGTCGCGCTTGAGCCCGGACGACCGGGAGGCGATCCGCACGCTCAGCGCGCAGATTCGCCGGACCATCGAAGAGATTGCCATCCCGGGCGATCTCGCGGCGGCGATCACCGGCGCACTCGTCCAGCTCGGCGAGCAAGCCGCCTGCGCCGTCCGATCCAGCGCGACGGCAGAAGACCTCCCGACAGCCTCCTTTGCCGGCCAGCAGGACACGTACCTGAACGTCGTGGGGCCGACGGCGATCCTCCAGCACGTCAGCCGGTGCTGGGCCTCCCTGTTCACCGAGCGGGCCGTGACCTACCGCCAGCGTAACGGCATCGACCACCGTACGGTCCACATGGCCGTGGTCGTGCAGCAGATGGTCTTCCCGGAGGCGGCCGGCATCCTGTTCACGGCCGACCCCGTCACGGGCAACCGGAAGGTCGCCACCGTCGACGCCGGCTTCGGCCTCGGCGAGGCCCTGGTCTCCGGCCTGGTGAACCCGGACGTCTTCACGGTGCGACAGGGCGAAGTCGTCGCCAAGGCGATCGCCGCCAAACAGCGTGCCGTTCACGCCCTGCCCGCCGGCGGTACGCAAGAGGTGGCGATCGACTCGCAGCGGCAGGAGCAGCCGACACTGACGGATGAGCAGGTCGTACAGCTCGCGCAGCTCGGGCGGCGGATCGAAGCGCGTTTCGGCAGCCCGCAGGACATCGAATGGTGCCTGGTCGACGATGACTTCCAGATCGTTCAGAGCCGGCCGATCACGACGCTGTTTCCCATCCCCGAGACCGGCGACCAGGAGAATCACGTCTACGTCTCCGTTGGTCACCAGCAGATGATGACCAACCCCATGAAGCCCCTGGGGTTCTCGATGTGGCAGCTGACGGCCTTGGTGCCGATGCACGAAGCCGGCGGGAGGCTGTTCGTCGACGTCACCCGGCGCCTGGCCTCGCCCGCGAGCCGCGCCGGCCTCCTGGACGTCATCGGGAGAGGCGATCCCCTGGTCAGGGACGCTCTGGAGACCGTACTCGACCGCGACGATTTCGTCCCGTCGCTCCCGGACACGGGTCCGGGCGGGCCGTCGGCCGGCGGAGCGTCCGCCCCGATCGAGACCGATCCGGCCATCGTCACCGAGCTGATCGAGCGCAGCCAGGCGTCCATCGACGCCCTGGAGCACGACATCCGGACGAAGACCGGACCGGCGTTGTTCGACTTCCTGCTGGGGGCCTTCGAGGAGCACAAGCGAGTCCTCAGTGACCCGCTGAGCATGCAGGCGATCATGGCGGGGATGGAGGCCACGTGGTGGCTCAACGACAAACTGCACGAGTGGCTGGGCGAGAAGAACGCGGCTGACACCCTCACACTGTCAGCCCCCGACAACATCACCTCGGAGATGGGACTGGCGCTGCTCGACGTCGCGGACGTGATCCGCCCGCAGCCGGAGGTCGTGTCGTTCCTGCAAGGCGTCGAGGACGAGGGCTTCCTGGACGAGATGGCGAAGCTCGCGGGCGGGACCGAAGCGCGCGACGCCATCGAGGCCTACCTCGACCGGTACGGAATGCGCTGCGTCGGCGAGATCGACATCACGAGGCCACGCTGGCGCGAACGGCCCACCACGCTCGTGCCCGTGATCCTCGACAACGTCAGGAACTTCGAGCCGGGCGCCGCCGAGCGGCGCTTCGAGCAAGGGCGCCAGAAGGCGCAGAAGAAGGAACATGACGTGCTGTCACGCTTGCGGGCCCTGCCGGACGGGGACCAGAAAGCCGACGAGGCCAAGCAGATGATCGACCGGGTCAGAACCTTCATCGGGTACCGGGAGTACCCGAAGTACGGAATCATCAGCCGCTACTTCGTCTACAAGCAGGCCCTGCTGGAGGAGGCCGAGCGCCTCGTGCTGGCCGGCGTGCTTCCTGAGAAGGAGGACGTCTTCCACCTCACGTTCCAAGAACTCCACGACGTCGTGCGCTCGAACCAGGTGGACGAGGGGCTCATCCAGCAGCGCAAGGACGCGTTCCGGTCGTACCACGCCCTCACTCCGCCCCGGGTGCTCACATCGGAAGGTGAGGCCCTCACCGGGGCGTACCACCGCGACGACGTGCCGGCCGGCGCCCTGATCGGCGTACCGGTTTCCGCCGGGACCATCGAGGGACGGGCCCGCGTCGTCCTTGACATGGCGCAGGCCGATCTCGAGGCGGGCGACATCCTGGTCACGCCGTTCACGGACCCCAGCTGGTCACCGCTGTTCGTCGGAATCGCGGGCCTGGTGACGGAGGTGGGCGGCCTGATGACCCATGGCGCGGTGATCGCCCGGGAGTACGGGTTGCCGGCGGTCGTGGGCGTGGAGCAGGCCACCCGGCTGATCCGGGACGGGCAGCGGCTCCGCGTGCACGGAACCGACGGGTACGTCGAGATCCTTGCTTGACCGACCACACCGAGAAGCCCAATCCGTAGCTTGCGACCGAACAACGCCAAGCAACTTGGTGGCATGGGCCGGCCGGGATCGGCAAGACCGCGCTCGCCCTGCACCCCGCCCACCGAGCGGCGGACCACGGCTGGTTCCCCGGCTGTGTGCTCTTCGTTCCCCTGCGCAGCTACGACCCGGCCGGACCGGTCACTGCCGAACAGGCGCTGGGGGCGCTGCTACGGGCGCTGGGTGTACGCAATGACGACCTACCGCCGCCCCTTGAGGAACGGGCGTCTGTACCAGTCGGAACTGGCCCGCCGCGCGGATGGGGACGGGGCAGTCCTCCGGTCGCCGACGACGCATCCGGCGCCGCGCAGGTCATGCCTCTGGTTCCCGCTCGCTGCGAGCACCGGCTTCTGGTCACCTCGCGCCATACCTTGGCCCCCCTGCCAGCCCGTCTGATCGCCATCGGAGAACTCGCCCCCCGCCCCGCAGCCGGCCTCATCTCCGGCAGCGTCACCCGCGCCCCGCGCTGCAAGAAGCAGGCCGGCTCGAGGCCGCCGCCGTCTACCGTGCCTACGCAGACCCTCAGGGCGAGGCCGAAGCCCGGGGCAGACTCGGCCGCGCCCTGCTGGAACAGGGGCAGTTCGACCAGGCCATTGATGCATTCTCCCGAGCCGCTGCCCTCTTCGGCGCAACCGCCGACCGGAAGATGGAGGGCACGGCATGGACTGACCTGGGCATCGCCCTGGCAAGAGTCGATCGCCTCTATGAAGCCTTCGTTGCCCACACCACGGCGCAGTGGGCGCAGGGCACGCAGTAGTCGGCCCTCCCGTGGGGAGCCGGGAGGGACGGCTGGCCCCCGCTCGCCACAGGCGAGCGGGGTGCGCACAGCATGCACCTGATTCAGCCATTGCGGTAGAGGAGAGACCGGAAACCGTCATCGGCTGTCTGCTGGCGTTCGGCGCATGAGTCACGCCTGACGCGGCGCGTGCGGCCGCTGCCTGGTGCGCAGCGAGCGCCTGCGGGAAGTGGTGGACGCCATCTCCCGTGTCGCTATGCGCGGGCGCGCGGCACTGGCATCGCCGGGGCTCGTCGGCGATGCCGCACAGGATCTCGCATCAAGGTGGCCTGGGACGCCTCCGTACACCGCCCTCGCGACCCACCGCAGTGGAGCGAGATACCGGTACGGCCAGAAACAGGGCCGCCCGTGGCCGTCCCGGCGCTGGGCGGTAGCCTGATCGCAGCGTCCGCCACCAGCCCGCGCTGCGGTTTCCGTATCCCATTGCGCACCACCCTCACGCAGGAGGATGTTCCGCCATGCACCGCGACCGCAGTATCGCCGCCTGGATCCGCCGCTACCGGCCGCGGCCGAACGCCTCGGTGCGGCTGGTCTGTTTCCCGCACGCCGGGGGCTCGGCGGTGGTCTTCCACCCCTGGGCAGCGGCCTTCCACCCGGACGTGGAGATACTCGCCGTCCAGTATCCGGGCCGGCAAGACCGGCTTGCCGAACCGCGCGTCGAGGACCTCCCGGAGCTGGCCAAACAGGTGCTGCCGGCTCTGCGGGCCGCGGTCGGCGACGGCCGGTACGCGCTGTTCGGACACAGCATGGGCGCCACCCTCGCATTCGAGGTGGCCCGGCGGCTGGAGGCCGAAGGCGACGGCCCCGAGCTGCTGGTTGCATCGGCTCGTCGAGCCCCCTCCCGACAACGCGCCGTGCTGGTACACCAGCTTGGCGACGCCGATCTGACCACGCACATTGCCGAGCTGAGCGCCACCAACAGCCGTCTGATGCAAGACCCCCGGGCGAGGGACATGATCCTCCCGACCGTCCGCAGCGATCTGCGGGCGATCGAGACGTACCGCTGCCCACCGGGCCTCGCGCTGCGCACGCCCATCCTGACGATCATCGGAGACAACGACCGCTGGACCACGCTCGAGGAGGCGGAGGCCTGGGCCAGGCACACGCGGGGTGGCTTCGAGCTGCGTGTGTTGCCCGGCGGGCACTTCTATCTGGACGAGCAGGAGGCTCAGGTGCGCCAACTGGTCTCCGCGCGCCTCCGCTGCGAAGCATCGCCGGTTGATCCGGCAGTACGTTGACGTTTGCGGCAACTGGCACGCTGGCTGCGGGCCCCGGCTCCACCGACCCCGACCTCGGCCCGGGCGACGTCCGGTGAACGTGTGCCTGGCCGACCCGGAGGACCGCGAGTTCTGCGTCCTCGTCCCATCCTGACGCGGAGCATTGACGACACCCCGACACGTGAGCCTTGTGTGCTCGTGCGCCATGACTCCGGGTGGCGGGCTGCGGCGCCTCGGTCGATTCGGGCGGCAAGAGCTTGCGTGTCGGGGCGAGATCAGCTCGCTCGCCGACATCAGCACTCAACTCTCCAACTGAAGCGCCAAGTGCCGGAGATCAGCTCTGCGCTCCGGGGGACCTCGTTGGGTCGAGTTACTTGGCGACCAGCAGGCTAGCGCGCCACGCGGTAGCGGAGGTAGACGACTCTCGAGCTGAAGGTGCGGGTCTCGACGAGTTCGAGATCCACCCGGCGCTCGCGCTGGGGAAAGAATGGAATGCCACCGCCAACCAGCACCGGGTGGACCACCGCCCGGTACTCGTCGATCAGACCCAACGCCGCCGCCTCAGCGGCGAGAGTCGCGCCGCCGATCGCGATGTCGCCCTCACCCGGCTCGGCTCGCAACCGCTCGATCTCCTCCGCCAGGCCGCCGGAGGCCAGGCGGGCATTGCCCTGCACCGCCAACAGCGTGGTGGAAAACACCACCTTCGGGAGCGGCTTCCAGATCGCGGCCCACTCGAGCTCTGAGTCGTCGAGCGACGGATCCTGGTCGGCGGTCTCCCAGTACAGCATCGTCTCGTACAGCCGCCGCCCCAACAGGTGAACGCCGACCTCTCGAATCTCGTCGATCCAGAAGCGAAAGACCTCCTCGTCGGGCGCCGTCCAGCCGAAGTCGCCGTCCGGCCCGACGATGTAACCGTCGAGTGAAACGTTCATCGAATAGGTCACGCTGCGCATCAGTAGTCCTCCGGGTGACGGGATCGACAGTACGACCGCCGGACGCCGCAAGACTGATCGCGACTCGCGGGATCCCCTGGGCCGAGTCACTTCAAGAAATCATTTAGTTGAGAAAACCTCACTCGCAACTCGCGGCTGGTTGCAACAAGCGTGACCACTTGGTGCCATCAAGCGAATCCCGTCGACCAGAAACCGCCGACTCACCCCGCCCCGCTGCTTCCAACCATCGTGTCCAGGCTCGCTGGACCTCGAAACCCCAGGGCCTCGTCCCGCCGGAGCGTGACGAGGCCCTCGTCGCGGCGGAGCCGTCCCCCGTGGAGGTGTCCCCTCCCCGCGTTACCGTCGCAAGTCCTCCGCAGAAGATTTCGGGGCCGTCATCCGTAGGAGACGTAGCAGTTGACCCCGTCGGACTCCCGGTAACAGTGCGCGTTCTCGTTGTCGCGGATCTTGGTGTAGACGTTCGCACCGATGCGGTGCCACGTGCCGTGCATGTTGAGCCAGTAGCTCTCGTACTGGAGCGTGAAGGCGTCGGTGTCGTTCCAGACGGTCCAGCTGTAGGTGCGGCCGTTCATGCTGGCGGTCTTGCAGTTGCCGCCGCCGTTGACGTACTTGCTGCCGTCGTTTCCTCCGTTCCAGTTCCAGATCGAACAGTTGCTGCCGAAGCCCACGTTGTGATCCCGGATGTCCTTGGCGATCACGAGGTTCTGGATGCTGTCGTGGCGGATCACATCCCCGCCGACGACGGCGTGGGCCGGGCCGGCGGTTGTCAGGAGCAGGGCCGATCCTGCCGCCACTGTTACGGCGGCACCCCGGACTGCTGCGCGCATGCTCATAGTGTGCTTCCCCCCTGGTGTCGCGTGCGGGACGCTGCGGATGGGTGGTCGGGCCGCGGTGGAGTACGCCGGTCTCGCTGGTCTCGGCTACGGCTCGGCCGGGGCCCGATACTTGCAGCCTCCGGCGCCGCGGCACCACGAAGGCACGGGAAGTTGGAACGCCTGAAACGCCAACCGCGCCTCACGCTGGGGGAATCCGGGACGCTGGAACACCCGGAACCCGGCGGATGCACGCCCTCGCGCTGCCGAGGGCGGTCGGCAGGCGGCATATCCGCGGGCCGCGTGTGAACTTGCCGGGCGGGCCGGGCTCGGTGATGGGACGGGACGGGACGGAGATGCGACCAGGCATGAGGCCACCGCGTCATCCGAGAGCACGCGGCCCGTGTCGCACGCCGCTGTGCCCGCTGTGCCCGCTGTGCACCGGCAGCGAAAGTCGCGTGCCGGTTGACGGAGCACGGTGATAGACAGCCGGTGTGGAAATGACTCTGGAGTTCTCCGTCCTGCTGCAGTTGATCGACGAACGGTCGGTCGCGTTCCGGGGCGCGGTCACCTCCGCGCCCAGCCTCGACGTGCAGGTGCCGACCTGCCCCGAGTGGACGTTGTTCGATCTGGTGCAACATCTGGGCGGGGTGCACCGCTTCTGGGCCACCACCGTCGCTGCAGGGCCTGCCGACGCTCCCCCGGCCGAGACCGCGTCGGAGGGCGCACCGGTTGTGCCCCAGGAGCGCGAGGCCCTGCTCGCCTGGTCGGCCGAGTCGACGAAGCAGTTGCTGAACGCACTGCGCCAGGCCGGCCCGGGTCGCGGTTGCTGGACGTGGTGGGGTCCGTCGGAGTCGCCGCAGACCTCCCGTGCCGTCGCCCGGCACCAACTCCAGGAGATCGCGGTGCACACCTACGACGCCCAGATCACCCTGGGCTCCCCGCAGCCGCTGCCGGAGGAAGCGGCACTCGACGGTGTCGACGAGTTCCTGTCCACCTGCTGCGCATGGACAAGCGCCTGGCCGCACAAGCCCGCTGCCGTCGACTTCCACGCCACCGGGGACGCTCCTGGCGGCTCTCGCTTGCCGCCGACGGCGCACGGACCACCCGACTCCCCACGCCCGGCACAAGGCCCGCCACCGCTGCCGGCAGTAACCCGGCCCCGGAGTCCGCCGCCGCCTCCGCCAGGGGCACGGCCAGTGCGCTGGTCCTCGCCCTGTACGGCCGAATTCCGGTGGACTCCCTGAAGCTCGACGGCGACCGACATCTCTTCGACCTGCTCCAGGCCTGGGAGCCGGAGGAGTAGGACATGACGATGCGTCACCTCGTGCGCCCCGAGGGCATGATTTGCGCGAACGGCTACCTGCGCTCGACCGCCCCGCCGGACGTTGCCCAAGTCCGGAGCCGTGGGCGACGCCGCCTCGGACGATCACCAGTTTGATACCGCGCTCCACGGCAGGCGACGGTACCGAGGGGGGCGCGGACTACTACTCGTAGAGGCTCTGGCCGCGGTGGGCTGGAGCTACCGCTAGGGCTGGCACGCGAGCAATGCCGCCACATGCTCGCTGAAGTCCTCCTGGGGCGTGAAGAAAGGCGAGTTCAGCATCGACGACCTGCTTCTGACGGCGACCGCAATAGGCGGTCTCGGTGTCCAGGTCGCCCAGTGGTTGGGACCTGCCCTCGACCGCACGCGCGAACAAGTCGCCGATCGGCACGCACCGTTCGCCCTGCGCATGGTCGTCGCCGACAGATGAACGCCCGCCCCCCGTCCACCTCTGCGCCGAGGAGCAACCATGCGACCGGCCGTCGTCACCCGTCACGGCGCCGTTCGTGGCATCACCGGCCGGCACGGCACCACCGGTTTCAAGAATATCCCTTACGCCTCATCGCCGACCGGGCCGCTCCGCTTCGCCTCACCTCGCCCACCAGCCGCATGGAACGGGAAACGCGCCGACGCCTACGGCCCCACCGCCCCCAAGCATCCCTTCGCTCCCCCGCTGGACCGTCTCATCCCCGAGGCCGACCCGCACCTGCCGTAGCCCCCTCACGAAACTCGCCGCTCGTGGGTACGGCCGTGCCCGACCCATGGCAGCATGGCGGCAATGGCGGGCTGTTCCGGGGGATTTCATGACTGTCATCATCGGCCTGGTCGGGGTGGTGCTGGGCGGCCTGATCGGCGCCGTGACCAGCTACGTGACCAATCGCTCCAGCATGCTCATCGAGCTGGAGCACTCCTACGACGTGGCCCTGCGGGACAAGCGGCTGGAGCGCTACCAGGTGCTGTTCCACCTCTCCGAGTGCATCCCGCGGCGCTGGCGGCCCGGCACCGAACCGACGCGGGCACGCCTGCTGGAGTTCTGGAACACCTTCCACGACTGGTACTTCGGGCCGGACGCAGGCGGCATGTTCCTGACCAAGACCGCGAAAGCCTGCTACCTGAACCTGCAGAACGCCCTGATCGACGTGGCCCGCGAGGACACGACCGGGACACCTTCCGCCGAGCCGCTCACCGAAGCGGAGTCGCGGCTACTGCGAAGTCTCGCCAGCGAACTGCGTCACCAGCTCGCCGAGGACGTGGGCGCCTCACATCCGCCCCGGCTGCGCTGGTCCCGCGTGGACAAGACCGTGGAAGGACCGGAGCCGACCACGATCCCTGTCCCGTGACGCCGCAGTTGCCGGTGACGACCCTGGACCGGTGCGACTGCCTCTGACGTGGTGCGCCGGTGGGTGGGGCGCTGTGCCCTTCGCCTGCACGGCAGGGAAGTTACGCAGGCGGGTGGCCTCGGGCTTGAGCGCGGCGCGGACGGCGTCTCCGCGGGAGGCAACCACACGTCACACTGGGCGAGTTCACCCGGCTCATTGCCGGTCCGTGACACCGGTCCCTGGCTCGACAGACCGGCCTCAGCTCAAGCGGCCAGGACCGGGCGGCCCGCAGCCGGCCCCGTACGCACCCAAGTGCCCAGGCAGGGCTACGCGAGCAGCAGCTGGCAGATCGGGCTGTCTGATCCGGAGGCAGCCACGGATCTTCTGGACCTCGGGGCGCGCGATCGGGTACGAACTCGGCGGAGGCCCGGCTGACCCACCAGCCCACATGGCCGCGGGTCGGCGCTGAAGCCGTCCTCAGACTCCGTGTTCTGACAGACAACGGCGGTTTCCAAGAGAGAGTCTGGGGCCGACAGCTCGCCCGTGAACGCCTGTATCCCCACCCACGAGCTCCGATACCAACTCACGACCTGACCTCGATCTTCGGGCAGCGCAGGCTACGCCCGTCGTGGGTTCACCCGGCAGTTGGTGTGGAGGTACCCGGCGGGGCCGTTCGTGAAGTCGTAGATCGCGACCGTCCGGGCGTCCTCCAAGGAATCTGCCGGGCGGATCAGGAACCTCAAGGGCATGGAACTAGATGATCAATTCCCAGGGATGCCTGCGGAGGGTGCGGGGTGGGCGGCGGCCGAAGCCACCGTGAGACGGTCAGGCGGCGGGCTGCCGACCCGTGGCGGCGGGCGGTCAGGCGTCAGGGTCGACTTCGGGGTGCGTGAACCGCACGGGCTTGCCCAGCGACCGGGCGTAGGCGATTTCGGCTCGGGTGCTGTCTCCGATGTAGTCGCCGACTACGAGCACCTCATCAGCGAGCCGGATCTTCGCCCGGTGCAGATCGTCGAGTCGAACCTTCAGCGCCTCGGCCTCGACGGGATCGGACCAGAGTTCGTGCGGCGACTTCATGTCACAGCCCGGTTTGACGACAATCTTTCCGGCTTTGGTCTCCCGCAGATCGGCCTCGTTCATCTCGGTCATGAAGCGGGTGGAGCCGCAGATCACGACGATACGCGGGAGGCTCAACAGCTTCTTCGCGTCGGCGAGCTTCTCCTCGGGGGTGAGCAGTTGCGGGTATGACACTGGTTCCTCCTGGTGGCGTGGTCCAAGGGGTGCCTGCGGAGACGAGAACGAGGGTGTCCAAGATCGTTTTGTGACGAACGACGTGGACACCCTCGCGACAGCACTCTATGCGACGACCGACGACCTGCTGAAGGAGCATCCCGACGTGGCGCCGTGACGCCCGCCGGTCGGCATTACGCCCCGCCTGCGCGATGCCGAACTGGTCACCCTCGCCACGCTGCAGAGCTCGACACCGGACACCTCGAAGGCGACCTCGCGCCGCAGACCGACCGCCGCGAACGCCTGGTCCGGCTGGGCACGAGCGGCGCTGCCGTCGGCGAAATCCACAAACACCTCTTCGGCGAGGGAGCGGAGATCCACCTCGTGTTCCGTGGCCAGCGGGTGGCCCGGGGCGACTACCGCGAAATGCCGCCCGTGGTCCCAAGGACTGGCGGGCAGCAGGCAGGAACGCCTGCCCGGCGGTGGTCAGCCGCACCCGGCGGCTGGTCCGATCGAACAGCCGGGCGCCCAGCTCCTTCTCCAGCCGGGCCACTTGGTGGCTGAGCGCGGACTGGACGATGTGGCGCTGCTCGGCGGCGCGGGTGAAGCTGGCGGTCTCCGCCACGGCGAGGACATAACCCATCTGCTGAAGATCCATAGGTCAATCGTGAAACGAGCTGAATCAGATGACAAACATGCGTTGGACCAATGAATGCCGGCTCGGCGATGCTCACACCAGGGGCAGGCCACGACAGCCGGTGACCAGCCACCGCAGAACGGCGAGGTCCGGGGCCGCCGGCCCCCCTCGTACCACCATCGGCGCCCCGGGCGCCCCGACCCCGCGGAGATACCCATGCGCGTGATCGCCTTCGACCATCTCGTCCTCAACGTCGCCGACATCGAGCGTTCGCTCGCCTTCTACACCGGCTCTCTGGGCCTGCAGCCAGTGCGGGTGGAGGAGTGGCGGGCCGACAAGGTCCCCTTCCCGTCCGTGCGGGTGAGCGCGACCACCATCATCGACCTCGTCGAGGAGCCCGCCGAGCGACCGGAGGGCTCCAATGTCGACCACATCTGCCTGGTGGTCGAGCCGCTCGACTGGCAGCAGGTCATCGATTCCGGCGTCTTCACGGTGCTGGACGGTCCCGACGAGCGCTTCGGCGCCCGGGGCACCGCGGTCTCCCTCTATGTGCAGGACCCGGACGGCAACACTGTGGAACTGCGCTGGTATCCGCAGGACGCATAAGAATTTTCCCACGGCGGCCCATTGGTGTCGGCGGTCAGGTAACTATTCATAAGTGACCGGGTTTTCATCCGCGCAGGCCCCCCGGTCACCTTTTTCGTGGCTCCGCAATGGGGCCTCCGGCCTTCGGGTCCGGCATGACTTCCCCCCCTTGTTGTTCATGATCCGGGGGGTGGTGTCACCGGGCCCGGAGGCATCGACGGACCGCTGATGAGGGGCTTGAGCACCGGCTTCACCCAGCGCTCGCCCCCGGAGCGGGCGCACTGCTTCACCCTGGCCTGACATCTCTTGCAGACCCGTCCATGGCCGTAGAACTGTTCCAGGCACTGACGACAGGTAAGCCACGTAGCGCGGCAGCGACTGCACTTCACGCTTGTCCCGCGGAACTGTTTGCCGCACGGGCATACACGGTCCTGACTGGCACTGCTATCTCCCCCATTGCGGCGCCCCCGATCCCCCAACCCTTGAAGTGCTGGAATTCTGAGAGGGGATGGTGCTACCGCCTCAATGGCGCCTTCCTGTAGCCGAGTTGGCAGCTCCGCTCCCGGGTTTCTGGAGCCGTGAGCCCGGATCAAGGCCTCGGTAGCGAGAGGCCGAGCATTCTGCGGGCACCACAGATGCCGGCAGCCGCCGTAGACGTGAAGCCGGAGACTGCGCCGACTGGCCGCGAGATCAGGCAGTTCGGCTCTTCGTGCCGCACCGTGCGGGACTGTCGCCGGGCCGGCACGCCACACGGTTCGCCCTCGCCCTGTCCTGGCCCACCGTTGCAGGCCGTGTCTGCGGCGCCCGCCGGTCCGAAGAGGGGGGTTCAGTCCAAGAGCACGCCGGGGTTGAGGATGCCGTGCGGGTCAAGGGCATGTTTGGCGGCGCGCAGGGCGAGAGCGAAGGGTTCGGGGCGTTGGCGGTCGTAGCCCGGGCGGTGGTCCCGGCCGACGGCGTGGTGGTGGGTGATGGTGGCCCGGTAGCGGTGGAGGATGTCGCCCGCGACGGACTTGAGGTCGTCCCAGACGGCGACTTCGTCGCCGGGCCTGCCGGCGGCGAGCACGGTGAAGTAGGGGGCGGCACCGTCGGGGTAGACGTGGGTGAGGCGGCAGTTGACGGTGGCGGGGTGGCCGGTGATGTGACGTGCGGCGGTGCCGACCTCGGTGCGGACGGCGGAGCGGACACGGGAGGTGCTGGGCGCGGGCACGGGGTGAGTCATCGTTCGGTACTCCAGTGGTTGCCACCAGGAACTTACCTTGAGGTAATTTACCGTAAGGTAATATCGATCTCATGACCACCCCCAAAGGCACGGCCGGCACCAAAGGTGTCCCGCGGGCCCGCCGAGAGCAGCAGATCGTGGCCGCGGCCACCGAGGAGTTCGGGCGTCACGGCTACTCCGCAGCGTCTTTGGCCGCCATCGCCGGGCGCGTCGGCGTCACCAAGACGCTGCTGCATCAGTACTTCGGCGCCAAGCAGGACCTCTACCTCGCGTGCCTGACCCCGGTCGGCGACCAACTACTGGACGCGATGCGCATTGCCATGACGCAGGGCCGAGGCACCACACCGCACACACCACTGCTGGTGCTGCGCAGCATCTTCACCGCGTTGGAGGGCCGGCGCGAGGCATGGTTCGTGCTCTACGACACCTCGCTGCCCCTCGACAGCGGGCCTGCCCGCGCCGCCGAGCGCTACCGGACCGCCATCGACCAACTCGCCGCGACCGGCACCGCCGAGCTGCTGCGCGCGGCGGGATCTACGGACCCACTCGACGCGGACGCGCTCAAGTACGCATGGCGAGGCCTGGTCACCGCCCTGGTCCGCTGGTGGATCAACCACCCCGACCAGACGCCGGACGCGATGGCTGAACGCTGCGCCCGCCTCTTCGCCCTCACCGGCAGAGCCTTCGACTGAAGCCCTGCCCGAGGCCGAAGGCCGACCCCGAGCCACTCCGGGCTCCGACTCGGTACACGGAGGCGGAACACCACCATGCCGGGGGCTACCGCTTGCCCGTCCATGTCGAGGCGGAAGGTGCCGCAGGGAAGGCGCACTTCGGACCGGTGGCAGTCACTCCGGCAACTCCCACCACCCAGCTACACCGTCCCACCCCACGAACTGCCGCAGTTCCCTGCGCTGGCGCAGCCGAACCAGCTCCACCGCCCGCGCGGACATGTGCGTCAGGTCGTTAGCGGCGCCCCAGCAGACTGACGCTGGACGCGCGGTCCAGCCCTGGACCGTCGTAGTCCGCGTGCACGGGTACGCCCTCCACTCGATCCCCTGACGGACGAGTGCTCAGGACGGCTCATCGGGCAGCAGCCCCAGCTGCCCCAAGAAGTCCATCTCGTCGAAGTAGAGCCGGTAGTCGACGATCCGGCCGTCCGCCACGGTGGCGATGTCCACCCCGCGGATTCTGATCTCCTTCTGCGTCGCGGGAAGAGTCTCCCCGGAGGTCAGATGCAGCGGCCCGGTGTTCCTGCCGCTGAAGAACCCCTCGTCGATGGCTGTGTCGCCGGCCTCGTACGCGTGCAACGACTCGAATCTGGCTTCGGGGACCGCCTCCGTCATCTGCCGCCAGTACTCCACGATGTTGTCGCGCCCGCGGATCTCCCCCTCGTCGGGGGTGACAGCGATCGCGTCCTCGGCATACAACTCAGCGATGACCTTCAGATCCGGGTGCGTGGTGAGCGCATCCGTGAGCCGGTCCATGACCTCACGAGCCTGTCCCATGATCCACCTCCTCAGCTGCGGATCACCCACTTCATTTTCCCACCACGGCCGCGCACGAGCAGACCGGAGAACGAGAGATACGCGCGGTGCTGCGGGCGACGCGGGGGCCGTCGTGCTCGCGGATGAGCTGCAGCGCGGAGTCATACATGGCGCTGAAGGCCGATGTGGTCGTCACCCCCCGGTCGGTCACGGCCAAGCTCTCTGGGCGCAGGCGCACGTCGGCGTACCGGCGGGCGAACCGATCCGCGAACAGCCACTCAGTCTCTAGGAACGGTTAGCTGTGGTTCCGTACTCGCCGTGCGTTTGCAGATGGTCGAGCAGCAGGCGGTTCAGCGTCTCGGGCGCCTCCTCGGGGACCCAGTGGCTGATGCCCTGGAGGGTCTCGAACCGGTACGGCCCGTTGATCCACTGCCCCGTCTCCTGCGCGGCGGCCTCGCCGAACGCGCTGTCCGCGGTGCTCCAGACGTACAGGGTGGGCACGTCGATGGGGCCGATCGCGCCGTCAGGGCGGCCGGCCCGGTACCAGTTCAGCGCCGCGGTGAGAGCGCCCGGCTGGGACAGGTGTTGCACGTAGGCGTCGGCACTGGCCTGCGGGATCTTTCCGGCGTACGCGGCGCGAAGCTCCGAGGCGTCGTTGGTGAGCATGCGTTCTTCGGTCGCGGGCGTGTCGCGCCAGTCGATCATGTAGCGCGATCGTTCGCGCTGGTCCTGATCGGTGCGCAGGGTGGTGGCCAGAGCCCTCGGGTGAGGGGTCGAGACAACCGTCAGGGTTCGTACGCGGCCGGGGTTGGCAGCGGCGGTCCACCACGCCACCGCGCCTCCCCAGTCATGGCCGACCAGGTCGAACGACGCCCAGCCCAGTTCGTCCGTGATCGCGACCACATCGTCGACCAGGACGCTCATGCGGTAGTCCTCGGCGCGTTCGGGGCGGGCCCCGGGCGAGTACCCACGCTGGTCGGGCGCCGCCACCCGGTAGCCGTGCGCGGCCAGCACCGCGATCTGCCGTTGCCACACCAGACCCGTCTGCGGGAAGCCGTGCAGCATCAGCACCGGGCGGCCCTTGGGCGGACCCGCCACGAACGCGTCGAAGACGCCCTCGGCAGTGGAGATGCTCAACTCAGTCACGATGCCCCCCTCATACCGACTGGTCGGTCAGCCTTCCGCCCTGGATATGGATTGTCAAGGCCGAGAGCACCGCCTTCCCGCAACGGCAGCCGAGTGCCGACCTGACGCGTTCATCCGCCGCAACGCCCGCGGTATCGCCGACCTTCAGGCTCGGGGGGTCGCAGACCGTGAGGTCGATCCGATGATGGCCTCCCGTGCACTGTCCGGCTGGTCAGCGTCATGGCCTACAACGCCTTCACGCTCGGTGAAGGTCAAGCAGAAGGTGAACCGGTGGACTTCGAGGAACTCGTGTCCACGGTCACCCGGCTCTGGGCGAACGCCCTGCGGTTCCCCGGCCACCGCTGATCCGGCAGAAGGCCGGCCGAACGGAGCCTGCCGCCTGCGACCGTTCGGCGATCTTGGATCCTGGCGCCGGCCGGCGAACGAGGACCAGCTTGCGTGAACGCCACGCTCTCCCGAGTGCCAAGCTGTTGAGGACAATAGTTGTCCGCAAAGCTGTCTACCGTCAGGGGCATGGCAGACAACAGCGCACACCAGCAGATCCGGCCGTATCGAATCGAGACCGACCAGTCGCAGCTAGACGACCTCCGCGAGCGGCTGGCCCAGACCCGCTGGCCCGATGAACTTCCGGGCGCAGCCTGGGCATACGGCGCATCGCTCCCGTACATCCGCTCCCTTGCAGAGTACTGGAGCAGCGGCTACGACTGGCGCAAGCATGAGGCACAGCTCAATGAGTACCCGCAGTTCCTCACCGAGATCGACGGCGCGCAAGTCCACTTCCTGCATGTCCGCTCCCCCGAGCCGGACGCGCTGCCGCTGGTCCTCACCCACGGCTGGCCTGGCTCGATCGTCGAATTCCTCGATGTGATCGGCCCGTTGAGCGATCCCCGCTCCCACGGCGGCAATCCCGCCGACGCCTTCCACCTGGTGATTCCGACCATCCCCGGATTCGGCTTCTCGGGTCCGACCACCGACGGGGGCTGGAACGCCGCCCGGGTGGCGCGGGCCTGGGACGAGCTGATGCGACGGCTCGGATACGAGAGCTACGGCGCCCAGGGCGGCGACCTCGGCGCGCTCATCTCCCCCGCGCTGGGCAGGCACGCCCCTGACTCGGTCGTCGGGGTCCATGTGAATGCCGCCTCGGTGGGGTTCATCCCGCTCGGACCGGTGCCCGACGAGGTCGTTTCGGAGCTCACCGAGAGCGAGAAGGCACGGCTCGAAGCGATCGCCAGATTCACCGGCGACGGCTTCGGCTACCACGCCATCCAGTCGACGCGCCCGCAGACACTGGCCTACGGCCTCACCGACTCGGCGGTGGGCCAGCTCGCCTGGATCATGGAGAAGTTCAAGGAGTGGACGAGCAGGGCGGCCGAGCTGCCCGAGGACGCGATCGACCGCGACACGCTACTCACCAATGTGATGCTGTACTGGCTGACCGGCACGGCGGGCTCGGCTGCCCGGATGTACTACGAGAACAGCCATGGCCTCGACTGGTTCCCCGCCACGCGCTCCGAAGTGCCCACCGGTGTCGCGAACTTCGCGGAGGATGTGGCCATCAGGCGTTACGCCGAGGAGAAGAACACGATCGTGCACTGGACCGAGTTCGACCGGGGCGGTCACTTCGCCGCCCTGGAGGCGCCCGACCTGCTGGTCCTCGACATCCGGGCGTTCTTCAGTTCATTGCGGTGACAAGGAGGAGTTCGTTGTCGCTCTCGTAGCAGGGCAGGGCTCGCCGTAGCTTGACCTTGAGATTGCAGGGAGCCGCGGTCCGGTACATCGCCGTTGCGCCCGTTCGTGCCGCCCGGTGCCCCCGGCCCTGCAACGGATCGCCGGTCGTTGGCGTAGGCCTCGTGCCGGGCCGCGGTCCACTGCGAGGCCCCAACTGGGGACGGGACCGCTGCCGCAACGGGCTGAACCTGCCGCACCGCACACATGGCGCAAGCTCGACGGCGTCCCCGTCACCACGACCATGACGGCCGACCCCCGCGGCCCCTACCGCGCCGACAACCACGAGTGGCTGCACGCCACCTCGAAAGGGCGCGTGCTGCAGCTCGGACCCAGCAAGCAGATCAACTGGATCTCCACCAGCGGCAACGGCAGCATCACCCCAGCCGGCACCCGAGCCGACAGCCAGGACGCGATGAACGGCAACGCCGTCGCGTACGACATCGGCAAGCTGCTCACCCTGGGCGGCGCCACCGCCTACGAGAACGTGAAGGCCACCCGGCGCGCCTACACCGTCGACCTCAACGGGGGCGGAAGGCCGGTCAGCACACGCACCGGCGACCTCGCCTACGCCCGCGCGTTCGCCAACAGCGTCGTGATGCCCGACGGCAAGGTCGCGGTCTTCGGCGGCCAGTCCTACCCGGTCCCGTTCAGCGACGCGACATCCGCAATGACTCCGGAGATCTGGGACCCGGCGACCGGCAGGTTCAGCCGCATGGCCGCAATGGCCGTGCCGCGCAACTACCACAGCGTCGCCAACCTGCTGCCCGACGGCCGCATATTCAGCGGCGGGGGCGGCTTGTGCGGGGCCTGCGCCACCAATCATCCCGACGGGGCGATCTTCACCCCGCCCTACCTCCTCAACGCCGACGGCACCGAGAAGACCCGGCCCCAGATCACCGGCGGCGTCCCGGCCCGCGCAGCCAACGGGACGAAACTCACGATCACCACCGACACCGCGGTAACCTCCTTCGCCCTGGTCCGCACAGGCGCCGCGACCCACTCCAACGACAACGGCCAACGCCGCGTCCCGCTCACAGCCCGCCAGACAGACACCAGAACGTACGAGGTCACGGTGCCGGCCGACCCGGGCGTCGCACTGCCGGGCACATACTTCCTCTTCGCCCTCAACTCCCAAGGCGTACCCAGCAAAGCCAAAGTGCTCAACGTGGGCTGACACATAGGACGCTCACCGGGAAGGCGAGGTCGCGACCACCGGGTGCCCGTCGAGACGAGTCGCATGCGGGACCGGCGGGCCGACGCCACTCTGCGTTCCTAGACGGGCGCCGTGCCGGCATCGGCGGTTGCGTACCTGCCGATGTCGTCCTGGCCGAGATCGGTAGGGGACGTCGGGCTGCACAGGTACGGGCGGGCAAGGGTAAGGGCTGCTGTTGTGAGCACAGTGCCCGCATAGACTGGCGCCAGGTGCATGGCATCGGTGTAGTGGATCAGGTGGTGGATCACGATCGTCGGGCCGAAGCCGAAGGCGGCGGCGAGCAGGAGTGTCCACCACACCCACGATGCTCCTCGCCGCCAGCCCCAGGCGCTGATCAGGATGATTGCGATCGCTGCGGACAGCAACGCGCCGCCGAACCCGGCCCGGTCATGGGCGATGAACGGGATGAGGTGCGGGCCGGCGGCGTGCAGGTGGGCGGCGTCGGCGCCGAGGAAGACCAGGTCGGTCGGGACGAAGACGCGCGTCAGTCCGACCACCGAGATGGTCGCACCGCCGATGAGCAGCCCAGTACCGGTGAGGATCATCAACAGCTGGCCGGTCAAGGCCCGTCGGCGCAGGGGTTCGGGTGCGTCTGGCTGAATGCTCCACCGCGGGCGCGCCGGGGACCGCCAGACAGTGAGGAGCAGCAGTGGGAACAGCACCGCCGTGAGTGCTGTGTGGAACGGCTCGACGAAGCCGGTGCCCAGGAAATAGAACACCGTGGGCAAACCGACCGCGCCGGAGATGAGGTAGGCGTCGCGGGCCCACAGCCAGCCGTGCCGTATGCCGCCCCAGGCCAGGCCGGTATACAGGATGCCGATGGAGACCATCGTCCCGGCCAAGGTGATCCTGTCGTGCTGCAGGAAGTGCACCAAGTGGTGGTTGAGCTCGTGCAGATCATCCCTGGTCGCGCCGAGGTAGTCGGAGTCGTACCAGAGCAGTAGCGGCCCGAGGGTGATCGCAGCGGCGGCCATGCCCGCGCCGATCATCCCGAGCCCGACCAGCACACCCCACGCCCAGGACGGCCAACGCAGGGGGTTTCGCCGGAGGTTCTGCCAGCGCTGCGCCGGTTCGGTGGGTGTCGCCGCTTCCATGACCCGTCGGAACCAGCCCGGTCCGGTGGCCACGAGGAGGTCTGTGGTGGCCAGGACTGTCGCTGCCGGGTCGGCCAGTGCTGCCACGGCCCGTTCGACGCTGCAGTCATCCGGATCATTCTGGTTCAGGTGAACCAGGTCCGGTTCAGGGCCGGTTACGACCCGGTCGACGTCCGGACCAAGCGCTGCGGCCACGTCCGGGGCCTCGGCCCGGACTATTACCTCACAGCGTCGCCCTGCCAAGGCCGCCCGGACCGCCGGCACTTGATGCGAACCGACAGGGCCGACCTCGATGACCGTCGCACCCAGCGCGGGCAGGACTCGCAGCGCGTCCCGAGCGTGCGCGACCGGCACCACCGCGCCGACCCGTAGGCCCGTCGGTGGCCGGAACCGGCCCAGGAAGGCGGCGACCAACCTGGTGCCGCCCGGCAGGGCGGTCAGCAGCGCCAGGAGTCGCAATGCCACACGTCGCGAGCGCGAGGCTCCCAAGAGGCCGGCCGCGAGGGGACTCAGCGGATGATAGGTCCAGTCAGGCACGCCCGTAATGATCGCACTATCGCCCAGTTACTGATCTCTTAGGAGCGTTGTCGGGGGTGACATGTGCTGATCGCTGCGGTAGGCCGGTGGTTTGCGGTATGCGCAGGGTGGTGGGCTGACCGCGGATCGGCGGCGGTTTCACATCTCGGCGCGGCGCGAGGCGTCCTGCACTCCCCCTTTCTTAGCGGCGTGTTAGATCTGGGGGCCAAGCCTTGTCCCACGGGTCGGCACTTCGCATGCTCTGGGCACGTCATCCCCTCTCCCACCAGGGGACTTCTCTCGTCTGGAGCCGCCATGTCATCGTCCCACCTCATGACCGGGAGGCCGCCCGGCGATGAGCGTGCAAAGCGCCGCCTCGCCCTGATCGGCGGGTCGCTCGGTAACCTCGTCGAGTGGTACGACTGGTTCGTCTACGCCACCTTCGCCATCTACTTCGCCGACTCGTTCTTCCCCGGCGAAAACCCGACCACCCAGCTGATGAACACGGCCGGGATCTTCGCCGTCGGCTTTCTGATGCGCCCAGTCGGCGGCTGGGTCCTCGGCCGAGCCGCGGACCGGCACGGACGCAAGAGCGCACTCACCCTCACCGTCGCCATGATGTCGGTTGCCGCCCTACTGATCGCCGTCGCCCCGACCTACGGCCAGGCCGGCTACGCCGGTGCGCTGGTCCTCCTGCTCGCGCGACTGCTGCAGGGGATGAGCATCGGCGGCGAGTACGCGGCCAGCGCCACGTATCTGACCGAGGCATCGGCCCGTGGCCGCCGTGGGCTGGGGTCGTCGATGCAGTACGTGTCGATGACCTGCGGCCAACTCCTCGGCCTGGGGATCCTCATCACCATGCAGCACACCCTCAGCACCTCCCAGCTGGCGAGCTGGGGCTGGCGGATCCCCTTTGTGCTGGGTGCGCTGTTCGCCGTGGTGGTCTTCTGGCTGCGGCGCCGTCTGCAGGAGACCGAGGCGTTCACCGAGGAGTCCTCCGGTGGCAGCCACGACGACAGCACTCGCGGCTCACTGAAGGCACTGTGGCAGCACCGCCGCCAGGCGGGCCTCGTCATGGCGCTCACTCTCGGCGGCACGGTGGCCTACTACACGTACACCACCTATCTGACCAAGTACCTGATCGGCAGCGCGGGCATGGCGAAGACCACCGCCACGCTGGTGAGCTTCACGTCGCTGACCGTCTTCGCCGTGCTGCAGCCCTTCGCCGGGGCGCTGTCGGACCGGATCGGCCGCCGCCCGCTGCTGATCACCTTCGCCGTCGGCTGCACCGTCGGAACCTACCCGCTCATGATGGCCCTGCGGTCGGCGACGTCGTACTGGTCGGCGCTGGGGCTGTCGCTGGTGGCCCTGGTGATTGTCACCGGTTACACGTCGATCAACGCGGCCGTGAAGGCGGAACTGTTCCCCACCCGGGTGCGCGCCCTGGGCGTGGCGCTGCCCTACGCGATCGCCAACGCGCTCTTCGGCGGCACGGCGGAGTATGTGGCCCTGTGGTTCAAGGACGCAGGCCAGGAGACCATGTTCTTCTGGTACGTGTCCGGGTGCGCGCTGATCTCCCTGGTCACCTACGTCCTGATGCCGGACACCCGCGATGCGGCACTCAGCCGTGCCGAGGCTGCCGCGGACTCCGCAGCCGGCGGGGAACGGGCGGCCGGGGCTGCCGTGGAGGCCGCACGCTGATCCGTCCCGGCTGCTGCGCGGGCCGTGGCCGCGCAGCAGCCTCGGCCGGGCGGCCTCTTCCGCCGGGGCCTGCCCGTGAGGTATCCAGAGGGCACTGTCCCAGGTGACAGAGGAAAGGCCGCATGCACGCACTTCTGGTCGAGGACGACGACCGTATGGCCCACGCCCTTGGCACGGCCCTCGCCCAGCGCGGGCACACCGTCCGCAGAGTCGGCCGCGCCACGGACGCCCTGCAGCATGGGCGCGAAGCTCAGTTCGTGCTGCTCGACCTGGGCCTGCCGGACCTGGACGGGCTCGAGCTGCTGCGGCGGCTGCGCACCGTGTGCGGCGCGCCCCTCATCGTCGTTACAGCCCGCTGCGAGGAGCGCGACATCGTGCAGGGCCTGCGCGCGGGCGCCGACGACTATGTGGTCAAGCCCTTCCGGATGACCGAGCTGATGGCCCGCATCGACGCCGTGCGCCGCCGCACGGGCGTATCGTCCGGTGCCAGAGGCACCGGCAGGCCCGTGTGCACGGGAGACGTCGAGATCGACCCGGCGGGCCGCACCGTCAGAGTGGCGGGGACGCCGGTGCAGCTGACCCGCCGGGAGTTCGACGTACTGGCATTGCTGGCGGCCCGGCCCGACGAGGTGCACTCGCGCCAGGAGATCCTCGACCGTATCTGGGGCGATGCTTTTCTGGCGGTTTCCCGCTCCCTGGATGTCCATGTGGCCGGTATCCGCGCCAAGACGGGCAGGCCCGGCCTGGTCCGTACGGTCCGCGGGTTCGGCTACCAACTCGGCGCCGCAAGCCAGGAGAACAGTCGATGAGGCGCAGACTCCTGGCCGTATTGATCGTGCTCATGGGAGCTGCGGTGTTCCTGCTGTCCCTTCCCCTGGCCAACGCCTCCGCGCGCGGCCGGACCGAGCATCTGCTGCTTGAGCGGCGGTTCGAAGCAGTACGGTTCGCCGACCTCGCCGACCTGGTGCGCACCGCCGCCGACCGGTCCGAACTGGCCGCAGAGATCGGCCGGTATGCCGAGCTGTACGGGGCCGATGTACTGATTGTGGACACAGCCGGACATACCGTCGCACACGCCGGGACGGGAGCCGCGGCGGTCGCCGCTTCCAAGGCGATGGACGCCCGGAGCCAGGCCCTGACCGGACGCCCCACAGCGAAGTTGCCGACGATCCGGCCCTGGGGGCCGTCGGTCGTGGTGCTGGCCGAACCGGTGGGGCGGGACGAGCGGGTCAGCGGAGCCGTCATCCTGGCCGTCCCCACCGGCGCCGCACGACGGGATGTCGCCTTCAGCTGGGCACTCATCGCAGCCGGCGCCCTGGCCGCGTTCACCGCGGCTGCCCTGGTTGCCGCCGGGATCACCCGTTGGCTGATACGGCCGGTGCGCGATCTGGACCGGGCTGTGGAAGGGCTGGGCGCCGGCAGTCTCGAGGCGCGGGCCGTCTCCGAGACCGGACCGCCGGAACTGCGCAGTCTGAGAAGCCACTTCAACACCATGGCGGAAGCGGTGACCGACTCCATCAACCGTCAGCGCGATTTCGTCGCCGACGCCTCCCACCAGCTGCGCAACCCACTCGCGACCCTCGTGCTTCAGCTGGAGAACGTCGAGCCGCACCTTGGCCCCGGCGCCGGCCGGGCCGAGCACTCCCGCGCGCTCGACGAAGCAGAACGTCTCGGAGAACTGCTCGACGGTCTGCTCACCCTGGCACGGGTGGAATCGGGCACCGCCGAACTCACCGACCAGGACGTGTCGGCGGCGGCGCGTGAGCGCGTGAGCGCCTGGAAGCCTGTCTTCCACGCAAGCGGCCTGGAACTGACCGCCGACATCCGCGACAATCTGCGGGCGCGGGCCCTGGCCGACGCGGCGGGCCGCGTCCTGGACGCCCTTCTCGACAACGCCGCCAAGTTCGTACCGTCCGGCGGCTGTGTCGAGGTGCACGCGACGCTCCGGGGCCAGACCGTCGTTGTACGTGTCGCCGACAACGGCCCCGGAGTGGTCGCGGATCAGTTGCCCACACTGCTGCGGCGCTTCGTCCGCAGCACCCAGCATCAAAACGTGCCCGGCAGCGGACTGGGGCTGGCCATCGCCGACGAGATCGCACGGATCAGCGGCGGCCGACTTGCCACCAGCCACAACACGCCGCGGGGGCTGGTCGTGGAACTGCAGCTCCCGGCCCAGAAGACGGACCGGTGACCCTCATTCCGACGCCTCGTGCCGATCACCGTGCACGCCCTGCGGCCGCACCGCTCAGCCGTACACGGACCGGTAGTACGCAACCGCGCCCGGGTGGAGCGGCACACGACCGGTGGAGATGGCGAACCGGGGCTCCAGCCGCGCCCCCGCCGTCACATCCCGCAGCAAGTCACGCCACCGGTCGAACACCACCTGGAGCAACTCGCGTACCGCGCCCTCCGGCACATCGGCCCGCGCCGTCAAGTAGTTGCCCACACCGATCGTGCCCACGGGTTCGGGCAGCCCGTACGCCCCGGCCGGAAGCGTGACCGCCGTGTATTGGGAGCCGTAGCGCTCACGCAGCGCGCCCGCGACGCCATCCAGCGGCAGCAACCGCAACGGCAGAGCCCGCGCGAGCGCCGACAGCGCGGGCGTCGGCACACCTCCGGACCAGATCAACGCATCGACCGTACCCTCGCGCAGTGCTTCCACCGACTCGGCAAGGCCGAGCCGCAGTTCCCGCACCGACCGGTCGCCGGTCAGCCCGGCCGCCCGCAGCAACCGTCCCGCCAACACCTGCACCCCCGAACCCTCCGCACCAGCGGCCACCGGCCGTCGGGCGAGTTCATGGACCGATCGCACCGGCCCGCGCGCCGGAACGACAAGGTGTGTGTAATTCACATAGACCCGGGCCAGCGCCGTCACCGCAAGAGGCTGAGAGAACTGCCCGAGCCCCGACACCGCGTCCTGAGCCACGTCCGCCATCGCCAACGCCAGCTGGACCGACCCCTCGCCGAGCCGACGCAGATTGTCCACGCTCGCCGAGGTGCCCACGGGAACGACCTCCAGCCGATGCCCACTTGTGGCAACGGCGTCGGCGAGCGCCCGGCCGAAGGCGTGGTACGGCCCACCCTGCGCCCCCGTTGCGAGCCGCAGCCGACGCACCGGGCCGGAGTCCGCGGAACACCCGACCAGGACAGCTGCGAACCCGCCAAGGCCCAGCCCCAGAAGATCCCGACGACCAAGGCTCCGGAACGACTCCTGCCCAGCCGGCCGCACCGGCACGATCGGGTCGTGTGCGCCGGACAGTCCCCGCGCGCAGCTTCCTGGAGCAGGCTCATCTGAGCTGGTCACGGCGAGAGTGTAACCGCAGACCGCACCGGCGCGCGTTGATCAGTCATGCATCACCAGGCCCTGACGACGAGCCCCACCCGCCCCCCATGCGCCGTGCCTCGGCACCGTACGCAGTCGGGGCCGGGTGGGGCATCTCTGCGTTCTGGATCCCGGCCACTCGTCGGTAGCGTCGGAGCACTCCGCGCCAAGGACCGCTGTCATCCGCATGGACCTGTCCGCTCGGCCGGGTTTCTGTTCCAGTTCCCCCGCGCCTCAAGACACCACAGCTGTCTCATGATTCCTCCTTGAGGCTGATCCCCGTGACGTTCGTCGGTCATTGAATTCCAACCACCCGGCGCGGGCGGGCCAACAGCACGGGGTTGAACCCCACACCCATGGTCTCCCGCTGCGGGGCCACGCCGGAATCTCCTTCGGCGCGGCTGCAAGGGCGCGTCCATCGCGACCAACCCACCCATCGACCCCGGGACTTCACATGACAAGACGACGACGGCCTCCCCTCTACAAGCGGCCCACCTCTCTCGTAGCGGCCATAGGACTGGTCGGTTCCTGCGTCACCCTCATAGCGTTCAACGCGTCCGCCAACCCGCCGGATCCGAAGGCGACTGACCTCCGCGCACTGGCCTACGAGGCGCTCAAGGGCGATCCGGCCACGTCGCACTACGCACGGGGCCAGACATTCAGGATCCGGGCCATCCAACAGGAAAAAGACGGGGACCGGCACATACGAATGGACCGGTACTACGAGGGCTTGCCGGTCATCGGCGGCGACCTCGCTCTGCACATGGCCGGGGACGGCCGGCTCAAGGGCGTCAGCCAGACGCTCGCTTCGGCGCCCGGCTTCGACACCCAGCCCGCGCTCTCAGTCGAGGACGCGTGGACGAGCGCGTTCAAGCACAGCCCCTTGCAGGAACCAGCGCAGGACGGGAAAGCCAAGAAGGGGGTGGCCCGCTCGGGCAAGGACTCGGCCCGGGAGGCGCGGGCGGGATCCCGGCTCGTCGTGTGGGCAGGTAGGAAGCAACCCCGGCTCGCCTACGAGAACGTGATCCGCGGAGTCCGCGGCGACAGCACTCCCGCCGAGGTGCACACCTACGTCGACGCGGAGAACGGGCAGGTCCTTGGCACCCGGGATCGGTACAGGCACGAGCAGGGATCGGGCAACACCCTCTACAGCGGGCAGGTGAAACTGGAGACGAATCCCGGCCAACAGGGTGGGTTCGAACTCACGGACGCCACGCGGGGCGGAACGACAACCCTGGACGGTGACAACCAGTGCGCGCCGCAGGACCCGGATCCGAACTGCCGCGGCAATGCGGGCGACGGGCAAGGTGGGGGTGGCGGCCCGGCCGGCCCTGGTGGTCCGCAGGATCCCGCGGGTGGCGGCGACGGTCCGGGCAATGGTCAGGACCGGAACGGACCCGGCGAAGACAGCGCCGACAGGGGCGGGACCGCCTTTGGCGTGGGGCCCTTGCCGGCGCTGCGAGTTGATGCCGAGGGGTACTGCCTCAAGGGAGTGCCGGTCTGCTATGGAGCGGGCCGGCAGGGCAGGCAGCCTGAGGAGATCCCGTCGACGGGCGGCGGCAACGGCCAAGGCGACGGCGACAGTGGCCAGGGCGGCGGCGACAACGGCAACCCGCTCGGAGTGCCGGGAGCCAAGCCGGTCGTCAGCGACGACAACACCTTCGGGACCGGAGAGGCCTCCAACCGCTCGACCGTCGCGGCGGACGTGCACTTCGGAGCTTCCCGGGCATGGGACTACTTCCAGGAGAAGTTCGGTCGCAACGGCTTCGGCGGTGACGGGCGAGGCCCCACCCTTTACACGCACTACGGCGACGGTGTCGTCAACGCCTTCGCCGACCCGCAGACCTTCACAGCGGTCTTCGGGGACGGGGACGGTCAGAACGTCAAGCCGCTCACCGAACTCGACGTCGTCGCCCATGAGATGGGCCATTTGGTGACCCTGTCGAACAACGCACTGTCCGAACAGGGTGAGCCGGCGGCGCTCAACGAGTCCACAAGTGACATCTTCGGCGCGATGACAGAGTTCTTCACCAACAACCCGAACGACCCGCCGGACTTCCTCCTCGGCGAGGCTCTGGAGGGCGACGCCCAGCAGAAGCGGTTGCAGCGCTTCATGGACCGCCCCTCCAGGGACGGAAGGTCGCCCGACTGCTTCTCCCCCGATGTCGGCCGACTTGACCCGCACGACGGTGGCGGAGTGTCGAACCACTTCTTCTTCCTGCTGGTCAACGGCAGCGGTGAGTCCGAGTTCGGCAACAGCCCCACGTGTGACAACTCCCAGGTGAAGGGAATCGGCAACGAGGCGGCCGAGCAGATCTGGTTCCGGGCGGTGACGACGTACTTCACCTCGAACACCGGCTTCCTGGATGCCAGAAAGGGCACTTTGCAGGCTGCCGCCGACCTGTTCGGGCAGGACAGCACCGAAGCCCGGACCGTTGCTGAGGCGTGGGACGCGGTGAACGTGAAGTAGCGAGCGAGAGGGGCTGTTGATCCTGTCGCGCAAAGGGGCGGGGCTACCATCGAGCGGATCGACGGTAGTCCCGCCTCACGCCTGCCCGGCACCGGAGGTCCATGGGACTTACTCGTCGCGGCACGCCACCGCCGGGAGAGGCGAGCGGGCCGCGAACCGGGACGGGTCCGACCCTCGGGCTCCGGCGCGACGAGAAGTCGGCAGGGAGGACGGGCAGTATGGCAGTCGGCATCAAGAGGATGCGGGTGTACGCGGCGCAGGACGAACCGCTGCCGGCGAAAGAGAAACCGCCGGCGAGGCGATCCAAGCACCGGCCGCACCGAAACCGGAAGCGGCTGACGATCAGTCGGGCCATCGTGATCGATGCCGCGCTCACGGTGGCCGCACTCGCCTACGTCCTTCTGCAAGCACTGATATTCCAGCCGCTCTGGCGTATGGCGCCCTCGGCGCCCGCCAACGGGGCTCCTTCCGGTGCCCTCCTCGTGGCGATCACAGCTGCGGAGATCCTCGCCGCTCTCTCCCTGCTGACCCGACGTCGGCTGCCGCTGGTACTGGCCGCGACCTCCATCGCCGATCTGTGGCTGGGAGGTTCCGGAGTCACCTTTCCCGTCGCTGTCTACACCCTGGTGGTGCGTGGGCGGAACCGCTGGGCGGTGGCGGTTGGCCTTGCCGGGGCGGCGGTGCCCGTCCTGGACTTTCTGCTGATCACCGGTGAACGACCTCCTGTGCCGTTGTTCGTTCAGGAGGCCGCGGTGGGCTACCTGCTTCCCATGCTCGTCGCTCCGACGCTGGCGGCCACCACGGTTCGCACGCATCGGGCGCTCATTCGCAGCCTGCATCGCAGGACGGAACAACTCCAGCGTGAGCAGGACCTGGCCACGCGGAACGCCCGGCTGGAGGAGCGTGCGCGGATCGCCCGGGACATTCATGACGTGGTCGCCCACTATGTGGGGCTCATGGTCATCCAGTCAGGAGCGCTGGAAATCAGTGAGGCCAAGGATTCCCCGGCGCACCGAAGCGCCCGTCTTCTCGGCGATCTGGGGCGCCGCGCGATGGGTGAACTCCGCGACCTGCTCGACGTCTTGAGGTACGAGGATGTGGACGGGCAGGCAGAGGGACCAGCGGGTTCGCAGGTACTCAGCACCGAAGCATGGCAGCGGGACGTTCAGGCTTTGGTGAACGAAGTACGCCGCGCGGGCGTACTAGCTACGTGTCAAGTCAGCGGAGAACCCCAGAGAGCCGGCGCGGCAGCGCAGCGGGCCGCCTACCGCGTGATCCAGGAGGGGATCGCGAACGCGGTCCGGCACGCGCCCGGAGCCGAGGTCCGCGTATCGGTAGCGGTGTCCGCCCAGAGCCTGGACGTCTGCGTCCTCAACGGTCGGCCGGCCGAGTCGGTGTCCGGGGCGACACTGGGGGGGGCCACGGCCTCATCGGGATACGCGAGAGGGTGGACCTGTTGGGGGGAACCGTGCGAGCGTCCGCGACGCCGCAAGGCGGGTTCACGCTCGTCACCCGCATACCGGTCGAGGCCGCCGCCGATGCCGACGCGACTGGCATGCCGCGGGCTGCGGAGGGGCTCCCGGAGCCCTGTCCCCCTGGGGACGTCGATGATCCGGGTGCTGCTGGCGGACGACGAGGCACTGGTACGACAGGGCATCCGCCTCGTGCTCGAATCGGATGACGAGATCACCGTGGTCGCCGAGGCCACCGACGGCTCACAAGCCGTCGACACTGCTTGCAGGCATCACCCGGATCTCGCCCTCGTAGACATCCGCATGCCCGTCAAGGACGGACTCGCCGCGGCGCGCGAACTGGTGCTCCTTCCACAGCCGCCGCGCGTGATCATGCTCACGTCCTACGCTCAGGACGAGTACCTCTTCGCGGCCCTCAAGGGCGGGGCCGACGGCTTCCTGGTCAAGGACGTCTCGCCGCACGACTTGCTGAACGCCGTCAAGACGGTCGCGGGCGGCGACGCCATCATCTCCCCGTCGATGACCCGCTCGCTCATCCAGCGGTTCACCCCTCCCGAACTCTCGCCGGCCCCCAGCGCGCAGGACCGCTTGCGTGCCCTCCCAGAGGAACAGCGCACGATCCTCGCCCTGATCGCCCAGGGTTTGTCCAATGCCGAGATCGGCGCATGCCGTGGCCTGACGGAATCTCAGGTCAAGGCGCAGGTCAGCCGGATCCTGCGGATGCTCCGCCTGAGCAACCGGGTCCAAGCGGCGATCCTCGCCTACTCGGCGGGCCTGTCACACCAACCTGTGGCGGACTAGGCTGTCTCGTTCGGGTCATTTGATCGTTGGTTCAGTTGTGCCGTTAGGGCCTGTTGCGAAGTGGATGGGTCTGTCAGAGCTGCCTGGGATGCTCCGAGCCTGGACATGACAGTGCAGCTGACGATCGACTGCTCCGATCCGCAGAGAATGGTGACTTTCTGGGCCGAGGCCCTGGGCTACGTGCCTCAGCCTCCGCCGAGCGGGCACGCCACGTGGCGTGTTCACTGGGCGGCGGTGGGGGTGCCCGAGGCAGAATTGCCAGTCGGTGCCGGGGATATTCCGGAGTCGATCATCGATCCCGCGGGACGTGGGCCGAGGGTGTGGTTCCAGCAAGTTCCGGAGCCGAAGGTCGCCAAGAACCGGTGGCCCTTCGACCTGAAGGTCGGTGGGGGCCGTGACATCCCATCGGACGTCCGCACACAGCGGGTCAAGGCTGCGGTGGAACGGCTGGTCAAAGCCGGTGCCACCGTGCTGCGGATTAAGGATGAGCCGGACATGGGGCTCTACGCCGCTGCCATGCAGGACCCCGAGGGCAACGAATTCGACGTCGTCTGAGGGCCGTTGCGACTGTGCTGGTCACAGCCAACCGTTCACGGCCGCGACCAGCGCAGTCGCCTCGTAGCGTCCGTCAGTTTAGACCTAGGCGTCGCAGGCCGGCAGCCAAGCGTTTCCCGTTCGGTTGGTTTGACCATCTGTTAGCGTGCGCGGATGGAAGATCTTGGACTCGCGGCTTGGTCGCCTGAGCCGATCAGGACCGAGCGGCTCGTGCTTCGTGAGCCCGAGGCGCGGGACCGAGCGGCGTTCATCGAGTTGCTCGCCTCGCCAGAGGTGAACACCTACCTCGGCGGTCCCCGCCCGCGTGACGAGCTTGAACGCGAGACGCCTGAGGTGCCCGAGCCACGGCCCGGGAGTTTCGTCGTTGATCTCGACGGGGCGATGATCGGCCAGGTCCTGCTCAGGAGAGCAACCGGGCACCGTCGCCCGGCCGCCGTAGGGAAGGCCGATCTCGGCTACCTGTTCTTGCCGCGGGCGTGGGGATTCGGGTACGCCGCCGAGGCGTGCGCGGCGGCACTCGACTGGTTCCACGGAGTCCTTCCCGGCGAGCCGGTGGTGCTCACCACCCAGACCGCCAACGTCCGCTCGATGCGCCTCGCGGCAAAGCTGGGGTTCACCGAGGTAGAGCGGTTCGAGGCATGGGCCGCCGAGCAGTGGCTCGGCATGTGGTCCCCGGTCACGCCGTCCCTTTGAGTTCGTGACGGAAACGCCCGGGCAGTACCCGCCCGCAACACCGTCGAACGCTGCATCAACAAGCTCCAGCAATTGGCGCCACCTTGCCACTCGACACAACGCCATGCCCGGCGCCAAGTGGTGCCACCATGGCGCCACCCGCAAGCCACACCCTCAACAAAACGGCACCACGCCACACCACGACGGCAAAGAAATCCCAGGCCAGAGGCCATCGCGCCAGAGAAGCGCCAACGTGGCTCGCCATGGCGCCATGAATGTGTCATGATGGCGTCATGGACCTCACGCCCTACGTCGACAACCTCCGGCAAGAACTCGCCGTCGCGGCGGACGCCGGCGGTGACGAAGCCCGCGCCCTCGCCGAGCGGCTCACCGCTCCTCTGGAGTCCGCCACCCGGCTCACCTTGCTCAACGCGCTGTCCGCAGCCATGGGTGAGGTCACCCGGGAGCTGGCGCCCGGCTCGGTCGACGTGCGGCTGCGCGGACTCGACCCCGAGTTCGTGGTGACACCGCCGCCCGCACCCGAGCCGTTCCACGAGACGCAGGCGCCGGTCACGGCCCCCGCCGCACCCTCGCCGCCACCGCCGCCCGCGGACGCCGACGACGGCGCCATGGCGCGGATCAACTTCCGCCTCCCCGCCCACCTCAAGGGCCGCGCCGAGAACGCCGCGGCAGCGGAGGGCCTGTCGGTCAACGCCTGGCTGGTGCGGGCCGTCTCCACCGCCCTTGACGGCGGTGAGCGCGTGAGTCCGCCGGGTCGCGGCAAGGACTCGGGCAGCCGGGGCTTCACCGGCTGGGTCCGCTAGGTCCGGCCCACCCCTACTTTCACCGGGCGGATCGCCGATCCGGCCGACGTCACTCATCACCCGCCCCACCAGCGGGATCACCCAACCAAGCCAAGAGGACGGAACAGTCATGCCTGCATTCGAGACCCCCGAACCGATCTCCGCCACCTTCGAGCTGGACGCCGGCACCGCTCGCATTACTGCGGGCAAGCGCACCGACACAGTCGTGGAGGTCCTGCCCCGCAACGGCTCCGACGACAACGACGTACGCGCTGTGCAGCAGACCCAGGTCACCTGCTCGGGCGGCCGTCTGACGGTCAAGACACCCAAGAAGCGGTCCCCGTTCGGCAAGCCGGGTGCCATCGAGGTGATCGTCGAACTGCCCGCCGGATCCGATGTCCGGGGCACCACCGGCCTGGGCGGCTTCTTCTGCGAAGGCCGCCTCGGCGAAGCCGTGCTCAAGAGCTCCCTCGGTGACCTCCAGGTCGAGGAGGCGGCAGGCGCCGACCTGAGGACCGACCATGGCGACATCCGCCTCGCCCGCTCGACAGGTGACGTCGAAGTCATCGGCTCGGGCCGGGTCGAGGTCGGCACCGTCGACGGCGCGGCGACCGTCAAGAATTCCAACGGCGGGACCGAAATCGGCGAGGTCACCGGCGACCTGAAGACCAACGCGGCCAACGGCGACATCTCCGTGGGCATCGCGCACAGCAGCGTCGGCGCCAAGTCCGCCAACGGCAGGGTCGAGATCGGCGTCGCCCACGCCGGGGTCGACGCCTCTTGCGCCGCCGGCGGCATCCGCGTCGGCGACGTCATCCGCGGCCGGATCGACCTGCGCACCTCGGTCGGCGACCTCGAAGTTGGCATCCGCGAGGGCACCGCCGCCTGGCTCGACGTGAACACCAAGTTCGGCATGGTGCGCAACTCGCTCGGCTCCTCCGCCGGCCCCGCGGACAGCGACGAGACCGTCGAGGTGCACGCGCGGACAGCGGCCGGCGACATCATCGTCCGCCGCGCGTGAATACCGCGCACCCCCAACTCCCCGCCCCCGAAAGGAAAGTGGCATGACTGCCACCCAGACGTCCGCGCCAACCGCCGCGAAAGCGCCTGCACCGGCGATCGCCGCCACCGGACTGCGCAAGTCCTACGTCGACAAGCTCGTGCTCGACGGCATCGACCTGAGCATCGCCGAAGGCACCGTGTTCGCCCTGCTCGGGCCCAACGGCGCCGGCAAGACGACCACCGTGGAAATCCTCTCAACGCTCATCGACGCCGACGCGGGCGAGGCCTGGGTCGCGGGCCGCCATCTGACCCGGGCCGCCGACGCGGTGCGCTCCGCGATCGGCGTCACCGGCCAGTTCTCGGCCGTCGACAACCTGCTGACCGCCGAGGAGAACCTGCTCCTCATGGCGGACCTGCACCACCTCGACCGTCGCGAGGCAAGCGCCGGGCCAAGGATCTCCTGCGCCGCTTCGACCTGTCCGAAGTGGCGGGCAAGACCGCCGTCACTTTCTCCGGCGGCATGCGGCGCAAGCTCGACCTGGCGATGACCCTCGTCGGCGACCCGCGGATCATCTTCCTGGACGAGCCCACCACGGGACTCGACCCGCGCAGCCGGCGCACCATGTGGGAGATCATCCGGGGCCTCGTCGCCGACGACGGCGTGACCATGGCTTCCGCCCCAACGCAACGCCCGTCGAATGGGTCGCCGCCATCGGCCTGCTCACCCTGCTCACCCTCGCCCTCACCTGGCTCTCCGCAGGCATCGGCCTGGTCGCCAAGACCGTGGAGAGCGCCAGCAACATCCCGATGCCGCTGACGTTCCTCCCGTTCGTCGGCAGCGCCATCGTGCCGACGGAGTCCATGCCCACCGGCCTGCGCTGGTTCGCCGAATACCAGCCCTTCACTCCGATCATCGAGACCCTGCGCGGCCTGTGGCTCGGAACCGAGATCGGCTCCAGCGCAGTCATCGGCCTCGCCTGGTGCGTCGCGCTCTCCCTGGTCGGCTACGTGTGGGCACGCCGCACCTTCAAAACCGGCGCCAAGCGATAACCACCGCTGCTCTCAAACCACTTCGCCGAATGGCGCCAGCTACACCCTGCCCCACGACCGCGGGAGTACCTCATGCCGTACGAACCGACGGCCGCCGGCACCACCGCCCGGGTAGTGAGCCGCCACCGTAAGCCGCTCCGCCGGTTCCGAGCCAGGCGGATCGTCGCCCCGCTACAGCGCGGCCCTGACGCTCAGGGTGTGAAGTGCGCGGTGCGGACACGGTGCAGCCACGCCTCGACGGGGGCCTCGTCCGGCCGGTTGGGCAGGACGCTCCTCGTCCCGTCGAAGCGCTCCTCGAACCGCTGCAGGAGGGGAAGTGCCGCCATCGTGTCCGCCGCGACCTGATCGCCGAAGGCATGGAAGGCCTCAGGGTCCTCGACACGGACGTTCAGCCGGCCGGTGGCGTACAACTCGAAACCCTGGTGGCACAGGCGCATGAGGTGCCGGGCGTGCTTTGCGGTCCGCTTGCGGGTGTCTGCCGAGGCGGAACCGTCACCCCGGTCGTACAGCCGCTTGAACTGCTGGGTGGCGTAGCCGAGGTAGGCGTCCCGGACGCACTTGGCGGGAACAACGAGCTTCGCAGCTCGATGAGTTCGTCACCCAGGGGGGTGCGAACCTCGTAGAGGTCGTCGGGGAGCCAGACAAGTTCCGTGACGGTGGGGTTCCCGCGCAGGGCGAGGCGGCACCACTTCGCCGCCTCGTGCAGGGTCCGGTCCGGTGCCGTGGTGACGTGGGATTCCGTTGGGCGGTGCAGGCCGTGGAGTGCGGCCGTGTCCACGGCGAAGAGGCCGAGGCGGTCGACGTCGGATCCCGGCCCGGCAAGTCCGTAGGCTGTGGAGCCAACTATCCCCGAAAGAAGTATGTTCATGGTGCGGCGTCTCCGGCCAGGACGAGTGCGGTCGCAGTGAACGCTACCGGGACTAATCGCAGTGCGCTGCCCTTTAGGGCGGTGGTGAAGCGACTCTCAGGACTGCTGTGACCCGCAGGTCACAGCGGACGTTTCTGGTGCTCGATGTACTGGCGGATCGACAACGGCGCCCCGCCGACGGAACCGACGAAGTACGAGCCGGACCACAGCCGCTGCGCCCGCTGTTGACCAGTTTGGACAGGGCTGCCTTCGGGGGGAAGTTCCCCAACAGGTGGACGTGGTTGTTCTCGCCGTTGAACTCGACCATCTCGACCTCGAAGTCCTGGCAGACGCTGCGCGTGATCTCGTCGAGCCGTGTCAGGTGCTGGTCGTTGAAGACCTTGTGCCGGTACTTCGTCACGAAAACCAAGTGGGCGTGAAGGACGAATGCGCCGTGTCTACCTGTGCGGATGTTCTGATACTCAGCCATAAACCAACTGCCGTACGATCGTTGGCATGCAGCTCCGGTACAGCTTCCGCCTGTACCCGAACGGTCCGCAGCGCAGTGCGTTGGCCAGGGCGTTCGGGTGTGCGCGGGTGGTCTACAACGATGCCCTGCGGGCTCGTGAGACCGCCCGCGCTGCGGGGCTGCCGTTCGTCACCTCGGCCGAGCTGTCGAAGCAGGTCACGGCGGCGAAGCAGACCGAAGAGCGGGCCTGGCTCAGTGAGGTCTCCGCCGTGGTGCTGCAACAGTCACTCCGCGATCTGGACACTGCGTACCGGAACTTCTTCGACAGCTTGAAGGGCAAGCGCCCGCGCATGGGTGTGCCCCGGTTCAAGTCCCGTAAGGACAACCGGCACACGGTCCGCTTCACCGCCAACGCCCGGTGGAAGATCACGGCAGGCGGCGACCTGTCGTTGCCGAAGATCGGCGATGTCCGCGTCAGGTGGTCGCGTGCCCTGCCGTCTGTGCCGTCCACGGTGACCGTGGTCAAGGACGCGGCGGGCCGGTACTTCGCCTCGTTCGTAGTGGAGACCGGCACGGACGAGACGCTGCCCGAGACCACGCCCGTCGTCGGCATCGACCTGGGGCTGACGCACTTCGCGATCCTGTCGGACGGCACGAAGATCGACAGCCCGCGCTTCCTGCTCCGGGCTGAGAAGAAGCTGAAGAAGGCGCAGCGGGACTTGTCCCGTAAGGCCAAGGGCAGCAACAACCGGGCGAAGGCCCGGGTCAAGGTTGCCCGCGCCCACGCACGGACTGCCGATGCGCGGCGCGAGTTCCACCACCAGCTCTCCACGAAGATCATCCGTGAGAACCAAGCGGTGGCAGTGGAAGACCTGGCGGTCAAGGGACTTGCCCGCACCCGCCTGGCGAAGTCCGTGCACGACGCCGGATGGTCGGCGTTCACCACGATGCTGGAGTACAAGGCCGCCCGGTACGGGCGCACCTTCCACCGCATCGGCCGCTTCGAACCCACCTCTCAGGTGTGCTCCGTGTGCGGCGTCAAGGACGGCCCCAAGCCCCTCAACGTCCGGACGTGGACGTGTGGGGCGTGCGGGGCAGTCCTTGATCGGGACATCAACGCAGCGGTCAACGTCGCCAAAGCCGCCGGACTGGCGGTATCAGCCTGCGGAGCGCAGGTAAGACCGGGACTCGTCCCGGCACAGCGCGAAGAAACAGGAACCCACCGAGACGGTCAGACGACCATGGTAGGAATCCCCGCCCCTTAGGGCGGGGAGCGGAAGTCAAGGGAACAGCCCCGCACGATGTCACGGGTTTTCGGCGGGGCTCGGTCTCCGGGCTCGGCGGTCTATGCCGGGGGCACGAGGTCCGGGTGGGCCTTGAGCAGCGCGGGCGGAGCCGCCTGGCGCCAGGAGTCGACGACGATCGCCCGGAGCTCATCCGCGTCGTCGAGGGCGTTCAGGCGCACCCGCACCCAGGCGAAGGACGCCTCGTGGTCCGCGACCCAGAACTTCTCGGGCTCGGCGAGGACCAGTTCGTCGCGCTCCTCCTTCGGGCAGCGGACGGCCATCGACGTCTCGCTGTCGGGCAGGGTCAGGAACATCTTCCCGGCGACCCGGAAAGTGGGCATGGACCAGGCCTCTTTCTCCGTCGTCCCGGGCAGGGAGAGGGCCAGTTCACGGACTGCGTCGGACGTGCACATGCCCCGACCGTACGACAGGTCACTGACATCGGGACTCGACGCGGATGCACGGACCGCTCGGGCGTAGGCTTTCCCCAGCATGGACGCGGCGGGGGGCGGAGCGCATGACGGCTGAGTCGGCACAGCAGTGGGGGTCGGCCCTCGATTCGGTCGTGGTGTATGCGCAGGGCGCGCTCTGCCGCCGCCTGGCCCACGGCAGTGTCCCGCCGGACGGCCGGGTGCGGGTGACGGGACTGCCCCGCTCCCTGGACCCGGGCTCACTGCGGGCCCGTGTCCTGGGCGCCCCCGGGGCGCGGGTCGCTGAGGCCCGGGTGGAGGTCGAGGCCGAGCCGCTCGGCGCCGGTACGCCCGACGAGTTGCAGCGCAAGGTCGAGCTGCTGCGTGACGAGTACGGGGCGGCGCGGGAACGCCGGGACCGGCAGCTGAGTCTGATCGAGGAGGTCAGGGCTCTGCGCCCGGTCCCGCCGGCCCGCAGGTGCGATGACCCGCACCGCCGCACCCCCGTCGACGCGTGGCTGGAACTCGCCGATTTCGTCGACGAGCGGCTGACGGCGCTGCACACCCGCCTCGTCGAGCTGGAGGAGGCGCTTCTCCGCGTCGAGCACGAGTTCACTGTCGCCGCGGACCGGCTCGCCCGCGCCTCGACCGACGTACCGTCAGCGCACGTGGAGACCACGGTCTCCGCCCTGCTGACCCTCGACGGCGCCGGCACCGGTGACGTCGAGGTGGAGCTCGAGCTGGAGTACGGAGTGCCGGGTGCCGTCTGGCTGCCGGCCTACCGTCTCACCCACCGTCAGGGCGACGGCAGCGGCCGTCTGATGCTGCGCGCCTCGGTCGCCCAGCGCACGGGCGAGGACTGGACTGGCGTGCGTATCGCCCTGGCCACCGCGGACCTGCGGCGCCGCACCGAGCTGCCGAGGCTCCGCTCCATCCGGATCGGACGCCGTCAGCCCGCCCCCACGCCCACTGGTTGGCGCGAGCCCCCGGCGGGGCTCGCCGATCTGTTCACCGGGTACGACGCGGCAGGCACTCGCCCCGCCACGACCGCCGCACCCGCGGCTGTTGGGGCCGGGCCCATAGCCGTGGCCGCCGCGGGCAGCTCCGCGTCCGGCCCCCTTCCGCCACCGCTGCCACCGCCGCCGGCACCGCAGAGCCCCGGCGGGTCGCCCGCTGCGCTCCCAGTGCCCGGCAGCGCAGTCGGGGCCTCCCCGGAGGCCTTCGGCGGCGGGATGCCCGACTTCGCGCAGCCGGTCCGGTCGGGACCGGGCGGCCGCGGCAGGTCTTTCGCGGCCCCCGCTCCCATGGCGCCTGCGGCTCCTGGCCTGGCTGCGCCGCCACCGCCTCCGCCACCGGTGCCCGGTCCGCCGCAGCCGAGCGGCGCCGAGCTCGACTACGCCGCCCTCGTCCTGTGCGGCCCTGAAGAGCAGGGCGGTCGCAGAGGCCGGCTGTTTCCCGACTCTCCCTTCGACCCGGTGGCGGCCGAATACCGCCGCCGCGCCGAAGCGGTGGCCGCGCTGCCGCTGCCCGGCCACGCGGTGCGGCCGCGCGAGTCGGCGGGTTCCTTCGACCACCGCTTCGATGCCACCGCCCGCGCCGACATTCCGTCGGACGGCACCTGGCACACCGTCACGGTCGCCGAGATCCCGGTCGGTCTGCGCACCGAGTACCTCTGCGTGCCGTCCGTGGAGCAGACCGTCTACGCGACGCTGGTGATCTCCAACGCCACCGACCAGGCTCTGCTGGCCGGCCCGGTGGAGATCACCGTCGACGACGACTTCCTGCTGACCGCCGCACTTCCCACGCTCGCCCCGGGCGGTGTCCGCCGGGTGGGGCTCGGGCCGGCAGAGGGCATCCGGGTCACCCGCCGTACGAACCTCAACGAGTCGACATCGGGCCTGCGCAGCAACACCACCCTGCTCGACCACCGCGTTCACGTGGAGCTGGCCAACCAGCTCGCGAGGCCCGTCACCGTGGAGGTCCACGAGCGGGTGCCGGTCACCTCCGAACCGGACGTCCGGATCGAGGAACGGGCGGACTGGACAGCACCCGAGGATGGCGCGGGGCCCGAGCACCATGCCCCGGGCACCCGCATCTGGCGGGTGGACCTGCCCGTCGGCGGCAGCGCCGCACTCGACGGCCGCTACGAGATCCGCATCCCGGCCGGCAAGGGCCTGGTCGGCGGCAACCGGAGGAGCTGACACGCCATGTCCACAGCGTCCACAGCCCCGAAGGCGATCCCCCTCCCCGCCACCGCCGTCACCTGTCTGGAGGACCGCGCGCACATCGAGCGGGCCACCGTGCTCGACCTGGAGGCCGGGGTCCAGCGGCTGTGTCTCGGACCGGTCAGTGCGCTGGCCGTCGACCGCACCCTGCATGCCGAGCTGACCGCGGATCACCCGGCGACCGTGCTCGACCTGCGCATTGTCCGCAGCTGGATGCCGCGCGGGCCGCAGCCGCCCACCGACGACGACTCCGCGCTGCGCCACCGCGTGCACGCCCTCGAAGAGGAGCGGCTCGCCCTGGGGCAACGACGCGACCGTCTCCGGGCCCGCCTGGAACTCCTCGGCAGCCTCGCCGCCGATCTGCTGCGGGAGATCGGCGAAGGCACCGGCTTCGGCGAAGCCGATCGGCCTCGCTGGGCCCGCGAACTGGACCGGGTGGACGCCGAGCGCGAGTCGTACGGCGAGGAACTGCGCACGGTGGAGGCCCGGCTGACCACCCTCGCGAACGAATTCGGCCGGGCCCAGCAGGCCCTGGACCACTCCGAGCAGGAGCCCGCCGAGCTGGTCGGCCATGTCGAACTGACCGTGGAGGCAGCGGCCGCCGGGCCGGCCGGGCTGCGTCTGAGCCACCTCACCCCGTGTGCCATGTGGCGGCCCGCCTACCGGGCCGTGCTCGACGGGGACTCCCTCTCGCTGGAGACCGACGCGATGGTCTGGCAGCGCACCGGCGAGGACTGGTCGGACGTACGGCTGACCTTGTCGACGGCCCGGTCGGCGCTCGCCACCGACCCACCTCGGCTGAGCGAGGACCGGCTGACGCTCAGGGACCGCTCCGCCGCAGAGCGGCGCACGGTCGACGTCGAGCTGCGCGAGGAGGAGATCGGCGACCTCGGCCCAGCCCCGGTGCTCGGCCTGCCGGGGGTGGACGACGGCGGCGAGGCCCGCGTGCTGCACTCCCCCGCGCCGGTCTCCGTGCCCAGCGACGGCCGCGCCCACCGGGTGCCGCTCTCCGCCTTCACCACGGCCGCGAGCAGTGAGTACGCCTGCTCACCGGAGCTGTCCGGGCTGGTCACCCAGGTGGTGCGGTTCGACAACCTGTCCGGCCATGCGCTGCTCGCCGGGCCCGTGGACCTGATCCGCGGCAGCGGATTCACCGGCCGCGGCACGCTGGACTTCACCGCCCCCGGCGCCCCCGTTGAGCTCGCCTTCGGCAGCCGCGACGACTGCCGGGTGGTCCGGCACGCCGAGGAGTCCCGCGACTCCGCCGGAATCACCCAACGGACCGTGGTCACCCGCACGGTCCGGTTGCACCTGTCCCGGTTCTCTGCCCCCGGGGAGAACAGCGAACGGGCCGTCGTCCTCCGGGAGCGGATCCCCGTCTCCGAGGTCTCGGCGGTGGAAATACGCCTTCGCAAGGAACTCTGCTCCCCGGCACCCGACATGCTCGACGCCGAAGGCATCGCCCGGTGGGACGTCACCCTCCCGCCCGGCGGGCGCTGCACGGTCACCCTGGTCTACGAGCTGTCGGCGAGCGCCAAAGTCACCGGGCTCTGAGCTCGATGGTCCGCTGCACGGACTCGGCGTTCCGTTCATTGCCGCCGAACCCCGGGTCCGCGCGGCGGTGTTGGGTCTGAACGGGGCGGCGACCTCTCCCGATGCCGCCGCACGGATCACCGTCCCGATGGAGTTCCTGATGGGCGCGTCACGCCATGGCGGTCACCTTCGGCAAGGCGATGCTTCTCAGTCGGTGCAGATGGTGCCCGGAGCGGGCAGCGCCCCGGTGCGAGGCCGGCGGGCACGGGGCCGGCGGTGGCCTTGGTGGGGTGGCACTGTCCGGTGTGCGCCTTACGAGTCGGCGGCAGTTGGAGGCTCACGGGCGGCTTGTGGGTTCGGCAGGTCCCGTTGGAGCTCCGGGGGACGTCAGCTTTGCGTCACAAGCCGCCGGTGGAGCTGATGTGCGTCTTCGCTGCGGGTCAGCCCTTGGTGGCGTCCAGGGCTGTGTCGGGGATCCAGGAGCCGTGGATTCCGGCGGTCACCCGTCGCGGCAGGTGGACGGTGGCGACCTGGTCGAGGCTGGAGGCGTCGAGGACGAGGAGCTGGGAGGCGTCCTGCTTGAGGTCTGAGGCCACGCTGAGGAGGTAGCCGTCGTCCTCGCAGGTGGCTCCGGCGGCGGGGACGAACACGGCTTCGCTGGGCATGCGGGCGTCGCCGACCTGGTGAATGCGGCGGGCGCCGGTGGTGCGGTCGTACTTGACGATGCCGTAGCCGCCGTAGCCCGTCTCGTCGGGGAAGGAGATGGCGTACTGGTAGCGGTTCTCGGAGCCCAGGTAGTCCTCGTTGAGGGTCGGGAACTCCACGGTGAGGTCGTCGATGATCTGCTCGTCGACGCTACCGGCCGCCATGTCGACCACCCAGCGGCGGGTGTAGGAGCGGGCGGCGGGCTCGGTGCCGCGCCCGGGGGCGCCGACCCACCAGTTCCAGGAGAGTTGGAAGCCCTCTCGGTCCACGGTGGGGCCTTCCAGGACGATCCGGCCCTGGCCGTCCTCGTAGGCGTTGGCGACGTGCAGCAGGCTGCCGGGCTCGATGGAGAACCAGCGGACCGGCGGGGCGCTGTCAGTGCTGCGGGCCATGATGCCGATGCGGGCGGGCTGGGAGTCGCTCCAGCCGTAGGGGATGCCGGAGTGCTCGGCCGGGTCGAAGGTGACGTTGCCCTCGATGAAGACAACATGGCGGCGGGTCAGGGCGAAGTCGTGCTTGAGGGAGGCGGTCGCTCCCGGGATCTCGGCGGTGTGGACGATCGCGCCCTTGGTGTCGGCGACGTAGTACGTCAGGAACGACGGGAAGGGCGAGGAGCCGAAGAAGTGCAACTCCCCGGTGACCGGGTCCTCCTTGGGGTGCGCGGTCATCGCGCTGCGGAGCTTGCCGTCGAAGTCGTACGCGCCGACGGTCTTTAGGTCCGGGGTGAGTTCGAAGGGGACGTTTGCCTCGCACAGGGCGAGCAGCCGTCCGGCGTGCTCGATGACGTGGGTGCCGGCGGTGCTGGCGGTCAGGTCGGGGCCGCGCTCGGTCATGTAGGGCGCGCCGTCGAGGGCGGGGGTGTGCACCCAGCGGTTGCGGTACCACTCGGCGCGGCCCTCGCGGAGGCGGATGCCGTGGACCATGCCGCTGCCCTTGAACCAGTGGGTCGGGGTGACGCCCGGCTTGGGGTTGTGGCCGTTGCGGATCAGCCGGCCGTCCAGCTCCTGGGGCAGTGTGCCCTCCACGGTGAGTCCGGTGGCGGTGACCTCGTCGGCGACGGGGGTGTAGTGGCCGGTCAGGTAGGGCTTCGCAGCAGTCATGGCATGAATCTCCTTCTGTGGATGTGATGGTTTTGGTCAGGCAGCTTGTTCGGCGCGGGCCTTGAGGTGGGAAAGCCAGTTCTCCAGGGAGTCGTGGAGGGCCTTGCCGAGGTGGTCGGCCGCGGCCTCGACCGGGCCGCCGCTCCAGGACTCCTCGGTGCGGACGGTGACGTGGTCGCCGTCCTGCTCGAACGTCCACACGTGGATGCCGGTGATGCCTTCGGCGGGGCCGCCCCACACGATCCGCTCGTCGGGGATCAGTTCGCGCACGGTGGAGGTGATTTCCAGGCCGTGGGTTCGCCAGCTGAAGGAATTGCCGGGCTTCAGGGGGCCGTTGAGCTCAGCCTGGTCGATGTCCGTGTTCCAGGTGGGCCAGGCCGCGATGTCGGTGTGCAGCCCCCACACTGTCGCGAGCGGGGCGTTGATCTCGGTGCTCAGGCGGACGATGACGGGGGCGTTCTCGTCGATGGTGACCATGGCTGCGGGTTCCTTTCTCTGGATGACATGTTTCGGTGGCGCGGCTGAGCCGTCGGTTCGGCCGGATTCGGGAGATTCAGGCGGGTTGCGGGCCGGAAGCCGGGCCGGTGGAGGCGGTTGGGGTGCGCGGGCTGGTGCGGCGGGTGAGGACCAGCGCGAGGAGGGCTGTTGCGACCAGGACCGCGGCGGCGACGGTGAAGACGGTGCGGTAGCCGGCGGTGAGGGCTTCCAGGTGGGGCTGATGGGTGGACGCGTCGGCGGTGACGGAGCCGGCCAGGGTGGCCAGGGCGGCGAGGCCGACGGCGCCGCCGACCTGGCGGGTGGTGTTCACCAGGCCGCCGGCCAGGCCCGCGTCCTCCCGTGGGACGCCGTCCACGGCGAGCGCGGTGAGCTGGACGAAGGCGATGCTGAGTCCTGTGCCGATCAGGATGCTCGGACCGAGGAATCTGGCGAGGTAGCCGCCGTGGGCGGTGATCTGTGACAGCCACATCAGGCCCGCGGCCTCGGTGAGCAGGGCTGCGGTCACGGTCGCGCGGGCCCCGATACGCCGGGAGATGCGCGGTGCCAGGGCGGCGCCGAGCATATTGGCGCCGGCGAGCGGGAGTTGTCCCGCTCCGGTGGCCAAGGGGCTGGATCCGAGGACCTGTTGCTGGTAGAGCGGCAGGAAGAAGAACAGGGCGATCCACACCGAGCCCAGCAGCGCCATCAGCAGGTTGCCCGCGGCGACCTGGCCGGTGGTGAACAGACGCGGCGGTATGAGTGCGTTCGGGCGGCGGCGCTCGATCACCGCGAAGGCCGCGAGCAGCGTGACGGCGGCCCCGAGGGCGCCCAGCACCCGGCCGTCGGTCCAGTCGGCGCCGCGTGCGGTGGTCAGGCTCCAGACCAGGCAGGTCAGGGCGAGGGTCACGGTGGCCGTGCCCAGCAGGTCGAACCGTCCGGTCTTCTGTCCGGGCGCCCGCGGTACGAACGCAGCCACGGCTGCCAGTACCAGCGCTGCCCCGAGCGCGACCGAGTGGAAGATCCAGGGCCAGCCCCACGCCTGCGTGAGCACACCGCCCAGCAGGACGCCGCCCGCTCCTCCCGCGCCGGAGACAGCCCCCCACACCCCCAGTGCCTTGCCACGCCCCGGGCCGGAGGGGAACTGGTCCATCGTCAGGGCCAGCGCGGCCGGGGCGATTGCGGCGGCGGCAAGGCCCTGAACGGCGCGGGCGGCGATCAGCACGCCCGAAGCGGTGGCCAGTCCCGCCGAAAACGAAGCCGCGGCGAACAACGCGAGCCCGGCGATCAGCACCCGACGGCGGCCGAGGAGGTCGGCCGCTCTTCCGCCCGCGAGGAGCAGTGCCCCGAACGCCAGGCCGTAGGCGTTGACCACCCAGGTGGTTCCGCCGTCCGACAGGCCGACTCCGGCGCGGATCTGCGGAAGCGCCACATTGACGATCGAGGTGGCGACCATGACGGTGAACTGCGCCGCGGCGAGTGCCGCGAGCACAGCACCCGGCGGGGGTGCTTGGCGTGCTGCCTGTTTCGTCTGCGTGAGTGCAACGTTCATGGCGCACAGGCTCGTGCCCGGCAGTGTCCACTTTCCAGGCCCGACAGGGGCGGGGACTGTCCGCTGCTGTCCGCACCCGTCCACCCGCATCGGCCGAAGGCCGCGGCCTCGGTCGCTGTCAGCGGCCGTGCAGCTCCTGCTGCCACAGGGCTTCGCAGAGCATGTCCAGGCCCTGGCGCAGGTGGCGACGGTAGGTGCCGTACGGAAGGCCCAGGCGGCGAGCCGCGGCCTCCTGGGTGGGTGCACCGGAGAAGTAACCTGCCGTCAGGGCCCCGCAGGCGCGCACTCCGCGCGGGTCCTGTGCGAGGTCGTCGACCGCATGGCGCAGGAGGGTACGCAACTCCTCGACGGGATCGCCGAAGTCGGCTGCGAGTCGCGTACGCATCAGGGCGCAGGCGGCGAACGCGCTCGGATCGCGCCAGTGCGCCAACGCTTCGCGCACGGCCTGGTCGAACGCGGTACGTGAGAGGGCCGACGGTCCGGCGGGGACAGGTGCGTCGGGGGCTGTTATGAAGCGGAGAAGCCATGTCTCCACGGGGACCTGACGCCAGTCGACGCTGAACAGCCCGTAGGTGTGCTCGCCCACTCGCGGGCGCGCTCCGGTGTCGGCGAGGGTGCCTTCGACGCGCTCGGCCCAGGTCTCGGCGTCCCGGAAGACGGCGAAGCCGTAGGCTCGGCCGCGGGCACGGGCTGCCTCCGCGTGGGCCCGGGAACTGCTCAAGTCGATGACGCGCGAGGGCACCTGGTACCGCTCGGGGTAGATCGAGAAGCGGCTTATGCCGATGTGTTCGCCGGGGCTCACCGGGGCGGCGGCATCGGTGAACCGCCACGCGGCGGCGACGACAGGATCCGTGGCAAGGTCCTGGGGGTCGGGAGGGGCCGGCAGAGCAAGTCGGGCCGTGAAGGCCACGATCCGGCCCGTGCTCACGAGACGGTAGACGCTGAAAGCCTGCGGCTGGCGATCTGCCCAGTAGCGGACCAGTTCCGCGGAGGCCGCCCCCTCGGTCTCCTCGGCCATACGCAGCACGACATCGATGTCATCCGGGTGCAGCGGACGGTCGTGCACCTCGTCCTCGCGGGACCAGGTGCGCAGCCGGGCCAGGGTCTCCCCCTCCCGGAAGAGGTAGAAGAGCTCGTCGGTGACGGTCCACACCCGCTCCTCGGGCGCCTCGCGCAGGATGCGCAGGTACTCGTCCGCCAGGCGCCGGCGCATCGTCGCGAACGAGTTGGGAGCACGCCAGCGCAGGTCGGCGGCCAGCGTCTCGCGAGCGGCGTCGTGCGGGTGGAGCCCCCGATGCGTGGACTCCATGAAGGGCAGGTCCCTCAGCCAGGAGAAGAGCAGATGGGCATCCTCCCCGGGCAGCACGGCGGCGAGCAGCTCCTCGGACATCGAGTGGGCCTGTGCCGCCACCTCCAGGGCGCGGCGGTGTGCAGCCGTGGGGACCTCACCGATCAACCCCGCGAGCAGTGTGCGCAGGACGTCGGCCGACGGGGCCCAGATCTCCTCCCTGGAGCAGCCCGCAGATCCTGCCGCGGCGGCGAGGGACAGGGCCAACGGGTTGCCGCCGGCGAAGCGGAGCACTCGGTCGCGCAGTTCGGGCCGGATCTGCGCCGCGACGAGCAGGCTCCGGGCCTGTTCCGCTGAGAACGGCTCCAGTTCGGTCACGTGCAGGAGCCGGGACCAGGCGGGGTCGGCGGTCCACTGCGGCTGCGGAGCGCGCCGTCCCGCCAGGACGACCAGGGTGTCGTCTGCGGCGCGGGGCAGAAAGTGGTGCCACAGCCAGCCCTCCAGCCACCGGCAGTGCTCGAAGGAGTCCACGAACAGGACCGTGCCCGGAACATCCAGGAAAGGACCGGCAGCGTGCTCGAAATCGGCCGGGTCCCGGCTGACGAACCGGCCGTCGAGTTCGACGAGCAGCCGGCCCGCCGCACGAGCGTGGTCCGCCAGACGCCTCAGCAGCGTCGACTTCCCGATACCGCCCGGCCCGCACACGTAGAACGCGAACGGTGCCTGCGGATCGCCGGCCAAAGCCTCCTCGAAGCGCCCGACTTCCTTGTCCCGGCCGATGAAGGCGCGCACGCGCGCTCTGCTCAGTCTCTCTCCCACGGACACCATGGCGGTTCCCATCCCCTTTTGCTCCAGCACTGGACAGCCATGCCCAAAGACACCCATCGGGCCCGCGGCGACACCCACCGGCACGAGCTACGCAGAGCGGTGGTCCGAACCCCTTGGGAACCACCCGGCTCCGGCTGGTCGAGGCTGTGCCGCGCACGGGTACGAAGCGGTGCCGCATCCGGCGCTTCGCAGGCCGATCCCCTCAAGGGCCGCTGCTCCGGGGAGATCGTAACGGAGGCCTTGTCCATGTCACTTAAGTCACTTGGTGAGCCCGAGTCACTTGATGACCGTGAGTCGTGGCCGGTGCCGCCATCGTGCAGGGGGTGAAGTCCACCGAGAGGGAGGCAGGACCTCGGGTGTACAGGCCGGTCTCCTGGTAGCGGAAGCCGGGGCTGTAGCGGACCTGGTCGAGCAGGAGCAGCAGCATTGCGGCGACGGTCTCGATCTCGGCGCGTGCGAAGGCCGCGCCGACGCACTGGTGGAGTCCGGTACCAAAGGCCAAGTGCTGGGCGGCCGCGGTGAAGGAGCGGGCGGTGCCCAGGTCCGGACGGTGGATGTCGAAGGTGTCCGGGGCGGTGAAGGCATCGGGGTCGCGGTTGGCCGCGCCGATCATGCAGAAGACGGTGGCACCTGCTGGGACGGTGGTGCCCGCGAACGCGGCGTTCTCCTCCGCCTGGCGGGGAATGAGCTGGACCGGCGGTGTGAGGCGCAGGGTCTCGGCGATCGCGGCGGCGAGCAGGTCCGGGTCCTGGCGGACCTGCGCCATCTGCTCGGGGTGGTCGATCAGGTGCTTGAAGAGCAGGGCGAGGGTTTTGTCCGCGGGCTCGGTGGCGGCAGCCAGCACGTTGATGATCAGCGCGGTGATGTCCCGATTACTCATGGCAACGCCGTCGAACTCGGCGGTGCACAGCGTCGATATCAGGTCCTCGCCGGGGTGGCGGCGCCGCTGTTCGATGACGGGTAGGAGATAGGCCTCAAGCTGCTCCGCGCAGTCCATGCAGTGCCGGCGACGCTCGGGGGTGAGGGTCATGCTGGTGATGAACTCGGCGACCCCGCTGTGCCAGGCGGCCACCTGCCGCCAGTCCCCTCTGTCCAGACCGAGGACATCGAGGGTCACGTGGACGGCGAAGGGCTTGCCGAAATCGTTGACGAGATCCATCCGGCCTCGAGAAAGGAAGGGGGCCAGGAGTTCGGCGGCGTTGGCGTGGATGGCGCGTATCTGGTTCTGGAGGGCCTGGCCGGTGAAACCCCGGACGACGATCTTTCGCTTGGCGGTGTGCTCGGCCCCGGTCATCTGGGCGAGGACCGGACCGCGCATCACCGGCTCGGCGCGCACCTGCAGCGTCTGGGTAGTGAACGCCTCATGGTCGGTAAGTACCCGCTTGACGTCCTGGTAGCGGGAGAGGAAATAACTGTCGATCGCCGGCTCGTAGTGCACCGGAGCCTGCTCCCTCAACTGTGCGGCGTAGCGGTAGGGGGCTGCGGCGAAGTCCTCGGACAGGATGCTGAAACGGGGATGGACCACGGGCATGGTGAAGACCTCTCAAGGTGCGCAGTGCCGGGTGAGAACAATTAATTACCAGGGAGGCGGGAGGTGGACCGTCAGCGGCCGCAGCGAGGGTGGGCAGCAGTCCGCATGGGAGAACCGGTCGGCAGGGGGCTGCTCCCGGACGTGACCTGCGTGTGATGCGCCCCCACCCCCACCTATTGCGTCCGCGAGAGGGGGGAGCACTGGCCCACCCGGGGTACAGGATGAGCGAACGGTGGCGCTGGTTCCGGTCGCGGGGAGGGCTTCTCACTTCGGTGCGTCCCGCTCCCCCTCCACGCGTCTCCCAGCACGGCGTGGGGCGAGCCGCGCCAGGCAGTCCGTCAGGAAGGCGTGGCGCTCATGCCGCAACCAACCTGTTTCGGCGACGAGTTCGGCCAGCACATCGGCCGTCAGGCCCGGCTCGACACCTCACCGCCAACCACGCAAGAGCTCGTCAGGCGCGCACGCCGTCGAACTCGATGTTCAGATGGCGGGGCCCGCGCAGGACGGCGTTCTGGCGGTAGGGCGGAGGGTCTTCCACCAGGCGGGGACTGTCGAGCCTGCGGGCGAGTTCGGACAGGGCGAGCTGGGTCTCGAGGCGCGCCAGCGGCGCGCCGAAGCAGCTGTGGATGCCGCTGCCCAGTCCGAGGTGCTGGATGTCCTTCCGGTCCGGGTCGAAGCGGTCGGGGTCCTCGAAGCGTTGCGGGTCGCGGTTGCCAGACGCCAGAACCAGCCACAGCGACGATCCCTTGGGGATGGTCACACCGCGGACCTCGATGTCGGCGATCGGTGTGCGCTGCGGCAGTAGCTGCACCGGCGGTTCGTAGCGCAGCAGTTCCTCCACGATCGGCACGGCCAGGCGCGGCTCGTGGCGCAGGCGCTGGAGGACATCGGGGTGGCGCAGCAGGGTGAGCATGCCGTTGGTGATCAGGTTGACCGTCGTCTCATGCCCCGCGATCAGCAGCAGGGCCGCGGTGCTGAGAACCTCCATCGTCGTCATGGCTCCGTCCGGTCCGCCTCCCGTGACCAGTGCGGAGAGCATGTCGTCACGCGGTGACTTGCGCCGTTCCTCGATCAACCCGGCCAGGTACATGCCCAGTTGTGTCCTGGCCTCCTTCGCGATGCGGTCCCGCTCGCTGTGGTCCTCGTCCGGCGCGGGATCCAGGCTGGCGGCGAGGGTGTCGGCCCAGGTGTGGAAGCGTGGCTCGTCCTCACGCGGCACCCCGAGCAGTCGGCAGATCACCGTGACGGGGAAGGGGTAGGAGAACTGTTCGACGAGGTCGATGCGGCCCCCGTTCGCGAAAGAGTCGATGAGACCGGAGACGATCTCACCGAGTTCCGGGCGCATGCTCTCGATGCGCTGGGGGCTGTGCGGTGGCCCGAAGGGACGGTTGGTCATGCGGCGCATCCGGTCGTGCTCCGGGGGGTCGAGCTTCAGGAAGCCGGGCGGAAGGGTCGTCTCCTGCTCCTGATCCGGCTGCTGCAGTTCGTCGGCCACCGACGCGGTGCGATTCCGGGCGTCGGAGCTGATCCGCGGATCGTGCAGCAGGCTCAGGATGTCGTGGTACGTGCTGATGACGTACGGGCCGCCCTCGTCGTGGGCCACCGGCGTCTTTCGGAGCTCCGTGTAGAGGGGGTAGGGGTTGGCGCGGTTGGAGTAGTCGGTGATCTGCCGCAGGAGTGACGTCATGACAGGTCCTTGTTGGCGTGGGCGTCGGCCGTGGAGACGTTGCCGGAGGCGGTTCGGGCGGTGGAGTGGTCCGGCCCCGGACAGACCCGCACGGGAGGGGCCGCCGCCGGACGGCCCGAGGTTGTCGGTCTGCTCACGGTCGTCATCGGCCCGGGGTGAAGACCATCCGCCGGTCGGCGGGCGAGTAGCCGCCGAGGGTGACGGTCGGACCATGGGTCGGCACGGAGGGGTCGGGGAAATCGGCCGGGAGTGGGCGCTGTCCGTCGGAGCGCATGTCCAGGGTCGGGAACGGCGGCGGGAACGGCGCGGTCGACTCGATCTGCCGCTGGTAGAACGGCAACCACCGCGCGTTGTCGAAGGTGACGGCGCCGATGACGCGTCCCTGGTATCCGTACACTCCCGTGAACCTGCGCTCCGCGAGTGCACCTTGGCTGATGAGGATCTCCTCGCCCATGGACGGCACCCCGACCGACTTGATGTTCACCCCGAACTGGGAGGACCAGAAGGCCGGCACCCACATGTGCGGGCGGCGGTCCGCGCCGGCGCTGACCATGTTGTGCGCGGCGATCTCGGCCTGCGAGACGGCGTTGCCCCAGTGCTCCAGGGACAGGAACTGGTACCCGAACAGCGGGTGCGGGGACCTCGCCACGTCGCCGGCGACGAAGACGTCGTCGGTCACGATGCCCCGGATGTCGAAGGCCCGGCATCCCGCGTCGCACGCAATGCCACGGGGTCCCGCGCCCAGCCCGGATCGGGCCAGCCATTCCGTGTTCCGGGTCGCGCCGAGCGAGACGACCACGATGTCCGCCTCGACCGCGGCGCCGTCGGACAGGTGGGCGGAGCGCACCCGCCCCGCGGAGTCACCCTCCAGCGAGGTGACCATGACACCGCAGCGCAGGTCCACGCCCTGCTCGCGCTGCATCTGTGCGGCCACATCACCGATCACACCGCCGAGCGCACCGACCAGCGGAGCGGCGGCGCGTTCCGCGACGGTGACCGCAATTCCGCGCTCCCGGCAGGCAGAGGCGATCTCCGAGCCTGTGAATCCAGCGCCGATCACGAGCACCCGGCGTGGTCCCTGCGCGAGCCGGCTGTGCAGCCGGGCCGCCTCGTCGCGGGTACGCAGGACGAAGACCCCGTCGAGCTCCGCCTCGCTCTGGTTCGGCCACGGACGGGGCCGTACGCCGGTCGCGATCAGCAGCCGGTCGTACGCCACCTCGTCTCCGTCGGCGAGTTGCACCCGCCTCGCCGCCATGTCGAGACCGGTGGCCGCGACCCCGAGGCGCCACTGCGCGTCCGGGTCCCGTCGCCGGGGAAGCGCCGTGCGGTCGGCGGCCGCCTTCCCCAGCAGGACCTGCTTGGACAGGGGCGGCCGGTCGTACGGCTCGTACGGCTCGTCGCCGATCAGCGTGAGGGAACCGGCGAAGCCTTCCTCCCGCAGCGTCTCCGCGGCCCGCAAGCCGGCCAGTGAGGCGCCGACGATCACGATTCGTCCCTCGCGCCTCAACCATTCCAGCTGGCGGTCACCGTCCACGGGATGCCTCCTCGCCGTGCGCGGGGTGAGCACCGGCCGTTTCGTCCAGGCCCTCCACGAGGATGGCCTGCACGGGGCACGCGGCTGCGGCACGCCGCAGCTGCTCCCTCTGCCCGGCGTCGGCCTGCGGGTTGTACAGCAGTGCCTCGTCGCCGTGCATGGTGAAGACATCGTGTGCGAGGAACGCGCATTGCGCATATCCCTGGCAGCGGTTCAGATCGACGACAAGCCTCATCAAAGGTGCGCCCTTCCAGTGGTTCCGTTCCTCAGCTTGCGGGTGTTGTCGTGTTGTCGCGAGCACAGAAGGGCCAGAAGCGTCATGGGTCGGCAAGCCGCGGAACAGTGCGTCATGACGAGGGGGCCGGTCTGGACCGCCCGCGCAGACCGGCCACAAGGATGTGCAGGCTGACAATCAGGGCCCACGCCGGGAAGACCAGCTCCGACCAGGCGATGCTGTCCGTCACGAAGAGCAGCGTCAGCCCGACGAGATAGCCCAGGATCGACAGCCATCGGGGAAGGATTCCGAGCTGGCGCCCGATGGAGGAGGTCGTCAGGCTGAACACCGCTGCCATACGCATCGAATACGTCGTCAGAAGGCCGTAGGTGAAGTGCTGGCCGAACGACTGCAGTTGCGGCCCGGAGCCGCTCCCGGACACACCCGCCGCGGCCAGCAGGCTTCCCGCCGACGCCGCGGCGCCGAAGAGGGTCGCGACGAAGAGCAGACCGCTGCCCAGGAACACAGTGGCGACGAACTTGTCCTCCGCGTCCCCCATGCGTGCGCGTACAGCACCCATGAACCAGAGGAAGAAAATGCCCGCGAACGGGATGAGGCCGAGCGCCGTCTGTACCGTGCGCCGCCGCGAGGCATCGGAGAACCAGTCGCCGCCCACATCATCCGGGCCGGGCAGCGTCAGGCGGACCAGAATGATCGCGGTGCCGAGCAGCAGAGCGAAGATGATGCCCACCAGGCCCGCGGCCCGCCGAGTACGCAGCGCCTGATGTCTTGTCACCATGGGCGGCCAGCTCGCTTCCTCTCCGCGTCCATGGGTCGCCCGATACCGGGGCGGACCACTGCAACCAGAAAGAGCCCATGACTGGTGGTTACGCCAGCCCGAACGCGCGTGAGGGTGACACGCGGATAGGGGCACCGCGCGCATCGCGACTCATCGAGCCGCCGACGCGCGGGTCGTGGTGCTCCTAGGGCCTGTCGTTTGGATCAGGCCGGATCAGTGAGCGGGGTCTGGCGCGTGCAGATGCAAGGCGGAGGATGGGGGTCCCCCCGCCGAAGGCAGGGGGAGAGCCCACGCGGAGCGTAGGCGACTGACGACAACGCAGCAGATGTGCGTGCCAGGGCACGCGAGCCCGGCAAGATCCGAACGACAGGCCCTAGGGCGTGTTTTAGAAGTGGCGCCGTCCGCCCGCAGGGCGGGCCCCGCGGCGTCTGGTGCGTGCAATCGCAAGGCGGAGGATCGCCCTCGTACTGGACGTACTTGGGCGACTCCGACAACACCGCGAGTGTGCGTGCCAGGCGTCGCGGGGCAGGCGAGACTTCTAAAACACGGCCTAGTCGTCCGCCTGGAACTCCGCGGCTCCTGTGCTGCCTTCAGCCCGCCCCGGCACCCGCCCTCGCGTCAACCGAGCCGTCCCCGCCGCCCGATCCGGGCCGCGCGGCGTTTCAAGTCCGCCGCGGCCGAGGGCAAAGGGGGCCAATCGCCGTAATCGACGCACCCGCGATCAGCGACGCACCCGCTCCGCTAGCATGTTCGAGTGCTCGCAACGATCACGTTGAAATATGACAAATCGGTTGAAAATTGATATCTGCTGTAACGCGAGAGCGAATACGGGGCAGCCTTCGGTTGGCTGCATGGCGTCAACCACGCGTCATGCTGTGGGGCGCGGTGAGTGTGGTGGGCCTGGGGTTCCTCATCGCACTGGAGATAGCCGCGCGTCGGTACGGCGAGCGGGGGCCGATCTCCGACCAGGCGCGAGAGGTGATATTCGCCCCGAAATCGGGGACCGTGCTGTACGTCAGCATGATGCTGATGATGGTGGTGCTCACCTGGCGGCAGCGGCTGATCGCGGTCGGCGCAGCCATCGGCATCGACGTCGTCTTCTGGCTCGTGCGGTGGGCTCTCGACGCCGAGATGATGTACGGCAACGGCGCGTTGTGGGTGACGTTGGCCTGTGCCGTCATCGCCGTCACGCGCCGCACCGGCCGGGACCGGATCCTGCTGCTGAAAGGCGTCGGACTGGCCCTGCTGCTGGTGGCCGGCCGCAAGACCGGCTACACCTGGCTGCTCATCACGTCGAAGACCCGCCCGGCGGTGCTCGACCAGTACGTGGCAACCGCTGATCACGCGTTGGGCAACCCTTCGTGGCTGGTGGGCCGGATTGTCGCGGTCACCGGCGCGGTCGGCCACCAAGTTCTCAACTGGGTCTACGTTCAGCTCGCGGTGGGCGCGGTCGTCGTCGCGGTGTACCAGCTGCGCAACGTGGCGGCCGAGCGCCGCTTCCCGGGCCACCACCTGGTGAGCACCTTTCTGGTCATCGGCCTGCTCGGGCCGGGCATCTACATGATCTACCCGGTGGTCGGACCGATCTTCGCCTACGGTGCCGACGGGGGGCACTGGGCGGTGGCCAACCTGTGGCCGAACACACCGCCGCCGGTCGGTACCCCGCTCCCGATGTCGTTCGACGAGATCACCCCGCGCAACTGCATGCCCAGTCTGCACACAGCGTGGGCCACCGCGATCTTCATTCATTCCCGCAAGGGCCCAAGGGCGCTGCGATTCGCAGGCACGTTCTGGCTGATCGCCACGCTCGGCGCAACGCTGGGCTTCGGCTACCACTACGGCGCGGACATCATCGCCGGTGTGGTGTTCACGGTCACGATCGAGACGGCTCTTCGCTCACGCGACCGAGGCTGGGACCGGCCGGGAATCCAGCTGGTCGTCTACGGCGCCACTGTCTTCGCTGCGCTCCTGGCGTCGTATCGCTATCTGTCGACGGAAATGGCCGCACATCCGTGGGTGTTCGGACCGCTGCTCATTGGGGCGATGACCTCAGTGGTCTACGGCTACGTACGGACCACCAAGCTGTGGGAACGGAAGGCCGCGTCGGTGCATCTGCCGGAACAGCGACGCGAACCGCAGCCCGAACTCGTTGGTTGACCGCGCTTTCGTGCAGGCTCCGCCTGCCGCCGACTACGGTGCCCCGGTCAGCGGGTCCTCGTGCGGCTGCAGCAGTGCGAGCCGTGGATCACTCTTCGATGTGGGAGAGCCGGTCGAGATCATGCCTTACGACCCTGCTTGGCCGGCGATGTTCGCCAGGCTGGGTGTTGGCCTGCGTGCGGCCCTCGGCTGAACCTTGCGTCCCGGTCGCGGACTTCTCAACCGCCCCAGAGCGTGACGTACACCGGGGGTCGGAACTGGGAGGGCGGGACGCCCGCGCCCGGTGCCCCCATGATCCGGGTCGCCCCGGGGGTGTGCAGGAAGTGCAGGAAGGCGTCGGTGGCCGGGGAGCGGTGCTCGGGCTGCAGGACGGTCGCGTGCCATGTGGCGTCCGACGGTGTGGCCGAGGTCTCCAGCATGCGCAGCTCGTCACGCCGGATGCGGGGCGACACCAGATGGGCCAGGGCCGGAGCCACACCCGCGCCGTCGGCGGCGGCCGCCCAGGTCGCGGTCTGGTTCGGGAACACCAGCACGTGCCGTTCGGGCACGTCCAGCCGCCGCAGCAGCCGCCCGGAGTCCGCCTCCGGATCGGTGCCGGAGGAGTCGACCAGCCACGACCACAGCGGTGGCGGACCGGGAGGCCGCGGCGCCCTGGCACCGGTCACCACGACCAGCTGGGTACGGAACAGCGGCTCGCTGACCAGTTCTCCCCCGCGGGCGGCACCGAGATCCGGTCCGAGCGCGACATCGGCCAGCCGGTTCTCCACCAGCACGCGCATCTCGTTGCCGACGGCCACACCGAAGGAAGTCTCGGTCCTGCGCCCGGCACGGACGGCAAAGGCCTCCATGAGCGACGGGAGTACGAACTCGGCCAGTGTGCTCGTGGCGACGACGCGCAGTTCGTCGGGCACTCCCCGCGCCGCCCGCACCGCGACCTCGGCATCCGCGCTCAGCGCGACCATTCGCGACGCGACCGGCAAGAGCCGCGCCCCCGCCGGTGTCAGCCGCATGCCACCACCGCTGGTACGCCGGATGAGCGGATCACCGAAGTGGGTGCGCAGCGCGCCGATCGCCTGCGACACGGCGGACTCGCTCACGCTCAGAGTCCGCGCGGCAGCGGCCACCGAACCGAGCCGGGCCACGAGCACGAAGGTGCTGAGCTGGGTAACGGTCACTAGGCAATTTTCCTGCATTTGTGGTGATAAGTGAATGCTTATTCTCCCCTTGTACGGCGGGTGCCGACGAGCGCAGCATCGCGATAGGCGGGGGCAGCGTCGAGGGAGGCCCGATGCAGGTTCCAGCCGCGTTCCAGTACGAGAAAGCCACCAGCCTCGATCACGCGATCGAGCTGCTCACTCAGTACGGCCCCGAGGCCCGGGTGGTGGCGGGCGGCCACAGCCTGCTGCCGATGATGAAGCTGCGGCTGGCCCAGCCCGAGGCACTGATCGACATCAACGCGCTCGACGAGCTGGCGCTGATCCGCGTGGACGGGCACGAGCTCGCCGTCGGAGCGATGGTCCGCCACGCGGAACTGCTCGCCTCGCCGGTCGTCGGCGAGCACTTCCCCATCCTGCGGGACGCGGAACGGGTCATCGCCGATCCGCTCGTGCGCAACCGCGGCACCGTCGGCGGCTCGCTGTGCCAGGCCGATCCGTCGGAGGACCTGTCCGCGGCGTTCTCGGCGCTGCGCGCAACCCTTGTCGCCCAGGGCCCCGGAGGCAGACGTTCCATCGCGATCAGGGAGTTCTTCCTCGGCCCGTACGAGACCGCACTGGACGAGGCGGAGCTTCTGGTGGAGATCCGCGTACCCATCCGCTCGCACGCCAGCGCCTACCGCAAGGTCGAGCGCCGGGTCGGCGACTGGGCGGTCGTCGCCGCAGGAGCGGTGCTGGAGATCTCGGGCGGGGTGATCACCGAGGCCGGCATCGGGCTGACCGCGGTGGGCGCCCGACGGTTCGTTGCCGAGCAGGCCGAGGACTTCCTGCGCGGCGGGCGCCCGGACGACGAGGCTTTCGCCGAGGCGGGCCGGATCGCCTCGCAGGAGTGCCGGCCGACAGCCGACCAGCGCGGCCCGGTCGACTACAAGCGGCATCTGGCCGGGGAGCTCACCACGCGGGCGCTGCGCACCGCCGCCGCCCGCGCCCAGGGGCAGGAGGCATGACATGCGGATCACCGTGACCGTGAACGGCGAGCAGCACACGAGGGACGTGGAGCCGAGGCTGCTGCTCGTGCACTTCCTGCGCGACGAACTCAGGCTCACCGGCACCCACTGGGGCTGTGACACCTCCAACTGCGGGGTGTGCACGGTCTGGCTGGACGACACGCCGGTGAAATCCTGCACCGTGCTCGCGGTGATGGCCGACGGCCATGAGGTTCGGACCGTCGAGGACCTGGCGCACGGGGCCGAACTCGACCCGGTACAGCAGGGATTCGTCGCCTGCCACGGGCTGCAGTGCGGCTTCTGCACGCCGGGGATGATGATGACCGCCCGCTGGCTGCTGGACCACAACGCGGATCCGTCCGAGGAGGACATCCGCGAGGCCATCTCCGGACAGGTGTGCCGCTGCACCGGTTACGAGAACATCGTGCGCTCCGTCCGCTGGGCCGCCGAGCACGGCGGCGGAGCGCAGGCCGCCGACGCGGGCACCGAACCGGCGCCCGGCCGCGAGGAGGTGCGGGCATGACGACCACCGAGGATCGGCCGGTCGGCTTCGGACGGATGCCCCGCAAGGAGGACGCACGGTTCGTCCGCGGCCACGGAACCTACGTCGACGACGTCCAACTGCCCGGGATGCTGCACGGAGCCGTCCTGCGCAGCCCGCTCGCGCACGCCCGGATCGTGTCCGTCGACACCAGCGCCGCCGAGGCGCACCCGAAGGTCAAGGCAGTGATCACCGGGGAGACTCTGGCCGGTCTCGGGCTGGCCTGGATGCCCACGCTCTCGTACGACACCCAGGCCGTGCTCGCCACCGACAAGGTCCGCTTCCAGGGCCAGGAGGTCGCCTTCGTCGTCGCCGAGGACCGATACGCGGCCCGTGACGCCCTCGAGCTGATCGATGTGGAGTACGAACCGCTCCCGCCGGTCATCGACGCCCGCAGGGCGCTCGCCCCAGACGCACCGGTGATCCGCGACGACAAGGAAGGACAGACCGACAACCACATCTTCGACTGGTCGGCGGGCGACAAGGAGCGCACCGAAGAGGTCTTCGCGGCCGCCGACGTCGTGGTGAAGCAGGACATGCTCTACCCACGCGTGCACCCGGCACCGCTGGAAACCTGCGGCACCGTCGTCGACATGGACGCCATCACCGGGAAGCTGACGGTGTGGTCCACCACTCAGGCCCCGCACGCCCACCGCACGCTGTACGCGATGGTGGCCGGCATCCCGGAGCACAAGATCCGGATCATCTCCCCGGACATCGGGGGCGGCTTCGGCAACAAGGTCGGCATCTACCCCGGTTACGTGTGCGCGGTCGTCGGCTCGATCGTCACCGGCAAGCCGGTCAAGTGGGTCGAGGACCGCTCGGAGAACCTGATGAGCACCTCCTTCGCCCGCGACTACCACATGCACGGCGAGATCGCGGCGACGAAGGACGGGAAGATCCAGGGCCTGCGTGTCCATGTGACCGCCGACCACGGCGCTTTCAACGCCACCGCGCAGCCGACGCAGTACCCTGCCGGTTTCTTCGGGGTGTTCACCGGCTCGTACGACATGACGGCCGCGCACTGCACCGTGACCGGCGTCTACACCAACAAGGCGCCCGGCGGTGTCGCCTACGCCTGCTCGTTCCGCGTCACCGAGGCCGTCTACGTGGTCGAGCGGATGGTCGACCTGCTCGCTGCCGAGCTCGGCGCGGACCCGGCAGAGCTGCGGATGCGCAACCTGCTGCGACCCGATCAGTTCCCCTACCGGTCCCAGACCGGGTGGGAGTACGACTCCGGCGACTACCCGCGGGCTCTGCGGCTGGCGATGGACATGGCGCACTTCGAGGACCTGCGCCGGGAGCAGGCCGAGAAGCGCGAGCGCGGCGAGCTGATGGGCATCGGCGTCAGTTTCTTCACCGAGGCCGTCGGCGCCGGCCCCCGCCGGCAGATGGACATCCTCGGGCTGGGCATGGCCGACGGCGCCGAGCTGCGCGTCCACCCCACCGGCAAGGCCGTCCTGCGGATCTCCGCGCAGAGCCAGGGCCAGGGCCATGAGACGACCTTCGCGCAGATCGTCGCCGAGGAACTCGGCATCCCGCCCGAGGACGTCGAGGTGGTGCACGGCGACACCGACCAGACCCCGTTCGGGCTCGGCACCTACGGATCCCGCTCGACGCCCGTGTCCGGGGCGGCGACCGCAGTGGTCGCCCGCAAGGTGCGCGAGCGCGCGAAGATCGTCGCGTCCGCGATGCTCGAAGTCAGCCCGGACGACCTGGAATGGGAGAAGGGCCGGTGGTTCGTCACCGGCGACCCCGACCAGGGAAAGACCATGTCCGAGATCGCCCTCGCGGCGCACTCCACCCTCGAACTGCCGGAGGGCGTCGAGGGCCACCTGGACGCGACCTGCGTATACAACCCGCCGAACCTCACCTTCCCCTTCGGTGCCTACATCTGCGTGGCCGACGTGGACGCGGGCACCGGTCAGGTCAAGGTCCGCCGGTTCATCGCCGTGGACGACTGCGGCAACAGGATCAACCCCATGATCGTCGAGGGGCAGGTGCACGGCGGGCTCGCCGACGGCCTCGGCATGGCACTCATGCAGGTCATCGCCTTCGACGAGGACGGCAACTGCCTCGGCGGGTCCTTCATGGACTACCTCCTGCCGACTTCGGTCGAGTGCCCGTCCTGGGAGCTCGGCGAGACCGTCACCCCCTCCCCGCACCACCCGATCGGTGCGAAGGGTGTCGGCGAGTCGGCCACCGTGGGCTCGCCTCCAGCGGTGGTCAACGCGGTGGTCGACGCATTGAAACCGCTCGGCGTACGCCACATCGACATGCCGCTGACCCCCGCCGCCGTATGGCGGGCCGCCCAGGGCCGGCCGCTGCGCACCGACCTGGCGATCACCTGAGGCCGCGTGATGACGAGCACCGAACTGCTGACCCGCGCGGACGCACTCCGGCACGGCCGGACCCCGTTCGTGCTGGCCACCGTTGTCCGCGCGGAACGGCCCACGAGCGCCAAGCCCGGGGACAGCGCACTGGTTCTGCCCGACGGCACCGTCGAAGGCTTCGTGGGCGGGACATGCGCCGAGTCGACCGTGCAACTGCAAGGTCTGCGGCTGCTGGAGACCGGCGAATCACTGCTGCTGCGGATCACGGCCGCCGCGGGCGCCGGGACCGAGGACGCGGGCGCGACGGGCCAGGGCCTGGTGACGGTGGCCAATCCGTGTCTGTCCGGGGGGACGCTCGACATCTTCCTGGAGGCCAACCTCCCGCCGGCACTGGTGTACGTCTACGGGCACGCGCCGATCGCCCGGGCCCTGCTCGACGTCGGTCGCGCGCTCGGCCTCGACACTCGGCCCGTCTCATCCGGGGAGCCGTTGCCGTCCGATCTGGACGTCGTCGTCGTTGCCTCGCACGGCCGCGACGAGGAACCCGTATTGATCGAGGCCGTACGCGCCGGGGTCCCCTACATCGGGCTGGTGGCCAGCCGAAAGCGCGGCACGGCGGTGGTTGCCGGACTGGGCCTCACCGAGGAACAGCGCACGCACGTCAGGACCCCGGCCGGCCTGGACATCGGCGCACGCACCCCGTCGGAGGTGGCGCTGTCGGTCTACGCCGAGATCATCTCGCTGCGGCCCCCGCGTGCCCCGGCCGTGCGGCACGCAGGCGCCTCCGGGGCGCCCGCCGTCGCCGAGGCGGTCGATCCCGTCTGCGGCATGACCGTCGCGATCACCGCCGCCACCCTCTCGCTGGACCGGAACGGCGACACGGCGTACTTCTGCGGGCCGGTGTGCCAGCACGCCTTCGCCGACGACCCCTCCCGCTACGCGCATGCCTGACCTCGACGCCCTCGTACCGGATGTCCCCGACCTGCGCTCGCGGCTGGACGCCGTCGGCTACCTGGCGGACGACGCCCTGGCCACGGCGCTGCTGCTGGCCGTACGCATGCGGCAGCCGATCCTGCTGGAGGGCGAACCCGGTGTCGGCAAGACCGAGGCGGCCCGCGCCCTCGCCTCCGTACTCGACACCCCGCTGATCCGGCTGCAGTGCTACGAGGGGCTCTCCTCGGCCGAGGCCCTGTACGAGTGGAACTATCCGCGGCAACTGCTGGCCATCCGGCTGGCCGAGTCCCGCGGGGAGTCCCTGCGGGACACCGACCTGTTCGCCGAGGACTATCTGCTGCCACGGCCGCTGCTCGCAGCGATCTCCCACCCGGGGCCGCGGCCGGCCGTGCTGCTCATCGACGAAGTGGACCGCGCCGACGACGAATTCGAGGCGTTCCTGCTGGAGCTGCTGGCCGATGCCGCCGTCACCATCCCCGAACTGGGAACCCGCAGGGCCACGGTGCCGCCGGTGGCGGTACTGACCTCCAACCGCACCCGGGATCTGCACGACGCGCTGAAACGCCGCTGCCTCTACCACTGGATCGACTACCCGGACACCGCACGCGTCGCCGCAATCATCCGCAAACGGGTACCGGAGTCGGCCGAATGGCTGGCCGCGCGCGTGGCGCACGGGGTGGCGGCGCTGCGTGCCCGGCAGGAGCTCACCAAACCGCCCGGCATCGCCGAGGCAATCGACTGGGCAGGCGCGCTGCAGGCGCTGGGGCTCTCCGTTCTCGACGCCGACGCCGCGGACCGCACCCTGGGGGCGGTGCTCAAGTACGCCGAGGACCTGCAGGCCGTGCGCCGTACCGGGCTGGCGGAGCTGGTCGATGCGGAGCGGGGCACCGATGCCTGACCTGCCGGAACTGGCCGCGTCGTTCACCGCGGCCCTGCACGACGCCGGGATCGCGGTGGGCCCCGACCGCACACGGAGCTTCGCCCGGGCCATCACCCTGCTGGCGCCTTCGACGACACGCGACTTGCGGCACTGCGCGCTCACCACCCTGGTGTCCGACCACGAGCAGATCGAGCCGTTCGACGCGGTCTTCCACGAGATCTTCGGCGGCCCGGCCGACCTCGGAGCACGGCGCGGTCAGCCCGGCGACCCGCCCCGATCGCTCGCGGGCGCCGTCCCCGGCGCCGACAGGAAGGCCACCGCGGACAAAGACGGCCGGGAGGGCGACGCACAGCCGCGGGAGATGGCCCTTCCCTTTGCCGCCAGTCCCCTCGACCACCTCGCCAACCGCGACTTCGAGGCCCTGTCCGCCGAGGAACTGGCGCGCCTCGCCGAGATGATGCGCACCGTCGCGCTTCGCACCCCGACGCGGCCCTCCCGTCGGCGCCGGCCCGCGCCCCACGGCGAGCGAGTCGACCTGCGCCGCACACTGGCCGCCAGCCGGCGCACCGGCGGGTATCCCCTGCGGCTGCGCCGCTTCGTACCGCGCACCCGTCCCCGCGATCTCGTCGTGCTCTGCGACATCTCCGGATCGATGGAGCCCTACGCCCGGGCCATGCTGCAACTGCTCTACTGCGCCTCGCGCGCGGCCCGGGCCGAGGTGTTCACCTTCGCCACCCGGCTCACCCGCCTCACGCCCGCCTTCCGGAGGACCGGACCGTACGACGCCCTGGCACGGGCCGGGCGGGCGGCCCCGGACTGGTCCGGAGGCACCCGGATAGCTGACTGCCTCGCGGAGTTCAACGAACGGTTCGGCCGACGCGGCTTGGCGCACGGCGCCGTGGTTGTCATCGTCTCCGACGGCTGGGACACCGGTGCGCCCGCCGATCTCACCACGCACATGGCACGGCTGTCCCGCGTCGCCTACCGCGTCGTATGGGTCAACCCCCGTACGGCCAGCCCCCGTTACCGTCCGCTCGTCGGCGGCATGGCCGCCGCGCTGCCCTACTGCGACGCCGTCGTCAGCGCCCACAGCTTCGCGGCCCTGGACGACTTCACCGCCGCCTTGTCGGCCCCTGGCCGCCGACGGTGACCCGGTGCCGCGCTGTGTTCGCTCGTGTCGCCCGCCTCGTGCCCACGGTCGCTCACCTCAAGGACGACCTCACTGCCGGCGGCCCGCAGGGAAACCTCCACCGGGCTGGCCCGGACGTGCCGGGCTGCGCTGCGCAGCGCCTCGCCGAGGACCGCAACGACGTCTTCACCGCGCCCAGGAGTTCGACGGGTCAACTGTGCGGACGACGATGGATGCCGACCCTGCCTTCGGCGCGCCTCACGGCAGCAGCATGACTCTGTGACCGTGTCCGGGGATGCCCGCCATGCAAGCGTGACGGTGACATCGTTCAGAAGCCGAACACCTGTGTCCAGGTCCAGTCTTTGGTGACGACACCGAGGCCCATGGTGTTCAGGGAGCAGTTGAGGATGTTCTCGCGGTGACCCTGCGAGTTCATCCACGCCTCCATCACGCGCTCAGGAGAGTTCTGCCCCTGGGCTATGTTCTCGGCGCCGGGGGATTCGTAGCCCTGTGCCTTGGCCCTGTCGACGAAGGTGCGGCCGTCCTGGCTGGCGTGGTCGAAGTAACCGTTGGCCGACATGTCCTCGCTGTGCAGTTGGCCGGCGCGGGCGAGGCGGTCGTCGAGCTTCACGGGTCGGCAGCCTGCCTTGGCCCGCTCCGCATTGACGATCGCCAGGACCTGCTCGGCCGGGCTGTCCGCGGGATTGGATGTGGGCCGTGGAGCGGCCCCGCCGGCCGTGGCCTTGCGCGGGCGCGGGGTGGCGACCGAGGCAGTCGGCCGGGGCTTCGGGGCTGCGGACTTGCTGTGCGAGGGAGACGGGGACGCCGAGGCGGTCGGCGACGGCGACGGGGACGTGGCGGGTGCAGAAGTCGTCGCCGACTCCGGCTCGGCGGCGGACGCCGACCGCACCGCATCCCGCTCCTCGTCGGGCGTCATCAGGGTCACCCCGGCAACGGTTCCTCCCGTTACCAGCAAGGCCACAGCGACCGCGGCGGTAGCACGGCGCCGCTTCTGCATGCGGCTTTGTGCGCTGCGGTTTTGGCGGTCGCGCAGCCGGCCACCGCCCACCGTCGCGATGACGGCGGTGTCATCGCCAGGTGCTCCGTGCCCTCCGCCGACGCTTGCGTGGCGGCCCGAGCCGACGTCGCCGCCCGGGTCCATGTGGACACCGCCGACGGTGTGGCTGACCGTACCGAAGGCCGCCGTCCCACCGGTCGCTCCCGCACCCCCGAAGGCGCCCAGCCCGGCAAGTCCCCCCAGCACCCCGGCCACCGGCACCAGGCCGAGGCCCACCAACAGCCCCTCGGCAGGCACGAGTCCCGCTTCGAACCCCGAACAGACCGTGCAGTCACGCGCGTGCCGCGCGACGCGCTTGCGCCACAGCGCCGACGGGATACCGTCCCAGGTCAGAATCACCTCGTCCAGCAGCACACAGCGGGGCATCGCGGACAGCGCCCGCACCACCACCCGGGCCGTCTCCAGCTGCGCCTTCATTCGCTGCACCCGCACCGCAGTGTGCTGCCGCGACAGATCCAACGCAGCGGCCACCTCGGCCCGCCCCAGCTCACCCGCCGCCTCGAGCCACCACAGCGACAGCAGCTCACGGTCGTCGGTGTCCAGCCAGCGGCTGGCCTCGGCCACTTCCCGCCGCTGCCCCTGAAGACCGAGCCGCACGATCGTCAGATCCACGAAGTCCGCACCCGGATCGGCCACGTCGTACGCGTCCTGCAGACCCGAACTGGCCGGCACATCACGGTGCGTCTGCCAGTGGCCGCGTATCTGGTTCATCGTGATGGCCACCAGCCAGGACCGAAAGCTGCCCGGGTCACGGAGCGACCCGAGACCGCCAAGCGCGCGGATCATGGTCTCCTGCACCACGTCGTCGACGTCGGCATGTCCGCTCAGCGCCCGGCCCACGATGTTGTACACAAGCGGCAGATACGCAGCGACAAGCTCGTCCTGTGCCCGTTGGTCGCCCTGCCGCGCCGCCTCGACCACCGCGCTGTCGAGTCTGCTTGCGCCCATGTCCGTCCACTCCTTCTCGGCCCTCGCCTTTCCCGTCTGACACAAGGGAGACCGTCGGCAGGGAGCGCAATAACAGGAACTGCGCCGCGAGCCCGGGCGCACGCTACGCGTACGAGTCTCGAACGGAGAGCGCGAGGGCGGCCTGGTCCGGCCCCCGGCCGCGGCGGGGTCGCGCGACCGGCGGGCCGGGTACTGCGGGGACCAGCTGTCAGCACAACACCCTGAGCGCGCCCGGCTGCACCCTGACCGTGACCGGAAGCCTCGCGTCGACCTCGCCGTCCGCGCCGTAGGGAATGTCCCGGTCGGCCTCGATGCGGACCTCCTTGCCCCGCAGCACCTCCACCTGCGGCCGCTTCAGATGCGCGCCCGTCTTCAGCTCGTTCATCATCGCGAAGAACAGCCGCTTGGGCGCGTGTTGGATCACGACGACGTCCAGCAGCCCGTCGTCGAGCCGCGCGTCCGGGGCGATATGGCGGCCGAACCCGTAGTAGCCAGAGTTCGCGGCGACGACCGTGTAGCCGCGCCGCTCGTGTGCCACGCCGTCGACCGTGATGCGGTAGGCGGCGGGGCGCCACGTCACCACAGCCCGCAGTCCGCCCGCGTAGTACGAGGCGGCGCCGCGCAGCAGCCGGGAGGTGTTCGCGTGCCGGTTGGCGACCGCGTCGACGCCCGCGTACACACTGCCCAGCACGGACGTCCTGTCGTGGACGGCCGATTCGACCTCGATGGTGTCGATCGGCTTCGCTGTGCCGCCAAGCAGCACCTCGGCGAGGGCCGCAGGATCCGTGGGCACCCCGAGCGCCCGGGCGAAGTCGTTGCCGCGGCCCGCCGGTACGAGCCCCAACACGGTGTCCGTACCGCTGAGCACTCCCCCGATGCAGCCGGCTATGCCGTCGCCACCGACGGCGAGCACGATGTGCCCCTGCTCCCCGGCCTGCCGCGCCAGCTCCCCGGCGTGCCCCAGGCTGCGGCTGTATTGCGTGTCGATCTGCGCCCCGGCCTCCCGCAGGAGGCGGGCCAGCGGAAGCAGCGCCGCCGTACCGCTGGATCCCCCTGCGGCGGGGTTGACGACCGCGGTGAACTGTCGCATGTGTGCGCCTTTCGGACGGCGGGGGCCTTGAGGAGTCAGCGGACGGGGATGAGTACACCGGGGCTGAGAACCCCGGCAGGGTCGATCTCGGCCTTGACGGCCTGCAGGATACGGACGCCGACCGGACCGATCTCTTCCGTGTACCAGTCTCGGTGGTCGGTCCCCACGCCGTGGTGGTGGCTGATCGTGCCGCCGGACGCAAGGATCGCGTCGTTCGCGGCTCGCTTGACCGGAGCCCAGTGAGCGACCGGATCGTCGCCCTGTGCCGAGACCACCGTGAAGTACAGCGACGCGCCGTTCTCGTACACATGGGAGATGTGGCACATCACCAGCGGCGGTGTGCCGGCCTCGGTCAGCGTGTCGGTGAGTGCCTGGCGCACCGCGTCGTACAGGGCCGGAAGGGCGGACCAGAAGCCCGCGGTCTCCAGTGTCTCGGCGAACGCGCCCGCGTCCAGCAGCGCGTCGCGCAGGTACGGAGCGTTGTAACGGCCGTGCGCCCAGCGGTCCCCCGGCTCCTCCCCCACGTACTCGCCACCGCACGCGAGGAGCACCTCGCGGGCCCGCGCGCGGCTGTCCGCGGTGTCCTCGGCGGTGCCCTCGAATCCGGCGATCGCCATGCATCCGGCCGCCGCGGGTGCGTCAGAGCTTCCGATCTTGTCCGGCTGGGCCAGGCCGATGAACGTCTCTGTCTCGTCCGACAGGCGCAGCACGGTCGGTCGCGGGCCGTCCTGGGCGAGCATGCGCAGCGCCGCGGCGCCCGCCTCGAACGAGGCGAAGCGCCACCCTTCGTAGATCCGGGTCGCGGGCAGCGGCCTGATCCGCACGGTCACCGCGGTGATCACGCCGAGCGCGCCCTCGGAGCCGAGGATCAGCTGACGCAGGTCCGGCCCTGCCGCCGAGCGCGGCGCCCGCCCCGCCTCCCAGGTGCCTTCGGGGGTGGCGACGGTGAGGCCGAGCACCATCTCGTCGAAGCGGCCGTAGCCGGCCGAGGCCTGACCGCTCGAGCGAGCCGCGGCGAAGCCGCCGATCGATGCCCACTCGTACGACTGCGGGAAGTGGCCCAGCGTGAAGCCGCGCTCGTTGAGCAGCGCTTCCGCCTGCGGCGCGCGCAGGCCGGGCTGCAGCGTCGCGGTGCGTGAGACCTCGTCGAGGGCGAGCAGCCCGTCGAGGCGGCGCAGGTCCAGCGCGACGAAGCAGCGCTTCGACTCCGGTGCGAGTCCTCCGACGACGGAGGTCCCGCCGCCGAACGGCACGGCCGCCACACCGTGCTCGGCGCAGACGCGCAGCACCGCCAGCACCTCGTCATGGCCGCCCGGCAGAAGGACCGCCGCCGGGATGTCGTCGACCTCACCGGCCCGGATGCGCAGCAGGTCCGGGGTCGACTTGCCCCGGGTGTGCCGGATACGGCTCTCGGCATCGGTGCGTACGTGTGCGCTGTCGCCCAGGCACTCGGCGAGCGCTCGGAGCGCGTCCTCGGCGAGCGGGGACGGAGGGACGGCGATGCCGTCGAGCTGAGCCGGCTCGTCCTCGCGCGGTGTGACGCCGAGCAGACCGGCCAGCAGACCGATCACCGAGTCGGGCAGCGGGGCCGCCTTGTCCGGGTCGCCCCAGCCGCTCCACAACATGTCCTTCTGGGTCACTTGGGCCGTTCCTCACCGTCGGTCTTGCCTGGGCCGTGCCGTGCGTCCGGCACTGGCATTACACTGTGACAGATGACGCCCATTCGTCACAACCAATCGGACACAGATGCCGTCCTCGACGCGGCACGCGACTGCGTCCTCGCCGTCGGCGTGCGCCGGACGACCCTCACGGACGTGGCCCGTCGTGCCGGGGTCTCCCGTATGACGCTCTACCGCCGTTGGCCGGATGTACGAACCCTGGTCGGCGACCTGATGACCCGGGAATGGATCGCGCTCGCCGTCGGCGCCATGCCGGACATCGACGCCGGCACACCGACGCGCACCCGCCTCGTCGACGGACTGGTCGCCGGTGTCAACGCCTTCCGCGCACACCCGCTCTTCCACAAGATCATCGACGTGGACCCCGAACTGCTCCTGCCCTACGTGCTCGACCGCCGCGGCGCCAGCCAGGACGCGCTGCTCGGACTCATCACCGGCGCCCTGGCCGAGGGCCACGCCGACGGATCCGTCCGCGCCATGCACCCCGGCCTGCAGGCCCGCTCCCTGCTGCTGGTCGTGCAGTCCTTCACGCTGTCGCTGCGCACGATGACCGAGGAGGCCGACCCCGAACTCACCGAGAGGTCCTTCCTCGGCGAACTGCGGACCCTTCTGGAGAGGACCCTCACACCATGAGCAGCCCGACCACCCTCGCGGCATCCTCACTCAACGCCGCACGCCGCAGCCGCGAACTCTCCGAACTCGCCGACGGCACACAGGTCGACGTCCTTGTCGTCGGCCTCGGAGCCACCGGCGCGGGAGCCGCCCTCGACGCCGCCACCCGCGGACTGACCGTCGCCGCGATCGACTCCCACGACCTCGCCTTCGGCACCTCCCGCTGGAGCTCCAAACTCATCCACGGCGGACTGCGCTACCTCGCCACCGGCCAGCTCGACGTCGCCCACGAAAGCGCCGTCGAACGCGGCATCCTCATGGAACGCACCGCCCCGCACCTGGTCCGCGCCCAGCCCTTCGTGCTGCCGCTCACCCCGCTCGTCTCCCGTGGTCAGGCCGCACTCGCCTGGGCCGGCTTCCGCGCCGGCGACCTGCTGCGCGCCTCGGCCCGCACCGCACGCGCCACCCTCCCCGCCCCCCGCACCCTCTCCGCGGTGGAGACGCGTCACATGGCCGCCGCGCTCCGGCCTGCCGGCCTGCGCGGCGGGCTGCTGTCCTGGGACGGCCAACTCACCGACGACGCCCGCCTGGTGACCGCGATCGCCCGTACCGCGGCCGCGCACGGCGCACGCATTCTCACCCGCACCCGCGCCCTCCAGCTCACTGGTTCCGGCGCCCGCGTCCGCGACGAGCTCACCGGCGAGGAACTGCTGATACGGGCGCGTACGGTGATCAACGCCGCAGGCGTATGGGCCGGCGGCCTCGTCGACGACATCCGCCTGCGGCCCTCCCGCGGAACGCATCTCGTCCTGCGCTCCGAAGATCTCGGCAGCCTCACCGCCGGCATGCACATCCCGATCCCCGGTGAGACCAACCGCTTCGTCCTCGTCCTGCCGCAGGGCGACGGCAGGGTGTACGTGGGGCTCACCGACGAACCCGTCGACGGCGACATCCCGGACGTACCCGAAGTTCCGGAGACCGACATCGGCTTCCTTCTCGACGTCCTCGGCTCCGCACTCGACGTCACGGTGACCCGGAACGACGTCATGGGTGCCTTCGCAGGACTGCGCCCCCTCCTCGACACCACGGGAGACTCCGCACGCACCGCCGACATCTCCCGCAAGCACGCGGTGCTGACCTCACCCGACGGTGTCGTCACGGTCGTCGGCGGCAAGCTCACCACCTACCGGCGCATGGCCCAGGACGCCGTCGACGCCGCCGTCACCGTACGCAACCTGGCCGCAGGCCCCAGCGGTACGGCCACCCTCCCGCTCGTCGGCGCCGCCGGCCCAGGTGCACTCGCAGCCCTCGACGCCCCCCGCCGCCTCGTCCGCCGGTACGGGAGCGAAGCCGGCCAGATCCACGCGCTCGGCCTCGCCGACCCCGCACTCGCCCGCCCCGTCATCCCCGGCCACCCCGTCACCGGCGCCGAACTCCGGTGGGCGGTACGCCACGAGGGAGCCCTCGACGAGTCCGACATCCTGGACCGCCGCACCCGCATCGGCCTGGTCCCGCACGACCGGGAGGAGGCACAGACCGCCGCCCGCGACGCGCTAGCGGCCGAGCCCGCTGAATTGCCGTAAGGAGGGCGACCACGGACGCCTGCGGTGGCGGCCTCGGGCTGTGCTGATCCACGCCGCCGCCGGCTCAGTCGGCACGCTCGCCGCCCAGTTCGCCCGACCGGCCGGGGCCGACCTGATCGTCGGCGTGGTCGGCAATCACATCAGGGCCGAGTACGCCGCCCAGTTCGGCCATGACCAGCTCCTGCTGCGCGAGGAATTCCCGGCCGAGCTCGGCGACGAGACGTTCGACGTGATCCTCGAACCGGTCGGCGGCCCGACTGCGGCGCCTCGCCGAGGGCACAACCCTCAGCAAGAGCATCCTGCGCGTCGCCTGAATACACGCCGAAAGCGCCGACGCGCACAGGCCGCGGGACCGTCAGGCATCCTTCGCCATCGTCAGTCGCAGGCGCTCCAGCAGGGCGTAGAGCGTCGCGCTCTCGGCTTCGTCCAGGGCATCGAGGGCGCCGTGCGTCTCCTGCATCTCCTCGCGAACGCGCCGGATGATCTCGCGGCCCGCGTCGGTTGCGACGACGTTCTTCACGCGACGGTCTGCCGGGTCGGCCTCACGGCGGACCAGCTCGCGGGCCTCCAGGCGGTCCACGATCCCGGTGACGTTCGACGCGTCGCAGACCAGCAGGGCGGCGAGGCCGCGCATCGGCAGCGGACCGTCGAGCTGGGCGAGGACCTTGGCCTGGGTGGAGGTGAGGCCGTGCTGGGCGGCGGTGGCCGCGAAATCGCGCCACTGGGCGGTGCCGATGGCGGCGAGCAGTTCCAGGAGCTGGAGCTTGGTGGGGGCCTGCGGGGTGGTGGCGCTCATGGCTCGAGCCTACTCAAGGTGCTTCATATTCTCAATTATTTACTTGACCCTCTTAACTATTGAGGACTACAGTCTGCGAAGTACTTGATGTCATCAAACATCTGCGCTCTGAAGCATTGAGAAGGTCCCACTCCCATGAGCACCGCCGCACCCTCGCCCGTCGCCGATGCCCGGCACAGGAACGAGACGGTCATCGTCTTCGCCCTGAGCCTTGCCGCGATGGTCGTGTCGATGATGCAGACCCTGCCGGTCCCGATCCTGGGACTGATCCGCAACGACCTCGGCACCTCGACAGCCAACGTCAGCTGGGTGACCACCGCCACCCTGCTGTCCGCCGCCGTTTTCACCCCGCTGCTCGGCCGCTTCGGCGACCAGCACGGCAAGAAGCCCACCCTGGTGGCCGTACTCGGCGTCATGGTCGCGGGCTCCGTCATCGCCGCGGTCGCGAGCTCGCTGCCGCTGCTGATCCTGGGCCGGGTGCTCCAGGGTGCCGCCACCGCGATCTTCCCGCTGGCCCTTTCCGTCCTGCGTGAAGAGGTCCGGCCGCAGAAGCTGCCCGGCGCCATGGCACTGGTCAGCGGCACGCTCGCGTTCGGGAGCGGACTCGCACTCGTCGCCACCGGTCTGCTCACCTCCGGCGACGGCGCCGACTACCGCAACGCCTTCTGGATGGCGACCGGCTTCGCGGTCCTCGCCCTGCTCGCCGTGGTCTTCCTGGTCCCCGCGACCCGGCACAAGACCGGCGGCCGCACCGACTTCCTCGGCGCGCTGACCCTCGGCCTCGCCCTGCTGCTGCTCCTGCTGCCCATCTCACAGGGCCATGAGTGGGGCTGGACCTCCGGCCGTACGCTGGGCAGCTTCGCCGGCGCGGCCGTCATGACCGCCGTCTGGGTGCTGGTCGAGCGCACGGTGCGCGAGCCGCTCGTCGACATGGGGATGTTCGTCCACCGCCCCGTCCTCATGGCCAACCTGGCCGGCATCTTCGTCGGCTTCGGCATGTTCGCGAACTTCCTCGGCGTCTCCTACCTCGTGCAGATGCCCGAGGCCCTGACCGGCTTCGGCTTCGACGCCTCCATCCTGCGCGCGTCCGTCCAGTTCCTGCTGCCCGGCGCGATCGTCTCGCTGCTCGCCTCGCCTGTCGGCGGCCAGTTGGTCCGCCACCGCGGCCCCCGGTTCGTGCTCGGCATGGCCGCAGCGTTCGGAGCCGTCGGCTTCGGCTGGCTGGCCCTCGACCACGCGCACACCTCCTCGGTGATCGGCGCCGGCCTCATCGTCGGCGCGGCCGTCAGCTTCGGCTACGCCGCCATGCCCGCCGTCATCATGGGGAGCGTTCCGCACCACCAGAGCGGCATCGCCAACGGCATCAACTCGATCTCCCGCTCCACCGGCAGCGCGATCGGCAGCGCCGTCGTCACCACGATCCTTGCCTCCAAGACCATCGACCACCTGCCGGCGGGTGTGCCGCCGCTGCCCGTCGAATCCGGGTTCACCCTCACCTTCGGCATCGGGGCCGTCGCCTTCGCGCTCGTCGCGGTGATCAGCTGGCTCGGCCTTCGCGGACAGCACGGCCCCCGGGTCGTCGAGGCCGGCAAGGCAATCGCGGCGAACGCGCCCAGTGCGCCCGCGACGGAGCAGGCGCCCGTGCCGGCCGACGCTCGCTGACCCCTGCCGCTTCCGGGGTGGGAGCCGGGCCCAGGTTCGGCCGCCACGGCGGCGGGGAGGGTGCCCCGCCGCCGCACGGGACATCGCCCGGTTCGGCGGGAAGACAATGCCCATCGCCTGGAACTGGGCTTCCCGGTGACACCCGATCAGCCCGAGGTCCCCCAGGAGCTGAGGCGCCACCCTGGGATTGATCAATCCGACTATTCCGGGGCATTCGACCCTAGAGTGAGGGGTTGTGATCGGCCACCAGCGAGTGCGGGACGAGGAGGGGGGCTCGGCCCGACTCCTCGCGCTGTCGGACGGCGTGTTCGCCATCGCGTTGACGCTGCTGGCACTGGACATCTCCGTGCCCGCCGGGCTGAACCCCGCCGGTTTCAGGCACGCGCTGGGGGATGTGACGCCCAACGTGTGGGCGTACGCCCTCAGCTTTCTGGTCATCGCGGCGTTCTGGCGGGGTCACCACCAGATCTTCCAGTACACAAGCGAGGTGGATGGAACGGTCATCAGGCTCGGGCTGCTGAGCCTGGGGCTGGTCGCCCTGATGCCCTTCCCCACCACCCTGCTGGCCGAGTACGGAGACCAGCCGCAGGCGGTGGCCGTGTACTGCGGAGCCGTCGCGGCCATGGGTGCCGCACAACTCGCGCTGACAGTCGCACTGTGGAAGCGCCCGTGGCTGTGCAGTGCGGCGCTGCCCGATCCCGTCGTACGCAACGATGTGATCGATCTGGCGTCGACGGTGCTGGTCTTCGCCGTCGCCGTGCCGCTCGCCTTCGTCTCCCCCACCGGCGCGAAGCTGTGGTGGGCGGTGCTGATCCCGGTCAAGTGGGTGACGGGCAGGCGCGGTAAGCGCCTGCGCGTGGCCGCCCAGCAGCCAGGCGCAACGTAGGGGGGAACAAGCCTCGAACAGCGGTCGCCCCACACGCTCACATGACATCGCTGAGCGTGTCCGCCAGCCTGCGCCGGGAGGCGCGCGCGGCCGGCAGGGCCGAGACCGCGATCGCCCCGGCGACGGCGGCTCCCCCGAGCAGGAGCAGCATGGCCGGGGAGGGTGGCTGAGCAACGCCCGCGCCGAGCCCGCTCGATCGCCCCTGCAGGTCGATCAGCCACGTCGACACGCGCACGCCCAGGAGAGTTCCTGTCAGGGCTGCTGCCGCCGCGATGAACCCTGTGCTTGTGACGATCACCGCGGTGATCTGGCGGGGGGTGAGCCCGATGGCTTTGAGAGCCAGAAGGTCGCGGCCGTGTTCGCGAAGTCCGGCGGCGATGACGGTGGACAGTTCCGCCAGACCGATGAAGGCGAGCACTCCGACGAGACCGATGATCACCCCGCGGGCGGCGGAGAGTTGGTCGGCGGGGTTGGTGTTCTTCCGGACCTCGAGACCGCCTTGGGAGGACTCGGCCAGGGCGGTGCTCACTTCATCGGGATCGGCCGCACGCGTCAGGACCAGGTTGTAGAACTCGGGCCGCAGTGAGGCGTCCCCCTCGCGGAGCGTGTCGACGGTCGTGGAGATCACCCGGCCGCCGTCCTGTGGCTCGATACTGCGGCCTACGATGTGGAGGACTTGCGGGCTGCTTCCGACGGTCATGCGGACCCAGTCCCCGACCTTCGCTCCCATGAGCTCAAGAAGCCCCTGGCCCGCCACGGCTTCGTCCGAGTTCTGGATGGTGCGGCCCTCGGCGATGGTGAAGGGGTAGGGGTGCTCCGGGGTGCCCAGGCCGCGGAGCGTGATCGTCCTGGTCTGGCCGGGGACCAGCGCCGCGACTTCGACGCCCGGGTAGGCCGCTGTGATGCCCGGTTGATCGGACAGCAGCCTGCGTGCCGTCGCATCGTCGATGCCCTCCGGCTTGGCGCGAAGTTCTGCGGCAAGCCCTACATCGTCGGGCCGGCTCTCAAAGCGGTCGAGAGTCGACCAGGCACCCAGGGCGATCGTGATCATCAGCAGCGGGAGCGCGAGCCGACCCACGGCCGCTGCTGCGCGCGCCGGGCGGTGGAAGGCGCCGCGCCAGCCGAGCACGAGTGCGGGCGGCGTTCTGAGCCGCAGAGCGAATCTGGCAGTTCTGGACAGCCGACGGCCGCTCTTGGTGGCTCCTCGGGCGATGGGAATGGGTGAGACGCGACCGGCACGCCAGGCGGCCAGGCCGGTCGCCGTTGCGATGACGAGAACCGCCCCGAGTGACGTGGCAAGGAGTCTCCAGGCGTGCTCGGGCAGGTCGCGCCACAGCACCATCGCGTCCCCGATGCGGCCGGGAATCCGGGGACCCAGCAACTCCGTGACGATCGCCCCGAAGGCAACTCCGACGACCGCGAAGGCCGCGTGCTCTACCAGGAACGCGCGTACGACCTGACCGGGTGTGAACCCGATGGCCTTCAGGACAGAGATGTCCCGCAGATGGCCGCGAACGCGGGTACTGATTGCTCCGGTCACCGCGAGAGCGGCAGCCAGCAATGCCCCCAGACCGAAGGAGCCGAGCAGCAGTCCCAGGAGGCGGTTGTCGCCTTCCGCTTCGGACCGCGCCTCGTCCCACGTGGAGACGCTGGCCACCTGGTCGGCACCGATCAACGTAACCGCCTGCTGCACGGCGAAATCGGTGTCCTGGGGATCGGCCAGCCGCAGTCCGACCGTCTGCCCGACCCGGCGGGTGTCGGGTTCGACCCGGTGAAGCTCCGAGGGCAGCAGCCAGGCGACACCGGGCCGCACCCCACGGACGAAGCGCGGTTCTGCGGTGTCGGCGACCCCCACAACGCGAAGAGTCGTGTATCTGCCGTCGCTGCCGCGGACCCGCAGGACGTCGCCGGCCTTGGCCCACAGTGCATCGGCGGCCGATCGCTCGAGCACGATGCCATTGGGAACGCCGGCTTCCAGCCAGTGTCCGGAGTCAACCAGTGGGCGAGCCGCCTTGGGGGGTTTGGTCGGGGCACCGCGCAGCTCCAGTGACACCCTCGTGCCCCGGCTCTCGGCGGTGGCCGCGGCGGTCGGGAAGGGCCCGGAGAAGGCGGCGACACCGTCGATGTCGGTCAGCCTCTGGGTGCGCTCGTTTGCCCGCGTGTGGATCCATACATGTGCGCCGGACGACTCGGTGAAGACGCGCTGCCACGGGTTGGCCGCATATTGCAGGAGCGCGCCCGCCAGCAGCAGGGAGGCGATGATCCCTGCGGTGGCCAGGACGATGAACAGTGCCTCGCCGCGGTTGGCCCGAAGGTCGGCCTGTGCCCACCGCACGGTGGCCCGCATCGGTCAACCCTTGATTCTCAAGATGTCGGCGACACTGCCCGGCACATGCTCGGGCCCGCCGAGCACCGCGTCGTCGACTACCTGACCGTCGAAGAAACTGATCACTCGGTCCGCCGTGCTGGCAGCCCTCGCGTCGTGGGTGACCAGCAGGATGGTTTGGCCGCGCTGATGGAAGCGGGTGAGCAGGCGCAGGACATCGCGGCCTCCCTTGCTGTCCAGGCTGCCGGTCGGCTCGTCGGCGAGGAGCAGGCGCGGGTGGTTGACCAGGGCACGAGCCAGCGCCACCCGCTGCTGCTCGCCTCCGGACAGCTCACCGGGCATGCTGCGCATCTTGCCTTCCAGGCTCAGCTCGGCGAGCAGTTCCTCGCAGCTTGCCCTCGCCTGCCGCGGGCTCTTGCCGGCCAGCAGTGCCGGGAGTTCGATGTTGTCGGCCACGGTCATGTTCGAGATCAGGTTGAAGAACTGGAAGACGATGCCGATGCTGCGCCGGCGCAGCACTGCCCAGCGAGCCTCGCTCAGCGAGTCGACCTGTCGGCCGTCCAGCCAGATTTGCCCGCTGTCCGGGCGGTCCAGGCCACCCAGCAAATGCAGGAGCGTGGATTTGCCGGCGCCGGAGGGTCCGGTGACGGCAACGAACTCGCCTGGCTCAATATGGAGATCGACGCCACGCACGGCTCGCGCCTCGGCGCCTTCCGCCTTGTACGTCTTGACCAGACCCTGCGCCTTCACCATCGGCTGAGGAACATCAGCAGCAGACGAGTCGTCGCGGCTCATTCCAGCTCCTCCTGACAGCGTTCCAGCCAGTCGAGGTCAGCCTGTAGGTGCAGCATGGCACCCTCGATCAGCAAATGCGAGACTCGCTTGTCACGGTCTTCCGAGGCTGCGAGCTTGGACAGGTCACGCATGGCATTCAGGCAGTAGCGACGCTGTTTGTTGATCAGCCCGATCTGGTCGGCGGCCCCCGTCTCACGGGCGAGCGCCAGCTTCATGAAGAAGTCGTCCCGCACCTTGGGCTCGGCCGGCTCCTCGAACCAGTCGGCCACTGCCTCTCGCCCGGCTTCGGTGAGCTCGTAGATGCGCTTGTTCGGCCGACGGGACTGGGCGACTTCCTGTCCCTGGATCAGACCTGCATTCTCCAGGCGACTGAGAGTGACATAAATCTGTCCGATGTTGGGCTGAGAGTAAGCTGCACCCATGAGCCTCTCAAGAGCTTGCTTGAGCTCATATCCATGAGCCGGCCCCTTGGACAAGAGCACCAGCAGGGCGAGACGCACTCCGCATCTTTCCCCTCGCCGCAGATCGCGGAGGCGATTGTGACTTCCTCCGGCTTTGCTTTCTTTCCTGCCAGCTCTACGATCCGTAATGGCTAACAGGTATGCATAGAGCATACGCCGGGAGAGCGACGAACGCGCCGTACGAAGGAGGCGTCTATGCGGTGGGCGCGAGCCGCTGCTGGAGGGCTCACCGTCACGGCCCTGCTCCTCGCAGGCTGCACGGGGGACGGGGGCAGCGCGCAACGGCCCTCTGAGACCGGTCCGATGACATTCGTGACTGGCGGTGACCTGACAGATTACCTGCGCAACGTGCTGAGCGAATGGAACCGCACGCATCCTGCCGAGAAGGTGAAGGTCATCGAGCTGCCGGAAGCTGCGGACGAGGTGCGCGCACAAATGGCGACCGGCTTGCGTTCGGGCAGCGGCCGATTCGACGTGCTCAACATCGACGTCACGTGGACCTCGGAATTCGCCGCCGCCGGCTGGATCAGCCCGCTCGACGCCGAACGGTTCCCGCTGGACGATTTCCTGCCTCCCGTTGTGGACACCGCCACCTTCCAGGGGGAGCTCTATGCCGTCCCCTACGTCACCAATGCGGGGCTGCTCTACTACCGCAAGGATCTACTCCAGCGAGAGGGCCGGCAGCCACCGCGCACCTGGCGCGAACTCGAGAGTGAGGCGAAGTCGATCGCGCCGAAATACGGCCTTCACGGCTACGCCGGCCAATACCTTCCCTATGAAGGGCTCACCGTCAACATCGCAGAAGTCATCCAGTCCGCCGGGGGCCAGGTCCTCAGCGACGAGGGAACCCGGGTCACCGTCGACTCCCCCGCCGCCCGCGAAGGCCTGGACTTCCTCGCCCGCGGTGTTCGCGACGGCTGGATACCGAGGGACGCCCTCACCTTCAAGGAAGAAGAATCCCGGCGCGCCTTCCAGAATGGCGACCTGCTCTTCCTGCGCAACTGGCCATACGTGTACGACCTGGCCAACGAGAAAGGCTCCGAGATCGCCGGCAAGGTCGGCGCCATCCCGCTGCCCGGACCGAACGGCCAGGGCTCGAGCGTCCTCGGAGGCTCCAATCTCGCCGTCAACGCCGGCTCACGACATCAGAAGTCGGCAAACGAGCTGATCGCCTACCTCACCAGCGAGCGCGTCCAGCGCCAGGTGCTCACCCAGGGGTCACTGCCACCCGTGCGGGCTGCCCTGTACTCGGACCCCGCCCTGGTGCGCAGGTTCCCGTACCTGCCGACGCTCAAGCAGAGCGTCCTGACAGCCAAACCCCGCCCCAAGAGTCCGCGCTACGAGCAGGTGAGTCTGGCCGTCCAGGCAGTCGCACACGATGCCCTTGCAGGGCGCCAGACCTCCGACGCAGCCGTCGCCCGCCTGGCACGAGAGCTGCAGGCCATCGTCCGCCGCGGCTGAGCCCGGGCTCCGGCGGCACACTCCGTCCCGCCGACAGCGCGGACCGTTACAGTGCCCGACATTGCCGGACATAACACCGTGATCCTTCCTGTGAGGCCATTGACACACCCCCCGCACCCCTACTTAACATGTATGCATAACTCCAGCTGTCGGCGAAAAGGTGGCTCTCCACCGCCGACCCACGGCCTCAGCCTCGCTCCCTCTCCGCGGGACATCAGGTCGACCGCAGTCCATCTCTCCAGTCCGACACAAGTCAGGACGGTCACTGGCAATGTATACAACCCAGGTTCAAAGTGGCCGCGCAGACGGTGCGATGGCACCTGAACCCCTGATCCAGGCCCTCGGCGCCCCCCGGTTCCGCTACGAAATGACGTTCCGGACCGACGCGTATTCGGTCCCCGCCACCCGTCGCGCGGCCAAAGCCATCCTCGTCGGGGGCACTCCGGACATGGAGGATGACTGCCTCGACCGCGCGCTGCTGATCATCACCGAACTGGTGGCCAACACCGTCAAGCACGCCGCCCGGCGCTCCCCCCGCGCCGAGCTGACGCTGGTGACCGACGACCGCTCTCTGACGATCGCCGTCCACGACACCGACCCGGGCCTTCCACGTGTGCTGCCCCCCTCGCACCCCGATGACACCGGCGGGCGGGGCCTGCGGCTGGTCCACGACCTCGCTTCCGAGGTCGATGGCACCCTCGAGGTGCGCTCCGATCCCGATCGGCGGGGCAAGGCCGTGCGGGTCTCGCTGCCTCTGTGACCCGCCTGTTCTCGCAAGCCCCTGTCGTACCGAATGCGGTGGCGGCTGCGTGGGGACGCCGAGCGTCCCTCAAGGACTCGGCTTGTCACGGCAGGAACGGGCGTCGATCGAAGAGTCGCTCGGCTTATGGGTGCTGATCCAGCCGGGGTCCGCGATGGGCAACGCGGGCAGCGAGGTCACGATGTCCCCCGTCCACTCGCTGGTGCCCACGAACTCCTTCAGCCAGCCGGCCAGTCTCCGGCAGTCCGCGCGATGCCCCTTGGGCAAGCCGATTCCGTAGAGCTGAGGCCCCCCGATGGTGACCCCCGGGAGGACGCGCAGGCCGTCAGCAGCGTGCTGTTGAGCGAATCCGTAAAGGATTGCCTGGTCGGTCGAGACAGCGGCGACCTGACCACCCACCAGAGCCTCGATGCAGTCGGAGGCGTCGTCGAGGACCTGCACGACCACACCCATTCCTTTGAGGTTGGCCAGCGCCTCCTGCGAGGTGGTGCCGTCCCAGGTGCAGACCCGCTTACCTCGTAGATCCTCGATTTTTGTGATGTCCCAGCCGTCAGGGCCCACGAGGAAGCCCTGACGAGTCTTGAAATAGGGACCGACGAAATCAATCTTGCGCATCCGTTCCGGCGTGATGGAGAACGATGCGATCACCATGTCCGCCGTTCCGCCCTCCAGTTGAGCGATGCGGTCCCCCGACGAAACATCGACCGGCTCACTGAACGGGACCCCCAATTCCTCCTTCACACGCTTGAAGAGCAGATAGTCCACGCCTGAACGGTCATAATTCTTGGTGTAGGAGATCCCCGGCAGATCGTTGTGCATCGCAACGGTGACTCTCCTGACGCCAAGGAACTGTGGGTCGTCGCCCGACAGCAGGCCGCAGGCCGTCAGAGCAGTGGTGATTGCGATGGCAAGCGCGGCCCTGCCGCAGGCTGATGACCGTCGCGGCGGTCGGCAACCCGGCCGCGTGGGTGGTGTGCGATTGATGGTCTCCCCCTCAGTCGTGGAACGCCGCACTGGCGACGGAAACAGCAAGCAGACAGCCCTCTTCTGCCGACAGGGCGACCTGGACGCGAACCGCGGTGCGTGAGCCCCCGAGGCGGAGTTCGACGGGCGTCCCCGCGTGCACCCCGTCGACCCGGCCGGACTTGCTTCCCCCGACGAGTTGCAGCGCAATTTCGCTCTCGGGGGTGCAGGACTGCTCGCGCGGAGCGGCATCCTCAACCGCCAGCGTCAGACGGAGCCAGGAGCGTTGCGCGTCGCCGTCCACGACGATCTGCGCGGCGGACGTGCGCGTCATCGGACCCGGGGGCGACAGATGCGTGCGTCCGGTGACGTCGATCTCGCCGTGCTCGGCGAGATGGTCCATTCCCACCAGACCCAGGACCGAGAGAAGCAGGGCGGAGCCTTGCATGAGCGCACGCGGTACGGGCGAGCGGCTCTCGCCCCCCACGCCCACGACCCGGCAGAAGGAGAGCCCCACGGCGAGGCCGATCGCAGCGTACACCCAGGCGAACTGACGAGTCGGTCCGGGCGGCCCCATGATCAGCGCTGTGGCGCCCAGTGCCAGTACGAGAAAGAAGGGTGGCCAGTTCCAGCCGCTCCAGCGCTTGGCCGTGCCGGAGAACTCGGTCACATCACCGGCGAAGAGGCTGAGCACCACCCGGCCGACCTTGCCGATCGTCAGCGATCCGGAGCCTGTTGAGTCCACATGGTAGGTGTCGGTGGAGCGAGGAGGAGTCACCGACGGGCTCCACCGTCAGGGCGGCGTCCGATGTGGAACTCAGCGTGGGTGATCTGGCCGATCGCCGGTGAGTTCTCACCATGGGACGTCACGGTGATGGTGTCACCGGGCCGGTTCGACTCCATGGTGCGTCGTACGTGGGTGAGCAGGGCTTCGCCCGTCAGCGAACCGCCCGCCAGCCACCGTCCGATCGCCGCCTCCAGTACCAGCCGGTCCTCTTCCGTCAGTTGGGCGACGGCTTCGACTGCAGCTGTTTCCTCAGGGCTCACCGCCGAGTTGTCGGCCTGCCTGCGCAGCAGTCCGCCGAGGAGGTGGCGTCCGCGCTCCACGGCACTGTCCGCGAGCCGGTTCTGCGCCGACTGGGCCAGCGTGCCCGCGAACCCCACCGCTGCCGCGCTCAGGAACGGGGTAACGGCGGCTGCAGCCGCAAGCAGATCAGACATGCATTCCCCATCCTCGGCAGCACTCGCAAAGGCCGCGCTCGTAGGCCTCACTCGGCGGGACCTCACTCGGACCGCTTTGCCCTCGTTCAACTGGCTTTGAGGCTACGGAAAGCGATGGCACCGCAGGCCGGATGCAATCTTCTGGCGTCTTTTCTCCGAAGTTGCCGGCTGCGAGTCCGAGTGTGTCCTGATCGGCGGGAAAGGCCGCGCCAGGAGTGGCGGGAGGGACCCATGGGATCAGCGGGCCAACACGTTGAGCGAACCACCAGCCAACTCACAACCTCCCAGGCCGTGGCGGAGCGCTCATCGCCGGCTCCCGGGCTCGGGCACCAGCACCGGCTCGGGGCGAGGCTCCCGGTCCGTGTCCTCGACGCCGATGCGGGGCAGCCGATGGTCGAGCCAGCGGGGCAGCCACCAACTCGCGTGCCCCATCAGCGCCATGGCCGCGGGCACCAGCACCATGCGGACGATCGTCGTGTCGAGGGCGGGTCTGGATGTCTCGGTGACCGGCGGTGTCGAGGCTGCTCTCCCGGCCCGCGTGGAGCTGTCGGCATACCGCATCGTCCAGGAGGCACTGACCAATGTGCTCAAGCACAGCGGACCGCGGACCCACACCGAGGTGCGCCTGAGCTGCGACAGTGGCAGCCTCACCATCGAGGTGCTCGACGACGGTCTCGGAACCGCGGTCCACTCCGTGTCGGCCGACGGCCAGGGCGGTGGGCTCTCCGCGACCGCATCCAGATCGTGATCTTCGCCTACGAGAGCGGACTCGTCGAAGGCGGGCGACCACGACATCGGTCACTGAGCCAACCGTCCCGCGGCTTGCAGCCATTCCGCCTGTCGACATCCCCGAGGACGCTCCACCGCCGCATCGTGACCGCCGAAGCGGCCCGATGAGGGGAAGTCCTCCTCCTCAGGAGCGCCATCACAAGAGAATCACAGCGGTTCGTCCCCCCTGCTCACTGCGGTGGACGCCATCTAGAGTCACGCCAGCCGCCGCGCCAGAGGACCGACCTTCGGTCCCGACCGCGCGGTCAAGCGCCTCGAAGGGGAAGGACCGATCGTGCGCAACCGTTCTCTCATAGCTGTCACCGCCGCGCTCGCCGCCGGAGCACTCTCGCTCACAGCGTGCGGCTCCCGCGACACAGGCAAGGCCAACGACGCCGCCGGCGACGGTTCCACCGTCGTCACCATCGGTTTCGACGCGCCGTTGACCGGGGAGCTCTCCGCTCTCGGCCTCGGCATGAAGAACTCGGTCGACCTCGCCGTCAAGCAGGCCAACAAGAACAAGGAGGTGCCCGGCGTCACCTTCAAGGTCGAGTCTCTCGACGACCAGGCACAGCCCTCCTCCGGCCAGCAGAACGCCACCAAGCTCGTCGCCGACAAGAGCGTCCTCGGAGTCGTCGGCCCGCTGAACTCTTCGGTGGCCCAGTCCATGCAGAAGGTCTTCGACGCAGCCCAGGTGGTCGAGGTCTCGGTCAACACCAACCCCGCCCTCACCCAGGGTGACAAGTGGGACACGGGGAAGAAGGTCCGGCCGTTCAAGACGTACTTCCGGACCGCGACCACGGACGCCATCCAGGGCCCGTTCGCCGCCGAGTACCTGTACAACACGGCCAAGAAGAAGAAGGTCTTCGTCGTCGACGACAAGAAGACCTACGGCGCCGGCCTGGCCGCGACCTTCTCCGCCCACTTCAAGAAGCTCGGCGGCACGGTCGTCGGAACCGAGCACGTCAACCCGGAAGCCAAGGACTTCGGCTCCGTGGCCACCCAGATCAAGAACTCGGGCGCGGACGTCGTCTACTACGGCGGTGAGTACCCGGTGGCCGGCCCGCTCAGCGCGCAGGTCAAGAAGTCGGGCGCCACGATCCCGCTCATCGGCGGCGACGCGATCTACAGCGACGAGTACCTCAAGCTCACCGGCGCCCGCGGCGACGGCGACCTGGCCACCTCGGTCGGCGCGCCCGTCGAGGACCTGCCCTCCGCCAAGAAGTTCATCGAGGACTACAAGGCAGTCGGCTACAAGGAGGCGTACGGAGCCTACGGTGGCTTCTCCTACGACTCGGCCTGGGCGATCATCCAGGCGGTGAAGGCCGTGGCCAAGGACGGCAAGCTGCCCTCCGACGCCCGCGCCAAGGTCACCGAGGCCCTGCAGAAGGTCTCCTTCGACGGAGTCATGGGCAAGGTCTCCTTCGACGAATACGGCGACGCCACCAACAAGCAGCTCACCGTCTACCAGGTCACGGGCGGTGCCTGGAAGGCGGAGACCACCGGTACGTTCGGGGGCTGACGGACCGGGCCAGTCGCCCATCGTCACGCCGCGGTCCGGCTGCGACTTCAGGTCTGGGCCGCCCGGTGATGAGCCACCGCAGCGGTGTTGCGAGGCCGGGCTGCTCCTTCTGTTACGGGGGGAGCAGCCCGGCCTCGCCGCTGCTCCGTCCCTACGTGGGTCACCACCCGCCCCGGTCGAAACTCAGCCTGCAACCCTAGGATCGCGCGGGCTGGTTGGCGATCAGAAGGGTGCTGCCGGCAGGGCGGAAGCCCAGGCGTGCGTAGACGCGGGCGACGGCGTCGTCCGCATAAGCGAGGAAGACGGTGCTCAACCCATGGTCGCGAGCGTGGGTGACCAGGGCCGTGGTGACCGCGGCGGCCAGGCCCTGGCGGCGGGCGACGGGAAGCGTGCCGATGCCACCGATCTCATTGGTGCCGTTCGCCGGGTGATACTGGCCGACGGCCAGCGGGGTGCCGTCAGAGGCGAACGCAGCGATGAGCGTTTTGTGCCCGGCACGGATCGTGAGGCGGACCGCCCGAACGGTGCCGTCCTCGGTCAGCTCCTCGGCCACCGCCGACAGCTCCGTACGGCCCGCCGCACCTCCTTCCGCACGAACAGACGCAGCGGACCGAACTCTTCGGCGTCGGAGAACAGCTCGGCACGGTGGCGTAGTACTGCTCGATACGGTCACGCAGCAAGTCGCTCATGCGGCGCATCCCACCACGGGACGCTGTGCATCGCATCCGGGATTTCCGCCGGAGCAGTCCGCTGCGCCATCGGCCCTTGCGCGCTACACGTTCATGGGCTGACGATCGGCGTCGTCGTGGGTGCTGAGGCGACCGGGCTGTGCGCGCCGGTGAAGATCGCTCCGGAGCCGGAGGGCGCTTGGTTGAGGACCCAGAGTCCGATCAGTACGGCGAGGGCGAAGACCACCGTGATGAGGACCGCGAGGACCAGGCGGCGCCTGCGTTCTCGGCGCAGCCAGTCACCGCGGGCGCTGCGATAGGCGTCGGGGGCGGGTTGCACCTGGTGGGCGAGGGCTTCAAGGGCCTCGCGGAGTTGCCTTTCGGTGCCGGGGGCGCCTGGAGTGGTGCTCATCGCCGTGCCTCCATTGCCTGGGTGAGAGCGGCGAGGCCGCGCGCAGTGTGCGTCTTGACCGATCCTGCCGAAATGCCCATCGCCGCGGCTATCTCGCTTTCCTTGAGGCCGAGCCAGTGGCGCAGCACGAGGGCTTCGCGCTGCCGGGTGGGCAGTTGCTGGAGGGCGCCCACCAGCACCCGCTGATCGTCACGGAGCAGGGCCGAGCTCTCGGCCGAGGCGACCGGCTCGGCGGGGGAGACCTCGGCGTGCCGGCGGACCACCTGGAGATGGCGTATGCGCATGCGCGTCAGATTGCAGACGGTGGAGCGCAGATACGCCTCCGCGGACTCGGCATCCCGAAGTTTCCGCCACTTCCGGTAGATCTGGTAGTAGGCCTCGGCCACGACGTTCTCGGGGTCGTCGGCGCCCAGCAGCACGGCGAGGCGGAGCATCGCGGCATAGTGCTGGTCGAAGAGCCGGGCGACGACCGCCTCCCGCTCCTGTCCGACCGGGTCGGCCGAGACCGGCACAGGAGCCGGTGAGGCCGTCCGCCCCGGCTGGGCCGTGTCGTCGGCCGCGCCGCCGTTTACGACCGGCTGCCCCGCAGGCTGCGGGACAGCCGTGGTTCTGATCGTGCGTCTCATGAGTTGTTCGCTCCCGTCCCGGGCCGGTGCCCGGCGCTCAGGCCAGAAGGCAGTGCGGTGGAGTCAGTGCCCCGGGGAATGCCCATCCGGTCCAGTACCACGGTGCCGGTCAGCGCGATCACCAGGTTGATGAACAGAGCGGCCAGTCCCGCGTAGATCTCCGGGAGATGGCCGGACAGGCCGGGCAGGCCAAGTGCTACGACGGGCGAGAAGCCCTCTCGTACGACCATGACCGTGCCGAACACCATCCCGGCGGCCCATCCGGCGAGCAGTGCCCGGTGGTGCAGCCGGCGGGTGAACAGTCCGATGGCCACCGCGGGGAAGATCTGGAGGATCCAGACGCCACCGAGGAGCTGGAGGTTGATGGCGTCCTGGTCCCGCAGCCCGAAGACGAAGGCGACGGCTCCCGCCTTCGCGGTGAGGGAGACGGTCTTGGCGATCCGTACCTGCCGCTTGGGGGTGGCCGTGGGGTGGAAGTACTCGGTGTACACATTGCGTACGAACGAGGTCGCGGCCGCGATCGACATGACGGCGGCCGGGACCAGCGCCCCTACGGTGATCGCGCCGAAGACCAGACCCGCCAGGGGCGATGGCATCAGGCGGTCCACCAGGATGGGGACAGCGGCCTCGGCGCCGCCCTCGGGGGCCTCGACGCCCGAGGCGAGCGCCGCAATGCCGAGCAGCCCGAACAGTGCGAGCACCGCGGTCCAGGCAGGCAGGGCTACGGCGACGCGGCGCAGGACGCGGGGGCCGGAGGCGGCGAAGGCGGCGGTGAGGACGTGTGGGTACATCAGCAGGGCAAGCGCTGAACCCAGGGCCAGGGTGGCGAAGGCCGGCTGCTGGTCCGGTGAGAGGACGAGGGAGGCGTGCCCGGCGTCCGGCCCGGAGAGCCGTCGGGCGGCCTGGTCGAAGACGGCACCGGGCCCGCCGAGGCGGGCCAGGACGAGCCAGCTGACGGCGAGCACCGAGCAGAAGACCGCCACGCCCTTGAGCGCCGATATGACGGTGGGCGCGCGCAGACCGTGCCGGTAGGTGGCGACCGCGAGACCGGCGAAGATCGCGGCCATTGCCAGGTCGCCGGTGGCGGCACTCGGGGAGAGCCCGCCCGCGGTGAGTATGGCGCGGATGCCCAGTAGCTGCAGGGCGAGGTAGGGCATGGTGGCGAGGATGCCAGTGAGCGCGACCACCAGTGCCAGCGGCGCAGAACCGTAGCGTCCGCGTACGAAGTCGGCTGCGGTGACGTAGCCGTGGTCCCTCGCCGCGCTCCACATCCGGGGCAGCAGCACGAAAGCGAGCGGGCAGACGATCACGGTGTAGGGCAGGGCGAAGAAGGCGGGTGCCCCGTTGCCGTAGATGAGGCCGGGTACGGCGGCGAAGGTGTAGGCGGTGAAGATGGTGCCGCCCAGCAGCAACCAGGTCCAGACGGTGCCGAGACTCCGGTCGGCCAGCGCCCAGCCTTCCAGGGAGGGCAGGTCGTCGTTGGCGTGGAGGCGGCGGGCGGTGACGGCGAGCAGGGACGCACCGCCGATGACGGCGAGGAACGCCGCGGCCATGGGGCCATCGGTCATCGGTCACCGTCCTTGTGTCCTCGGGGGTGCGCGACCCCTGTCGCATACGAGTTGCGCTGGGGGCCTGCTGCGATGACAGGACTCCCCGGGAAATCTCCTGGAAATCTGCTGTCAACCGAATCGCGGACGTCGGCAACTCTTGCACAGACCGACAGGAACGAGGAAGCGCTGTGGTACGGATCGCCCTCACACACCACGTCCGGCGCCGGATCGCGGCCGGCGTCTGCCTCGCCGCTCCCGTGGTCGCCCTGCTCTGGGTGCCCTGGTACGCGCAGGGCCGGCCGCAGCTGGCTGGGGTGCCGTTCTTCTACTGGTACCAACTCGCGTGGGTGCCGGGGTGCAGCCTCGCCCTCCTCGGGGCGTATCTGCTGACCCGGCGTGGGCCCAAGCCCTGACGCCTTCCGCGTTCTCCTTCACCTTCGCCCTTCACCCCTGCCCCGCCGAGCCGAGGATCCTCCATGCCAAAAACCATCCAACTCCGTCCGAAATACATTGTTTTGTGGACTTTTGTCGCCCTGCTCGGCGCCTTCGCCTGGGGCATGGTGGCCCTGGCCCGGGGCGAGGAGATCTCCGCCATCTGGCTGGTGGTCGCGGCGCTGGGTTCGTATGCCATCGCGTACCGCTTCTACTCACGCTTCATCGCCCGGCGCGTGCTGAACCTCGACGACAGCCGGGCCACCCCCGCCGAGCGGCTGGAGGACGGGGTCGACTTCCAGCCGACCGACCGCCGGGTCCTGCTGGGCCACCATTTCGCGGCGATCGCCGGGGCCGGCCCCCTGGTCGGGCCGGTGCTCGCGGCCCAGATGGGGTACCTGCCGGGGACCATCTGGATCGTCGTCGGCGTGATCTTCGCCGGGGCGGTGCAGGACATGGTGGTGCTCTTCCTGTCCATGCGCCGTGACGGCAAGAGCCTGGGCCAGATGGCACGCGAGGAAGTCGGCAAGGTCGGCGGGGCGGCCGCGCTGATCGCGGTCTTCGTCATCATGATCATCCTGCTGGGTGTGCTGGCGCTGGTCGTCGTCAACGCCCTCGCCCACTCCCCCTGGGGCACCTTCTCGGTCGCCATGACCATCCCCATCGCCCTCTTCATGGGCTTCTACATGCAATACCTGCGCCCCGGACGGGTCACCGAGACCAGCCTGATCGGTGTCGCGCTGCTGCTCCTCGCCATCGTCGGCGGGGGCTGGATCGAGAACTCCTCACTCGCGGACGCCTTCACATGGAGCCCCACGACGCTCGTCTTCTGCCTGGCCGGCTACGGATTCGTCGCCTCCGTCCTGCCGGTGTGGATGCTGCTCGCGCCGCGCGACTACCTCTCCACCTTCATGAAGATCGGCACCATCGCGCTGCTGGCGGTCGGCGTGCTGGTGGCGGCGCCCACGCTGAAGGCTGACGCGGTGAGCGACTTCGCCACCTCCGGCACCGGACCGGTCTTCGCGGGCTCCCTCTTCCCGTTCCTGTTCATCACCATCGCCTGCGGCGCGCTGTCCGGCTTCCACGCCCTGGTCGCGTCCGGGACCACCCCGAAGCTGATCCAGAAGGAATCCCAGGTACGGATGATCGGCTACGGCGCGATGCTGATGGAGTCGTTCGTCGCCGTCATGGCCCTGATCGCCGCCTCAGTCCTCGACCCGGGGTTGTACTACGCGATGAACGCCCCCGCGGGACTGCTCGGAGCCACTGCCGAATCCGCCTCCCAGGCGGTGGCGGGCCTCGGCTTCACCGTCACTCCCGACCAGTTGACCGCCGCCGCGAAGGCGGTGGAGGAGCAGACGCTGATAGCCCGCTCCGGCGGTGCGCCGACACTGGCTGTGGGAATGTCGGAGATCTTTTCCGGGATCTTCGGCGGGGCCGCGATGAAGGCCTTCTGGTACCACTTCGCGATCATGTTCGAGGCGCTGTTCATCCTCACCACGGTCGACGCGGGCACCCGGGTGGGCCGCTTCATGCTCCAGGACATGCTCGGCAACGTCTGGAAGCCGATCGGCCGCGTCAACTGGAAGCCGGGCATCTGGATCACCAGTGCACTGGTCGTGACCGCCTGGGGCTACTTCCTCTACACCGGCGCCACCGACCCGCTCGGCGGGATCAACCAGCTCTTCCCGCTCTTCGGCATCGCCAACCAACTCCTCGCCGCCGTCGCCCTCACCGTCTGCACCACCGTCCTGGTCAAGTCCGGACGGCGGCGCTGGGCCTGGGTCACGGCCGTCCCGCTGGCTTGGGTGGTCGCCGTCACCTTCACCGCCGGCTGGCAGAAGATCTTCTCCGACGACCCACGCGTCGGCTTCTTCGCCCAGCGGCAGAAGTACGCCGACGGCATTGACGCCGGCACCGTCCTTCCTCCCGCCAAGACCATGGACGACATGCACACCGTGGTCACCAACTCAACCGTCGACGGTGTCCTCATCGCCGTCTTCCTCGTGCTGGTCGCGACCGTGATCGCCAACGCGGCCGTGGTGTGCGTCCGCGCCCTGCGCTCGCCCTCCCCGCTGCCGCTCACGGAGGCGCCGTATGTCGCCTCGCAGATCGAAGCACCGGTGCCGGGGCCCCGCAAGGAGCTTGCCGGAGCCCGCGAATGACGCTCCGCCAAGTGTTGGACGGACTGCGTTGGTACGTACGGGAGTTCACCGGCGAGGCCGCCTACGACCGCTACTGCGACCGTCACCGCCGCAACCGTCCAGGCGCCCCCGTCCCCACCCGCCGGGAGTACGAGCAGCTGCGCATCCAGCACCGGGAGACCCACCCGAGCAGCCGCTGCTGCTGACCGGGCAATGGTGCCGCGCCGGGAAAACGGCGCGGCACCTGGCGGGTGTACCGCCGTTCGACGCATCCTCCGGGCTGCCGTGCCGGGTCGAGGCCTACGGCTCCGTATGCCGGGCGCCGTCCATGGATCGCGGCACGGCCGAGGGGGTGCCGGCCAAGGTCCGCAGGACTGTCGTGCCGGCGAGCACCAGCGCCGAGACCGGCAGACTGGCCCATCGCGTCAGGTCGCGCTGCAGGTCCGGGTCCACTTCGATGGTCATCCGGAGGTACCTGCTGTTGACTGTGAAGACCTTGGAGGACCGGGCAGCGACGTCCCCTCCGCGCTGCAATGCCGCGCGGTACCTGTCCTTGCGCTCTTTCATGCCTGTTCCTGACGCTTGATGAGTTCATCGGCGAGGTCCATGTACGCCGACCCCTCGGCCCGTACCGGACTTCCGAACGACTGGGCGTACAGCTCGAGCCGCGCGATCTGGGTGTCAAGCACCACGAACCCCAATTCGGTGAGCGCCTCACGGGCGTCGGCATCGGGGCCGGTGCGTGTGGCGTCGGGACGATTGGTCCGGTTCAGGAGGACCGCACTGCGGGCCGGCTCGGCGCGCAGGGACTGGACGTCGTCCATCTCGGACCGGATTGGCGCCATCCGGTCCAGTTCGATGGGAGCGGGGGTCACCGGGACGATCCACTCGCCCGCGTACTTCATGATGCTGCGGGCGATGCGCGGATGGTCCTCCAGCTGCGGCGCATCGAGCACCACAGCCTGCCGATTGCCCAGGAAGTCGTTCACGCGGCGGTGCACGTCACCCACGGGCAGGGCGATGACGGGGAACGGAAAGCCGTCGGCCAGTTCGCTCCAGCGCAGTGCGGAGGAGGCCGGGTCGCCGTCGACCAGCAGCGGCGAGTAGCCCGACTCGTGAAGCGCGTGGGCGAGCCATACGGCGCTGGTCGTCTTGCCGACTCCAGGCTTGAGATTCACAAAGGCACAGCTCAGCGGCATGGGAGCCGACCCTAACGGGCATGATCGACTGCGTGGGTTCGACGCGAGTGCGAAGGCTCGCGTTTCACTCGCAAGCAGTCAGGAACCGCACTTCGGACGCCGGTCCATCTTGCACCGCCCGGCCCACACCCTCGCCCTGCCATGCCACGCCTGCGCACGCTCTCCGACAGGACCGGCCAGGACGCGCCGCCACCGTGAGGGGACAGGCCAGTGGATGCCACCGGCTTGTTCCACTGAACGGTATATGGCATTCCCAGGCCAAGCAGCAGGACCCGAAAGTCGCCCACCAAAGCGGTGAATAAGCTCGCAGAGTAGTGTAGCCGTGGGAATATGCAATTGACTTGGGCCGTGAGCGACGTTTTCGCGAAGGCATGCAAATAGAATCCTGATCGCAGGTTCACGGCTCCATTGCCAGCTCCACATTGACTGCCCCGGGGTCGGCGAGGCGTGTCCCCCGGCCGGTGGCAGCCAGCACAAGGAAACACCGAGACAGGAAGAAGGACCCGTCGTGTCCGGCAGCGAAAGCGAGAACCCAGTAATCCCCTCCCCCACCCCCACGCCGACTCGGCCCAGGACAAACCGGGACTGGTGGCCGAACCAGCTGGACCTACAGGTTCTCCACCAGCACTCGCCCCGGTCCAATCCGATGGGCGGGGACTTCGACTACGCGGAAGAGTTCAAGACTCTCGACCCCGACGCGCTGAAGCGGGACATCTTCGAGGTGATGACGACATCGCAGGATTGGTGGCCTGCCGACTACGGCCACTACGGGCCGCTCCTGATCCGGATGAGTTGGCATGCCGCAGGAACGTACCGCATCGCCGATGGTCGGGGCGGCGGCGGCTCCGGCGCTCAGCGCTTTGCCCCCCTCAACAGCTGGCCGGACAACGCGAGCCTCGACAAGGCTCGCCGGTTGCTCTGGCCGGTCAAGCAGAAGTACGGCCGGAAAATCTCCTGGGCCGACCTTCTGATCTTCGCCGGCAACTGTGCCATGGAATCGATGGGGTTCAAGACGTTCGGGTTCGGCTTCGGGCGAGAAGACATCTGGGAGCCCGAGGAAATCTTCTGGGGGCCTGAGGACACCTGGCTCGGAGATGAGCGCTACAGCGGCGACAGGGAACTCGGGGGTCCTTTCGGCGCCGTGCAGATGGGCCTGATCTACGTGAATCCGGAGGGGCCCAACGGCAACCCGGATCCGTTGGCTGCCGCGCGGGACATTCGCGAGACTTTCGGCCGTATGGCGATGAATGACGAGGAGACCGTCGCGCTCATCGTGGGCGGCCACACGTTCGGCAAGTGCCATGGTGCGGTCGATTCCCGGTACATCGGTCCGGAACCCGAGGCTTCCCCCCTGGAGGAGCAGGGCCTCGGCTGGAGGAACACCTTCGGCAGCGGCACGGGCGCCCACACGCTCACCAGCGGGCTGGAGGGCGCATGGACCAACGAGCCGACGAAGTGGGACAGCGGATACCTGGACAACCTGTTCACGTACGAATGGGAGCTGACGACGAGCCCCGCCGGTGCGAAGCAGTGGACACCCAAGGATCCCGCGGCCCAGGGCACCGTGCCGGATGCTCATGATCCGTCGAAGAGGCACGCCCCCATGATGCTGACGACAGACCTCTCGCTGAAGCTGGATCCCGTCTACGGGCCGATCGCGAAGCGCTTCCACGAGAATCCGGACGAGCTCGCGGAAGCGTTCGCGAAGGCGTGGTTCAAGCTGCTGCACCGCGACATGGGACCGATCTCGCGCTACCTCGGCCCCTGGGTTCCCGAGCCGCAGCTGTGGCAGGACCCGGTCCCCAAGGCCGATCACGAGCTGGTCGCGGACGAGGACATCGCTGCCCTCAAGGGCAGGATCCTCGCATCGGGGCTCTCCATCCCCCAGCTGGTCGCCACCGCTTGGGCGTCGGCGGCAAGCTTCCGCGGCACCGACAAGCGTGGCGGGGCCAACGGGGCACGGATCCGACTCGCGCCGCAAAGGGGCTGGGAGGTCAATGACACGCCCGAACTGACCAAGGTGCTGGAGACTCTTGAGCAGATCCGGCAGGACTTCAACCTCTCACAGTCCGATGGAACGAAGGTCTCTCTCGCTGACTTGATCGTCCTGGGCGGGTGCGCGGCCGTCGAGCAGGCGGCGAGAAACGCCGGGCACGAGATCACAGTCCCGTTCGTGCCGGGGCGCACGGACGCCTCGCAGGAGCAAACCGACGTCGAGTCGTTCGCCGTACTGGAACCGAGCGCAGATGGATTCCGCAACTACCTCCGAGCGGGAGAGAAGGCGGCGGCGGAGACTCTGCTGCTGGACCGGGCCAACCTGTTGACGCTCACCGCTCCCGAGATGACCGTTCTGATCGGCGGCATGCGGGCCCTCAACGCCAACTTCGGGCAATCACAACACGGCGTCTTCACCAATCGGCCCGAGACATTGACCAATGACTTCTTCGTCAACCTGCTCGACATGGGCACGGAGTGGAAGGCATCTGCCTCGGTTGAGAATGTATTCGAAGGTCGGGATCGCGCCACGGGAGAGGTCAAGTGGACCGCCACCCCCGTCGACCTCGTCTTCGGTTCCCACTCCCAGCTCCGAGCCGTCTCGGAGGTCTACGCGTGCGAGGACGCGAAAGAGAAGTTCGTGCGTGACTTCGTGGCCGCGTGGGACAAGGTCATGACCCTCGATCGGTTCGACCTCGTCTGAGTCCGATGTCCGGGTCGGCCGCTCATCGGCCGACCCGGTCGGTCGCGATCTGTTGCCGGACGGGTTGCGGTCGGGGCTGTTCGGGGCGGCCCGTAGGCGGCCTTGACCGGCCGCGGCGCGATGAGCTCCGGATGAGCGGGCCGGAATCGGGTAGCCGCAGGGGAGACCGAACGCCAAAGGCCCCTTGCTGTGGAACTCACCGACTGGCTGCTGACATCCGGCGAACGCGGTAACGCCGCGACCCGCCTGGACGACCGCCGACGGGACCGGGCTGCGTGGTCGGAGGGCAACCATGTCCGGCCGCTGGTCCACGGCGCGACGTACTTCAGGGCACTTCTCTCCGCGATCCGCTCGCAGCGGGCCGGTGACCTTCTGCTGTTCACCGACTGGCGCGGCGATCCCGGCGAACGGCTGGAGGGCGAGGGCAGCGAGATCGGCGCCGTGCTGGGGGAGGCTGCCGGGCGCGGTGTGATCGTCAAAGGGCTGGTCTGGCGCTCCCACCTGGACCGCTTCGATTTCAGCGAGACCGAGAACCGTCATCTCGGCGAAGAGATCGAGGCGGCGGGCGGCGAGTGCCTGCTGGACATGCGAGTACGCCCCGGCGGCTCACACCACCAGAAGCTGGTCGTGCTCAGACACCCCGGCCGCCCAGGACTCGACATCGCGTTCGTCGGCGGCATCGACCTGTGCCACAACCGCAACGACGACGCCGCTCATCGCGGTGACAGCCAGTCGCAGCCCATGGCCGCGGCGTACGGACCGCACCCGCCGTGGCACGACGTCCAGCTCGCGATACGTGGGCCGGCGGTCGGTGACCTCGAGGCCGGCTTCCGCGAACGCTGGGAGGACCCTGCCCCGCTCAGCCGCAGCCCGCTCACCCGCCTGCGCGAGCTCATACACCGCGAGGACACGGACGCGGATGCGCTGCCGCCCCAGTTGCCTGACCCCGAACCCTGCGGCACGCACACCGTCCAAGTGCTGCGCACGTACCCCAACCGCCTGCTGCGCGGCTACGCCTACGCCCCGGACGGTGAGCGCAGTATCGCGCGCAGCTACCTCAAGGCACTGAGGCGCGCCCGGGCACTGATCTACGTGGAGGACCAGTACCTGTGGTCCCCACACGTGGTGCAGTGCTTCGCCCGGGCCCTGGCGGACAACTCCGGTCTGCGCCTGATCGCGGTCGTCCCCTCCTTCCCCGAACAGGACGGCCGTCTCACACTGCCGATGAACCTGATCGGCCGGATATCGGCCCTGGAGAGACTTCGACGCGCGGGTGGCCCGCGCGTCGCCGTATACGGGCTGGAGAACCACGCCGGGACTCCGGTGTACGTGCACGCCAAGGTGTGTGTGATCGACGATGTGTGGACCTCGGTCGGATCCGACAACATCAACCTCCGCTCCTGGACCCACGACTCCGAACTCAACTGCGCCGTCCTGGACGGGACACGAGACCCCTGGGAGCCGCGTGACCCCGGAGGTCTCGGGGACGGCGCGCGCACCTTCGCCAGGAACCTGCGGCTGGAACTGTCCCGCGAGCACCTGGACCGGGGAGAAACAGACGCTGCGCACACGCCCGACGTTCTCTGCGACCCCGGGAGCGCCTTCGACGCCTTCGCGGAAACCGCAGCCGCGCTGGACTCCTGGTGCGACCGCGGGCAGCGCGGTCCAAGGCCACCCGGGCGCCTTCGCACCTACCACCCGCCGCGCCTCTCCCGGACGGTGAAGGCGCTCTCCCTGCCCTTGTACCGGCTTGTGGTCGACCCGGACGGCCGGCCCCTGCGGCTGCGTCGCCACAACTCGTACTGACCCTGCGGACCAGGAGCCGGCCGGCGATGCCGCCTCGAACGTCGAGGTTCTCGACTCCGCCCACTCAGTGCCGTCGTCCAGTACCACGTCTTCCGCCGGTGTCAGTACCAGATCGCGATCGGCCGCCCCCTGCAGTCGTGTTGGGGCGGGTCCGGGAGGCTGTGCGCGCGGCGCTGGGCGATCCGGTGTGCGCTCCATGCCGCGGCGGCCGCGTCCAGCACGTCGTCCGGCGGCACACGTCCCGCGTCCCCCAGGTCGTCGGGGAGGACGATGCCGGCGGCCTTGAGGAGCGAGCGCCGAGCCATCTGCCCCGCCCAGCTCTTCTTGCGGTGCGGGAGCGGTGTACTCCCCGCCAGCGCCCAGAACGACACCTCGGGGTGCACTTCGAAGAGGCGGTCGCCACCGGCGTCCGCCAAAAAGCCGTTCGCCTCGCGGAGTTTGGCGGCCAGCCCCCAGGTCTGGCGGCTCAGGCCGGCACCGGTGAGTTCCCGGCACCGACGGTTCGCGCCCTCGTACTGCTCCTCCTGCCACACCGCGTGCGGCGGCACCCGAAAGACGCTGCCTCGCAGTTTGCCCAACAGGGCCGCCGCCTCCGTGTCCGCGAGCCGCCACCCCACGTCGAGCAGTCCCAGCGGGATGTCGACGCCCACGACCTCGATGCCGCTGCCGGCGCCGGTCCCGGGCTCGCCCGCCTCGCGCAGCAGCGAGCGAAGATCGGCGCCCAGACGTGCCCCCTCGAATCGACCGTCCCGGAGTTCGACCGCAACCCACCCGGCCGGGCACGCATCGACGCCGAGGACCGTCACCATGTCACTCAGCATCCCCGAAACGGGACGTCGGCGGATATCCGTAGCGCCCATATAGACGGACGAAGTGGGCCGCTGTCACGACCCGTCGGCGCACGAGGCCGTGGGCCGTCCGCTCGTACAGCTCGACCTCCTCCTGACCGCCCGGGCCGATCGGCTGGACCAGACGGCCCCCGATCCGCAGCTGTTCGACAAGCGGCGGCGGCACCTTGGGGAAGGCGGCGCAGACGATGACGGCGTCGTAGGGGGCGTGGCCGGCCATGCCGAGGGTGCCGTCGCCGACGACGATTTCGACGTTCTGGACACCCTCGTCGGCGAGGTTGCCCCGGGCCTTCTCCGCCATGTCCGGCCACAGCTCGACGCTCACGACGTACGTGGCGAGCCGGGCCAGCAGCGCGGTTTGGAAGCCGTATCCGGTACCGATTTCCAGGATGCGCTCGCTCCCGGCGAGGCCGAGGGCAGCGATCATCATGGCCACGAGGGAGGGCTGAGTGGTCACCTGACCGTGGCTGATGGGAATCGGAACGTCCGCGTACGCCAGCGCGTGGTGGGAGGCGGGGACGAATGCCGAGCGCGGGGTGACGCGCATAACCTGCAACAGGCGCTCATCCACCACGCCGAGGGCACGGGCGGTACTGACCAGATCTTCAGGGGTGAGACCGGGGCTGGGCTGGGGCATCGTGTCCGCCTCCGGTCAAGGTTACCGGGAGCGGCCTTTCAGCCACGCCGATGCCGAACCCCGAATTCCGGGCTGCGGGCTGCGGGCTGCGGGCTGCGGGCTGCCGGACAGAAGTTCATCCATGGGGCGCCATACCGTCCCCGTCCGCCGATGGTGATCGACACACTGGGGCCCACAGCCACCGGGTTGCCGGGTGCCGCCGGCGACGACCGATCCCAACAGGGAGCCGGTGCTGCTCGACGACGCCCACCCCGGCCCCTGCCGCTGCCGGCCCAGCCGGGCGTCACCAGAGCTTGTCCGTCTCTCCTGGATAGAGCTCGATGCGGCTGTGGTAGAACGATGTTTGGGCCTGCCTGGCCTTGGCCGAGAAGAAGGCGGCCATGGTGACCTTGTCGAAGCCGGGCAGATCGCTGGGGAAGGGAGCCTGCGGTGTTCCCCCGATGAGTACGGCCCCCGGTAGAAGGTGCCAGCCGGCGCTCTCGTAGAACGCCAGAAGCGGGCGGTCGCAGGTGAACACCCCCAGGTCCAGTCCCTGGGTGGCCATCGTCTCCCGGGCCACTGCCACCAGGCGCCGGCCATACCCGCGACCACGAGCTTCCCGGCTCGTCACCACCGTGCTCAGCCCACCGGCGGCGTAGCGCCGACCGGCGTGGACGATCTCCTTGAACAGGATGTCCAGCGCGGCCAGCACCGAGCCCTCCTCCACCAGCAGCATCGACAACGGCCGCAGCAGAGGATCGTGGGTGGACGCATCGGCAGGGGTCACCGAGACACGCGCGGACGGCCACGCCTGCTCCTGGATCTCCCGCACCTGGACGCGCAACTCGGATGGAGTGGCCTCTTCGGGGAACGACAGGATCTGCACCCGCTGATTCTGTCCACACACCACGCGAGCGCAAGCGGTTTTCGTGGCGGACACCAGCTGCGGCACGATCGCCGGGTTCCGGCGTTCCGGAATCTGTGACCAACCGTCGCGCGGCGCACCGAAAGTCGCAGCGAATTTGTGTTCAACCCGCCTTCGACGGTCCCCGGAGGCACTGGAGCCCCGGCGGGCGCCGTGCCGCAAGGTCCGGACGGGTTGAAGCCCTCGGTCAAGGCCGTGGCGGTCCTCGTCGCGGTCGTCGTGCTGATCATCCTGGTGGCGGTGCTGTGAAGTAGCGCCCAAGCGCCCAGTCCGGAGCGAGCCGAGCCCGCGCGTCCGCGGCGACGCATGGGCGTCGACCCGGCTGCGGAGCAGGGTCGTGCGGGGCGTTACTGTGGCGGAGGAGCCCAGGGTGACTCGGGCGCAGTCTTGTGCCCTGTGTGGTCTGCAGCCCTGCGTTCAATCCGAGCCAATACTGGCAACCGCCCGCCAGACCTCTGAGGTTCTCCCGTTCGGGCCCCGTAATTCTCAGGAGCAACAGCAGCCCCTCCCCCATCGGCCAACGACCGCTGGCCGTAGGAGTTTGCGGAGACAAACGCAACGATCATTTCCGTGGACACGCACTCTTCTGGAGTTCGGTCCGGAATGCGGGCAGGACACACCGGGATGAGGATGCGTTCAAGATCAGCATGGGCGCGGGCATATGCCGGTGCGAAGTGGAATGGCGGAAGCCGCAGTTCAGGGGCAGCCGAACTCGCGTCGCGACCAGCGACTCCCGGCCCCGCCCGGGTAAGCGCCGAACCTGTCAGCCGTCCCTGTACAGGGACGGCTGTCGGCCATTTCGCCACTGGTTCCAGCCTCTTCAGGACCCTTGTGGGTCGCGTTTCGGCGTGACTAGGCTCCGTTCGATTTCAATTCCCGCACATTTCCCGCACATTTGAGTGCCGCTTAGGCATCTCTCCTGAACGGGTCTCTTGTGCGGCGGCTCGAAGGGGGCAGGCATGGAGCAAGCCTCGGTGTCCGGCGACCCGGACGGCGCAGGCTTACGCAAACCGCCGACGGCACCATCGGCGGAATGCAAGCTGCATTCTGCGACGCGGGACGTCCGGCTGCTGTGGTCCGCGAACGCGGCCGACGCGCTCGGCACGCACATGTCGACCGTCGCCTTCCCCTTGCTGCTTCTAGGACTCGGCTACACACCTGCGACAGTCGGCCTCCTCGCCGGTGCGGGCCTGCTCGTGGCCCTGGTGTGCGGCCCAGTCGTGGCGGTTGCGGCCGACCGGGGCTTACGCAAGCCCGTGATGGTCACCTCCGCAGCCCTCGCGGCCACGGCCATGGCTGCGGTGGCCGCGTCCGTCGTCAGCGGGCAGCCACCACTCGGTCTGCTCCTCGGGGCCTTCTTGGCGGAACGCATCGCCACCGCATGCTTCGAGGCCGCGGCCCGCGGCACCATCGCGCTGGTCTCCGCGCCGCAGGACCTCCCGCGGGTGGTGGCGGGCCTCGAAGCGGGCGACCGTGCCGCGCTGGTGGCCGGCCCCGCCCTCGGCGGAATGCTCTACCAGATCTCCCGCACCATCCCTTTCGCGGCCGACGCCGCCTCCTACGTGGTGACCGCCCTGTGCGTGCGGTTCATGCGCTCCGACCTGCGAGCAACAAGCCCCACCACGCCCCCGCCCGCTACGGCCGAGGCGATGAGCACCGAAACTCCAGACCCCTGCAGCGGCAGCGCCTTGCGAGCGCTTCCCGCCTTCGCGCGGGAGGCGTTCGCCGGATTCGCCCTGCTGCGGAGCGCCCCTCGGCTGCGGCTGGTCATGGCCTGGACGACGACCGTCAACGCCGCGCTGTCCGCCCTGTACTTCACCGCCGTCTTCACCCTCCAGGCCGGCGGGGGAGGCGCGGCCATGGGAGTGGTGCTGGCGCTGTCCGGAGCAGCCGGACTCGTCGGCTCCGTCATGGCACCGGCACTGGTGCGACGGCTCGGCGGCGCGCGAACGCTCGTCGGGGTCACCTGGCTGATGGTGCTGCCGTCAGGAGGACTGGCATTCGCCGAAGGGCCCTGGGCGTACGGGCTCTGCTTCGGCACCTTCTGCCTGATCCTCGCGCCGGCCACCGTGGTCATCCAGGCCGCCGCCATCGCCGACACCCCCTCCCATCTCCAGGCGAGAACCGGAGCGGTACTCGCCACGGCCGCCATCGGCGCCGCGGCAGTAAGCCCGGTGCTCGCCGGGGCGCTCGTCACTCATGACGGCCCTGCCCCCTCCGCGGTGGTCTGCGCCGCCGCCCTCGCACTCCTGGCGCTGTTCACCTCCGTGCGCGCCGGACGTCTGAAGACCGGAGGCTGACCGGTGACCGAACCCCTCACAGCAGGCACGCCGCAGCCCCCCGCCCCGGACAACGCTGGGCGACCCGGCTCGCGCTACCAGACCTACCGCAGCGAGCTGCCCGAGGTGTGCGCAACCGATCCCACCCGTATGGCATTCACCGCCGACGCCGACGGCCGGTGCGAGGTGTTCACCTGGAACGCAGCCACCGGCCGGGCCCGCCAGGTCACCGACCGCCCGCGCGGCACACTGCACACCGCCATCGACCGCGACGGACACGTGTGGTGGTTCGACGAGGACGCAAACGGGCTCGGACGCTGGATGTTCCAGCCCTTCGACGGCGGGCCCGACCTGCCAGGCCTCAGAGGCGTCCCGCCCGGCGTCGCTCGCGGCCTGGGAGTCGCCGAAGACGCCACCGTCGCCATGGCTGTGGGCACGGGCACGGGCACGGAGACGGGCACCACCATCCACATCGGACCGCGCGGCGCACAGGCCCGGCCGGTGGCCCAGGTCGACGGTCACGCAGCCCTCGCGGGCATCTCACCCAACGGGCAGTACCTGGCGATCAGCGGGCCGGCAGGCGCCGCCCGCGCGGTGACCGTCATCTCGCCGAGCGGCACCGTCCAGGCGGTTCTGCCCGGCGGCCCCGGCGGCAGCCAACTGTGGGCGCTCGGTTTCTCCCCCATGGCGCAGCGCGAGCAACTTCTGCTCGTCCAGCAGCGCCACGACCGCTACGTGCTTGCCGGATGGCAGCCCGGCACCGGTCTGCGCATCTTCGACTGGTGCACCTTCGCCACGGAGATCACCGCCTCCTGGTACCCCGATCGCGCCTGCGTGCTCATCCGCCAGGACCGCCACGGCCGCAGCCACCTGCACCACGCAGACCTCGACACCCGCACGGTCACCCCGGTCCCGACCCCTGCCGGCACCTTGCTGGCCGCCGCCGCGCGGCCCGGCAACGATGTGCACTATCTGTGGACCTCCACCGCGCAGCCGCCGCGTATGCAGTCGACCGCGGGCCTGCCGCTGCCCCGGCTCGGAACGGTGGACGGCCACGTTCCGGGCGAGCACAGTGAGCTGTGGACATCGGGCATCGACGGGCCCGTGCACACCCTCCTCAGCCTTCCCGAGGGCATCTCACCAGCGCCGGCCGTCTTCCTTGTGCACGGCGGCCCCGCCGATCACGACCGCGACGCCTACGACGGCGTCGTGCACTCCCTGGTGGGCTCCGGGTTCGCGGTCGTTCGCGTCAACTACCGTGGCTCCACCGGCTACGGGCCACGATGGCGGCGCGCCTACACGGCCGGCGTCGGACTCACCCAGGTACAGGACCTGGCCGCCGTCCGCGCCGATCTGATCCGCCGCGCGCTCGTACGCGACGACGCCATCGCCCTGTGGGGCACTTCCTGGGGCGGCTACCTGACGCTGCTCGCACTCGGCGTCGACCCCGAACTCTGGCAGGCCGCCGTCGCGGTCAAACCCGTCGCCGATTGCGCCGCCGCCTACCGCACCACCACACCGGCGCTCCGCGCCCTCGACGAGCGCCTGTTCGGCGGCACACCCGACGAGGTGCCCGACGCCTACGCCCGCAGCTCCCCCATCCACTACGCGGGACTCGTACGCGCCCCGCTGCTGGTCGTCGCCGCCGAACGCGACGACAAATGCCCACCGGGGCAAGTCCGCGACTACCTCACCGCGCTCAACGACGCAGGCGTACGGCACGAGGAGATGTGGCTCGACACCGGCCACGACGGCTACGACGGCCAGGACCATGTCGCGGTTCTGCGCCGCGCCATCACCTTCCTCGACCACGAGCTGCGCGGAGCCCGTCGCACAACGAGCCGCAAGACTCCCGAGAGCCGCACTCGGACCACAGCGAACCCCTAGACGTCCCGCTCCGACCGGAGGGGGATCCCGGCCGCACCGCCGTCCGCGAGAACGCCGGGACAGGCACCAAGCCAGGCACCACGGAGAGGAGGCACACCGTGCAGAAGGACATCATCAACAACGACCCGCTGGCGGGTGACGAGGAGAACCGCAAGCCGAGCGTCGGGATCACCATCACGATCCCGTTCCGCAACGCCGAAGACTCCGAAGAGGACTGATCCGGATACCGGCCGGTCCGGCGTACCTGCCGGGCCGGCCGGTGCCCCACCCATCAACCCGGGCACCTGCCTGCGACGCAGCTTCCGCTCATACCCTCAAGGAGCCGACGTGCGAGTACTGCTGGTCAATATGCCGTGGTCCCCCATCGACCTGCCCTCACTCGCCCTCGGCATCCTCAAACGCAGCATCGACGAACGCGTCATAGGCGCCCGGGCCGAAGTGCTGCACGCCAACCTGGAATTCACCGACTGGATCACCAAGCGCACCGAATTCACCGCCGACGACTACGAGTACTACGCGCTTTCCTCCTACTTCATGGGATGCGGCGACTGGGTCTTCTCCTCCGCCCTCTACGACGACCCGGAGTGGAAGGAGGACGAGTTCACACAGGTGATGAGCAACCGACTGCGCAAGTCCCGGATGCGGATGACCAAGAAACTGCACCGGCAGGTACCGCAGTTCGTGGAGGAAATCGCACAGCGCATCGTCGATCACGCCCCGGACGTCGTCGGATTCACCTCCACCTTCCAGCAGAACACCGCCGCACTGGCAGCCGCCAGGCACGTCAAACGACTCGCACCGCACATCGTGACCGTCATGGGCGGCGCCAACTGCGACGCGGAACAAGGAGCCGCCGTCCACCGCAACTTCCTCTTTGTGGACCACGTCATCCGGGGCGAAGGAGAAACGGCCTTCCCTCAACTCGTGACCAGTCTCTCCGAAGGGCAGACCGACCTGTCCGCGATCCCGGGCCTGTGCCACCGCAAGGCCGACGGCACGAGCGTCGCCAACGCCATGGCCACCGCTCCGCTGCCGCCCGCCCACATCCTTCCACCCGACTACAGCGGCTACTTCGAGTGCCTTGCCTCCTCCGTCGCCCGCAACTGGGTCGAACCGAAGCTCGTCGTCGAAGGCGCCCGCGGCTGCTGGTGGGGTGAGAAGCACCACTGCACCTTCTGCGGACTGAACGGCTCCTTCATGCAGTTCCGCAGCAAGAGCCCCGAGGTGTTCTACGAAGAGATCATGGACCTTGCCAGGCGGCACCGCGTCCTGGACATGTACGTCGTGGACAACATCCTCGACATGGGCTATCTCAACACCGTGCTGCCACGCATCATCGAGAGCGGCTACGACCTGCGCCTGCACATCGAGATCAAGGCCAACATGCGCCGGTCCCAACTGCGCACCCTCTCCGACGCCGGACTGATCTACGTCCAGCCGGGCATCGAGAGCCTCAACAACCGGGTGCTGGACCTGATGGACAAGGGCGTCAGCGGCTGCCAGAACGTCCGCATGCTCCGCGACGGAGCCGAGACGGGCCTGTCGGTGTCATGGAACTACCTCCACGGATTCCCCGGTGAGAGCGCCGAGGACTACGCACCGATCATCGAACAGATCCCGGCCCTGGAACACCTCGATCCGCCCGTCGACATGTCCGCCCGTATCGCCATCGAACGGTTCAGCCCGTACTTCAACCGCCCCGAACTCGGCTTCACGGGCCTCAGGCCGGAGGCACACTACCGCTTCACCTACGACCTGCCCGAGCGGGAGCTGTACGACATGGCCTACGTCTTCGAGGCTCCCGCCCGCGGCATCGGCGAACCCACCGTCACCGCACTCAACGACGCGCTCGCCGGCTGGAAGAAGCACCACGTGGACGCCCGCCTCACCCACGCGGACCTCGGCGACCGCATCGTGCTGGTCAGTCGGCGCCGGGCGTTCGACTGGCGCGCGATCGAACTGACCGACCCCCTCGAAGTCGCGCTGTTCCGTCTCCTGGACCAGCCGCACGCACCGGCTGCCCTCACCCGCAAGGCAGCGGCACGTACTGCCGGGGACGCACATGGCCAGGACGAGGTACAGCACATCCTGGACCGCTGGACCGCCCTGGGGGTGCTCTTCACCGACGGAGGCCAGTACGTGCACATCGCCCCCGCCGCCGTCAACGAGGACCTGCTGCGCCTGGACTTCATGCGTCATCTGCACACGGCCGAGGCATTCACCACGCCCGAGAGCACGTCCGGCGGCGACATGTCCGCAACGGCGCTGCAGAGTGCCCAGCCGCCCCTGACGGTCTGACCCCCGATGTGCCCCCAGGAGGCTTCATGAACACCGCGCTCCACGCGCCTGGCATCCGCGGCGAATCCCCTCTGACCGTCACCGCCTGGCGCGACTACGATCCGGCCGTCTGCGCCCTTTTGGGCATGTCACTCGGTGACCACGAACTCTCCCGGCCCATCGCCCAGGAGAGCGAGCACCTGTGGAACCTCGGCGCACGGCGCGTCGTCATGCCCCACCCCATCGACCTCACCCGCGCCGCGACCGGCACGCGGGCGGCGGCGCAGCACACTGTGCGGTCCCTCAGCCTTGTACGGGACCTCACCGCCCGCGCCGTACTCGTCGAATGGCAGCTGCGCCTCGAACCCGACGACGACGAGACGTGGAAACTCCTGAGCCACCTCCAGCCGCCCCAGCACGTTGCCGGACCCCTGCAGGGGGACGAGCAGTTGCTCACCTGGCGGCACACCCACTACCTGTGCAAGTGCCTGTGGCGACAGGGACCCGGCTTCATTCAGATTCGCGACCGCCGCTGGGGCGACCTGCGCCGCTTCACGTCCGACGAAGCTCACTACCACCAGGCGATCGCACTGCTGGACTACGGCGCTGAGGCGGCGTCCGTTCCTCAGGACGTCCTGGCCGATTTCACCGAGGAACATCTGGTCCTCACCGTCGGCGAGTTCGCCTGGTGGCTTCCCTACCGTGTCAAACGCTGGATCCAGGAAGCGATGGCCATCTGACGCGGGCGGTCGCAGGCGACGGGCAGGGTTACAGCATCACGTGCTTGGCCTGCGTGTAGTCCAACAGGCCCGCCAGGGACAGGCCGCTGCCGTAGCCCGAATGCCTGACACCGCCGTGCGGCATCTCGGACACGGTGGTGCCGTGCGTGTTGACCCAGACGATGCCGGTACGAAGAGCCCTCATCGCCCGCATGGCCCGCTCGTGATGCGTGGTCCAGACGCCGGCTGCCGGACCGTACCGCACGTCGTTGGCGAGACGAAGGGCTTCGGACTCGTCGGCGAAGGGCTGGACGGTGACCACCGGGCCGAAGATTTCCTCCTGGACGATCTCGTCGCTCTGGCAGACGCCGGTGACGACGGTGGCCTCATGGTAGAAGCCGGGGCCCCGTGCCTCGTTGCCGCCCGTCGCGATCTTTGCGTGGCCGGGCAGGCGTTCCAGCAGGCCCTTCACGGCGGCGAGCTGGGAGGCGTTGTTGAGGGGACCGAAGTCGATGCCCGGGGTCAGGTCTGCCGCGCAGGCGGCGAAGGCGTCCACGAATGGCGTCATGGATACGGGCGTCAACGAGCAGGCGGGTGGGTGCCTGCGACCGCAGGACACTCCACGCGAAGGCGGCCATCGCCAAACTGTCCGCGAGCGAGGCGGCGGGCCGGGTCATCGACCGGTGCGTGCAGATCTTCGGCGGCCGCGGCTACGACCGCTCCTACGCCGTCGACCGCCTCTACCGAGAACTGCGCGTCGACCGCATCTGGGAAGGCACCTCCGAAATCCAGCGCCTGATCATCGCGGGTGAACTGGTCAAGCGGGGCTCGGGCGTTCTGCAGATGCCGTCCCCCGCCTGAGTCCGCCGGGCCCCGCCGCGGCCGTTCCGCCACGGCGGGGCCCCTCTCTCCCTCACACGCTGTCACAGGAGGACCCATGGACGACATCGAGCGCATCGGGGTCGTGGGCTGCGGCCTGATGGGATCGGGCATCGCCGAGGTATGCGCCCGGGCAGGACGGGACGTGGTGGTCCTCGAGACGAGCCGCGCCGCCGCGGAAGCCGGGCTCCGACGCATCGGCCGATCCCTCGCACGCGCCACCGCCGCCGGGAAGCTGTCCCCCGAGGACCGGGACGCCGCGCTGGGCCGTATCGAGACGGCCACGGACATGAATCGGCTGGCGGACCGGGACCTGGTCGTGGAGGCCGTCGCCGAGAACGAAGCAGCCAAGCTGGACGTCTTCGCACGCCTCGATGCGACGGTGAAGCGTCGGGACGCGATCCTGGCGACCAACACCTCCTCGATCCCCGTCATCCGCCTCGCCGCGGCCACCGGCCGACCCGAGCAGGTCATCGGTCTGCACTTCTTCAACCCCGTGCCGGTCCTGCCCCTGGTCGAACTGGTGCCGTCGCTGCTGGCCGACGAGACCACGGAGCGGCGGGCAGAGGAGTTCGCCTCCGGAGTTCTGGGCAAGCAGGTGGTGCGCGCCCGGGACCGGGCCGGATTCATCGTGAACGCCCTGCTCGTGCCCTACCTGCTGGCCGCGGTCCGGATGGTCGAGTCCGGCACGGCGTCCGTGGAGGACATCGACCGCGGCATGGTCCTGGGCTGCGCCCACCCGCTCGGTCCGCTCGCCCTCATCGACCTGATAGGGCTGGACACCACCCAGGCGATCGCGGAGTCGATGTACGAGGAGTTCCGCGAGCCGCTGTACGCACCTCCGCCGCTGCTCGCCCGCATGGTCGACGCGGGCATGCTCGGGCGTAAGTCCGACCGCGGCTTTCACAGCTACCCGTGAGCGCCGCGGACGCCCGCCCGGAGCTGCCGGAGGCGGTGAGGGCGGGCGCTTCAGCGGGGCATCGACTCGGGAGAATTCGTACCCTGCGACGTCGATGCGACCACCACGCTCCTGCTCGCCCTGTGCGACGGGTTCGGAATCCGCCTGATGCTGGCCGACTCCCGGGTCAGCCTGGAGACGGCTCAGAATGCCATCTGGGGTGCGGTGGCCGGCACGCTCGGGGGGCCCGCGAAGTTCCCGGCTGTCTGACGCCACCAGCGTCGGCGCGCTGCGGCATGCCGGCTCTGCCCCTCGCCTACTGCTCTGGCCGGGCATGCCTCACGGCGAGGGCCGCGATGTCGTCGTCGAGCCCTCGGCCGCTGTAGTCGAGCAGGTCCCGGTGAAGCCGGTCGAGCAGTTCGCGGGGCGGCGCCGGGCTCTGCCGCCGCATCCAGTCCGGCAGGGGGAAGAACTCACCGTTGCGGTCCCGCGTCTCCGTTACGCCGTCGGTGTAGAGCAGCAGCTGGTCGCCCGGGGCGAAGGCCACGGTGTCGACCCAGTAGCGGTCTCCGATGAGCGTCGCGAGGTTGAGGGGCGGTGAGGGGGCGGTGGGCTCCAGGACGCGGATCTCCCCGCCGTGCACGAGCAGCGGCGGGGGGTGCCCGCAATTGAGAAGTCTCACGTGGCCGCTGCCGAGCGGGATCTCGGCGAGCAGGGCGGTGGCAAAGCGCTCCGGCAGGTCCTGGGCGGGGAACGCGGCGCTGTGGCGGGTGATGCTGGTCTCCATGCGATGAACGATGCCCCTCAGGTCGGGCTCGTCGTACGCGACCTCCCTGAAGCAGCTGATGACCGCCGCGGCCGTCCCCACCGCGGGCATGCCCTTGCCCCGCACGTCGCCGATGAGCAGCCGGACCCCGTACGGGGTGTCGGCCACCTCGTAGAAGTCCCCGCCGATCCGTGCCTGCTGCTGGGCCGCCAAGTACAGGGACTCGACCTCGACGTCCGCGATGCGGCGCGGCAGGGGGCGCAGCAGCACCTTCTGAGCCGTGTCGGCGACGAGCCGGACGTGGAAGAGCGTCTCCTCCCGCTGGAGTCGGACGTGGCTTGCGTATGCGGCCGCCAGGGTGACCGCGACGATCGCAGCCGCCGTGTAGGGCGTCCCCAGGTCGGTGTAGGCGAAGCTGAGGCCGATCATGACCAGCAGGCAGAACGTCCCCAGCAGGATCGTGGCGAGCACGGGCCACATCGCGGCGGCGAGGGCGGGTGCGGCGGGCAGGAGGCGGCTGAACGCGATCTCCCTCGGCGTGGAGAACGCCAGGGCGGTGATGAGAACGGTGAGGATCAGCGGTGACAGCCGACCAGCGTCCCACCGGCCGCCGTACGGAGGACGACGGCGTCGGCGCCACCCGGACATGATCACAACATTCATCATATCGGTGCTAAATGGACATCGGGCCTCCAGGGAACATGCAGCCCCTCGGTGATCAGTGGTTTGAGCTGCGGATACGCGGTCCGTGCCCGGCCCGGCGACAGAGAGACAAACGAGGCTGCGCTCGCCCCTCCGTCGCGGATGTTGGCGTTGACGTCCGAGAGGAAGGAGGTCAGGAACGGTTGACGGCCGTGCCAGCGCCGGGCGTACCAGTCGGCCACGTCCTCGCGGCTCAGTAGTTGCGCCATCGGCCCGGAGGCGAGGACCAGGAGGTCGCCGGGGCACGTGCTGATCCGCTGCCAGGGAGGCGTCCGGGACCAGGAGAGGCGTCCAGCAGGGCGTGCCCGCCTGGTCGTCCTCGATGCGCAGCCGCAGCAGCCCGGCATCGCCGACACCGAAGACGAGGTGCTGCCGTTCACGACGGTCACCGAGCCGTGAGAGGAGTCCGTACAGCGACGTCGCCACCTGCGCGTCCTCGCCCGCGTTCACCACCCCGGCGGTGTTCGCCCGGCCCACCACGCGCACCGAGTTGGCGACGCCCGCCAGGACGGTGCGCAGTGCGGAGGAAACCGATGCGTCGTCGCCCGGAACGAAGGGTCCGTCCGTGGCTCCACATTTATCACGGTGCCACAGACAATGCCACAGAGAGGCTGAGTCGTGGAGATGGAGCGGTGGAGCCTCACAGGCGCGGAAGTCCCCTAACTCTGGGGGCAGTTACGGGACAGCCCGGCATGGTTCCCGTATGGGGCGGCCCAGTTGCCCAGCAATGGGATGTTGTCGGCACTGCGGCCTCGTCGCTACACCGTTCTCATTGACTCGCTTTGACGGTCCCGCGCAAGCCGCAGTGCTCCGCTACAGCGGTATGTCGACGTCAAGGACTGGCCCGGGGGTGCGGATGGGCCGCATTACCAGTCTCTTCAGGACGTGAAGCATCGGTGTGTTGACCGCGGCGACGGCGGCGGTCAGGGTGTGGTGGCCGGCGCGGCGAGCCACATCGGCCGCGTGTGCCGCCAGGGCGGTGCCCAGTCCCTTGGACTGCCACTCGTCCTCGACCAGCACGGCGAGTTCGCCCACCCCTGGCCGGTCGGTGCGCATGACGTTGGTCATGGCGATGATGTGGTCCCGGCGCTCGGCGGTGGTGGTCACCAAGGTGGTACCGCGCTCGGGGTCGGACAGCAGCCGCCAACCGGCCCAAGACAGCTGGGGCTTACCTGCGTGGTAGCGCAGGGCTCGGCTGCCGCGCGAGCAACGGCGGTGCAGCGCCTGCACCGGTCCGAGGTCATCGGGTGTCACCTCCCGGGTCCGAGTAGCGGTGCCGTCGGTCAGCGTGATCGGGTGTGCGGTGCCTAGAGGCCCGGCGTCGGGCATTGGGCAGCCTCCTCAAGTCGCGATCCTGACTGATGTGCCACGGAGCCCAGAGGGAGCGCCGGTCCGCCGTTGGCACAGGGGAAGTCTTTTGCCACTCCCCCGCCGCCTCAAGTCGACTTCACGCCATCCTGGTCACGCATTGCACATCTTGCGTCACGGAACGCAGCGGAAGAGGAATCTCCGGACAGGGTTTGCATGTGGATGTCATGCCGTTCACCGACGCAGAGATCGCCTACATGCGGTCGCAGCCGCTCGCCCGTGTCGCGACGCTGTCTCCCGACGGCCGGCAGCCCGATGTGGTCCCGCTCGCCTTCGAGTTCGACGGCACGTACTTCTGGGTCGGAGGGACCGGCTCGGCGGTCGCCGGGACCCGCAGGTTCCGCAATGTCCGGGCCGGCAACCATGACGTGGCCCTCGTCATCGACGATCTGGTGTCCCTCGATCCGTTCATCGCACGAGGAGTACGGGTCTACGGCCTTGCCGAAGACCCGGTCGAGCGCGTCGGGATGCGGTCCTGGCCTCTATATGCGCATCACGCCGACGCTCTCCTGGAGCTGAAACTTGGAGGGCCGCCCCGCGGGCAAGGAGTGGTATCCGTCGCGGCGGACGGTCCACCATGCCGCGCCTGCCGGCTAGGGACTGTGGGGTGAGTCGCGTGTGATGGCTTCGTACCCTGGTGGTGACAACACCAGGCTCAGTTCGCCCTCCCCTGCCGGAGCGCCATGCTGCCAGGGTGAGCGCATGAACCAGCGCACCACGTTGATCACCGGCGCCACTCAGGGCCTGGGCCGCGCCATCGCACTCGACCTTGCCTCCCGAGGCCACAGTCTTCTGCTTCACGGCCGCGACCACACCCGTCTGGAGACTGTCGCAGCCGAGATCCTGGCCACCGCCCCCGACACCACCATCCGCACATACCCCGCCGATCTGGCCGACCTGGACCAGGTACACGCGATGGCCACCCGGATCCGTACGGCCGAGCCCCGTCTCGACGGACTGGTCAACAACGCCGTGGCAGGCGGCGGAGCCGACCCGCTGCGGCGCGAGCTGAGCCGGCAGGGCCACGAGCTGCGCTTCGCGGTCAACCACCTTGCCCCCTATGCCCTGACCCGCGACCTGCTGCCGCTGCTCACCGCATCGGCCCCCGCCCGCGTGGTCAACGTCGCTTCTATCGGCCAGGAGGCCATCGACTTCCGCGACGTCATGCTGGAGCGGAACTACCAAGGCCTGCGCGCCTACTGCCGCAGCAAACTCGCGATGATCATGGCTACGTTCGAGCTGGCCGCCGAGCTGGACGGCACCGGCGTCACGGTGAACACCCTTCACCCGGCCCATCTGATGGACACCGACGGGGTGCGCGAGTACGGCCTGACGCCGGTCACCAGCGTCGACGAGGGGGTGCGGCCCACCGTACGGCTGCTCATCGACCCCGATCTCGCGACCACCACAGGCCACTACTTCGACCAGTTCACCGACACCCGTGCACACGATCAGGCGTATGACACAGCCGCCCGGCGACGCCTGATGAAGCTGACCAACGGCCTCATCAGCCAGGCACCGGCCGCAGAGCGCATACAGCGCGTGGATGTCGGCAGGTGAAACCCGACCGGTCCTGGCGCGGCCGGCAGCGTTGTTGGGGGAACATCGCCTACTGTCCCGATCCGTAACAATCCATCCCGACGAGCCGCTCCAGAGGTGATTCGGGCGGGTGCTGCGCGTGCATCGGTCCCGCCCGACAACGCTCCTGCTCTGACGCGGCCGAGGCGAGGCGCACGGCTATGAGGCCAATGGGCAGGCATACGGTCAGGGAAGGCCGCTTCACACATCGACGGGCTCGGCTGGTCTACGACGACGCCGGTGAGGGAGCGCTCGCTGTGTACGCGCACGGCGGGTACGTAAGTCAGGCTGTTGAGGACCGAATGGGCATGTTCGACTGGGCGCCGGTACTGGACGCGGGGCAGCGCCTGGTCCGCTACGACGCCCGGGCCCACGGGCGATCCACCGGTGACCCTGTCGACACCGACTACACCTATGCCGCGCTTGCCGACGATCTGCTGGCCCTGCTCGACCACCTGGGCGCCGCTGAGCCCGTCAACGCGATGGGCGCGTCGATGGGATGCGGCACCGTGCTGCACGCCGCTGTCCAGGCGCCCGACCGGTTCTCCCGGCTGGTCCTGCTCATTCCACCCACCGCCTGGCAGACGCGGGATGCGCATGCACGGGCCAACCGGGAATCCGCTGACACCATCGAACGAGACGGAGTGGACGCCTGGCTCGCCGCCAAGGCACAACAGCCCCGCCCCGCAGTCGTGGCCGACATTCCCGAATTCCCACCCACACCCGCCGAGCAGGTACTGCCGTCCATCCTGCGCGGCCTGGCCCTGTCCGACCTGCCCTCCCCCAAGGCAATCGCCGCGCTGCGCCCGCCCGCCTTGATCCTGGCCTGGGCCGACGACCCCGGCCACCCACTGTCAACCGCTGTGGCTTTGGCCGATCTGCTGCCACAGGCCCACCTGCACGTGTCCCGGACACGCGCCGACATCCGGACATGGGGAGAACGCATCGCGCGGTACCTGACCCGCTGAGATCCTTCGGATCGGCGGGATGTACAGCTCGTCGATCGGCCGATCGCAGGCGGTCCCGAGCGCGTCCTCGTATCCGTCTACATTCTGGTGACGGCGGGGAGGGAGGTCTCGCAGTGGATGTAGCGCGGCTGCGGGCGGTGGATGCTGATGCGGCCTTTTCCTGTGGCTTTGGCTTCGTACATGGCCAGGTCGGCATTGTGCAGAAGTTCGTCGGGCGTGATCCCGGGAGTGGCTACCGCGATTCCGATGGAAGCCGAGACCACCGCATCAGTGCTGCCGATGCGGTACGGATTCGCCAGGGCGGAGAGGATCCGCTCAGCTACCTCCCTGGTCCGGAACGGGCATGCTCCCGCCTCTCCCTCCAGCAGTGCGGCGAACTCGTCGCCGCCCAGACGGGCGACCGTGTCTCCAGCCCGTACGGATGCCTGAAGCCGACGGGCAGCCTGGACGAGCACTGCATCGCCTGCAGCGTGTCCGGCCGAGTCGTTGACTGCCTTGAAGCCGTCCAGGTCCAACAGAAGCAGCGCAGGCGGGGTCGTGTTCGCGGTCCTTTTCCTTAGTGCGTGTGTGACTCTGTCAGAGAACAACGCCCGGTTGGGCAGGCCGGTCAGCGCGTCATGGAATGCCAGGTGCTCAAGCTCTGCCTGCAGCGCGGCCCGCTCGGTCACGTCGCGACTGTTGAACATGAGCCCGTCGGAGTGGTGGCTGATCGTCGACTCGATGTGACGCCATCGCCCGTCAGCGGCCCGGACCCGACAGGACACGTAGCGGCCGGGGCCACAGGTACCTGCCTCGGCCTCCTCGCGTAGCGTCTCGACGGCTTGCATCAGCTCGTCCAGGTCGTCGGGGTGGGTGTACAGGGGCAGGCGGGCGCCCACGAGATCCTCGGGCCGGTACCCGAAGACCTGCAGGACGGCCGGACTGATGTAGAGCACACGACCGTCCAGACTGACGATGGTGATCACGTCGCTCGAACCATCGACCAGCGTGCGGTAGTGGGCTTCGCGTGCTGCGGCCTCGCGCGTGATACGCAGATGGTCGGCGTGGGTGACGCCCTGTCGGGTGCCGAGCCCAAGTAGCACTGAACCTGCCAGTATCACCATCACGACATCGGTGTGACCGCCGGCAAGAGTGTGTGCCGCCATGGCCAGTACGCAGACAACCACGGGCACAAAGGCCGCCACTACCCCGACGACGGGCATCTCCCTCTGGTCCACTCCCACCGCACTGGCGCCGCCGGGCAGCCACGGCGCGGCTGCGACGAGGAACAATCCGGTCATCGAGCAGGTCGCTGCGAGAGGCATCCCGCTCCAAGTGCCCGGCGCGGGCAAGAGGATACGCAGCATGTCGCTGACGGCCACGAGGACGAGGGCCACGGCGGACACGGTGGTCGATGTGCGCTCGTCGCGTCTCAGGCTGAAGCGCAAGGCGACCAGGAGTCCCAGGACGAGGATGTCCGTCCCGACACGACCGAGATCCAACAGCGACCCCGAGACATCACCGCCTTGATCGGCGCGATGCACGAGCAGGACCCAGCTCAGCGTGAGCAGCGATCCTGCGATCATCCATCCGTCCAGGAGCCGCCGTAACCAGATAAGTGTCGTGCCGCTGTCCGCGGCTGCCACCACCAGTCCCGCGACACCCAGGCCAAGACAGACGGTGAGCCCTCCAACTGCCAGCAGGCCAACGACAGAAGAGGGAACGCCAGTGCCTCCTGGCGACGAAGCGAACTGCCCCAGCACCAGGTGGTGAACACCGCCCGCTGCCACCGAAGCAGCGAGCAGCATCAGGCGAGGACGCACCCTGCCCGTCGCCGTTCGGGTACGGGCAAGCAGTGAGAGGGTGGCTACCGCGTGCACTGCCGGCACACCGATACCGGCCCCCAGCAACGCCGCCGCCGTCACACCCGCTCCCCCGGCGGCGGTTACCGCAGACCCGACACACAGGGCCTTGCCCACCTCCGCCTCCTTCAGCCGGCCGACACAGGCCGCGTCAATCAAAACGGCCCGACCGGCCCATCCCTGCATCATGCGAACCCCCGAGGGTGATCGAGCTCAGAAGGGCAGACACAAACGCCCTGGACTGCTCGAGTGCGATTAGAGGGTAGAGGGATCACATGCCCGAGTCGTATGACAGCGTGGGGGGGGTCACCTGAAGTAACGACAGCTCTGTGCGCCGAAGACGTCGGCGACGTCGAGGTGGTAAGACAGACCCTGCAGCGCCCCTTCCGCAAGTGCCGTGCCCTGCCGAATCGTTTCTGATTCCCGTGGGCGACGCTCGGGCGCTTCTGGCACCACCGCACGCGGTGACGCCCCTGTTGCCCCAGGACGCCGGCCACTGTGGGCGCACTTCTGCTCGTAGCAACACCGCTCGTATGGTGAGCCGTCACCTGTGTCCGGCCAGAGGAGAACTGATGGCGCGTAGGATCACACTCATCCGAAACGCGGCAGCGTTCGCGGCAACCCTGCTGCTCTCCGCGGGGCCCGCCCCGGCAGCCTCCGCAAACGGGCTCCCGGCCGGGCCGAACCCGGTCGCCGTCAAGCTCGACACCTACTGGACGCACGCCCGGATGGCAGCCGCGCTGCCCGGCGACACCGGCAAGGGCCCGGAGGATGCGCTCGCACCCCGATCGATCTCCCCCACGGTGGACGGGCCTCGGCCGGGCGAGTACATCCCGCCGAGCCAGAGCTTCGACGGCTTACCCCAGGCAGGCACTTTCTTCTGGACCGATGCCACCGGAACCGGGCGCACCTGCAGCGGCTCGGTGGTGCGCAGCCCCGGCCACGACCTGGTACTCGGCGCCGGGCACTGCCTGATGGGCTATTCCGGCACCTCGCCCAAGCGCAATCTGGGCTTCGTGCCGCAGTACCACGACGGCCTAAAGCCCTTCGGTATCTTCCCGATCAGGAACAACGGCGTCTACGTTCCTCAGCAGTACTACGACCTGGGCACGCACGCGGGAGCCGCCTACGACTTCGGCTTCGCGCTCACCCAGCCCAACCAGGACGGGACACGGCTCCAGGACGCGGTCGGCGGAGTGCACCTGCTCACCGGGACGGGGTACTACCACGTCCCGGTTCGGATGATCGGCTATCCGGCGAGGTCGCAGAAGCCGCTGGAGTGCTGGAGCTGGACCACCCAATGGGCCAGCGATGACCCGGCCGACCCAGGTACCTTCCCGCGCATCGCGTGCGACGCGTTCACGGGCGGGACCAGCGGCGGGCCGATGCTGGTCCCGTGGCCTGGCGGCTGGGCGGTGATCGGCGTCATCGGCGGCTACCACACCGGCGGCAACACCCCCCAGGTCTCCTACAGCGCCTACTTCGGCGCCGCCACCAGGGTCCTCTACCGCGCCGCGATCACCGGCGCCCCGCCGGCAGGCCCGACTTCCTGAGCCCGGCAACAAACGCTCCATCGCGAGGCGGAGGCCACCGGCCACGGCCACTTCATCCTCCTCAACCTCGCCGTCGGCGGCGGATTCCCCAACGCCCTCGCCGGGCACACCACACCCACCCCGAGAACCCGCCCCGGCAGCCCCATGCTCGTCGACCGCGTCGCAGTCTTCACCACCGGAACGGCCTGACGATTTGCGCGGTGTTCGCTCGACGAATCATCAGGTTCTCTCAGGTCCTCTGCTCGGGATGACGCCCTCCTGCGCCTTGGAAAGGGAATGCTGCCGCGGCGATTCGAAGAACGCGGCCTGGTTCTTGCCTGCGGTTTTGGCTCTGTACAGGGCGGTGTCAGCGTCCCTCATCGCATCCGAGGGCGGGGTCGGCTTGGTGACGCTCCGTACTCCGATGCTTGTTGTCACGTGGACAGAATGACTGTGGGCAAGCATGAAGGGATCTTTGAAGGAGTCGAGGATCCGTGAGGTATAGACGTGCAGTGTGCTCACATCCACGTCCTCCACGAGAAGCGCGAATTCGTCTCCGCCGAGCCTGGCCACCAGGTCCTGCTTGCGGACCCTGCCCATCAGCCGCCGTGCGACGTCAACCAGCAGCTCGTCGCCCGCCGGGTGCCCCAACGTGTCGTTGACCTCCTTGAAGCCGTCGAGATCGAGTATCAGCAGTCCGGTGGTGGTCATGGCGGAGCACCGGCCGAGAGCGAATTCCAGGCGCTCGTTCAGCAGCGCTCGATTGGCCAGACCCGTCAGCGGGTCGTGGGTCGCCTGATAGCTCAGCTTCTCCTGGAGCTGTGCCTGCTCGCGCAGTGATGCCGCGAGGGCGTCGGCCTGCGTCCGTGCTTCGGTGGCCCGGCCTTGGGCGTATCGTGCCAGGAACACGATGCGCAGCACCAGAAGCAGCGACAGGCCCGCCATCAAGCCGACGATCACCGTGATGTTCACGGGTTGGTCCTGAATGCCACCGACATTGGCCAGCACGATCAACGGCCCCATCAGGATGAGCGCGATCAGGATGGACAGTCTCTGGTGGGACAGCCTCTCCTGGTCTTCCGCCAACTGTGTCGGCCGGGCAACGGACGAGTGCAGCGCCGCTGTCCCCAGCAGGAGGGACGAGACCATCCAGCCCACTTCGGACACGTCCTCCGCGATCGCCGTCCCGGTCGTGGCCAGCGTTCCGTAGTAGAGGCCGTCGGCAGCGAGCAGGACCACCAGCCAACCGATGACCAGAAGGAACGACAGGGTCCGCGTACCCGTGGTGAGCATCAGCCGCGCGGCAATGGACAACAGCACCAGGTCGGTTACGGGATAGACGATGGTCATCGCGAGCGGCCACGCGGTCAGCTCGCTGCGCAGGTACGGGGCGATAATGAACGCCCAGCACAGCATGCCGGCGCCCAACGTGACGATTCCGGCGTCCAGCAGGCCCGCCCAGTGCAGGTGGCCTGCCTGGTGTCTGGCCAGCATCACCAGGCCCGCCGTGAACAACAGATAGGTAGCCAGGTAAAGCCAGTCGGCCACACCTGGGAAGGGAACCTCGACGCCGCGGACCTGGTAGAGACCCCAGATCGTGTCCGCCGCCGCGAACGGTGCCATGGCCGCCGCGAACAGGTACCACGGAAGGGCCGACGGTGGCTTGTTCCTCGCCACTCCCACCACGATCGCGAGGGCCACGGAGGCAGAGATCACCACGGGCAGCATGTAGCGCGCTGTGGAGGAAGTGACCAGATAGGTGACGATCACAGCGATCCCGGCTGCCGCATACGCCCAGGCCACCGCATCGTGGCGGGACACCAAGCGGACTTGAGCTTTGCTCACATGCCCTCCTTCCCCGCTACAGCCCGCACGCGCCCATGCAGCCGCGTACCGGCGGGTCCTCATCCAGATCCCTGGCCGGGAGGTTGCGAGCGGAGCGTCTCGAGGATGCGGCAGGTGCGGTCGAGTTCGTCCTGGAGGCGGGGAGCGGCCTCGGCCAGCGGCGCTGATCCGGCCTTGGCGTACTGCTCCAGCTCCAGGCAGCAGGCAGCGAGACTGCTGGCTCCCATGTTGCCGGCAGCACCTTTGAGGCTGTGCGCCTGCTCTGCGATCTCGGAGGTGTCGTGCCGGTCCATCGCGTGGAAGAGCGCGCTGGTCATCTCGGGAGCCCGGACAAGGAAGTGGTCCACCAGCCGGTTCACCAGTTCGTTCTCGGGCGGGGTGCAGGCGCCGCGCAGTTCGTTCAGCCGCTGCTCGATGGAGGCGTGCAGGTCCTCGTTGTCCGCCGGGGGCTGGGTGGGGTGGACCCAGCGGGTGAGGGCTTGTTCGAGCTCGTCGGCGGTGACGGGTTTGGTGATGTAGTCGTCCATACCGGCGGCAAGGCAGCGATCCCGGTCCTCGGCGAGGGCGCCTGCGGTCATGGCGATCACCGGCAGGTGACGGTCGATGTCCCGTTCCCGGCGGCGAAGTTCTCGGGTGGTTCTGTAGCCGTCCATCTTGGGCATCTGGCAGTCCATCAGCACGGCCCGATAGCTGTTTTCCTCGATCATACGCAGAGCCTGGATGCCGTCGCCTGCGGTATCCGCGCTGTAGCCGAGCCGGGTGAGTATGCCCTCGGCCACCATCTGGTTGATGTCGTTGTCCTCGACCAGCAGGAGATGGCCGCGGTGGGCGGGCTGTGCGGGCTGTGCGGCGGCGGTCGCCGGTGTTGCCGCCGTGGTCACCGGCGTTGTCCGGGTGGTGAGTTCGACGAGGGCGTCCATGAGCTGGGACTGCTGTACGGGCTTGGACAGGCTGTGCGCGATCCCGGCAGCCTGGAGTTCGGCGGCGGGCAGCGGGGTGCCGGAGGTGAGCATCAGCAGCCCAATCCGGCCGATGGTCTGGTCGGTGGTGATCCGGCGGGCGAGTTCCAGGCCGTCCATGTCGGGCATCTGCATGTCGAGGAGGGCCAGGTCGAAGGGGCGACCCGCGGCCACCGCCTCGTGCAGGCACACCATGGCCTCCGGGCCGCTGGCGACCAAGGTCGGCTGCATGTGCCACCGTTGCAGCTGGGCATCGAGGATCAGCCGGTTGGTCTCGTTGTCGTCGACGACCAGGGCCCGCAGACCGCGAAGGGTGTCGGGGTGCGGCGGTGCCAGGGGCCGTTCGGGGGTGTCGGGGGTGCGCACGGGCACGGTGAAGAAGAAGGTGCTGCCCTGGCCGGGCCGGCTGTTGACGCCGATGGAGCCGCCCATGGCCTCGGTGAGCCTGCGGCAGATGGCCAGGCCGAGGCCGGTGCCGCCGTAGCGTCGGGTGGTGGAGGCATCCGCCTGGGAGAAGGCGTCGAACATCCGCCCCTGGTCGGCCTCGGCGATGCCGATGCCGGTGTCGACCACCTCGAAGTGCACCCAGGGCGCATGCTCTGCGGGTGGCTGGGACGGAGCCGGGCGCGCGCGCAGCACGACCTCGCCGGATTCGGTGAACTTCACGGCGTTGGACGCCAGGTTGAGCAGGATCTGCCGCAGGCGGGCCGCGTCCCCGAGCGCCATCACCGGCAGGTCGGGGTGGCAGTCGCCGAGCAGTTCAAGGCCCTCGGCCTGGGGGGTCTGCGCCACCAGCGAGACAACCTCCTCCACCAACTGCTGGGGGCTGAAGGCGACCTCGTCCAGTTCGAGCTTGCCCGCCTCCAGTTTGGAGAAGTCCAGGATGTCGTTGATCAGCGACAGGAGTGCCGTCCCGGCGGCCTGAATGCCCTCGGCGTAGCGGCGCTGTTCGGTGTCCAGCTCAGTGCCCAGCAGCAGGTTGCTCAGTCCGATGACGCCGTTCATGGGGGTACGGATCTCGTGGCTCACAGAGGCAACGAACTGGGACTTTGCCTGGGATGCGGCAATGGCCTGGTCGCGGGCCTCCGCCAGGGCGGCTTCGGCCTGCTTACGTTCTGTGATGTCGCGGACGAAGGCATTGAAGCAGCGCGCCTTCGCCGACTTCAGCCGCCACACCGCCAGTTCTACCGGTATCTCGTGGCCGTCGCGGTGCAGCGCGGTGAGCTCTATCTGACGGCCCAGCACATGAGCCTCTCCGCCGGACAGGACCCTCTGCAGACCTGCCGTGTGCGCGGCGCGGTACCGCTCCGGAATGATCGTCTCCGTCAGCGGATGGCCCATGGCCTCGTGAGCGCTGAACCCGAACAACTTCTCGGCGCTCTGGTTCCAGTCGATGACCAGGCCGTCCTCGTCGATGGAGACGAACGCATCCCGGGCGGTCTCGATGACCGAACGTGCCTGCCCCTGCAACAGACGAAGCGCTTCCTCCCTGCGCCGCTGGCCCTCTGCCTCGCGGATGAATCCACGCACTTCGAGAGGGTCGCCTGCTTCGTCCCGCACCACCCAGGACGTCGTCTCGGTCCACATCCAGTGCCTGTCGGCGCGCCGCAGACGCAGACAGACCGCCACCCGGCCATGGCGGAGCAGGTCCCGCTCAGCCCAGTCGAACTCCTCCACATCGCCGGGGTGCACCCAGGAGCCCACCGACGTCCCCACGATCTCGTCGACCGGGCGACCGAGCAATGCCGCCCCCGCTGCGGACACCTCTTGGTAGACGCCATCGACCGTCCGGCGGAAGACCATGTCCGGGGAGTTCTTCACCAGCAGCCGGAACCGCTCCTCGTCGTCTGCCGCGTACTGCCCGCTCGGTGGTCTGTGCTCCCGTTCCATTCCGCCTCCACATGTCAGGCACCGCCACAAGACGCGGCCGGGCCACTGACAGACCGGCCGCGACGGCTTCGGTGCGGCATCTTCGAACGACGGGTGACCAGCAGCGTCCCCGGGCGGGAAACGGGAGCAGACGTCTGACGCATTCACACCCACGGGCAATGGGGTGCAAACGAAGATCAAGCGATCCCCTCCGGGTGCCAAACGGACACCTCCAGCCAAGAACGAACCGCTGAAGATCGCAAATCGAGCCACTGGCCACGCCCCAAGGCCCGCAGGCGAAGCGGCGTGGCCGCCCCGACGGTGGTACCGGGGTGGCCCTCGTGGTCCACAAATGCGCAGGAATTTCCCGAACCGCAGCCTGGGGCGGCGCTGTTGCCGGCAGCGAGGGGTCGTCCTCCAGCTGTCCGGGGAAGCGCTGTTGATGGATCTCACTTCACCAACGCCGACAACGGCCGCGCAAGCCAGGAACCACCTTCTGGCCAAACCCTTGGGTGTCCAGTTCGAGACCCCGGTCAACGCCTTCGGTGGACACGTCCCTCTTTCGTTCGTCGGCAGCCCGACGACACGCTGTAACTCGGTACGCCTCTGCGTTTGAAATTTCCAGCAAATATCCTGAGCTCAGCCTTGCCCGACACCACGGAGCGTCATCCTCGGCGCCATACCCGGTACGGTGACGGCACGGTCGCCCCCCTGATCACAGTGGGGGGCTGTGGGTAGGGGAAGCATGACAACGGGGCAACGACCGTGCTGATTGGACGACAGCGAGAGCTCGCTACGCTGAGTGAGCTGACCAGGAATGCCGCACGCGGAACGGCAGTGATCGTGCGAGGGGATAGCGGCGTGGGCAAGAGCGCCCTGCTCCGCAGGGTGCTGCGCCGAGCGAGAGCCGACGGGCATCTCGTCCTCTGTGCCACGGCCGACGCTTTGGACACACCGATCGATTTCGGTGTCGTCCACCAGTTGTTGGACGACGTCGCCGAAGAGCAGCTGGACAAGACCGTCCAGGCGGCCATCGCCGACCTCCACGCTCCGTACCGGGCCGCGGCCGCTCTCACCAGCCCGGACCGCAGGGTCGTGCTGGGGATTGACGACCTCCACTGCGCCGACACGGCCTCGGTCATGTGGCTGGGGAAGCTGCTTCGCCGACTGGATGGCCTGCCGATCACGGTGATCGCCACGATGGGTCCCGGGGTCCCGTCCGGCGACGAGGACCACATCGGCACGCTGCTGCCGCTGTTCCGGCACCGCGTCTGGCTCACCCCGCTCGGCGACGCAGAAGTCGGTGAACTCGCCGAATCGGTGCTCGGGGCTGAGCCCGAACCCGACTTCGTCACCGCCTGCCGCACGGCCACCGGCGGCATCCCCGCCCTGCTGCACGCCCTGCTCCGGTCCATACGCACCCATGGAGCGGCGCCGGACGCCGACACCGGCGCCGATCTCGCCGGCTACGTACCTGCCGAGGTAGGCCGAACTCTTCAGGCCACGCTGCGGGCCTACGGACCCGAGGCGGTCGCAACCGCCGAGGCAGCCGCCGTACTGTCCGGGCCACCAGCACCGGCACCGGCAGCCGACCTGATCGCCTTCGCCGCCGACATGCCTCAGCCGGCCGTCGAAGACAGCCTGCACACGCTCACCGCCACCGGACTGATGATCCGGGCAGAGGCCGGCACCGCCTTCAGCAGCCCGGTCGTCTCCGTGGCCATTGCCAATGAAGTGCGGCCCAGCCGCCATCAGGAACTCCACGCCCGCGCGGCGCGGTTCCTGATCGACCAGGGAGCCGCCTGGGACTGTGTCGCCCCTCATCTGCTGAACGCCCCGCTGGGCCAGTCGTGGGTGGTCGACGCCCTGCTCCTCGCTGCCGACGAGGCAATGGCGGACGGAGACCGCGCCGCCGCACTCGGCTGTCTGCGTCGTGCTCTTCGCGAACCCATGCCCGACCCGGTTCGAGCCCGGGCGCTTGCTTCCCTCGGTGAGGCCGAACTGGCCCACTGCGTGCCCAGCGCGGTGCACAGCCTCCGCCGAAGTCTGGATCTCGCCACCGCGCCCGGCGAACAGGCCGCGGCGGCGCGCTCGTTGTCCGCTGCCCTGTTCACCCTGGATCGCTACCCCGAGGGGCTCAGCGTGCTGGAGGACGTCTCCGAGCGGATCCGCGCGGCCGGACCGCTGGACGCCCTGCGTCTGGAGATCGACCTCGTCTACGCCCGGGTCAGCCGCACCTCCACCGCCGCCTCGGGGATGCCCCGGCTGATGGCGATGGACCTGGCCGAGGCCGAGGGACCCGACGTACAACGGCCGCTCTCCGCATTGCTCTCACTCCGTTCGATCATGGACGGAGGCAACGCGGCGGACGCCGTCACCTATGCCCAGCAGGCCATGAGTGGCGGGGTCTGCCCGGCGGACGACGAATCCTTCGTCTACACCGCCCCCATCCTGGCACTGGCCGCGGCAGGCCGCTCCGATCTCGCACTGACCCACGTCAACGCGAGCCTGGACGCGGTCCGGGCGGGAGGGTCCACAATCCGCTCCGCTTACCTCGCAACGCTACGGGCCGGGGTCAACTACCGCGTCGGCAACGTCGCCGGATGCGAGGCCGACGCGCGCGCCGCCGTCGAGTCGCTGCGGGGTGTCGGCGCCGGACCGACCACCAGTCACAGCGTGGCCATGTGGACGGACGCACTGGTCAAGCAGGGCCGTACGGAGGAGGCCGAGCAACTGCTCGCCGACCACGGGCTGACCGGCCGGCTCAACCCCCACTGGGCCAATGACTTCACCGCGCTGGTCCGCGGCCGGCTGAGGATGGTACAGGGCCGTGCCCAGGAGGGCCTTGCCGACTTCCTCCACGCCGGAGCCCGTGCCCGGACCCGCCTGATGGGCGGACCGGCCGTGCTGCCCTGGCGCTCCGAAGCCGCCCTGGCCCACGCCTCCCTCGGCGCATACGAAGAAGCTGCTGCACTGGTCGAGGAAGAGCTCACTCTTGCCCGGGCGTGGGGCGTACCGGAGGTCACCGCGGTGGCGCTGCGCGCTGGTGGACTCATCACCGGAGGCTCAGCGGGCGCGGAAATGCTCCGTGAGTCCGTCCGGCTGCTGGAGCCGTCCACCGCGCGCTTCTCGTACGCGCAGTCGCTCGCCGACTACGGGGCGCTGGTGCGACAGAACGGGCAGCCTTCGGCCGCGCGGAACTGGTTGCAGCAGGCGGTGAGCGTAGCCGAGCAGTGCGGGGCGACCGCCGTGGCCGGCTTCGCCCAGGAGGAGCTGCGGGCCGGCGGTTACCGGCCGGAGCCCCGCGGTTCACACGGGGTGGGGGCGCTGACCCGCTCGGAGCGCCGGGTCGCGGACCTCGCTGCGGAGGGCCTGACGAACAAGGAGATCGCGGCGCGGCTCTTCGTCGGTCTGCGAACCGTCGAGGTCCACCTCAGCAACGCGTATCACAAGCTCGGTATCAGTGGCCGGGCCGGACTGGCGGACGCTCTCGCCGCCTAGCCCACGCCTAGCCCCACCGAGCCACAGGCCGGGCCGGGCCACAAAAGCGCAAAGGGTGCCGGGCAGTGGGGGGAAATCACTGCCCGGCACCCGGTCTGTGCGGCGGCCCGTTTCTACGGATCACCGCTGTGTGGTGGCGCGGTGGACTCAGTCCCCGTCGGCTGCGGTCGGCAGCTTGGACTGGATGAGGTCCATCACGGAGGCGTCGGTGAGTGTTGTGACGTCACCGAGCTGTCGGTTCTCCGCGACGTCCCGCAGGAGCCGCCGCATGATCTTCCCGGAGCGGGTCTTGGGGAGTTCGGCGACCGGCAGGATCCGCTTGGGTTTGGCGATGGGGCCGAGTGCGGCACCCACGTGGTTGCGCAGTTCGGTGACCAGCCGCGCGTCCTCGTCGGCGGTGCCGCGCAGGATCACGAAGGCGACGATGGCCTGCGTGGTGGTGGTGTCGGTCGCGCCGACGACCGCCGCCTCGGCGACCTTGGGGTGGGAGACGAGGGCGGATTCGACCTCGGTGGTGGAGATGTTGTGCCCGGACACCAGCATCACGTCGTCGACCCGGCCGAGCAGCCAGACGTCGCCGTCGTCGTCCTTCTTGGCGCCGTCACCGGCGAAGTACTGGCCCTTGAATCGGGACCAGTAGGTCTTTATGTAACGCTGGTCGTCGCCCCAGATGGTGCGCAGCATCGACGGCCACGGCTTGGTCAGCACCAGGTACCCGCCGGAGCCGTCCGGCACTTCCTCGCCCTTGTCGTCGACGACGGTGGCCGCGATGCCAGGCAGCGCCCGGTGCGCCGAACCAGGCTTGGTCTCGGTGACGCCCGGCAGCGGCGAGATCATCATCGCGCCGGTCTCCGTCTGCCACCAGGTGTCCACGATCGGGCAGCGGTTGCCGCCTATGTGCTCGCGGTACCACATCCACGCCTCGGGGTTGATCGGCTCACCGACCGAGCCGAGGATGCGCAGGGACGACAGGTCGAACTTGGCGGGGATGTCGTCACCCCACTTCATGAACGTACGGATGGCGGTCGGCGCCGTGTAGAGGATGGTGACCCCGTACTTCTGCACGATCTCCCAGAACCGGCCCTGGTGCGGAGTGTCGGGCGTGCCCTCGTACAACACCTGCGTCGCGCCGTTGGCGAGCGGCCCGTACACGATGTACGAGTGGCCGGTCACCCAGCCGACGTCCGCAGTGCACCAGTACACGTCCGTCTCCGGCTTGAGGTCGAAGACAGCGTGGTGGGTGTAGCTCGCTTGGGTGAGATAGCCACCTGAGGTGTGCAGGATGCCCTTCGGCTTACCTGTCGTACCCGAGGTGTAGAGGATGAACAGCGGGTGCTCCGCCTTGAACGCCTCGGGGGTGTGCTCCACGGACTGGCGCTCGACGAGTTCGTGCCACCAAACGTCCCTCACGTCGGTCCACGCGACGTCCTGGCCGGTGCGGCGAACCACCAGCACGTGCTCGACCTGCGGACACTTGGCGACCGCCTCGTCGACTGCGGGCTTGAGGGCCGAGGCCTTGCCGCGGCGATAGCCGCCGTCGGCAGTAATGACCAGCTTGGCGTCGGCGTCCTGGATACGGGCTGCGAGCGCGTCCGCGGAGAAGCCGCCGAACACCACCGAGTGGACAGCGCCGATACGCGCGCAGGCCAGCATCGCGATGACCGTCTCGAGGATCATCGGCATGTAAACGGCGACCCGGTCGCCCTTGCGGACACCGAGCTCGGTCAGGGCATTCGCGGCGCGCGAGACCTCGTCCTTGAGTTCGGCGTAGGTGATCGAGCGACTGTCTCGGGGTTCACCCTGGAAGTGGATGGCCACCCGTTCGCCATGGCCTGCTTCGACATGCCGGTCCACGCAGTTGTATGCCACGTTCAGCGTGCCGTCCGCGAACCACTTGGCGAACGGCGGGCTCGACCAGTCCAGCGTCTCGGTCGGCTCGGTCGCCCAGGTCAGGCGCCTGGCCTGCTCGGCCCAGAAACCCAGCCTGTCGGCCTCCGCCTCCTTGTACGCCTCTGCCCCGGTGTTGGAACGGGCGACCAGCTCGGCGGGCGGGGCGAACCGTCGTTCCTCCGTGAGCAGGTTGGCCAGGCTTTCGTTACTCAATTTCTCGTACCTCGTGGTCTGTTGCAGATGGTCGAACGATGGAGGGCCTCGGCGGGGACGCCGGGAGGGCAGTGGGCGGGGTCAGTTCGCGCCGATGCCCGTCAGCGAGCGGATCTCCAGCTCCGCGTGCTTTTCTGCGCCGCGTTCCTCGGGCCGGGACAGCATGGTGCCGAGCCACCCGAGCAGGAATCCGAGTGGAATGGAGATCAGTCCCGGGTTCTCCAGCGGGAAGAGATGGAAGTCGGCGCTCGGGAACATCGACGTCGGCTTGCCGGAGACCACCGGGGAAAAGATCACCAGCAGCAGGGAAGAAGCCAGGCCGCCGTAGATGCTGGACAGTGCGCCCGTGGTGGTGAAGCGCTTCCAGAAGAGGCTGTACACGATGGTCGGCACATTGGCGGACGCCGCGATCGCGAATGCCAGCGCCACCAGTGCCGCTGTGTTGAGCTTGTCCGCCTGCATGCTCAAGGCCACCGCGACAGCTCCGATGGCCACCGCCGACCAGCGGGCCACCCGCACTTCCTGCTTCTCGCCGGCCTGGCCCTTGCGGATGACATGGGCGTACAGGTCATGGGCGAAGGAAGCCGAGGATGCCAGGGTCAGTCCGGCCACGACAGCCAGGATGGTCGCGAAGGCGACCGCCGAGATGACGGCGAGCAGCGCTGCTCCGGTGGTGGACGCCGGGCCGCCGCCCAGTTCCTCGGCGAGCATCAGCGCGGCGGTCGTACCCCCCGGGTTCGATGTCTTGATCGATTCCGGGCCGACCAGCGCCGCCGCGCCGAAACCGAGCGCGATGGTCATGAGATAGAAGATGCCGATGATCGCGATGGCCCAGTTCACGGAGGTTCGCGCGGCTCGGGCGGTGGGCACCGTGTAGAAGCGGACCAGGATGTGCGGAAGACCTGCCGTGCCCAGTACGAGGGCGAGGCCGAGGCTGATGAAGTCGAGCCGGGTCAGCGAGCTGATGCCGTACTTCAGCCCCGGTTCGAGGAACGCGTCACCCTTGCCGCTGGCATCGGCCGCAGAGCCGAGTAGCGAGGAGAGGTTCCAGCCGAAGCGGTTCATCACCAGAACGGTCAACAGCAGCGCGCCTGCCATGAGCAGGCCCGCCTTGATGATCTGCACCCAGGTGGTGCCCCTCATCCCGCCCATGGTGACGTAGAAGATCATCAGCGCACCGACGCCCAGGATGATCCACTTCTTGGCATCGTCGCCGGAGACCCCGAGCAACAGCGCGACCAGCGAGCCGGCGCCGACCATCTGGGCCAGCAGGTACACGATGGAAACCACGATGGTGGAGATACCGGCGGCTGTCCGGATCGGACGCTGCCGCAGCCGGAACGCGAGGATGTCCGCCATGGTGAACCGTCCGCTGTTGCGCAGCGGTTCGGCGACGAGCAGCAGGGCCACGAGCCAGGCGACCAGGAATCCGACCGAGTAGAGGAAGCCGTCGTAGCCGAAGAGGGCGATGGATCCGGTGATGCCGAGGAAGGAGGCGGCGGACATGTAGTCGCCCGAGATGGCGAGACCGTTCTGGAAGCCGCTGAACGACCGTCCTCCGGCGTAGAAGTCGGTGGCGCTCCTGTTGTTTCTGCCTGCCCAGACGGTGATGCCCAGGGTGATGGCCACGAAGAGCAGGAACAGCGCGATGATCATGGTGCGGTTCTGCGAGGCGCTGGACGCGGCGAGCGTGCCGTTCCCGAGAAGTCCAGGGCTGTTCACACCTCACCTCGGGCCGGGGCGAGAGGGGCGATGGCCGGCTGCGCGGCGAACCGCAGCGAATCGGCGAGCGGGTCCAGTCGCTTCTTCGCGTGACGGGTGTAGAGCCAGGCGATGACGAAGGTGGAGGCGAACTGCGCCAGACCCAGCAGCAGGGCGATGTTCACATCCCCGATGACCTTGGTGGCCACCAGGTGCGGTGCATAGGTGCACAGGACGACGTAGAACACATAGAAGAGCAGAAACGCACCAGTCATCGAAAAGCTGAAACGCCTGAAGCGGCTGCGAAGTTCGGCGAAGCTCTTGGTGTCGCGTATGTCCGAGTACTGCGTTTCCTGAGGCGGTTCGGGCGGGCTGGACATGAATCTCCGTACGTGCTGATGAGTTGGGGACAGAGGGATGCCCGGCAAGTGCGCGGGGCGAAGCTCTCCACGGCCGGTGCCGGAGGCTTGTGACGTCGGCGTGCACCGAGGGTCGATCTGATCTCATCAGTGGCCGACGCGCTACGACCAGCGTTACGCACCGTAAGGTCTAGATCTTTCGGTGAGGCTGTGGTCTCTTTCGGTAGGTCCGCCCGTGCCGCGGTGCAAGAATCTGTCAGCGGCATCCGAGCCACGGAGAGCCGTGAAGGGGGACAGGCGATATCCATGCAGTACGCAGCACACATGACCACCACGCCCGGGCAGCGGGACACCGCGATTCCGGGTGCGCCTCCCAGCTCGCCCGGCATGGTCCCCGATCTGATCGGACGGGAGGCGGAACTCGCGGAACTTCGGTCCCTGTTGGGGATTGACGACCCTGCGATCACGGACCGTGACCACATGTTCGTCCTTGTACGGGGCGGCTTCGGCAGTGGGAAGAGCGCCCTCCTGCGCGCCCTGCTCGATGAGGTGCGGGCCGACGGCAGGACAGTGCTCGAAGCCTGGGCCGATCCCGGCGACAGCCGCACCGACCACGCCGTGCTGCGGCAACTGCTCGAATCGGCCTCGCCCGCCCCCTGCGCTCGGGCCTCCGGCGAACCGCCCGAGGACAGCGCGTATCAACGGAGCCTGAACGCCGTGGTCGCCCGGCCGGCCGCCGACGGGCGCCGGCCTCTGATCTGCGTGGACGACCTGCAGTGGGCGGACGCGGCCTCGCTCCACCTGCTCCGGCGGTTGATGCGCCGGGCCGACGGCTCTCCGCCCGCCGTCATCGCCTCGCTGGGCCCTGGCACATCACCCGACGAGGACGCGCTCGGCGCCCTCCTGCCACTCTTCCGCGACCACGTCGGCCTTCCCCCGCTCACCCCGCACGTGACAGGAGAACAGCTCGCCCGGACCCTTGGGCACGACGTCGGCCGGCCGTTCCTCGACGCATGCCAACAGGCAACGGACGGCAACCACTTTCTGCTGCGTTCCCTCCTTGGCGTCCTTGCCGCCGCACCCCCGCAGCAGAGGCCCGATCCTGCCGACGGTGAGCGGACCGCGTCTGTCGCCTTCGGCGCGCTGCTGCCCGAACTCGCGCCCGCCGTCCGGTCGTTGCTCCGCGGCACCGGAGCCCACTGTGAAGCCGTGGCCGGTGCGGTGGCGGTCCTCGGGTCCCCTCAGCCGGTGGAACTCATCGCCGAAGTCACCGCAGTGCCGCAGCCCGCCGCCGAGGACGCAGTGCACACCCTCGTACGTGCCGGGATCCTGCACCAGCGCGGGCAGGGCGTGGGCATCGCCGCCTCGCTGCTCTCGGACGCCGTTGAACAGTTCGTACCGCCCAGTCGACGCCAAGAACTCCACGCCGGCGCCGCCCGTTTCCTGCTCGGTCGAGTCGCCGCGCCCGAGCAGGTCGCCCGCCATCTGCTCCACTGCGCCCCCGGGCAGCCATATGCACCCGAGACCCTACGCAGGGCAGCGGTCGAGGCGAGTGACGCCGGGGCCCACGACCGTGCCGCCCTCTATCTGCGACGCGCCCTGCGTGAACCACTGACGGAGGAGGAGCGGGCGGCGGTTCTCTGTCTGCTCGGCGAGGCAGAGCTCGAATCAAGCGTCCCGTCCGCCATAGGCGAACTGCGCCGCAGCCTCCAGCTCAGCAAGGGCCCCAGCGAGCAGACGTCGGCCGCCCGCCGACTGGCGGGCGCGCTGTTCGCCCTCGACCGCTATCTCGACGCCCTGAACGTCCTGGAACGAACCAGCGCCGCCCTACGCCCGCTCGACCCCTCGTACGCGCTGCGCCTGGAGATCGACTTCCTGTTCATCAGCCTGGTCGAGCTCGCCTCCGCCGCACGTGCCTATCCGCGGCTGATGGACCTGGCCATGACGGACGCGTCCGGAACCGCAGTCGAACGTCCCCTGGCCGCATTGCTCAGCCTGCGCGGAGCGATGGTGGGAGAAGACGCGGAGGAGGTGATCCGGCTGGCCCGCGTGGCGCTGGGCCACGGCTTGGCGCCGGCAGACGACGAGTCGGTCGTCTACCACTGCGCAATGCTCGCAATCGGTGCCGCCGGCCGCCCCGACCTTGCATTCGATTACGCGGAGGCGGCCATCGACGAGGCGCGAGCCGGGGGCGCGGTCTTCCAGTACGCGCATGCCATCGCCATACGCGGCAACGCCAACGCGCGGCTGGGCCGCACTTTGGAATGCGAGGCCGACGCCGATGCCGCCCTGGAGGCGTTGCTGGAAGTGGGAGTGCCGCTCGGAGCCAGCCACACGGTGTTCGCCGTCGCGACCCTCGTCGAGTCGCTGACCCGGCAGGGCCGCACCGAGGAGGCACAGTCCCTCCTGGAGCGCAGCGGCATGGACGGGCAGCTCCAGCCGTACTGGATCAACGACTATCCGCTGCTCGCGCGTGGCTGGTTGCGCGTGGAGCAGGGCCGGCTGGAGGAGGGCGTCGCCGACTTCCTTGCCTGCGGTGCCCGCACGGTGGCCCGCAATATGCCGGCCCCCGGCTTCTACCCCTGGCGGTCCGAGGCAGCGCTGGTGCACGCGCGGCTTGGCCACGCCGAGGATGCCGTGCGTCTCGCCGAGGAGGAGGTGGCGCTCGCCCGGCGATGGGGCGTCCCGGAGATGACGGGGTCGCGCTGCGCGCCCTGGGAATCGTCACCGGCGGGCCCGAGGGCCTACAGATGCTCGACGAAGCGGTGGGCACGCTGGAGAGGTCACTTGCCCGCTTCCGGTACGCGCAGGCGCTGGCCGACCGCGGGGTCCTGGCCATACGCTGCGGCAGGATTGCGGAGGGCCGCGCGGACCTCCAGGAGGCGGTGAGCCTCGCCCATGCGTGCAATGCCGGTGTGGTCGCGGAGGGCGCGCTTCGGGAGCTGCGCGCCCTCGGCGACCGGCCCCGTACGCGCACCTTCCACGGTGTGGACGCGCTCACTCCGACCGAACGCAGGGTGGCCGATCTCGCCGCGGGTGGAATGACCAACCGGGAGATCGCCCAGCATCTCTTCGTCGGCCTGCGCACGGTGGAGATTCATCTCACCCATGTCTACGGCAAGTTGGGAATCAAGGGCCGTCAGGGACTGGCGGAGGCACTGCTCTGAACCATCTCGTCCTTCGGGCGACGCGATCGCGGGCGAGTGGTGAGCCAGTGGATGATCGCCCACGGTGCAGCGATGACCACGATCGCCGCGACGAGTGGCGGACCGCCGCCCAGGGTGGAGACGGCCCAGATGACGACTCCGGTCACGGCTGTGAGAATTCCGGCGGAGACCAGGAGAAGGCCGCGAACCAGCTTCTCTGCCGGGCGACGGGCTGCGCTGTTGGTCTTCACTTGCGGGTGCCGGGAGGGGTGCGGTGGAGCACGACTGAGTCCCAGGAGTCGAATTCCTGGTCGTCGAGGGGCGATTGGCACTCGCCCGAGTGCTCGGTAGCCGGCGTCCTCTCGGCGTACATGTTGTGCTGGACAGCGATGTAGAGGCTGCACAGGCTGAGCAACAGGGCGCAGGAGAGAACGACGATGACGGCGTTGTTGCCGTGCCGGTCGGCACGAGCGGGCACCGAGGGCGGCCACAGTACCTGTGGCGGCGCCGAACCGGTCGCGGTGACCGGCGCCTCGGCGGGTACCGGCGAAGTCCGGTGCACCACCGGCGGGTTCTCGGCGGTTGCGGGTTGTGGGGTGTGCGGCATGGTGCTCTTCTCATCGTGCGTGGGTCACGGGCCCGTAGGGTTGCCCGTCGCCGCAGGGCTCTCCCGGGAGTCGGGGGCGCCTGCCTGGCTCGATCCCACCAGCGGGCGCCGGGCCATGGCCAGGATTACGCACCGTAAGATCCAGATCTTTCGGGCGAGGGTCCGGGGCTTTCGGTGGAGCCACTCGGCAGTGTGTACCTGCGGCGACGCCGGCCGCCGTGAACCCGATGTGGCCCGGCACCGTCCGGCTCTGCCTCGAGAACGGGGGCTGGGCTGAAACCTGCAATGCAAGATCTACCAACAGCCTTGACTATTCAAGGGCGATGAGACCGTGGCAGGCCCCAGCCAACGCTGTTTCAACTGCCGAGCTGGTGGCTACTCACCTGGATCTGAGTAGCCACCCCCACGCCACGCGCCTGACCAGCCCTCTAACCTCCGCACCATGAAATCTGTTCAGGTTCGTTCGATTGTGGCGCTCATGGGCGGCCTGCTCGTCGTGGCCATGTCCGTGGCCGGCTACCGCCTCTGGAACGGGGAGCCGTATCCGGCCGCCGATCCCGACCAGGTCGCCACGCGGCTCAAGCAGGAAGCCCAGCGGGTGTACAGCGAGCTGGCCCTCCCCGGGCAGCCCGACGTGAGCTCCAACGGCGTGGAAACAGGCACCTGTTATTACCGCGGACTGCGGTCCCTGGCCCATGTGGACGAAGGCCGCAGCGACGTGAGCAGCTTCGGACTCCAGTGGCGTGTTACGGACGTCCCGAGGAACACCGCCCGCACCGGCCAGGAGCGCGTCCGCCGGCGCCTGGAACAGGAGGGTTGGAAGCTCACCAGCGAGAACGTCTCCGGTATGGGTTTCAGGTTCGAGCGCCCGGACACCGACGAGAAGGTCGCTGTGGACTGGCACCAGCCCACCGGAACGCTTGCCGTGAGCGTCTACGCCCCATGCGGGAAACTCCCGGACCACTTCGACCAGTACAGATGGCCTGAGTCCGAGTGGAGCCCCAAGTGACGGCCCGACAGGGGCGCACCGGCCGTTCCTCCACAGGGCGGCGGGAGTGTAACGCGCGGATGCTCATGAAATACGAATACACCGCAGTTCTGTCGCTGACGGTTGCTCCAGGGATACGCTGAGTCAACGATCAACACTTCGGCTGCACCGTGCCGGGAGGAAAACGGGTGGTCACCGATCAGACCGACACTCAGCGGATGGTGACCCGGATGGCAACGGGGCAGCAGCGCAAGCGGGGTGTGCGCCCCGTACCGAGGACGCTGGAGCGAGACGCTGAACTGTCCGTCGCTCAGATCGCGCTGGACGCGGTGAGCGGGCGTTCGGTGACGACCACCACGAGCCCCTCCGAGCGCCGCGGCGGACTTCTGGCCTTCACCGGGCCGGCCGGAGTGGGCAAGACGACCCTTCTCAACGAGGTGCGCCGGCGCGCGGCCGAGCGGCAGTGCACCGGGCTCTTCGCCAAGGGCGCCGAGCAGGAGCAGAGCCTTGCCTTCCATGTGGTACGCCAGTTGTTCCAGCCGCTGCTCGCCTCGTACTCCGAAAGCGAGCGCCGGGAGGTCCTGGGCGACTGGTACGGCATCGTCGGTCCGTGTGTCGGGCTGTGCCCTCCCGCGCCGGAGGGCGCGGCACCGGATCCGCAGGGTGTACGGGACGGCCTGGACTGGGTTGTCACCCATGTGGCCGTCCAGCGCGGCCCGTTGATCCTCGCGGTGGACGACCTCCACTGGGCGGACGCGGAGTCCGTCGCGTGGCTCGCGTCCTTCGCAAAGCGGGTGGAAGGGCTTCCAGTGCTGATGGTCGTCGCCTACCGCCCGGACGAACTCGGCGAGGTGACACGTACGTTCACCGACATGGCCGAGCGGATCCGGGCGCGTCCCCTGGACCTGGCGCCGCTCAGCCCGAGCGCCGTCGCGGAACTGATGCGCGAAGGCCTGGACACCGAAGCCGACGACAGCTTCTGCCAGGAGGCCTGGCTGGTGACCGGCGGCAACCCGTTCGAGACGGTTGAGCTGGTGGCGAAGGTGCGCGACCGCCGGCTTGTTCCCGTCCGGGACAACGCCTGCGCACTGCGGGACCTTGCCGCCGAGACCTGGCGCGGCGATCTGGTGGACCGGCTGAAGGAACTGGGCACCATCGCGATGCGGCTGTCCTGGGCAGTGGCCGTCCTCGGCTCCGAGGCAACCCCTCCCTTGGCCGCATCCATCGCGGCACTCGGCCGGGCCGAGTTCATTGACGCGGCGGACATGCTGCGAACGGAGCGGATCCTGACGTACGGGCCGCAGCTGGAATTCGTGCATCCGCTCATCGCGAGGGCGATCTACCGTGCCATTCCTTCCGCGACTCGCGTGGCTTTGCACGGCAAGGCCGCCTGGGAACTCGTCGAGCGGGGGCACGGCCCGGCCGCGGCGGCGCGGCACCTGCTGGAGACGCAGCCGGAGGGTGACGCCTGGGCTGCGGAGCAACTGTGTGACGCCGCCCGGGAGTACGTGAGGCAGGGTGCTCCGGAGGCGGCCCGTCGCTGTCTGAGCCGCGCTCTGTGCGAGCCCCCACCCGCTTCGCTGCGGGCCACGGTCCTGTACGAACTCGGTTCTCCCGCACTGATGCAGGACCCTGCGGCGACGGTGAACCATCTGCGAGCCGCGCTGGACGAGCCGGGTCTGTCGTCGTCGCTGCGGCAGAGCATCGTGATCCGTCTCATGCGAGCGTTGGCGTACTGCGACCGGCTGGCCGAGGCGTCGAACGTGGCGACCGGGGAGGCCGGCATGGCCTCGGACTCACGCGTGCGCCTGCGCATGTTCATGGAGCACTTCTTGGTGGCAGGGGTCACCTCCAACAGCCAGGAGGCCACTGTTCTGTCGCGTCGGCTCACCCTGCTCACCGGGCGGCTGTCCGGCCGGAGCCAGACCGAGCGCTACCTGTTCGGACTGCGCGGGTGGAATGCGATGGTGCGCGGCGAACCGGCGGCGACCGCCCTGTCGTACGCGGAGCGGGCGCTGGGGCCCGAGGGCATGAGCTGGACGGACGAGGAGTGGGGCTTCGAGGTCCCGTCGCTGGTGGCCCTCACCTTCCTGTACTGCGACCGGCCCGACCGGGCCGAAGAGCTGTATGCGGCGGCCATCGCGGAGTACGAGCGCCAGGGCTGGCGCGGGGTCCACCTCTCGCTCGGCTACAGCCTGCTGGGCTACATCCGCTTCTGGAAGGGCCAACTCACCGACGCCGAGGACTTCGTCCGAGCGGGGCTGCAGCTGGCCGATCGGCTGGGACCCGGAGGCACCCATGCCCAGTGCTATGCGCTCGGGGGCCTGATCGAAATTCTGATGGCTCGGGGAGAAACTGCGGCCGCCCAGGAACTGGCCGCAAGCCGTCGGTTCGGCAAGCCGTTCCCGGCGGTCGTGACCCTTCCGGACGCCCAGACCGTCCACGGCGAACTGCTGCTGGCCCGCGGCCTGGACAAGGAAGCCTGCGAGGAGCTGACCGAGGTGGGCAACCGCCTCGACCTGCGCGGCATGCGTAATCCTGCCTGGTGTCCATGGCTGCCCCACCTGGCGCTCGCCTCGCGTACGGCGGACGCCGCCCGGGCGGTGGGACTCGCCCAGGATGCGCTGCGGCGCGCCGAGCGATTCGGTACGGCAACGGCGGTGGGGCGGGCCCTGCGTGTGCTCGCCCGAGTGACCGAGGGGCCGCAGGGCATTGCTCTGCTACGGCGGGCCGTCCCTGTGCTGGAGACGGCGCCCTCGTCGTACGAGCTCGCGAGCGCACTGGTCGAGCTCGGAACCGCGCTGCGCCGTGCCGGACGCCTTGGCGAGGCCGCAAAGCCCCTGCACCGGGGAGTGGACCTGGCCGGCCGGTGCGGAGCCGGCGGTGTGGCGGCGCAGGCCCGCGACGAACTGGTCGCCGCGGGGCTGAGGCCGCGCCGCTTAGACGTGACACCGCCCGAATCGCCTTAGGGCGCGCCCTACAGGGAGTGAACGGCGCACGTGAGGACGCATGCGCGGGGCGTGCGCCACCTCGTGGGCGTGAGTGCGCCATGGGCCCGCATCTTCGGTTTCCGTCAGCGGTGTGCGGCGCAGGATCCATCACGGCGCGAAACGAGAGTTCATGTTCACCACCCCCTGTTCCTCGTCTCGCTCCGCTGGAGGGGGAAATGCTCACTGCTGCGACGGGTGCCGAGGACCATTCCTTGACCGAGTTCTTCCTGCCCGAACTGCCCCGGCTTCTTCCGGTTGCCTACCACCCCAAGGCGGCACAGATCGAGTTCTGGTCCAACGGCTGGGTGCGCCGCCAACTCGGCGACTGCTTCGCACGCGAGGAGGACCTGCTGTCTTTCCTTCGCCAGCGGAACGGGCTGTACGGGCCGCTCACCGTGCCGGACGCCAACGAGCGGCGGACGCTCGACGTCACCGACTGGTACCAGTACGTCACCGTCATCGACAGCTCGGCTTCGGACCGCTCGGCGCTGGGAGCCGACGAGGCCGACGCCCGCGCGGTGTTCGCCGGAATCATGGCGGCGTTCCACGGCGGCCCGGGCGGGGACGAGGCCCACCCGTACGCTCGTGCAGGCAAAGACCTGTGGCGACGTATCAGCCCCGCACTTTCGCCCGCGCAGACACGGCGGTTCACAGACGCGCTGGAGGCGTTCATGCGCGGGTGCGCCACCGAGATCGGTTACAAGCTCGCATCCCGCGTGCCGGACTACGCGACCTGCATGGCCGTGCGCATGGACAGCTTCGGCTGCGGCTTCATCCGGCTGATGACCGAGTACGCGGCTGAGGTCGACATGACCGCAGACGAGCCGCTGCTCAGGGACGTGCACACATACGGCATGCGACAGATGATCACCGTCAACGACCTGCTGTCCTGGCGCAAGGAGCATGCCCAGGAGGACAAGATGACCCTGGTCCGTGTCCTCATCGAGCGCGACGGGCTCGGTCTGCAGCAGTCGGTCGACCGGCTCTGTCGGCTGGTCGAGCACCATGAAAGGGCCTATCTCGAGGCACGGGACCGGCTGTTGCACGGGCCGCACGGCTCGCGCGCGGACATCCGCGCCTACCTGCGCGGGCTGGACCACCTCATCGGCGGCAGCCAGGAATTCGAGTACCTCACGCCTCGCTACTTCGGCGACGGCTATGTCTGGGACGGCTCCACATCGGGCTGGATCAGCCTCACCGCTCCCGTCGCCAGACTCCGGCCCCAGTCCCCGCCCCCGCCCCCGCCCCCGCCCGGTCGGGGGCCAGGCAATGATCCCGGCGCCTCACTCGCAAGCAGCACAGGCCGGCCCGAGCCTTCCATGACAGGGATTTGAAACCTTGGCACCCATACGACCCACATGGCTGAGGCCTCGTATGCCGGCACCGGTCGCTCCCCCGCGGACAGCGGCAGGCACCGCCCCCGGCAAGATCCCCGTCCTCGGCCACGCGATTGCCCTGCTACGGCAACCGCTGGAATTCCTCACCTCCCTGCCCGCTCACGGCGACCTGGTCGAGGTGCGCCTTGGCCCACGCCGGGCCTTCATGGTCTGTCGGCCCGAGCTCGCACAGCAGGTCCTGCTGAACCCGCGTACCTTCGACAAGGGCGGCCCGTTGTTCGAGGCGGCCCGGCTGCTGGTGGGTAACGGCCTGGTCACATCCGGCTGGGCCGAGAACCGGATCCAGCGCCGACTCGTACAGCCCGCCTTCCACCCCGGCCGGATGGCGGCGTACGTCGGCGTGATGCGCGAAGAGATCGACGACGCGCTCGCTGCATGGGAGACGGACCGGGCCTTCGACCTCAACGCCGCGCTGCACGCACTCACGATCCGCGTCACCATGCGCACCCTTTTCTCAACCACCATAGGCAGCCGAGCCGTTGCCGAGGTGCAGCACTGCCTGCCTGTCGTCCTCGGCGGCATCTACAGGCGGATGATCGCGCCGATAGGTCTGCTGCACCAACTCCCCACCCCGGGCAACAGGCAGTTCGACCAGGCGCGTGCGAGACTGCGCACCATCATCGACGCGACGGTCCAGGCCCGCCGGAGTTCCGGGTCGCACAACGAGGACCTGGTGTCGATCCTCATCGGTGCCCAGGACGAGGAGAACGGCAAGAGCTTCACCGACGACGAGATCCGCGACCAGGTCATGACGCTGCTGATCGGCGGAACGGAGACGACCGCGAGTGCCCTCGCGTGGGCTCTCCACCTCCTGGGCCGGCACCCAGAGGCCGAACAGGAGTTGCAGACGGAAGTCGACGCCGTCCTCGGCGAACGTATGCTGCCCGACTTCCACGACCTGCCCGCGCTCGACTACACCCGCCGCACCATCACCGAAGCGCTGCGCCTCTACCCGCCTGCCTGGATCCTCACCCGGACGACAACCGTCGCGACCGAGCTGGCGGGCAAGCCGCTGGCTCCCGGCACGATCGTCCTGTTCAGCCCGTACGTCCTCGGCCGCGACCCCCATGTCTTCCCCGACCCCGAGCGCTTCGACCCTGACCGCTGGCTTCCCGGGCGCGTGTCGTCGGCACAGCGCGGCGCCATGGTTCCCTTCAGCGCAGGCAGCCGCAAATGCATCGGTGACAGCTTCGGCATGGCCGAAGCGACGCTTGCGCTCGCCGCCGTGAGCGCGCGCTGGCAGCTCCGGCCCGTGCCCGGCACGGTTGTCCGGCCGAAGCCGAAAGCTGCCCTGAACACCGGGCCCCTCCTCATGCTCCCCCGGCAGCGGGCCCGCCCAGCGCAGCCTGCCGCGTGTCCTGGCCGATGCGACGGTTGCAATGACCAGGGCGCGGGTCCGGCCAGGTTGCCGGGCCCATGCGTCTGAAGGACGGCGGGACGTCAGGCGGTCCGTCCGCAGCGCCTACTCCGGGGATTGCCCGGCGTCGGGTGCCGGTTCCAGTTCAGTCACCTCGAACTCGATCCGAACCTCGTCGGCCAACCGCAACGCGCCCAAGAACGCGCTGTAGGGCTTGATTCCCCAAACGGATTGCGTGACGGTTGCCCAGCCATGCAGCAGCGCACCGCCATTGGCGCCGCCGTGAACCGTCACCGGGTGAGTCGAGCCCTTGAGGGTGAGGTCCCCGGTGATCTCGAACGACCCAGGCGTTCCCGCGATCCGGGTGGAGCGGAAGGTGATCACGGGATGCCGGGCGGTGTGCAACAGGGCCTCGCCCCCCAGCGTCCGTTTGATCTCGGCCCGGTCGGAATCGGTGAGTGGCTTCAGCCCGCCCGTCCCCTCCCGGACGTCCAGCGAGCCCGTCTCGATCGTCACGGTCACCGACGACTTCTCTGGATCGCCGACGACTACCGTCGCGTCCCCGGACCATCGGGTGGCCTCGATCGTAAGGTCGTGTCCCGCCCTGCGGCCGAGCCCGGTCCGGCTGGTCTTGATCAGCAGCCGGCCGGTCGACGGTCCGAGGCGGTAGTTTCCGTCGGTCAGTGTCACAGCGCTCACTGTACGTGGCGGGTGCGGCCAGACTTTCGAGGCACCCGTTCCGGCGCGTCCGATCCGCTCAAGTCTGGCGCACCGGTTCGTACACCTCCTGGCCGAGCCCGAACGTCCAGGCCACGCCCTCCTTCGCGGTCCTTGTCGTGGGCGGCACACGCAGCCAGTACGTACGGTGCGTGCCGTCCGGCTCGGGGGTGGAGTTGACCACCTCGACCATCACCACGTCCTCGTCGCCCTCGAGGGCGATCCGCCAGAGGATGCCGGTCTCGTCGCGGTGCACCGGCCGGGCATCCGACTCGCTCAGATAGCGGTCGTAGCCGTAGAACTCCAGCATCACGCGGCGCAACTCCGCGTTCTCCTCGGCCCGTATGTGTGCGGGGGTCAGTGAAGCCAGCTCGTCGAGGAACGCGGCGGATACCGGCATGCCCCGCCACGCGTACAGCGCGAAGTCGTCCGGGAAGGCCAGGGCCGGGCCGTCGCCACGGTCGAGGCGTCCGTCCTCGTCGCGATGCAGCTCAACCGGTCGCTCGCTGATGACCACCACGTTTTCGTAAGGCCACCACCATCCGGCGTTCCTGGCCACTTGCGCCAGTCCCGAGAGCCGCTCGCCACGGCCGTCGAACGCCGCGAGCCAGGCCGCGTCGTGCTGGCCGAGCACCGCGTCGAGGAGACGCAACCGCACGTCGGACTCGTCTTCCGGGCGCTCCACGAGCTCCGCGACGATTCCTGTACGTATCCGCTCGGCCAGTTCCCTCGTGGTGTCCCACAACTGCGCGCCGGTCGCCGACCACAGCGCGCACCAGCCCTGGGGACCCAACTCGTCGTGCAGACGGCGTCGCTCATCGGCCCATGGCCGGGTGCGGATCTCGTCGCGCACTGCTCCAGTCGCTCCTCCAGGCCGAAGGCATGCCGCTGGCCGGCTACGCCGAGCGCTTCGGCACCGCGCCGCCTGCGGTCCTCCCACCCCGACATCTACGCCGCCGGGGACGTCGCGAGCGCGTTCCACCCGCTGCTCGGCAAGCACATCCGCGTCGAACACTGGGCCAACGCCCTCAACCAGCCCCAGACCGCGGCCAGGGCCATGCTCGGCCAGGACGTGATCTACGACCGTATTCCGTACTTCTTCACCGACCAGTACGACCTGGGCATGGAGTATTCCGGCTCCGTCGAGCCCGGCGGCTGCGACCAGGTGGTCTTCCGCGGCAGGCCCGAGACCCGCGAGTTCGTCGCCTTCTGGCTCGGCGACCGGAGTCGGGTACTTGCGGGCATGAACGTCAACGTCTGGGACGTCATCGAGTCGATCCGCGCCCTCGTGACCTCCGGTCACCCGGTCGACCCCGCGCGGCTCGCCGACCCCGACGTACCTCTGACCGACCTTCTCGACCGCACCGATACCACTGGGTGACACCGGACAAGGTGGATCGGCCGGCCATGGTCGCGGGAGCGGGCGGGCGGCGATGGGAGAGCCATCCCACCGCCGCCCGCCTGCCGGGACACCGGATTGGTGAGTCCGCCGAGATCAGACCAGCGGGGCCGGGAACGTCGGGTACTCCACCCCGGAGACATGCTGGACGACGCGGATGACCTGGCAGGAGTAGCCGAACTCGTTGTCGTACCACAGGTAGAGGATCGCGTTGTCACCGTCGACCTTGGTGGCGCCCGCGTCGACGATCGAGGCGTGGCGCGAACCGATGAAGTCGCTCGAAACCGCGTCGGGGGCGGTGGTGAAGTCGATCTGGCGCTTGAGCGGCGAGGTCAGCGACACATGGCGGAGGTAGTCGAGCACCTCTTCGCGGGTGGTCTCGCGGCCGAGCCGCAGACTGAGGATCGCGATCGAGACGTCCGGCACCGGCACGCGGATCGAACTGCCGGTGATCGGCGCCTTGAGGTCGGGCAGCGCCTTGGCGACGGCGGAGGCGGCACCCGTCTCGGTGATGACCATATTCAGGGGCGCCGAGCGGCCGCGACGGTCGGCCTTGTGGTAGTTGTCCAGCAGGTTCTGATCGTTGGTGAACGAGTGGACGGTCTCCACGTGGCCGCGCAGGACGCCGTACTCGTCCGCCATCGCCTTCAGCGGCGGAACGATCGCGTTCGTGGTGCACGAGGCGCAGGACAGGATCTGCTCGTCCGGCTTGATCATGTCGTGGTTGACGCCGTGCACGATGTTGGGGACGTCACCCTTGCCCGGCGCGGTCAGGACGACCTTGTCGATGCCGGGGCGCAGGTGCTCCGACAGACCCTCGCGGTCGCGCCACCTGCCGGTGTTGTCGATGAGGATGGCGTCCTTGATTCCGTACGCCGTGTAATCGACCTCGGACGGATCGTTGGCGTAGATCACCTTGATCTCGTTGCCGTTGGCGACGATCGTGCTGTTCGCCTCGTCGACAGTGATGGTGCCCTGGAACTGGCCGTGGATGGAGTCGCGGCGCAGCAGCGAGGCGCGCTTGACGATGTCCTGGTCGCCGCCCTGGCGGACGACGATGGCACGCAGCCGCAGGCCGTTGCCGGATCCGGCCTTCTCGATGAGCAGGCGGGCGACGAGACGACCGATACGGCCGAACCCGTAGAGGACGACATCGCGCGGCTCGCGGCGCTCGATCTTGTTGACACCCGTGGCGCCGACGACGGCCTTGGCGGTGAACTCCTTCACCGACAGACCGCGGTCGTCGGTCTTGTACGTCGCGGCGAGCATGCCTATGTCGATCTGGGACGGGCCGAGATCGAGCGCGGTGAGAGCCTGCAGGAACGGCAGCGTCTCGGTGACCGAGAGCTCCTCACCGTCGATCTGCCGGGCGAATCGGTGGGTCTTGAGGATGCTGACCACCGACTTGTTCACCAAGGAGCGGCTGTGAAGCAGGACTGTGACGTCCCGCTCCCTGTGCAGCTTCCCGATGATGGGGATCATCGACTCCGCGATCTCCTCGCGGTTCTTCCAGTTGGTGAACGAGTCGTCATTGACAGTCACAGGTTTATCTTTCGAGCTAGGCGGCGCTCACATGCTAACCCGCCGCCACTTTGATCATTCAAACGGTGCCGCCTGAGCGGGACGGCGTGACCTGGACCACGAGCCGTCGGCGCCGCCCGGCAGACCAGACGCAGACGCAGACGCACAATGGTCACGATGGGGCCGCCGTATGGATTGGCTCAGCCCGGGCGACGTGCGCGATCGCACGGGCATCGCTCGGCGCGCGGGCACTGTGGATCGCCTGGTGGTGATCCATCCGCGATGCAATCCTGGGATATACGGCCCACCGCACAGAGTGAGTACAAAGATCGACGGGTGACGTCATGCCCGAGCTGCCCGACGTCGAGGGGTTCCGGGAGGTCCTCGCGTCCTGTGCGCAAGGCAAGCGGATCACGCGGGTCGACGTGTACGACGCGGGCGTCCTGCACGGGGTGAGCGCGGCGAGGCTGAGCCGCGACCTGGAAGGTCACCGGTTCACGGCACCAGCGCGGCACGGCAAGTGGCTGCTCGCCCGCACCGACGGGCCCACCGTGCTGCTGCACTTCGGCATGACCGGACAGCTGGTCTGCTGCCGCGAGGCGGACCGGCCCGATCCGCACGACCGCGTCGTTTTCACCGTCGGCCGGAACCAACTGCGCTACCGCGACCAGCGCAGGCTGCAGGGCCTCTGGCTCGCCGACGACGCAGACACCGACGTTGCGCGCATCCTGGACGACCAGGGCGTTGACGCGATGTCAGTGAAACGGGCCGAGTTCGACGAGTTGTTGTCCCGGCGGCGCGGCCGCATCAAGTCGGCCCTGACCAATCAGTCCGTGCTCGCCGGGCTCGGCAATCTGCTGGCCGACGAGATCCTGTGGCGCGCCCGCCTGCATCCGGCCCGCCGGGCCGACCAACTGACCGGCGACGAGCTCCACCGGCTGCACACCGAGATGCGCCGTACCCTGCGCTCATCGGTGCACGCCGGCCGCGTACCCACCCGGAAGTCCTGGCTCACCGGCCGCCGCGACGACGCCGACCCGACCTGCCCGCGTTGCGAAGCGCCGCTGTGCCGCACGCGGGTCGGCGGCCGCGGCACTGTGTGGTGCCCCCGGTGCCAGCCGGACATGCCATGACCGCGGTACGTCCATGAGCCCGTTGCGCCTGCGCGGGAACCCCCATTAAGACGGCGGTCAGCCTGATGAGGACAAACCCCGTCAGGGCGGCGACTCGTTCCACACCTGCGGGCCGCCGCCCCGCCACTCGATGATCTCTGACCGCGCCACGTCGTCAGCGTCCAGGCCTTCCAGCCCCGCTCGCCGCAGGAACTCGGCCACGTCCGCCAGATTGTGTGCGAGGCCAAGGATCTCCCCATCCACGCGCACCCGCCGACCACCCGTCGGCGACGGCGGATAAACGATCACAGGCAGCCCGGCCATACCTCCAGCGTGCGCCAGATCGCCCGTCACAGCACTTCGCCGATTGCCTTCGCGCGCTCCTCCGGGTCGATCATCGCCTCCACGGCGTCCACGGCGTCGATCACGCGCTGAGTCTCCTGGGACCTTCGCTTGGCGCCCACGCTGGGCGCTGCGGTCCTCAGCGCCCTCCCGCTCACGATCCTCTCTCGCGTATTCCCGAGCGTGCCGACGAAAGCGCGAAGCGCTCTTCTGGGCCAAGAAGAGGTGCGCCATCGAGTGTCCAGCGATCACCAGGTTGGCCACCGGCGCCAACACAACCCAAGCGAAGCCGAAGATCAGAGCAAGTGCACAGCCCTCAGCAACGCCGGGGGCAGGACCAGCGTCTGGCATGGCGAGCCACCTCAATGACAGGTACTCGGCCACGAAGAGCGCAAAGGCAGACGTCACAGCACCGAGTACGTACAGCAGGACCAACAAGCCCTTCAACACCTGCTGGCGCTGCTCCAACTGCAGTCGCTCAACTTCCTCGACCTGCTCACGCGATGGCGCTGAGCCGTCCATACAAATCTCCCGCATCATTCGCCACGGGCGGGCAGCCGCCTCAAAGACGGCGCGGACACGAGGCTCGTACTTCTCCATCTCGACTGCAGCCACCAAAAGGACCACAGGCGCCACTGCTGCAACTGTCGCTGCCTACGCTTCGCTCATTCTCACCAGGCCAGTGTGGTTATCTCCCAACGTGGCTGCAGGCGAAGGCGGAAGAACACTGAACGCCCAGTCAAATTCAGCCGGGCGCTGCGGTGGCCACTTGCGGCGTGTCGGAGCGGTTCGCGCCGTGCTCAGCAGAGGTCCCGGGGAGAAAGGCGAACCACCCCTCCCCGGGACCCGTTTGCGCGTGTGCTCCTAGAAGGTCAGGTTCCAGGCGTCGATCTTGCCGGTGTCCTGGGAGGCCAGGTCAGCGACACGCAGCTTCCACGTTCCTGCCGCCACCTCCGAGGAGGCGTTCACCGAGTACGTCTTGGCGACGTTGTCGCTGCCGTCGTTGTTCGGGAAGTCCTCCAGGGTGTAGACCGTGCCGTCGGGGGCCACCAAGGAAAGTACGAGATCGCCGCGGTACGTGTGCTTGATGTCCACCCCCACCTTCAGCGTGGCCGGGGCGTTGCCGCTGACGCCGGTCACCGTGATCGGGGACTCCACCGTGCTGTTGTCGGCGACGGCGACATCGGCGGTGTTCTCGAAGTACGCGCCGGGCGGCGGGGTGCCGCCGACGGCTTTGAGCGCGTCGACCTGACCCTCGCCGAAGAAGCTGTTGACGGTGGTCGTGCCCGTGCAACGGCTGTCGGAGGGGCAGGCGGTGTCGGTGGCCTGGGTTGCCAGCCTGGTCCGCAGGTCGGCCGGCGTGGCGGCAGGGTCGGCGCTCGCCAGCAGCGCCGCCACGCCCGCGACGTGCGGGGAGGCCATCGAGGTGCCGTTCATGGTGCCGTACTTGCCGCCGGGCAGCGTCGAGTAGACCCCTGACGCGCCGTCGCCTCCCGGGGCGGCGACGTCGATGATGCTCCGGCCGAAGTTGGAGTACGAGGCCTTGACGTTGCCGTTGCCCATCGCCGCGACGGTCACCACGCCCGGCAGTTCGGTGGGGATGTCGATGCAGGCGTTGGTGATGGTGCGGGTGACCGGGGTCGAGTCGTTCGGGCTCGAGGTGTCGGTCCGCTTGTTGGCCAGGTCGTAGTTGGAGTTGCCCGCTGCCGCGATCTGCAGTGAGCCCTTGTTCTCCGCGTACTCCTGCGCCCGTTTCACACCCTCGATGATGGCCGCCTGGTCGGCGTTGTCCGGGCAGTTGAACATCCACGGGTCGGTGTAATAGCTGTTGTTGGTGACCTTGAAGCCGTGGTCGCCCGCCCACATGAACCCGCAGACGGTGTTCTCGGCGAAGAACATGCTCGTGTCGGGCTCGGCGATACGGACCGAGGAGATCTTCACGCTCGGCGCGACGCCGATGACGCCCTTGCCGTTCTTGGCGGCCGCGATCGTGCCCGCGACATGCGTGCCGTGATCGCCGACGGGGCGCCAGGCGCCGGTGCGGGTGTCGGCCTTGCCGTAGGCGCAGGAAACGGAGTCGGCGGCGTCGAAGTTGGGCGCGATGTCCTGGTGGAGGTCGTCGACGCCGGTGTCCAGGACGCCGACCTTGACGGCCGGGGAGCCGGTGGTGACGGCCCAGGCCTTGTCAGCCTTGATCTGGGTCATGTCCCAGCGGTTGGACTCGGTGAGGGTGGTCGTCGATTGCGTGGGAGTCGCGGGCAGCGCGGGGTTGTACGCATCGGCCGGGACGTCCGACGTCCGCGTGGCGCCCACCAGTTGGACGCCGCTGACGCCGCGCATGGTGCCGGCGAAGGCCGAGGAGGCCGAGTGCGCCACGATCACGCCGATCGCGTCGTAGTTCGCGAAGACCGTGCCGCCGTTGTTGGTGACGGCCGTCCGTACGGCCGAGGTGTCTCCCGGCGCGGTGATCACCAGATAGGCGCGGGTACCGGCGGCCCACGCGGCCGGGGACGACACAGCAGCCGCTGAGGTTCCGGACGCGACCGGGGAGGCGTGCGCCGCCCCGACGGGGTTCGCGAGCGCCACGGCCGCTCCAAGGGCAGCCGTGGCCACGAGCGAGCGTCTCAGTCGGCTGGATATGAGGGTATGCAAGGCATCCTCCGAGAGCCCGGTGGCGCGGGTTGCACCGAACCGGGCCGAGTGTGGGAAGTGGTGAACGCAAGATGTCAGAAATCAGCCCTGGATGGAAAGAGTTCGATCACACAAGTGCCCTTCCCTGAAGGGCGATTGGCAGCGAACCCGCACCTGCGGTACTACGCGGACGGCCTGCCGGCAGCGGTTGAGACCGACGAACCCGCACTGTCGCCGAGCCCGGCACCTGGGCGGCGCGCTTTCGTCCATGCGGTTCCGTGGCGAGCAGGAGCTGTCTGCCGGCCAGTGGGCGAGGATCGCCGTCGCGCGCGCCCGTGCTGTTGTGACGAACCGACCGCGAGCATGGACCCGAAAGCCGAACACGTCGTCCACCAGGCGGTTTTGCGTGGCAAGCGCAGGGCGGACCAGATCACGTGCCCATCTCGCACCGGCTTGCGAGCGTCGTGGAGGTGCGATCGCATCTACGCCTTCGACGGCGGCCGGATCACCGAATCCCACGCGCACCGGTAGCTGATGGTCCTCGGCGGCGCGTACGCGGAGATGTTCACCTTCAGGCGGCGGGCTGCCGCGCCCCGACGGCCACGGAGCAAGGAAGACGTATGAGGATCCCTCGGTCCGCCCCGCTGCGCGTCCCAGCCGACTCGGTCACACGAGCCTTGTCCCCTGGCTGCCGTCTGCCGCGGCAGGCTGCTCGGGCGATGGCGTGTGCGGGGTCTCGGGGACCTCATGGGCCGCGGGGATCGACGGGAATGGCGATCTGGCGCCGAACAGGCGCTCCTCGAACACGTCCATCGCAAGCACAAGCACAAGCATCAGGACCGGAACGAGCAGCGCTATCACGGCCAGTACCACCGTCGCCTCCCAGAAATGCGGTGGGGAGGGCACTTCGGTGCCTTCCCGCGCTGGACAGGGGGGGTCGTTTGTCAGGACTGCGTGAACAACTGCGTGACTGGACAGGTGCGTGCACCGGCGTTGCATCCGAGCCGGGCAGGGGACGTGCTGTCGACACCGGGCTCTGCTTGACATCGTCACCCGGACGGGTGCCGCCCGAAAGCGGGTGTACGCCCCGCCGGGACACCACCGGGCCGCCTTGCAGCCGCGTCGTCGCCCAAAGGGCAAGGCAGACGCGCCCCCAGCGTGCGTACAGACGCCCACGGAGAGATAGCCCAGTCGGGTGACGCGACCGTCGACGACGGCATGTGCCTGAAAGGCAGAGTCCCGGCGTCGGCCCCATTCGTCAGACGTGCAGACGCCCCCGTGAACGCTCGCCCCGGCACGGCGAGGCCGTCATCACATGGGAAACGGAGATCACACCCATGGCCAGTCTTCCGACCTCGGGGCCCCATCCTCAGCCAGACTGCCGGGTGGCGGCGACAGCGTCACCGCTGCCTGCGAACGGATCCAGGTAATCGCCTCGGCCAGCTGGTCACGAAGACACATACCGCCGCCGGACGCGGCTGCGCCGTCACCCGAGTCCACCTCGTCCGAAAAGTCCTGACCAGCCATTCCTGAACCTCTCAAGCGAGCCGACCTGCGACGGCCAGCACCACAGTGGCGGCAACGGTTGCCGCCGAGCAGATGACCATGGCGGCCCGGCTGCACCGGCCTGCGCGCGCGACAACGGCGTCCAGGTCGCCTCGCTCGGGCTCGAGCCAGGAAGCCACAAGCAGGGCCGCATACGGCACATCGCCGTGACCGCGAGGATCCATGCCCTGCACAACGCGTGATCAAGAATCACGACAGCATCAGCCACCTCGACATCACCCGCTCAGCCCACGCTCCGGAATGCGGCCCTCACAGGAAACGGCTCTCGCCGCCGATCTCACGTTCTCGGAGCTATCGTGACCGCGTTCCTGGTCGGTGACAGCGGGGGGACGGGTGACGATCGAGTCGGAGCGAAGACCCACACTGGCCCGCATCGCCGAATTGGCGGGCGTGTCGGTGCCGACGGTGTCCAAGGTGCTCAACGGCTACCGTGACGTCTCCGTGCGAACCCAGGAGCGGGTCGAGCGAATCATCGCCCAGGAGGGGTACGTACGTCCGTCGAAGCCTCGTGACGGAGCGGGCGCGCTGCTGGACCTGGTGATCAACGACCTGGACAGCGCCTGGGCCGCCGAGATTCTCACCGGTGCCGAAGAGGTGGCGCGGGAGCACCGGATGCACCTCGTGCTCAGGGCGGTCCATACCGACGCTCCGCCTGCGCTCGGCTGGTTGGAGGCGCTCGGCGCGCGAGGCTCGCGCGGGGTGATCCTCGTGCTGTCGGATCTCACGGCCGTCCAGCGCAGGGAGCTGCGCCGGATGTCGATCCCGTTCGTCGTGGTCGACGCGGTCGGCGGTGCGGATCCCCCGGCGAACTCGGTCACTGTGACCAATCGGCACGGTGGTTTCAGCGCTGCCCAGCACCTGATCTCCCTGGGGCACAGCCGGATCGCCGTCATCGGCGGCCCCGAGCACCTGTCCTGCACGCGGGAACGAGTGGCGGGCTACCGTGACGCGCTCAAGGTGGCCGGGCTGCGATGCGATCCGCGCCTGATCCGCTACGGCCCCTTCCGGCACGAGGAGGGTTACCGGCAGGCCTGCGCGCTGCTGGAGCTGCCGACTCCTCCGACCGGGATCGTCGCGGGCAACGACGTTCAGGCGCTGGGGGCTTATCAAGCCCTCAAGGAGCACCGGTTGCGCGTTCCGTCCGACGTGAGCGTGGTCGGGTTCGACGACGTGCACTTCACGCCGTGGACGTCGCCGCCGCTGACGAGCGTCCGACAGCCCCTTCGGGACATGGGCGCGCTGGCGACCAGGATGCTCGTCACGCTGGTCAACGGTGGGCAACCACCGGTTGCTCGCATCGAGTTGGCAACCAATCTCGTGGTGCGCGAGAGCACGGGCCCCGTCGCGGCATCACGGTCGCGGTGACCACTGCCCGGAGGCGTGGGCCGGGCGCTGTCCGCCCGCCCGACTCGTCGCGGGGCGGCGGTTCGCTGCCGGGACGCCGCCGGGCAGCGAACCGCCGCCCCATCGAGGTCAGTTCTCGAACCGCCACTGCTGCTGCGGCTGGGACCCGCCCCCGCAGTCCCAGATCTGGAGCGCAGTGCCGTTCGCAGTCCCGCGCTCGACAGCATCCAGGCACTTGCCCGACTGGGGGTTGCGCAGTTTGCCGTTGGCGTCCCTGACCCAGCGCTGCGCGCCGTTGCCCGGCGAACACGACCACAGGTGCACCCGCGTGCCGTTGGCGGTGCCGCCGCCCTGAACGTCCAGGCACTTGCCGGAGACCGGGTTCACCAGCGCCTCACCCTGCGGCTGCCACCGCTGGTTCGTGTCGCCCGAGCAGTCCCACAGCTGCAACGCGGCGCCGTCCCTGGTGCCCCAGTTCTCCACGTCCACACAGCGGTTACTGCCGGAGTTGACGATCTTCTGAGCGCCAACGCCGCCACCACCGCCCCCGCCGCCGTTGGCGGTGAAGGCGAAGCGTTTCACCGCCAGGTCCGTGCCGCCGACCCACGGCTCGAACCCGGCCTGGACGCTGGTCATGTACCAGCGCCCGTTGATCTGGCCTCGGTTGGCCGCGTCGTGGGTGAACGCCTTGATGCTGACGTTGTCCAGGAGGTTGGTGGGCTGCTGACGGACGTAGGAGATGACGTTCCAGCCGATGTTGCCGATCCACACGTCCCAGTTCGCCCCCTCGATCCAGGCGGTGCCCATCTTGGACCCGATCGGCTGAGGGCGGCCTCGGTGGTTGGCCCAGATCATCAGCTCGGCACCGTAGTTCTGCCCGCTCGGGTTGGGGTTGGCGTCGAACCACAGGTCGAAGGAGGCGTTCCACTCCCCCGAGTCCGGGGTGCTGATGTCATAGGTGGCGCGCGGGTCGCCGAAGTCGCTTACCTTCAGCGGAAGGCCGCTGTTGGCCGAGCAGTTGCCGTAGTGGCAGCCCTTGTACACCGACGGGTAGCCGGCGGGGACGCCGTTGGTCGGGTTGTTGTGGTCGGCCCGGGTGATCCGGAAGCCGGTGCCGTCCGCGCTGATGCACTGAGTCGTGTCCGCGCCCCAGCGGTTGTTCTGCACGATGATCTCACCACCGGCGAGCTTGGCGGTGCCGACCCGGTCGCAGATCTCGACGGCGGCCTGCGCCGACGGGCCGACAGCCGTTGTGCCACCCGCGATGAGCAGGGCGCCCATTAACACCCGTATGGCCTTCTTCCACTGTCGCATGGGGTCCTTTCCATAGAATCGGCTTCAGGGTTGGGAGCGCTCCCAGAGAGGGGAATCTAATCGCTCCCCTGAGCCTCGACAAGCAGCTCAGCGGCTTTCGTGATACCTGGCCGCGGCCCGAAAGTTTTCGAAGTCGGAGGGGAACGGCGGTGTCCACGCGGGCGACGCAGAGCGGCAGCCGGGCCACCCTGGTCGACCTGGTGACCGGAGAACCGGACAGCTCCTGGGTCGCGGAACTGCTTGCCGGAATCGAACAAGTCGCGCATGAGCACGGCGTCGGAGTGGCGTTCCACCCAGTGCACTACCGGGCCACACCGGGCATGGACTGGCTGGATTCGCTGGCCGAACGCGGAACCGCGGGCATCATCGCCGCACGCACCGGCTTGAACGCCTACCAGCGCCGCGAGATCGCCGGGCGCGGAATCCCGGCCGTCCTCGTCGATGCCACCGATCACTCGGACGACGCGCTGCCTTCCGTCACAGCGACCAGCCGGCACGGTGCGCTGACCGCCGCGCAGCACCTCACAGGACTCGGTCACCGGCGGATCGCGGTGATCGGCGGGCCGTCCGGATCCCATTTCGCCGGCAGCCTCGTCGCCGGCTACCGCGAAGCGCTGACGGTCGCCCATATCCCGTACGACCCGTTCCTCGTCCGGTTCGGCGGCTTTCGCCAGGAGGAAGGCCACCGACACGCCTGGTCGCTGCTGAGGGCGCGAACACCACCGACCGCCATCCTCACGGGCAGCACCACGCAGGCCCTGGGTGTCTACAAGGCCTCAAGGGACTTGGGAGTTCGCGTGCCGGACGGGCTCAGCGTCGTAGGTTTCGACGACCTGACCCACGCGTCATGGATCTCGCCGTCGCTCACCACCGTCCGCCGGCCGTTGCGGGAGATCGGAGGGGTGGCGATGCGCATGGTCACGACCTTGATGGACGGCGGCGAACTCACCGTTGTCCGTGCGGAACTTGCCACCCATCTGGTCCTTCGCCACAGCACCGCCGCACCACACCGGCGGACCAGGTGACGCAGCCGTCGGGAGTTGCGAGCGGCGGGACGACAGACCCGTGCGAGGATCCGAGGACCGCGCGGCCACAGTGGAGGATGAGAATGTTCGCGATGTCCCTGGGTGACGGAGCCGAGCTGAGGCCCCTGGAGCCCTGGCGGGCCGACGAGTTCCTCGCTCACATGGACCGTGGCCGCGAATACATCGGCCAGTACGTCGGACTCCCCGATGTCGTGGCCGACATCGACTCCGCGCGGAACTGGCTCCAGAAGTACGCCGACAAGGCCGCGGCCGACACCGGCCGGCTCTACGGCATCTGGCTCGACGGGCTCCTTGTCGGTGGTGTCCTCTTAAGGATCTTCGACGCGGCTACGGGCAACTGCGAGGCCGGCTGCTGGCTGGAACCGGCCGCCGCCGGACGCGGTCTGGTCACCCGCGCGGTACGGCTGATCATCGACTGGGCGATCCAGGAACGCGGAATGCACCGTGTCGAGTGGCTCGTATCCTCCAAGAACACGCCGAGCATCAACGTGGCCAAGCGGCTCGGCATGAGCCTCGACGGCGTCCAGCGCGAGAACGACCCGTACCGGGGCGTACGGCAGGACACCGAGATCTGGTCGGTTCTCGCACCCGAGTGGCGTGCCGCGCAAAGGGCCCGGTGAAGCGATGCGCCGGCTGCGCACGATCCGGCGCAGCCAGCGGGAGGCCGTGGCGCGGGCGAAGAAGCTCCCGGCGTCGGCCGGTCTCGACTCCGTCGCCGCGCTGCGGGCGCAGGCGGACCAGATGCTGATGGCGGACCTGGACGCGGTCATCGGCGATGCCTCACGCGGATACGTGCTCGCGGGAACGACTGCCGTGCCCGCCGTTGTTGCCGCGAGCGCGACCTCCCGGTCCGTCGTCTATGTCGTACCCGGGTTCGGCGCAGGGGCCGCGATCCGCCTGGAGGCGCCGGAGACCGGACGTGAACTGTGCGAGAGCATCACGCTTCCGGACCTCGGGCTTGACGCCGTCCGGGCCCAGGGGAAGAAGGTGCGTGAGGTCCTGGCGTCGGACGAGCGGCGGATCAGGGTGCGGAACCAGGCAGTGCAGGAGGCGCACGAGGCCGTCGGGGCGGCCGTGTGGGGCCCGGTGCTCGACGCCTGGCCGGAGCTCGGGGGAGGACGCGTCGCCCTGATCCCGCTGGGCGAGAGCGCGTTGCTGCCGCTGTACACGGCACCCGTGGACGGTACGCCGGCCTGTGGTCTGATGGACCTCACCGTCGTTCCGTCCGGGGACGCCCTGATGTTCGCGGGAGCCTGGCCCCGGCCGGCCACGCGCGACCCACTGATCGTGGCCGATCCCTGGTACGACGACGGGGAGGGCGGGAGGCCGATCCCGTTCACCGTTCCCGAAGCCCGGACGGTGGCAGCCATCCACGGCGTGGAGCCGGTGATCCTCCGCGAACCGGAACAGGCCTCCGAGGAGGGCGAGGGGGACCGTTTGCGCACAACAGTGGGACCCGCGCGGCCCGTTCCGCCGTCAGGTGAGGCCCCGCACGACCTCGCGCACCGGATCACCGCGGCCAACCTCGTCCACCTCGCCGGTCACGGCACCCTGGACGCGCACGAACCGCTCCGGTCGGCGATCCTGCTCGGGCGGCCGCTGCCGCTGTCCGCGCTGCTCGAACACGACATCCAGCGCGGCACGACGGTCGTGCTCTCCGCCTGCCACCTGGCCGGGATCGGCACTCACCTGCCCGGGGAGCAACTCGGCTTCCCGGCGGCGATGCTCGCCATGGGAGCAAGCTCCGTGATCGCGGCGCTGTGGTCCATGCCCGACTCCGAGCAGACCGTCGCGTTGATGTCCTGGCTCCACGAGGAACTGAGCGGCGAGGCCTCCCCGTCCGTGGCCCTCGGCCGCGCCGTGACGCGCGCCATGGCCGAGGGCATCCCCGCGACGGTCTGGGGTCCTTTCACCCACTTCGGAGCCTGAAGTGCAGCGTCCCGCGAGGTCAGGAGGGCTTTGTCGCGGATACGGCGGTGACAGTCACCTTGTCGTCGCACTCGGCCAGAGAGCCGTCCTCCAGAGCGACTTGGTGCGCTCCGGCCCCCGGGATGCCGACCACCAGGGTTGGGTAGGTGACGGGCTCGGATCCGGATACGCAGTAGCCGTCGGCCTCACCCTGGACCTGCACGAACGTCAGCTTCGTCCATGCCTTGCCGGCCGGCGCGACCCGCACCGCGGACGCGGAGCCTGTAGGGGTCACCGTGAGCGGACGGTTCCGCTGTGGCGAACCATTGCCCGCACCCGCCACGGTCGGATGGCCCTGGACGATGCACGGCTTGCCGGACACATTGGTGAACTCGACGACCACCGCTCCGACTCCAGTGCCCGGCGGCCGGACGTGGGCCTGGTACATGGACGCCCTGAGGTCCGCCACAGCACATGCCTTGGCCGTGGGGGACGAAGACCCGGATGACGGGTCCTGGGCCGTCGGAGAGCCGCCCTCCGCAGGGCGCGAAGCGGCGGAAGTCGGCGTGCCGGAGGAAGATCCTCCCGCCTCGGTCGGCGCACCCGACGGCGAACCGGCCGGCCCTGCCGCGTCCCCGCCCGGCTGACACCCGGTCATGAGCAGTGTGGCTGCCGACGCGGTGACCATCGCCATCGCGGCTCTGCGGATACCCGTTCCGTACTGCATGAAGCCCCCGAAGTAGAAGTTCAGGTGCCGGTTCCTCACCGACACTCGACGCTTGAGAGGACACGGCCGGCTTCCTGGGTTCACCTGCTCGAGCGGCTGTGACACGACGGTGACACGGCACGATACGTTCGTGACGTTCTCCGTGGCGGGAGGCCAACGCCGTCCGCACTTCCGCCGGCGCGAGCCCACCCGCAGCACAGTCCGGGGCGTGCGGCAGGATGACAGGTCGCGACGGGTGGGCTCCACACTCCCCGGCGCGGCCGCACAACCGCGCTCCCAGAATTCAACAGGTGCCACAGTGACAACGCATCACATAAGGATCCAAGCGGCAACCACGGCCGCCGGAACTCCCCGTGCAACTGGAGGGACGCAGTGAACCGGGACCTCACCATGCACGACCTGTTCGTCGCCGGAATCGCCGTGGCCGCAGGCATCGCGGCCGCCCTTGTGCTGCGGGTGATCCTCAAATGGCTCGGTATACGGGCCGACAGAACCCGCTGGAGCGGTGACGACATCCTCGTCCACGCCCTGCGCGCACTGGCCCCCTGGGGCGCGATCACCGGTGGCGCGGCAGTCGCGGCGTCAGTTCTGCCGCTGAGCGCCGGGGTCCAGCGCAACGTCACCATGGTGCTCACCGCCGTGCTCATCATGGCCGCGACGCTCACGGCCGCGAGGATCGTCGCCGGGCTGGTGCAGGCTCTTGCCCAGTCCAAGTCCGGTGTCGCCGGATCGGCCACCATTTTCGTGAACATCACCCGCGTCCTGGTGCTGGCCATGGGTTTCCTGGTCGTGCTGGAGACCGTGGGCGTGTCCATCGCACCGTTGCTCACCGCGCTGGGCGTCGGAGGTCTGGCAGTGGCCCTCGCCCTGCAGGACACGCTGGCCAATCTCTTCGCAGGCGTGCACATCCTTGCTTCCCGAACGGTGCAGCCCGGTGACTACATCCGGCTCAGCAGCGGCGAGGAGGGCTATGTCGTCGACATCAACTGGCGCAACACCGTGGTCCGTCAGCTCTCCAACAACCTGGTGATCATCCCCAACACGAAGCTGTCCGGCACCAACATGACCAACTTCCACCGGCCGGACCAGCAGATGACGCTGAACGTCCAGGTGGGAGTCGGCTACGACTGCGACTTGGACCATGTCGAGCGGGTCACCACGGAGGTCGTTGAGAGCGTGATGGAGGACATCGACGGCGGCCTGCCCGACCATGAACCGGCCGTTCGTTTCCACACGTTCGGCGACTCCCGGATCAGCTTCACGGTGATCCTTGGGGTCGGCGAGTTCAGTGACCAGTACCGGATCAAGCACGAGTTCATCAAGCGCCTGCACCGGCGCTACCGCGCCGAGGGCATCAGCGTTCCCGCTCCGACTCGCACCATCGCCCTGCGGCAGGGAGAGGCGTCGATTCCCCACCAGCTCTTGTCCACGGAGCCGATGACCGCGCCGAAGCACGGAACGCCGCCCGTGTGACGTCGGGGCCGGGGCCCACTGCCTTTCGGCGCGGGGACCCCGGCGGCCTCGCGTCAGCTGAGGGGGCCGGCTGCGCTCTCCGCCGCTGCGGGTGGTGCGTCCGATGCGCCGGGCGTCGCTGCGGAGCCCGGTTTCTCCGGGGTGCATGTGACCTTGTCGCGAGGCGTGTAGTGGGTGTTGAAGTCTTCGCGCTTGACTTCCCAACCGTCCTGCACGAAGACACGGCCGACGGAAACGTCGAACCCCTCAAGTGGGGTCTGCACCTCGCACTCCGGGCCGCTGTCCGTGCGCGTGGCGGGCGGCTTGATGTTCGTGCGCGGCCCCTTGGTCGCCCGTATCTCGTCGTACTTCTTCGTGCCCAGGAAGGTGATGGTCACCGACGTGTCGGTGGATTGGGCCTTGATGTAGATGGCGTGACCGGAGTCGTTGATCCAGCGGAGGTCGAGGGTGCCCCACGCGACCGTGGCCTCGCGGCCCTCGGGGTAGCGCTCGATGTAGAAGGAATGGGCGCCGTGCTCCACGGGCTTGACGCCCGCGAAGAACAGGGCGTTGAACATGGTGGTGGCAACTGCGGAGACGCCGCCGCCGGAGGACTTCACGTACTGACCGTTGTTGATCATGAGGCCGTCGACGAAGCCGTTCTCCTTCGTGCGCTCGCCGACCGTCCGGTTGAAGCTCCACTCCTGTCCGGGCAGGACAACCGAGCCGTTGATGAGCTCCACCGCACGGCCGACGTTGGTGGTGCGGTAGGGCGCGCGCGGGAAGTTGACGGTGAAGGAGGAGACCTTCTCCTTGATGCCGAGCCGCTGTGCCGATGCGCTCGTGAACTGCGGATGGAGCGTCGTTGTGGCTATCTCGCCGGTGCGGGCGGCGCCGGTGCGGGTCAGGAGGGGTACCACGGCCTCGCCGAGTGCCTTCGCGGTGACCTGCCGCCCCGTGCCGCTTTCCTGGGCCACTACGACGCGGTCATGGCTGTCGAGCCGGAGCACGGCGTCCTGAGGAACCTGGGAGGCGTCCCGCACCGGGCGGGAGACGGCGGGGTCGGTGAGCAGACCCTTGGAGTCGAGGGCGGGAACGAGGCGGTTTCCGCCGTCGGGCTTCATCGCCAGATGCCTGCCGAGCGCGGCTGGGCCGATGGGTATGCGCTGGTCGGCGAGGGTCAGTGTGACCGGGCCGGACATCGCGGGCTGTGCGAATTGCTCCAGGGCCCGCTCGGTTTCGTGCGTGCCGACGCGCGGCGGCGTCTGCTTCACCGGCAGCACGACGGGCGCCGAATGCGGCGTACGGAGGTAGCTGTCGCGGATGGTGTCGAGGGCCTTGTCTTCGATCACGGTGACGCCTGTGACCGGAGCGACGGCCTTCGCCCTGCCATTCTCGAACGATATGGACCCGTCCCGCACCTGACGCTCGGCGGCCTCGGTGATGCGGTCGAGTCCCGTCCGGCCCTGGTGCCTGTCCACTCGTACCACCGGCTCGACGTCCCGGCCGTCGGAGGCGAAGAGTCTGCCGATCGCCGTCGCCGGGCCGGAGCCTGCGCTCGCAGCACGGTCGATGGTCGCCGCGGTGTCGAGGGACAGCCCGAGCGCGCCGGGATCGGCCTTCTCTGTACGGTCACCGATCTTCAACGCGACCGGTGCCGCGAACGCCGGCCCGAGCTTCCGGTCGAGCACCCGCTGGGCCTGTTCCCGGTCCATCCCGCCGATGTCGACCCCGCGCACGCTGGTGCCGTCAGCGATGTCGTCGCCTGCCACGAGCCCCGTGACGTACAGGCCACCGAGTCCAAGTACGACAGCCCCACCCGCGACGGGCAGAACCATCCGCCAATTGACGGTTCTGCTGCGTTCGCGTCCCATGTCTCTCCTCTAGCTCCGACGGGCCGGAAAGGTGCATTTGGCCAGCCAGAGACGGACCTGCACAAACGAATTCGCCCAGAATAGTTCAGAAAATGGGCGAAATCGGAAGAATGTAAGATCCGTCACGATCGGGGCGGTGGCCCTTGCGATCTACTCAACGTGAGGGGCACAAAGCAGTCAGTCACTCTCCCCAAGTCATGGCGGCCCGACGAGAGCCTCGGTCCAGGAGGCGTCCCGCACCCTGCCCGTGACTACAGGGCCCTGGTGCGGCTCCCAGGACCCGTCGGCCAGGCGGAGCGCGACCCGATCGGCAAAGCCGCATGCCGCGACCGCCCGCCGCCCCCCGAACAGCGACACGGATGGAGGACGAGATGTTGCCGCCCTGGTCACCCGAGGCGAGGCTGAGCGGGACGCCATCAGGCTCAGCGGGCGCGAACCGGACCGCGCCGGCCGGTGAGGCGGAAGGAGCAAGATCGATGAGGGTCATACTGAGAGCACACCTGGACACCCAGCTGTCCAATGAGGCGCTCAAGAGCGGCAAACTGCTGAAGATCATGCAGTCGCTGGGGGAACAGCTCAAGCCCGAGGCCGCCTACTTCGGTCCCAGCGAGGGCGGGCGGAGCTGCACCTTCGTCTTTGACATGCAGGACAGTTCTCAGCTGCCCACCATCGCGGAGCCGCTCTTCGAGGGACTCGGTGCGAGGATCGAGATCCAGCCGGTGATGAACACCGAGGACATGAAGAAGGGGCTTGCCGCGGTGCAGCGGGGCTGACCCCACCCGCCGGCCCGATCGGCATCCCTCCGGGCGTCACCTAGGGATGGTCCCCGATGTCCGGACCCAGGGCGTTCCCCTACCGTCGCGAGTAGTGCGGAGCTTTCCGGCCAGTCGGCCCTTCCGTACCGAACTCACTCGTTACGGAGAACGCGATGAAGGCAATCGTCCAGGACCGGTACGGCTCACCCGACGTCCTGGAACTCAAAGAGCTCGACAGGCCGGTGCCCGCGCCCAACGAGGTTCTTGTACGGGTCCACGCGGCCGCGGTCAACGCGCGCGACTGGCACATCATGCGCGGCGACCCGTACATTGCGCGCCTGATGCTCCCCTCCGTGTTCGGGTTCAGCGGGCCCAAGAGGCAGATCCGGGGCAGGGACTTCGCGGGCCGGGTGGAAGCGGTGGGCGCGCAGGTGACACGGTTCCGTACTGGCGATGAGGTGTACGGCGACCTCGGCAACGCCGACGGAGCGTTCGCCGAGTACGTGTGCGCCCCGGACACGACGGTGGAGCCGAAACCCGCCAACCTGACCTTCGAGCAGGCGGCAGCGATACCGCTGGCGGGCAACACCGCCCTCATGGGCCTGCGCGACGTCGGGCGGGTGAAACCGGGACAGCACGTCCTGATCAATGGTGGGTCGGGCGGCGTGGGAACGTTCGCCGTACAGATCGCCAAGTCGTTCGGCGCGGAGGTGACCGCCGTCTGCAGCACCAGAAACGTGGATCTGGTGCGGTCGCTCGGCGCGGACCACGTCATTGACTACACACGGGACGACTTCACTCGTGGCGGACGGCAGTACGACGTCGTGTTCGACCTGGTGGGGAACCGTTCGCTGGCCGAATACCGGCGCGCGCTGACGCCGGCGGGGACGCTCGTCCTGTCGGGCGGCGGTGTGTCTGGCGGCGGCAGCGCTGTCGGGCCGGTGGGTCTGCTCATCAGGGGTCAGGCGCTCTCCCCCTTCGTCCGTCATCGGCTGCTCGCACTCACGGAGTCGCCGGGCAAGGAGAACCTTGCGGCGCTGAGGGAGCTCGCCGAGTCCGGGAAGGTCACTCCAGTCATCGACCGGACATTTCCGTTGAGCCAGGCACCCGAGGCCATCCGGTACCTCGAAGTGGAGCACGCGCGGGCGAAGGTCGTCATCACGGTGTGAGGCGGTGGAGTCTCTCCACGCCGCGCGGGGCACGAGGCCGGGCGAGCGGTCCTGCCCACGAGATCCAAGTGCTACTGGTCGGCGGCACGCCAGGGGAACGGGGCGAGGTCAGGCTCGACCCAGCCGGTCCGAGCGGGCACGCTCGCCAGCGTCGCAGAGCGGTAGAAGCGGGTGAGCAGGCGTTTGTCGAGCAGAGCAGGGTGGTGTTCGGCAAAGTCGGAGAAGGTATCGGTGTCCTCCTCGGCCACGATCAGGTCTCGGCCGGCCATGGACACGGCCATGGACGAGCCCTGAGGCCCGCAGATACTGCGTGCCCCAGGGCTCGGGTGGGTCAGTGCTGTGTGACAGCGTCGAGTGCGTTGACGATGCCGTAACCGTAGAAGCCGTTGACCCGCTTGGAGCCCTTGCAGGTCGAGTCCTCGATGCCGTTGCCATCGGGGTCGTACAGGCCGGTCGGGCAACCCGGGTTGTCCGCCTGGGCCTTGAGCAGGGTCTGCAGAGCCAGCGGACCGGCCCATGGGTGGGTGCTCTTGAGGAGCGCCGCCACGCCGGCCACGTGCGGGCCGGCCATCGACGTGCCCTGGAGGAAGGCGTACCCGTTGTTGGGCATGGTCGCCAGGATCCGGCCGTTCTTCGACGGAGTGTCCGGGATCTGGTACTTGTCGCCGCCCGGGGCCGCGACGTCGACGACGCCGAGTCCGTAGCTGGAGTAGTACGACTTCAGGTTCTGCACGCCCGTCGCGGAGACCGTGACGACACCGGGCAACTGGGTCGGAATATCGAAGCACTTGTGCGGGTCGACGGTCCGCGGGACCGGGGTGGTGTCGTCGGGGCTCGAGTCGTCGACAAGGGCGTCGGAGTCCAGGTCGTCATTGGAATTGCCCGCGGACGCGACGTGCAGAGTGCCCTTGCTCTGCGCGTAGAGCGAGGCCCGGTTGACCGCGTCGACAATGGCCTTCTGGTCCGGGTCGTCCATGCAGTTGTAGAGCCACGGGTCGATGTAATAGCTGTTGTTGGTTATCTCGACGCCGTGGTCGGCGGCGAAGACGAACGCACAGACCACGCTCTCCGGGAAGAAGAGGCTGGTCGTCGGGTCGCTCACCTTGATCGAGGCGACCTTGACGCCCGGAGCGACACCGGCCACACCAATGCCGTTGCGGGCGGCGGCTATCTCGCCCGCGACGTGCGTGCCGTGGTAGTCGTTCGCCGGGTCGTAGGGACGCCAGGCGCCGTCACTCGTGTCCGCGACGCCGCCCACGCAGTTGGCGGACTGGCTCTTGGAGAAGTTCGGGGCGAGGTCCGGGTGGGTGTCGTCGACACCGGTGTCGATCACGGCGACGGTGACGTTCCTGCTGCCCGGGTTGATCTTGGCGGCCTTGTCCGCGCCGATGGCGCGCAGGTCCCACTGGTCGGCCTCGAGCGGCTCGGCGCCATCGGTGCCGGCCGCGCCTGCCTGGGCTTTGGCGCTGTCCACGTACTCCGGAGCGCCGATCTCGGTGGTGCTCGCAGGGGCGAGTGCGGCGGTACGCGTGGCACCAGCGCTCTGTACGCCCTTGACCGTGCGCATCTGCTTGGCGAAGTCGGGGTTCGTCGAGTGGACGACGATGACGCCGATCTTCTCGTGGGTGATGACAATCGTGCCGCCGGCCGCGGCTATCGCCTTCTCAACAGCCTTGATGGTGCCGTGGTTCGCCTTGGTGTTGACCACGTACGAGAGCTTGGGGCCCTCCGCGGCCGTCGTGGCAGGGGTGTCCTGAACGGCGGCCTGGGCGGTGCCCGGCAGAAAGCCGAGCGACGCGGTCAGCGCCAGACCGGCCGGCACCGCGAGAGCGGCACGCAGGCGTCTGGAGCGGAGCTGAGCCATGAAGTACTCCACATCATCAGTGGGGCCGCCCACAGCGGGTACGCATGGGCGGGGGTACGTGACGAAGAAAGCTAGCGTCGACCAACTGTGCGTATCAATGGCCAGCGACAATAGGTTTCTTCGTTCACTCCCGCCTCACCCGCAGACATTGCCGGTCCGAAGTGGCCGCCGACCGCGAGATGTTCGCCGATGGTGGCGCGGAGGCGTCAGCGCCTGGACTCGCCGACCATGACGAACCCGGACGAGCAGGGTCGCCCGCAATCGCCCGTCGCCGCCGACGAGACCGCCACTCTGCTCGGCTTACTGGAGTACCGGCGCGCGACCTCGGCGGGGAGCCGGCCGCCCCCGGCGCCTGCCTGAAATGCGCGCTTCTCAGTCGCATGAAAACCTGGTAGCAGCCCATAGTCCGACATCCGCGCCAGGAGGCACGATCATGGGCAGGAAACAGAGTCGGCAAAACCGCGGCGCCCGCACCGGCGGCCATGATCGCAGCACCGCCGCGGAGGCGAAGGAACAGCAGCCAAGGGCCTCGGCCCCTCGTGACACGGAGCACCGGATCTCCGAGCCGGCCACCCGCAAGCACCAGCGGAAGTTCGGCCACAACTGATCCGGCCCGTCAGCCGGCCGTGCGGTTGGCGACCGCCCCGGTGAAGGCCCCTGAAGTACGGTAGGGGCCGACCGGGGTTGAGGTCTGCCCCGGTCACGCGCAGCCGGGCCGGTAGCCTGTCGGTGGTATCCGATCGATCACGCCGGGAGCGGTTCGTGCGAGACATCGCCGTATTCAGCGGTAGTGCCCATCCCGAATTGGCAGCCGAGGTCTGTGCCCATCTGGGTGTTCCGCTCAGTCCGGTGCGGGTGAGCCGGTTTGCGAATGACTGCCTTGAGGTCCAGTTGCAGGCCAACTGCCGTGAGCGGGACGTCTTTCTGGTCCAGCCGCTGGTCACTCCCGTACAGGAGAACCTCGTTGAGCTGCTGCTGATGTGCGACGCCGCCCGCGGCGCATCGGCCAGTCGCGTCACCGTGGTCATGTCGCACTATGCCTATGCACGTTCGGACAAGAAGGACGCGCCGCGGATCTCGATCGGCGGGCGACTGGTGGCTGATCTCCTGGTGGCTTCGGGGGCCGACCGCGTCCTGGCGCTGACGCTGCACTCGCCTCAGGTGCACGGCTTCTTCTCGGTGCCCGTGGATCATCTGCACGCTCTGCGCGAGCTGGCCGAGCATTTTCGCGGCTACGACCTGTCGAACACGACCGTTGTCTCTCCGGATCTGGGTAACGCCAAGGAGGCGGCCGCATTCGCCCGGCTACTGGGAGCGAAAGTGGCAGCCGGGGCCAAGCAGCGCTTCGCGGACGACCGGGTGAGCATCAGCTCGGTCATCGGGGACGTCGCCGACCGTGATGTCATCGTGCTCGACGACGAGATCGCGAAGGGCAGCACCGTCCTTGAGCTGCTGGGCCGGCTGAGGGAGTTGGGCGCCAGGTCGATCCGGGTCGCCTGCACGCACGGTCTGTTCTCCGCCGGCGCCCTCAAGCGTCTGTCCGATCAGCCCGATGTGCTGGAGATCGTCTGTACGAACACCGTGCCCATCCCGGCCGAACACCGCACGGACAAGCTGACGGTCCTGTCGATCGCCCCGGCGCTGGCCGAGGCCATGCGGCGAATCCACAACGGCGAGTCGGTCAGCGCGCTGTTCGATGCACCGTGACCGGCGAGAGGTCGGCAGGCCCGGCTCCCGGAGCCGACCGCTCCTCAAGCTCGGCGGAACCGGGGCGGACAACCGGCGGACTGATCATCTTCCTGAACGGCACCTCGAGTTCGGGCAAGTCGAGCATCGCGAAGGAGTTGCTCGCCGTCCTTGACGAGACGTGTTTTCACATGCCGGTGGACGCGTTCCATGCCATGCGTTCGCGACACGAACTCACCGAGGAGCAGCTTCATGTCGTACTCAGGCACACATGGATGGGCTTCCACCGAGCGGTCGCCGGAATGGCCGCGGCAGGCAACACCGTCGTCGTGGATCATGTCCTCAGCGAGCCGTGGCGCCTTCGCGACTGCCTGGCACTGTTCCCTCCCCAGGACGTCGTCCTCGTCGGGGTGCACTGCCCCCTGCCGGAGCTGGAACGACGGGAGCAAGCCCGCGGCGATCGTCCGCCAGGGCTGGCCGCCCGCCAGATCAACCAGGTCCATGGCCACGGCACGTACGACATCGAGTGCGACACCGGCAGTACGAGTCCGCTCGACTGCGCCCGCCAGATCAAGACCTTTCTCCCTCGGCGGCCGGCCCCCACCGCGTTCGAACGGCTGAGAGCGGCACCTCTCACCGTGCCCGCGGCCGTCTCATGAGGCCGGCGGACTGACGGACCGCGGTTCGGCGACCGCCACCTGTGCAGGGCGCAGGAGGTGGTCGCCGACGTGGTATCCCTTGCGCAGGACCGCGGTGCAGGTGGGGTGTTCGACCTGGTCACTGGGGGTGGAGCGGACGGCCTCGTGCACGACCGGGTCGAAGGGGTCGCCCGCCGCGCCGAAGGATTGCAGGCCCAGGGCGGCCAGTTCGGCCTCCAGCGCGTACGCGACGCGCTGGAAACCGCCGGTGACCTCACCCTGTTCGGCCGCCTCAGCCAGGGTGTCGAGTACGGGCAGGAGCCGGCCGAGCACATTGGCCACGGCGATCTCGCGGACGGCCAGGCGGTCGCGGCGTACCCGCTTGCGGTAGTTGTCGTATTCGGCCTTCAGGCGTTGCAGGTCGGCGGTGCGTTCCCGCAGTTCCTCGCGGAGCCCGGACCCGCGGGGCGGCGACTGGTCGGCCGCGAGCCTCTGGCCGCGCGAGCCCGGAGAGCCGCCGTCGCGTTCGGTCCGCTTCCGGTCGCGACGGGCAGGGGTGGGGAGCGTGGCGGGAATGCGGATCTGCCTGTCCCTGACGATGCTCAGCGGCGGGCCGGGGAAGCCATGAACGTCATCCGGGCGGTTCATCCTGCGCTCCCCTCCTGCTTGTCGTCGTCGACGATCTCGGCGTCGACGACCTCCTCCTCGGCTTGCTCCTTGGCCTTGTCGTCGGCCTGCTCGCCGGCGGGGGTGCCGGAGGCGGGGGCGCCTTCGGCCTGCGCCCTGGCGTACATCGCCTGGCCGAGCTTCTGGCTGACCGCGGCGACCTTCTCGGTCGCCGTGCGGATCTCGGCCGTGTCCTCGCCCTTGAGCTTCTCCTTCAGCTCGCCGAGCGCGGTCTCGACCTCGGTCCTGACGTCACCGGGGACCTTGTCCTCGTTGTCCTTGAGGAACTTCTCGGTCTGGTAGACGAGTTGCTCACCCTGGTTGCGGGTCTCGGCGGCCTCGCGGCGAACGCGGTCTTCCTCGGCGTGCCTCTCCGCTTCGCGGACCATCCGGTCGATGTCGTCCTTCGGCAGCGAGGAGCCGCCGGTGACGGTCATCTTCTGCTCCCTGCCCGTGCCCAGGTCCTTCGCGGTCACGTGCATGATGCCGTTGGCGTCGATGTCGAAGGCGACCTCGATCTGCGGGACCCCGCGCGGCGCCGGCGGCAGACCGGTCAGCTCGAACATCCCGAGCTTCTTGTTGTACGCCGCGATCTCCCGCTCGCCCTGGAAGACCTGGATCTGCACGGACGGCTGGTTGTCCTCGGCCGTCGTGAAGATCTCCGAACGCCTGGTCGGGATCGTGGTGTTGCGCTCGATCAGCTTGGTCATGATGCCGCCCTTGGTCTCGATACCGAGCGACAGCGGGGTGACGTCGAGGAGCAGGACGTCCTTGACCTCACCCTTGAGGACACCGGCCTGCAGAGCGGCACCGATGGCGACGACCTCGTCCGGGTTCACACCCTTGTGCGGATCCTTGCCGGTGAGCTCCTTGACGAGCTCGGTCACCGCGGGCATACGGGTCGAACCGCCGACGAGAATCACATGGTCGATGTCGCCGACCTTGATCCCCGCATCCTTCACCGCGTTGTGGAACGGGGTCTTGCACCGGTCGAGCAGGTCTGCGGTGAGCTGCTGGAACTGAGCCCGGGTGAGCTTCTCGTCCAGGTGCAGCGGACCCTCGGCAGACGCGCTCAAATACGGCAGATTGATGTTCGTCTCGGTCGCCGCCGACAGCTCGATCTTCGCCTTCTCCGCGGCCTCACGCAGCCGTTGCGTGGCCATCTTGTCCTTGGAGAGGTCGATGCCGTACGCGTTCTTGAACTGCTTGGCCAGATGATCCACGACGCGCTGGTCCCAGTCGTCCCCACCGAGGTGGGTGTCACCGTTGGTGGCCTTCACCTCGACGACTCCCTCGCCGATCTCCAGCAGCGAGACGTCGAAGGTGCCGCCGCCGAGGTCGAAGACGAGGATCGTCTGGTCGTTCTCCTTGTCGAGGCCGTAGGCAAGCGCAGCCGCCGTCGGCTCATTGATGATGCGCAGAACCTTCAGGCCGGCGATCTCCCCGGCCTCCTTGGTGGCGGTGCGCTGAGAGTCGTTGAAGTACGCCGGGACGGTGATGACGGCGTCCGTCACGTCCTCGCCCAGATACGCTTCGGCATCGCGCTTGAGTTTCTGGAGCACCCGGGCGGAGATCTCCTGCGCCGTGTAGCGCTTGCCGTCGATGTCACCGCTGTCGGGGAAACGCCAGTCCGCCTCGCCCATGTGGCGTTTGACCGACCGTGCGGTGCGCTCGATGTTGGTGACAGCCTGCCGCTTGGCAACCTCGCCCACCAGTACGTCGCCGCTCTTGGCGAACCCGACCACTGACGGGGTCGTCCGGGCGCCCTCGGTGTTGGTGATGACGGTGGGCTCGCCGCCCTCCAGAACGCAGACCACCGAGTTCGTCGTTCCCAGGTCGATACCTACTGCACGCGTCATGGCCTTCTCCTCAGCCAAAGGTGCTCTCACCTGCCGATATGGAGGAAACCTCCTCATGATCCTGCTTAAGACCTCATCGTGCGCCTGTCAAGATGTCGCCGTTCTGGTGATATTTGCCCTATCGACCATTAGAGTCCATTCACCTTATTTGCTTATAATGAGACGTTCTGATTCACCTGGTCTGGCGACCCATCGGACCGGTGCTGGATGGATGATCACCGCCCATAGAGGGGCGTCGTCGTCTGTCATGGCTGCACCTGGAACCGGTCACCACCGGACAGGGGGTGCAATGCCATGACGGCCCCCATAGAGGTAACCGGCTCAGCCGCCGAGGCCCAGCCGGATTCAGTGCTGTCCGGGATGGGCGAGGGGATCGAGGGACGGTCGCTCGGGCAGATCGCGTGGATGCGGTTCAAGCGTGACAAGGTCGCCGTCGCGGGCGGCATCGTCGTTCTCTGCCTGATGGTGCTGGCAGTCTTCGCCAAGGTCATCGAATCGGTCTTCAAGCTGGAACCCAATGCCTTCCACCAGAATCTGATCGATCCGGTGCTGCTCAGGCCCAAGGGGGCATGGGGCGGGATCAGCTGGGACCATCCGCTCGGCGTCGAGCCGCAGTTCGGCCGTGACCTGCTCGCGCGGATCATCGAGGGTGCTTGGGTGTCGCTGGCGGTCGCGTTCGGCGCGACCGTGCTGTCGGTGACTCTCGGCACGGTGCTGGGCGTGGCCGCCGGCTATTACGGGGGCTGGGTCGACACCGTGATCAGCCGCCTGATGGACATCTTCCTGGCCTTCCCGCTGCTGCTCTTCGCGATCGCGCTGTCCGCCTCGTTGCAGGGCGGCGCCTTCGGACTGCACGGGCTGACGCTCCATATCAGCGTGCTGATCTTCGTGATCGGTTTCTTCAGCTGGCCCTATATGGGGCGCATCATTCGCGGCCAGACCCTTTCGCTGCGCGAGCACGAGTTCGTGGACGCGGCACGGACCCTCGGTGCCCGGGGGCCGCATGTCCTGTTCAAGCAGCTGCTGCCGAATCTCGTCGCGCCGATCATCGTCTACTCGACGCTGCTGATCCCGACGAACATTCTTTTCGAGGCCGGTCTGAGCTTCCTCGGCGTCGGCATCCAGCCGCCGCAGGCGTCCTGGGGCGGCATGCTCAACCAGGCCATCAGCCTCTACCAGGCGGATCCGTGGTTCATGTTGGTCCCGGGTCTGGCGATCTTCATCACTGTCCTGGCATTCAACCTGCTCGGCGACGGACTCCGGGACGCCCTGGACCCGCGGAGCAAGTGATGCGCGTACCGATTCCCGTCTCGGGCGAGGGGAGCTCGTCATGAGGAGATCAAAGACCACATTCGTTCTTGCGGGGGCCGCAGTCGCGGCGCTGGTCGTGTCCGGATGCGGCGGCAACGGCGGCGGCGGAACGGCGGGGAAAGCCCCCACCTTCAACGCCGGCATCACCGGCGTGGTCAATCCCTCCGACAACGAGGGCGGGACAGTGGTGTACCAGCTGTCGAGCACACCGGACTCGATGGACCCCGGCAACACCTACTACGCCTTCATGTGGAACTTCTCCCGGGTCTACGCGCGGGCGTTGACCACCTACCAGCCCGCCCCCGGCAAGGGCGGCCTGAAGCTGATACCCGACCTCGCGGCGGGGCTCGGCAAGTCCAGTGACAACGGCAAGACCTGGACGTACCACATCCGTCCGGGCCTGAAGTACTCCGACGGCACACCGATCACGACCAAGGACGTCAAGTACGCCATCGAGCGCAGCAACTACGCGCCCGAGGTGATGTCCAACGGACCGACGTACTTCAACGCGTATCTGGTGAACAACACCCCCGAGTACCAGGGGCCGTACAAGGACAAGACCGGTGACCTGAAGTCCATCGAGACGCCTGACGACACCACCATCGTCTTCCACCTCAGCCAGCCGTTCGCCGACTTCGACTACCTGGTCAGCAGTCCGCAGACGGCGCCTGTGCCCCAGGCCAAGGACAACGGCGCGGACTACGTGAAGAACGTGATCTCGTCCGGCTCGTACATGTTCCAGAGCTACCAGGACGGCAAGGGCGCAACGCTGGTGAGGAACCCGCACTGGAGCGCGTCCTCCGACACGATCCGCAAGCAGCTCCCGGACAAGATCACCGTCCAGTTCAACATCGCCCAGACCACGGTCGACCAGAACCTGATCGCCGGGAACGCGACGCTCGACATCGCAGGCGCCGGCATCGCGGCGCAGAGCCAGGCCGCCACCCTCAGCAACCCGACACAGAAGGGACACCTCGACGACGCGCAGAGCGGCGCGCTCGCCTATGTGGCGATCTCGACGGCCGTGAAGCCCTTCGACAATGTGCACTGCCGCAAGGCGATGGAGTACGCGGTCGACAAGGTCTCCGCGCAGACCGCGACCGGCGGCGACATTCACGGTGACATCGCCACGACGATCCTGCCGCCCACGGTCTCCGGCCACGTCAAGTACGACCTGTACAAGACCCCTGGTTACAAGGGAGCCAACTCGCCGGAGGGCCTCGCCGCAGCCAAGTCCGAGCTCCAGCAATGCGGCCACCCCGGGGGCTTCTCCACCAACATCTCCGCCCGCTCCGACCGGCCCAACGAGATCGCGATCGCACAGGCCGTCCAGGCCTCGCTGAAGAAGGTCGGGGTCAACGTCGGCATCCAGCAGTACCCCTCGGGCAAGTACTTCACCGACGCCGCCGGCGCTCCGGCCTTCGCCCACTCGCACGGCCTCGGTCTGATGATGATGGCGTGGGCCGCCGACTGGCCGGACGGCTACGGCTTCCTCCAGCAGATCATCGACGGCACGGCCATCAAGGCCTCGGGCAACAGCAACCTGTCCGAGCTCAACGATCCCAGCATCAACCAGATGCTCGACACGGCCATCGGCAACACCGACGCCGCAGCCCGCACCAAGGCGTGGGGTGACATCGACAAGGCGGCGATGGCGCAGGCACCTCTGGTGCCCCTGCTGTACCGCAAGGACCCGCTGTACCGCCCGGACCAGGCGACCAACGTGTACGTCACCGAGGCATACGGCATGTACGACTACCTGAACGTCGGCGTCAAGTAGCCCTTGGCGGGCGCGCGGACGTCTGGAACGGAGGAGCTGAGGAGGTGAAGGGCGAGGCCCACTGCCGACCGGGCCGAGGCCCGGCCGGCGATGGCCGCGCCGCCCAACCGTGGGTGCGTACATCATCCGCCGCCTGGCGGCTGCGGTGATCCTGCTGTTCGTCGTGACGGCCATCACCTTCGCGATCTTCTTCCTGGTGCCACGACTGGCCGGCGAGACGAGCACGCAGTTGGCCGCTCAGTACGTCGGCCGCGACCCCAGTCCAGAGGCGCTGGCCGCCGTCCAGAAGAACCTGGGGTTCGACCAGCCGCTGTACACGCAGTACTGGCAGTTCGTGCACGGCATCTTCGCCGGCCGCACCTTCCACTTCGGGCCGGACGCGTCCCACTGCGAGGTGCCCTGCTTCGGCTACTCGTTCAAGAGCCATCTGCCGGTCTGGCCGCAGATCACCGAACGCATCCCTGTGACACTGTCGCTGGCCGTGGGTGCGGCGATCATCTGGCTGGTCAGCGGTGTGTCGATCGGCGTGCTGTCGGCGCTCAAGCGCGGCTCGCTCTTCGACCGGCTCTCCATGGGCATCGCACTGGCCGGCGTCTCGCTGCCGATCTTCTTCACCGCGCTGGTTTCGCTCGCACTGTTCAGCTACAAGTGGCCGGTCTTCCCCAACCTGCAGTACGTACCTTTCACCACGGATCCGCTGCTGTGGGCGAAGAATCTGGTGCTGCCCTGGGTCACCCTCGCCTTCTTGTACTCGGCGCTGTACGCCCGGCTCACCCGGGCGGGCATGTTGGAGACGATGAGCGAGGACTACATCCGCACCGCGCGGGCCAAGGGCCTCAGCGAACGGACGGTGGTCGTCCGGCACGGCCTGCGCGCCGCGCTCACCCCGATCATCACCATCTTCGGCCTGGACATCGGGCTGCTGCTCGGCGGTGCCGTACTCACCGAAACCGCCTTCTCGCTGCCCGGAGTCGGGCAGTACGCGGTGCAGGCGATCGCCGACAACGACCTGCCCAAGATCATGGCCGTGACCACGCTGGCCGCCTTCTTCATTGTCGTGGCCAACCTTGTGGTGGACGTGCTCTATGTCGCTGTCGACCCCCGGGTGAGGTACTCATGAGCCGCAAATCTCGTGAACAGCCGCCGCTGGAGGCTCCCATCGGCAGTGTGGAGGCGGGCCGCGGCGCCCTCACCGGTGCCGGCTTTCTCCAAATACGCGACTTGCGCATCCACTTCGACACCGACGACGGCCTGGTCAAGGCCGTGGACGGCGTCTCCTTCGAGCTCGAGCGCGGCCGGACGCTGGGCATCGTGGGCGAGTCCGGCTCCGGAAAATCGGTGACCTCGCTGGGCATCATGGGCCTTCACCGCAGCGGCAAGGCCAAGATCTCCGGCGAGATCTGGCTGGACGGCGAAGAACTTGTCTCCGCCCCTCCCGACCGGGTGCAGCACCTGCGGGGCCACAAGATGGCGATGATCTTCCAGGACCCGCTGACCGCGATGCACCCCTTCTACACGATCGGCGCCCAGATCACCGAGGCCTACCGGGTGCACCACCCGAAGGCAAGCCGCAAGAAGGCCCGCCTCCGGGCGGTGGAGATGCTCGAACGGGTGGGCATCCCCCAGCCCGCCACCCGGGTGGACGACTATCCGCACCAGTTCTCCGGCGGTATGCGCCAACGTGCCATGATCGCCATGGCCCTGGTCAACGACCCGTCGCTGCTGATCGCCGACGAGCCGACGACCGCGCTGGACGTCACCGTCCAGGCGCAGATCCTGGACCTCATCCGGAAGCTGCAGCAGGAGTACGGCTCCGCGGTGATCATCATCACTCACGACCTGGGGGTGGTGGCCGAACTGGCCGACGACATCCTGGTGATGTACGCCGGCAAGTGCGTGGAGAAGGGCGAGGCCAAGCAGCTGTTCACCGCGCCCGAGCATCCGTACACCTGGGGCCTGCTGGGATCCATGCCGCGCATGGACCGCGAAATGCAGGAGCGGCTGATCCCGATCGCCGGCAACCCGCCGAGCCTGATCAGGCTGCCACGCGGCTGCGCGTTCCACCCTCGCTGCCCCTTTGCCGACCGCAACGGCGACAGGTCCTTCACTCAGGTCCCGGAGCTGACCGACGCTTCGGGCACCGGCCACCTCGTGGCCTGCCATCTGCCGCCCGAAGAACGGCGCCGGATCTTCGCCGAGGACGTAGCGCCCCGGCTGTGAGGCCGGACGAAGGAGGTGGACCATGGGACCGGCGCAGACCACGGATCACGAGCCCCTGCTGAACGTCGAGGGGCTGGTAAAGCACTTCCCCATCACCCAGGGCCTGCTGCGCCGTCAGGTCGGCGCGGTGCGGGCGGTGGACGGCATCGACTTCAGCGTGCTTCCCGGGGAGACGCTGGGCGTGGTCGGCGAGTCGGGCTGCGGCAAGACCACGACGGGACGGCTGATCATCCGACTCCTCGAGCCGACCGCAGGGAAGATCGAATTCGAGGGACACGACATCACGCACCTGTCCCCGGGCGCGATGCGGCCCCTGCGCAAGGACATCCAGATGATCTTCCAGGACCCGTACTCCTCCCTCAATCCCCGGCACACGGTCGGCACGATCGTCGGCGCGCCCTTCCGGCTGCAGAAGGTGGAGACCGAGCAGGGAGTGAAGCGCGCCGTCCAGGAGCTGCTGGAGCTGTGCGGGCTCAGCCCCGAGCACTACAACCGCTATCCGCACGAGTTCTCCGGCGGCCAGCGCCAACGCATCGGCGTGGCCAGAGCGCTGGCGCTGCGGCCGAAGATGATCGTGGCGGACGAGCCGGTGTCGGCGCTGGACGTCTCGATCCAGGCCCAGGTGGTCAACCTGCTGGACGACCTCCAGGACGAGCTGGGCCTCACCTACGTGATCATCGCGCACGACCTGTCGGTCATCCGGCACGTCTCCACGCGGGTGGCGGTGATGTACCTGGGGAAGGTGGTGGAGATCGGCGGCAAGGACTCGCTGTACCACGGGCCGATGCACCCCTACACGGTTGCGCTGATGTCCGCGGTCCCCGTCCCGGACCCCGAGCGCCGCACGAAACGCGAACGGATCCTCCTCACCGGCGACGTGCCATCACCCGTGAACCCCCCTCCGGCGTGCCGTTTCCACACCCGCTGCTGGAAGGCGCAGGAGATCTGCCGGATGGAGGAACCGCCGCTGCGAGAGCTCAAGCCGGGGCACCTGGTGGCCTGCCACTTCCCGGAGAACATGACCGGCGAAGCCGACTAGCGCGCAAGCATCGGTGCCGCAGGCGGCCTGCCGCGTCGGCGATGGAACGGCACATCCCGGATTCGCCTCTAGGGATTCGCACCATTCGTTTCCCGAAAGGCAAGGTTGATATGGCCGTCGACGCATCGAGCGTCGCAGGAGAGCAGGACCACGCGTCACGTGAAGGGCGGAAGAACGGCGGCCGGAGCACCTCGTCTTCATGGCGGACCGCCTGGCCGCCGGCTCTGTCGGTGCTGCCGCTCGGTCTGCTCGTCATGGCGTCGTGGACCGGCCGGTACGTGCGCCCCAGTGCGGACGAGTGGTGCTTCCTGCCGAGCGTGCGCGACCACGGGATTTCCGGGCTGATCGGGAAGTTCTACTTCACCGACAACGGACGGGTGGGCAACGGCCTGCTGGTCGGTCTCTACGCGCAGTTCCCGGTCGCCGGCCACCAGTGGTTCGGGCTCGTCAGCGGCGTGCTCATGCTGGTTCTGCTGTGGGCCCTGACCGTTCAACTCCTGCGCCGGGCCGATCTGGAGGTGCCGCGTGGTCTCCCGTTGCTGGTGGCCTCAATGATCACCGCGGTCTTCCTCTTCGCGACCCCCAATACCTACAAGACGTTCTACTGGCCCGCCGCCTCCGTCTCGCACACCGTCGCACCGGTGCTCGCCTGTGCAGTCGCCATCCCGCTGCTGCGCGCGGGGGGCCGCCGCAGCCGTATCGCTGCCCTGGCCGTCGTGTTCACGGCAGGCGTCTTCATGGGCACGCTCTCCGAAGAGGCGTCGGTCGTCGCGCTCGTGGTGTTGTCCTGTGTGGTGCTCTTCGCGCACCGCCTCTTCGCCGAGCGCGTGAGGGCCTTCGCACGGCGCTGGTCGCTGCTCGGGATGGCCGGCGTCATCATCGGCACCGTCGTGCTGATGACGTCGCCCGGTTCGCGGAACCGCCGCGAGCACTACGGTGCCGACCGCGCGTCCATGCTCGCCCCCGAATCGCTGCTCGGCTCCCTGCGCGGTTACGGGCAGATACTCGAGACGATCTTGACCACCTGGCAGTACACAGGAGCCGTCGCGGCCGGCGTCCTCCTCGGTCTTCTGGCCCGCGGCCACGCCCGGCGGCCCGCCGTTCTGCTGCCCTGCCGCCCGCTGCTGCTCGCCGCGCTCGGCTCGGCCGCCTTCCTGGTCTCCGGCTATCTGTGCACGGTCATCACGTACCCCGTCTTCGGAGCGGACGTCGTGACGACGGAACGCACATGGAACGACTACCTCCTCCTCTACGTCATGCTGCTGGTCGGCGCAGGTGCCTTCATCGGGCGTTCGCTCCGGCTGCGTGTACGGCGTACGGGTGTGGTGGCGGCGGGAGCCGCGGCGGTGTGCGCCGCGGCGGTGCTGGGACTGGTCGGCCCGCTGAACGGACTCGGGAACGCCATGCAGGTACGGGCCGAGAAGTGGGACCGTCAAGACCGGTATCTGCGCGGACAGGCGGCACACGGCGCCAAGGTCGCGCCGTACACGCCCGTGTCGGTCGCCTGGATGCTGGAGCCCTTCAGCAATCACGGCCGCAGAGTCTGGCCGGCGCAGTGCGTCGCCGACTACTACCACCTGGACAAGGTCACTTACGCGCCGCAGCGTCCCTGAGCGCGGGGGCGGAGGCGGCCCCGTGGGACATGTCTGTCTCCCGGACCACATAGTGGGGCCGCCTCTTGGCCTCGTGGTAGATACGGCCCACGTACTCGCCGATAACGCCGAGCGTGGCGAGCTGGATGCCGCTGAGGCCGACGATGGCGGTGATCAGCGTCGCGTACCCAGGGGTGTCCACTCCGTCGAGCAGGACGTTCGCGATGATCCACAGGGCGTAGCCGAGGGCCGACAGGAAGAGCCAGAGTCCGGTGTGGATCGCCATGCGCAGAGGGCGGCTGTTGAAGGAAAGCAGCCCGTCGATGCCGTAGTTGAGCAGCCGCCGGCCGCCCCACTTGGACTGTCCGGCCGCGCGCTGCACGTTCTGGTACGTGAAGCTGACCGTGTCGAAACCGATCCAGGAGAAGAGCCCCTTGGAGAACCGGTTGCTCTCCGGGAGGGAGAGGACGGCATCGACGGCGCGGCGCGAAAGCAGCCTGAAGTCGCCTGCCCCGTCGACGACTTCGACCTCCATGAACCGGCGCACCAGACCGTAGTACGCCCGGCTGAGCGTCCTGCGGAGCGGGCCTTCTCCTGCCCGGTCGCGCTGCGCGACGACTTGGTCGAAGCCGTGCCGCTGCAGCTCCAGCATGCGCGGCACGAGCTCCGGCGGGTGCTGCAGATCGGCGTCCATGAGGACGACGGCTTCACCGCAGGACATCCTCAGCCCGGCAAGCATCGCCGCCTCCTTGCCGAAGTTACGGCTGAAGGAGGTGTAGCGCACGCGGGGGTCCGCGGCCGCGAGGTCCTGCAGGTGGATACGGGTCCGGTCGCTGCTGCCGTCGTCGACGTAACAGATCTCGAAGGCCGTCCCAGTGGGCTCGAGAGCGCCGACAAGTTCCGCGTGAAAGGCGCCGATCACCTCACTCTCGTTGAAGCAGGGCACGACGACCGATGTAGGGACCCTTGTCATCTCTCTCCATGCGCTGAGGTGCGGGGCGGGCTGCGTAACGGTTGCAACTCGTCGCGTAGGGAGGATGGTCGGCGCGCCGCGGAGGTTGCCTCCCTGGCTCGCCTCTCGGGCCGCCTTACGCCGCGCGCGCGGGCGCGTCATCCCCTGAGTCCTGCGCAGCCACTCGTCGAGAGCGACGAAGTCCGCGTCCTGCCGCCCGGTCGACAAGCGCGCGGGGCGGTCACGCGAGGGCTGCCGTCAGCAGTTCCGCGGTCTTGGCTACCAGCGGTTCGTCCGCCGGGCAGTGGGCGTCGTGCTTGGTGGAGAGGACCGCCAGGACAACGGGTGCTCCGTCGGGCGTCCAGGCAACGCCGACGTCGTTGGTGGTTCCGTATTCGCCGGTGCCGGTCTTGTCCGCGAGGGTCCAGTCCTTGGGGAGACCGGCGCGGAAGCGCGCCCCGCTGGTGGTGTTGGCCAGCAGCCACGCGGTCAGCTGCTGCCGGTCGGGGCGCGTCAGTGCGTCGCCGAGTACGAGCTTTTCGTAGGTCCGCCCGATGGCGCACGGACTCGTGGTGTCCGTCACGCGCCACGGTTCGGCCGAGTTCAGCTTGGGCTCGAACCGGTCGAGCCGGGTTGTCGTGTCCCCGATCGAGCGGCAGAAGCACGTGATGGCCGTGGGGCCACCGAGCTCGTGGAGCAGGAGGTTCGCGGCGGCGTTGTCGCTGTATTCGATGGTGGCCGCGCACAGTTCGGCGACGGTCATGCCGCCCGCCAGGTGCTCGGGCGTGCCCGTGATGGGGCCGTAGCCCGAGTCCTTGACATCCTTGTCGGTGTACCGGATGCGCTTGGCGAGGAATTCGCCGCGCCGGTCGAGGTCCCTGAGGACGGCAGCGGCGGCGATCGTCTTGAACACCGAGCAGACCGGAAACAGCTCGTCCGCGCGGTGCAGCACGCTCCTGCCCGTGACCGTGTTGCGCGCGAACACTCCGAGGCGCGCGGAATGCTCCCGCTCAAGGTTGCTCAGCGCCCCGGAGATGTCGTCCCCCGTGCTGCGCGACACCGCAGAGGCCGGCACCTCCATGGTGACCGCTGCGGCCAGTGCCGCCCCGGCCCCCAGGGTCAGTAATGCCCGGCGGCTCGGACGCGTTCCGAAGATCTCCACGATCGCTCTCCTCTGACGACGACCAGCGTTCGTAGATCCAGACACGTCGGAAGGATCTTCGGTTCCGATCGATGCCGTTTACAGCGGCATGCCGTTCCTCGCGCGGGGCGCGCTCGACATCGGTCGACGGGGTTCCCGGGCTCCCCGCAGGTCCGGTACGAAGCGAAGACCTGGGCGGTCGTCGAGCTCGATCTCGCCCGCAGGGACGAATCCCGTACGGGCCAGCACGGCTCGCGGGGCGGGGTTGTCGAGTGTCGTGACGGCCCGCAGCCAAGTCAGGCCGTACTCCGCGACAGCCAGGGCGCACAGCTCACGCACGGCAGCCGTGGCCAGTCCCCGGCCGGCGGCCCGCTCTGCGATGCGCTATCCGAACTCGGCCGAACCGTCCGCGACATCAACCAGGTTGACCCGCCCAGCACCTCACCGACGTGGGACATCCGCCACCGCGCGTGGAAGCCCGCAGTGCACATCAGCCTTGTGCAGGCGTACAGGCAACGGCACTCCGATCTCAGACACAGGGACGAGCACACACCCGGACCGAGCCCTTAGCATTCTCACCACCCGAGACGCGAGGGAGTGCACACGCGATGCCCGAGAGCGCAACGCCACCGCAGTACTTCGTGGTGATCGGCAGCGATATGGCGCGCAGGGTCTGCGGTCTGCTGCAGTCCGCCGGGCACCTCGTGCGCCACCTCGACCGTCCCACGGACGAGGATCTGCGCCGGGCACTGCGGCGGGAGGTGGCGGGCGTCGCGGTGCTGCTCGACAACGACGTCGAGGCGTTGCGCTACGCGCTCGCCGTCGAGCACATACACCCCAACGTCCAGCTGGTTGTGACGGTCTTCGACCGGACGGTCGGCGAGCAGCTCCTGCGCGTACTGCCGAACTGCCAGGTCACGTCGCCGGCCGATGTCGCCGCGCCCGTGCTTGTTGCCGCCTGCCTCCAACCTGGTTTGCTGAGCCTCACCCGGACACCCGAGGGACACATCGGCGCCCGGTGGCAGGAGGACACCGTGCACCTGGAGCCGTGGGTGCCGTCGCGCTCGCTGCGGTGGCGGGCGCGCCTTGGCAGGATCCGGGGGCAGCTGCGGCCGCACGACGGCAGTTCGCGGATCATGTTGACGGGTCTGGCCGGGCTGCTCACGGTGCTGGTGGCCGACTGGGCCTGGAGCATGGCCTTCCACCACCGCTCGCCTGTGGAAGCGTTGTTCGAAGCGGCACGCACCGTGTCCGCCGTCGGCCCGGCGAACGCCCATGGTTCGGACACCTATTTGGCGTTCTCCGCCGTGGCGATGCTTGTCACCATAGTCTTCACCGCGGTCTTCACTGCGGGCATGGTCGATCGCCTGTTGGGACCGCGTGCGGTCGGCATCGTGGGCTCACGGGCCCTGCCTCGGGCGGGGCATGTGGTCGTCGTCGGCCTCGGACAGGTGGGCCTGCGCCTGTGCACCCGGCTGCAGGCTCTGGGCATAGGCGTGATCGCGGTCGAACGGAATCCGGCGGCTGAGAACCTGCGGCTGGCCAGGGCACTTGGCGTTCCCGTGGTCGTGGCCAATGCAACCGACCGGTTCGTGCTGAGCACGCTCGGTCTGCGGCAGGCGCAGGCACTTGCCGCCGTGGCTTCCGACGACCTGGACAACATCGCCGTATCGGTGGCGGCACTGGCCGTCGCGCCCGATTTGCGCGTCGTCATGCGCGCGGGCGAGCACGAGGCCATCGCGGAGACCCGCTCCCTGTTCCGGATCGGCGATGTCCATGACCTCAACAGCCTGACCGCCGCGTATACGACTGCGAGTCTGAGCGGGCTGCGGCCACGGGGCGTCGTGACGCACGGCAAGCAGCTGCTGGTGCAGTGCGGGGACGGGCAATTCACGCCGTGGCCGGTGGCGGAGCGCTGCGATCACCCGCAGGACGGCGATGCACGCGCGGATATCACCGCGGCCGCGTCGCATCTCCCAGGCTAGTTCACCTGCACATTTACGACCTCCTTTGAGCATTTGTCTGAACGAGGCTCCGGCCCGCGTGACATCTGTCCATGGTGGCCCGGTCGTCATCGCTCCTACCTTCTGCGTACCCCCGAATCCGGGCGTCGGGTCACCCTCCTGGCGTCCCATACCGTCACGTGTCCTTGCCCCCGGCGGCTCGCAGTGAGCGAGCCGATGGGCCGGGCGGCCGTCCTCACCCGACACGTGGGCACCGGCAACGGCGAGCAGGCCGCGAACCACCGACCTGCTCCGGCGGGTCGGCATTCCGGCCTCCCCTGGGGTCGTCCACATCGTCGTCCCACCCGTGCTCGGCATGGGGGCGACCCACAGACCGGACTCGCCCAATTCTTCCTTCTGTAAGGACTGAGCATGAGCGCGCAACCCTCGAACACCGACGTGGCTTCGCCACCCCGTGAGAGCGGACGGACGCCTTCCCCCGACGGCCTCCAGGCCGGGCTCAAGAACCGTCATCTGTCGATGATCGCGATCGGCGGTGTGATCGGGGCCGGCCTGTTCGTCGGCTCCGCCTCCGGCATCGCGGCCGCCGGCCCCGGAATCCTGGTCTCGTACGCCCTGGTCGGCGCGATGGTCGTCTTCGTCATGCGGATGCTCGGCGAGATGGCCGCCGCCCACCCCACGTCCGGCTCCTTCTCCGCGTACGCGGACCGGGCACTTGGGCGCTGGGCCGGCTTCTCCATCGGCTGGCTCTACTGGTTCTTCTGGGTAGTGGTCCTCGCCGTCGAGGCCACCGCCGGCGCGAAGATCCTCGAGGGCTGGGTACCGGCGGTCCCCCAGTGGGGGTGGGCGCTCATCGTCATGGTGGTCCTCACGGCGACCAACCTCGTGTCCGTGTCGTCGTACGGCGAGTTCGAGTTCTGGTTCGCCGGGATCAAGGTCGTCGCCATCGCCGGCTTCATCCTGCTCGGCGGGCTCGCGATGTTCGGCGTACTGCCCGGCTCCGGCCACGAAGCCGTTGGCCTGGCCCATCTGACCGGTCACGGGGGGTTCCTGCCCAACGGGCCCGGGGCGATCCTCACCGGCATCCTGATGGTCGTCTTCTCCTTCATGGGAAGCGAGATCGTCACCCTCGCGGCCGGTGAGTCCGAGGACCCGCGACGCGCCGTCACCAAGGCGACCAACAGCGTGATCTGGCGGATCGGCGTCTTCTACCTCGGCTCGATCCTGGTCGTGGTGTCCCTGCTCGACTGGGACGATCCGGCGATCAAGGAGAGCGGCTCGTACGTGGCGGCGCTCGACGCGATCGGCATCCCGCACGCCGGGCAGATCATGAACGTCATCGTCCTCACCGCGGTGCTCTCCTGCCTCAACTCCGGCCTGTACACAGCCTCTCGTATGGCCTTCTCGCTCGGCGAACGCGGCGACGCGCCCAGGGCTTTCGCCCGTACGAACAACCGCGGCGTGCCACAGGCCGCCATTTTGGGATCGGTCGTCTTCGGCTTCGTCGCGGTCTTCTTCAACTACCAGTGGCCCGACACGGTGTTCCTGTTCCTGCTGAACTCCTCCGGTGCGGTCGCGCTGTTCGTCTGGCTGGTCATCTGCTTCACACAGCTGAGGATGCGCGCGATCCTGCTGCGTGAGTCGCCGGACAGTCTGGTCGTACGGATGTGGCTCTTCCCGTACTTGACGTGGGCGACCATCGCGATGATCTCGTTTGTCCTCGTCTACATGCTGACCGATGACGCCGGACGTGAGCAGGTGATCCTCTCCCTGCTGGTGGCGGCACTGGTCGTGGCGATCTCGGTGGTCCGGGACCGGCTGCGCGGCGATACCCAGGACGCGCTCACGAGGCGGTAGTCAACCCAGTGGCTCGACGGTGACGGCGGGGCCGACTACTCCCGTATCCCACTGGGAGAGTCCGTCGATCTCCAGGTCCTCTCAGGCGGCCCATCGCCTGGCGGGCACCTGCGAGGCGGATCAGGGAGGCTCAGCCGTCCACCGGCAGGCCGCGATGCTCCTTGATCCGCTTCATGATGATCTGCGAGTTGACCTCGGTGACGCCGGACAGCGAGGTCAGTTTCTCGATCCACAGCCGCTCGTACGCGCGCAGGTCCTCGACCGCGATACGCAGCAGGCATCCCGGGCTGCCGAAGAGCCGGTACGCCTCGATCACGTCGGGGATGTCCTGGAGACCGGCCTCGAAGGCCTCGACCACCTCACGGTCGCGCTTCACCTCGATGGAGACGAGGACCTCAAAACTCCTGCCGACCGCCTCCGGGTCGATCACCGCGCGATAGCCCTGGATCACCCCGTCCTGTTCCAGCTGCCGCACTCGGCGCATGCACGGCGATGGGGTCAGCCCCACTCGCTGCGCCAGCTCCTGATTACTCAGCCGCCCATCATCCTGAAGCTCACGCAAGATATCTCGATCGATCTCATCCATGGCGCAATTATTCACCATAGCGATCGGGGTTGTGGGCCGAAATTGGCGATCAAATTGCGCGGCGACAGCCCTATCATTGCGTCCGACTGCTCCGGCATCCCCGGGTCAGCCATCATGGGGCGCAGGCCGGCCGGGGCCACGAGCGAAGCCGGGCCGCGTGCCCCGTCCGATTCGCCGCGGCACCTGCGGCACGAACGAGGAGTGGGCCTGTGGGACGTGTCGTCGTCATCAGCACCGGCGGGACGATAGCCAGCCGCTGGCAGGGTTCCGGGTTCGCCGCCGACGCGCACGGCGACGAGGTCATGGCGACCGCCGCCATGCCCGACGGGGTCACCATCGAGGTCGTCGACCTGTTCAGCGTGAACAGCCCCCGTCTCACCACCGCTCACCAGCTCACCCTGCTCCGCACGGTGCACGAGGCACTCGCGGACCCCGGCGTCGACGGCATCGTCGTCACCCACGGCACCGACACCCTCGAGGAGTCGGCGTTCCTGGTCGACCTTCACCACGACGATCCGCGCCCCGTCGTCTTCACCGGCGCCCAGCTTCCACTCGACGCGGCGAACGGCGACGGACCGGACAATCTCCACGACGCCCTGCTGACCGCGGCGACGACTCGGGGCCTTGGGGTACTGGTCGCCTTCGACGGCAAGCTCCACCCCGCCCGTGGCACCGTCAAGACGCAGACACTTGCCGCCGACGCCTTCGCCGACCCCTCCGCGGCCCGCGTAGGGAACATCGGCTTCGGCCGGGTCTCCGTACTGCGCCACCCCCGGCGCCCGGCCGCGCTGGTTCTGCCCGGTCTTCCGGAAGTCCTGCCCCGCGTCGACATGGTGATGCACCACTGCGACGCCGACCCGCTCCTGCTGGAGGCGGCCGTGAACGCCGGTGCGCAGGGAATCGTCCTGGTGGCAACCGGCGCAGGCAACGCCACCCCCGAGTTCGTCGAGGCCGTGGCCTCCGCGACCTCCCGAGGCGTGCTCGTCGCTCTGACCACCCGTGTCCAGGCCGGGCCCGTCTCCGAGATCTACACCCACGGCGGCGCGGTCGACCTTGTGGCCGCGGGCGCCGTGCCGACCGGCACGCTGCGGGCGGGCCAGGCTCGGATCGCCGTGCTCACCGCACTGCTCGCCGCCACCGACCCGCGCGAGCGGGAGCGGGTGCTGCGCCACGCGCTCGGCGAGTCCCTGTCCGCCGACGCCGATCCGCCGGCCGAGCTCGTCCCCGCATAGACCGGCCGGGCTCAACCCTCACAGACCGGGGCCGCTCGGCCTCCTTCCCCCTCCCCCGACCGAGCGGCCCCACCCTTCTTGGCTCTCGTCCCGCTCCTCCCCGTACGCACCTGACAGGAGAGTCCGCACCTCCATGGCCACGCACGACCACCTCCGCCCCGCGACCCGCGCCGAACACGATCTGCTCGGCGACCGGGACATCCCCGCCGACGCCTACTACGGCATCCACACCCTGCGGGCGGTGGAGAACTTCCCCATCACCGGCATCCCCATCTCGGCCTACCCCGACCTGGTGACCGCCCTCGCCTGCGTCAAGCAGGCAGCGGCACTGGCCAACCGTGACCTCGGACTGCTGGAAGGCCTCAAGGCGGACGCGATCGTGAGCGCCTGCGAGGAGATCCGTGCCGGGAGGCTCCATGGCGAGTTCGTGGTCGACGTGATCCAGGGCGGCGCGGGCACCTCGACGAACATGAACGCCAACGAGGTCGTCGCCAACCGGGCCCTCGAGCTCCTCGGCCACAGCAAGGGCGAGTACGGCAACCTGCACCCGCTGGAGGACGTCAACGCGGGACAGAGCACCAATGACGTCTACCCGACCGCCGTCAAGATCGCCCTCGACTTCACCGCCCAGCGTCTGCTGGACGCCATGGAGGTGCTTCGCTCCGCCTTCGCCGCGAAGGCGGAGGAGTTCGCGGACGTCCTGAAGATGGGCCGTACGCAGTTGCAGGATGCCGTGCCCATGACCCTGGGCCAGGAGTTCGCCACGTACGCCGTCATGCTGGGCGAGGATCACAAGCGCCTCACCGAGGCTTGTGAGCTGATCCGCGAGATCAACCTGGGCGGCACCGCCATCGGCACCGGGCTCAACGCCCACCCCGAGTACGCGGCGCTTGCTTCCCGGCATCTGCGCGCCATCACCGGGCTTCCGCTGACAGTCGCACACGACCTCGTCGAAGCAACCCAGGACGCCGGCGCGTTCGTCCAGCTGTCGGGCGTGCTGAAGCGGATCGCCGTCAAGCTCTCCAAGACCTGCAACGACCTCCGGCTGCTTTCCTGCGGACCGCGCGCCGGCTTCGCCGAGATCAACCTGCCGCCGGTACAGGCCGGTTCCAGCATCATGCCGGGCAAGGTGAACCCTGTCGTCCCCGAGGTGGTCAACCAGATCGCGTTCGAGGTCATCGGCAACGACATGACGGTGACCATGGCCGCCGAGGCGGGCCAGCTCCAGCTGAATGCCTTCGAGCCGGTCATCGCCCACAGCCTGCTGAAGTCGCTGAGCCACCTGCGGGCCGGCTGTCTGACCCTCGCCGAGCGCTGTGTCACCGGCATCACCGCCAACCGGGAGCACCTCGCCGGCCTCGTCGCCCAGTCCATCGGCCTGGCGACCGCGCTGAACCCGCACATCGGCTACGAGCAGGCCACTGCGGTCGCCCAGGAAGCCCTGAGGACCGGCCGGAGCGTTTATGAACTCGTCCTGGACAAGGGCCTGTTGACCAAGGACGAGCTTCAGTTCATCCTGCGCCCGAACAACCTCGCCCGCCCGCACCGCGAGGCCGCAGCGGCGGTCGCGCTCGGCGGCTGACCGTCAGACGTACTCCGACGCCGCGTCCAGCAGCCAGTCCGCCAGATACCCGGCGAAGGACGAACGGACCAGCAGCCAGAACCCCGCCCTCGGCTCGTCCCGTGCCACCAGCACGATCTGCGCACGGGCCAGGGTCGTCTGGGCACAGCGGCCAGGTCCCAGCGCACGCGGGTGCAGGTCCAGTGGGCAGCCGTGAGCCAGCAGGTCGCGGGCACGGGGGCCGGTGACGAGCAGGGTGGTGCGCTGGGCGGAGACATCCGTGACCGCTGCCGGCTCGTCCCCGGCGGCCGCCCGGATCTGGTTCTCCAGACCGGGCCCGCTGCCGCGGGGACCGACGAGGAGCCATTCGTCGGGGCCGAGCCAGAGTGCATGGAGATCACCGGCGTGTACGGCGGTGTTGGGTTCGAGGGGCAGTTGGAGGCCCAGGGCGAGTCCGACGGCGTCGGCTGCCGGGCCCTTGGGGTCGAGCCTGATGTTGAGCTGGGCCAGGAAGGGAAGTTCGGCCAGGCGCAGTTCGCCGCCACTGGCGCGGGTGACCGCGGCGAAGCGGCCGGCGACGGACGCCAGGGGGCTGTGGCGGATTGCGGTGTCAGCCATCGCGGCGGGCTCCCTCGGGGTCGTAGAGGACGGGACTTGCGACGGTCACCGGGACCAGACGGTCGCCGACCGGCGCGTACAGCCGCTCGCCGATGCGGTCCCGGCCGCCCTTGATCAGGGCCAGCGCGAAGGTCCGGCCGAGCGCCGCGCTGTGGTAGCTGGAGGTGACGTGGCCGAGCATGGGTACGGGAGGCTCGGGCAGCACGCTGTCGGCGACCAGATGGGTGCCTTCGGGGAGGAAGGAGTCCGGGTCTTCGGGGAGCAGGCCGACGAGGTGCTTGCGGTCAGGACGTGTGGTGTCGGCGCGTGCGTGGGAGCGCTTGCCGATGAAGTCGGTCTTCTTCTTGGACACCACCCAGCTCATGCCCAGGTCCTGCGGGGTGACCGTGCCGTCGGTGTCCTGGCCGATGATCGGGTAGCCCTTCTCGGCTCTCAGGACGTGCATGGTCTCGGTGCCGTACGGGGTGATCCCGAACGGGCTTCCGGCCGCGTACAGCGCCTCCCACAGCGCGCGGGCATCCCACGGCGACACGTTGATCTCGTAGGCCAGTTCGCCGGAGAAGCTGATCCGGCAGACCCGGGCCGGGATGTCCGCGACCGTGGACTCGCGCCACGCCATGAAGGGGAAGTCGTCGTTCGAGACGGCCAGTTCGGGAGCGAGGGCACCCAGTACGTCGCGGGAGTTCGGGCCGACGAGGGCGACGGTGGCCCACTGTTCGGTGACGGAGGTGCAGTGGACGCGCAGTTCGGGCCACTCGGTCTGCAGCCATTCCTCCATCCAGTCCAGGACGGTGGCCGCGTTGCCGGTCGTGGTGGTGACGAGGAAACGGTCCTGGGCGAGGCGGATGACGGTTCCGTCGTCGAAGACCATGCCGTCGAGGCGGCACATGACGCCGTAGCGGATCATGCCGACCTTCAGGGTGCTCATCATGTTGGTGTAGAGCAGGTCGAGAAAGGCGGCGGCGTCAGGACCCTGCACGTCGATCTTGCCGAGCGTGGAGGCGTCCATGAAGGCGACGCCCTCACGGGCGGCGCGGCACTCACGGAGGACGGCGGCCTTCATGTCCTCGCCGTCCTGGGGGTAGTACCAGGGCCGCTTCCACTGACCGACGTTCTCGAAGAGAGCGCCATGGGCGGCATGCCAGTCGTGCAGGGCGGTCACGCGCACGGGGTCGTGGAGCGCGCCGCGGTCGCGGCCCGCGAGGGTGGCGAAGGAGACGGGCGTGTAGGGAGGGCGGAACGTCGTCGTGCCGAGCGCCGAGATGTCCACGCCCAGGAGCTCGGCAACAGTCCCGCTGGCCAGGACGCCTGAGGTCTTGCCCTGGTCGTTGGCTGTGCCGGCGGTGGTGTAGCGCTTGGTGTGCTCGACCGAGCGCATTCCGGCGCCGGTGGCGCGGGCGAGGTCGTCGACGGTGACATCGCGCTGGAGGTCCACGAAGCGGGGCGCGCCGGCGGGACCGGGGACGACGAAGACCTGCATGGGCGGGGACTGGGGCTCGTCCGCCGTCACCGGCAGCTCGCGTCGGCCGGTCACAAGGCCCTCGGCCTCGATCGCGCGGGTGCCCGCCGCGGCGCCTTGGGCCAGTACCGCCGAGAGACCGAATGCGCCGGCTGCGGAGCCTGCGACCTCGACCGCCTGACGGCAGGTGTCGGGTACGAACGTGCCGAGCGCGTCGTCGTACCGCAGCTTGCCGCCCGCCTGGCTGAACAGGTGCGCTACGGGGTTCCAGCCGCCGGAGACCAGCAGCAGGTCGGCGCTGAACTCGCGGTGCCCCGCTGCCTCTCCATACGGAGTGACGGTCACCGCAGACAACCGCTGATCGCCCTCGGTGCCGGCCACGGCATGCCCGGCCAGCACCTCGATCCCGGCGTCCTCGGCGCGGCGCGCCCACTCCCCCGGTTCGGGGCGGGTGTCGACGACGGCAGCGATCTCCATACCCGCCGCCGCCAGATCGAGCGCGGCCGCGTAGGCGCTGTCGTTGGTGGTGAAGACGACGGCGCGGCGGCCGGGGAGGACGCCGTAACGGTTGGCGTACGTGCGCGCCGATGCCGCCAGCATGACGCCGGGGCGGTCGTTGCCGGCGAAGGCCAGCGAGCGCTCGTGCGCGCCGGTGGCCAGGACGACACGGCGGGCACGGATGCGCCAGACACGCTCGCGGGAAACATGCTCGGGGGCTTCGCCGCCGAGGTGGTTGGTGCGGCGTTCGACGGCGAGGAGGTGGTTGTCGTCGTAGTAGCCGAAGAGGGTGGTGCGGCGCAGGATGCGGGTTTCCGGTGCGGCTTCGAGCAGCGCCTCGATATCGGCTGCCCAGTCGAGGAGTTGGCCGGTGCCGAGGAGACTGCCGCCCAGCTCGGGCTGGTCGTCGGCGAGGATGACGCGAGCGCCGCCGCGGGCGGCGGCGTCCGCGGCCGCGAGTCCGGCGGGGCCCGCTCCGACGACCAGCACGTCGCAGTGGGCGTGGACGGCGTCGTAGCGTGCGGGGTCGGGCTCGGTGGCGAGCCGTCCCTGTCCGGGGAGGCTGCTCGCGACGAGGCCGTCGTACAACTCCACGGCCGTCGCGGGCAGCATCGGCTCGGGGAACGGCTCCTCGATCTGGACGACCGCGTTGGGTTCCTCGACTCCGGCGGAGAGGATGCCGCGGGGGCGGCCGAGTTTGATGCTGGTGCCCGTCCGGATGATGCCGTTGGCGAGGAGGGCGGAGGCGAGGGTGTCGCCGCGGAAGCCTTGGTATGCCGTGCCGTCGAAGGTGAACGTGAGACGTTCCGCCCGGGCTGTGCGGCCGCCTGTGCTGAGGCGGAAGGGCTGAGTGCCGGTGCCGATGGCGGATGCCAGGGGCTCCGCCCTTGGACCCCGGTCCTCAAACGCCGGAGGGGCTGGATTGTGCCGCTCGGCCTGCCCGTCCCGCGGACGATCCGGAGACGCCGGACCGGCTGAAGGGGAGGCCGCCGGTTCCGGGCGTGGCTCGCCCGCGCGGTACACCGCCAGGATCTCGTTCGTCGCCGTGTCCCGGACCGCGTTGAACCAGCGGCGGCATCCCGACGCGTGGGTCCAGCGCTCCGCGAACGGGCCCTTGGGGTTGTCGCGGAAGAACAGGTAGCGGGCCCACTCCTGGTCGGTCAGGGCAGCGGAGTCCTCGGGATACGGAACGTGCGCCTGGCCGCCGTAGTGGAATTCGGCCTCGTCACGGGGCCCGCACCAGGGGCATGGGATGAGCAGCATCGAATCGGCTCCCTAGTGGGCCACCGCGGCCGCGCCGTGCTCGTCCACGAGCGCGCCGGTGGTGAATCGGTCGAGCGAGAAGGGGGCGTTGAGGTGGTGGGGGGTGTCGTGGGCGATGGTGTGGGCGTAGACCCAGCCGACGCCCGGGGTGGCCTTGAAGCCTCCCGTGCCCCAGCCGCAGTTGAGGTAGAGGTTGTCCACCGGGCTGAGCCCGACAATCGGCGAGGCGTCAGGGCTGACGTCGACGATGCCGCCCCAGGTACGCAGCACATGGGCGCGGGCGAAGACCGGGAAGAGTTCCAGGGCCGCTGACATCTGATGCTCGATGATGTGGAAGGCGCCGCGCTGTGTGTAGGCGTTGTAGGCGTCGATGCCGGCGCCCATCACCAGTTCGCCCTTGTGGGCCTGGCTGACATACACGTGTACCGCGTTGGACATCACGACCGTGGGGTGCACCGGCTCGAGCAGTTCGGAGACCAGTGCCTGCAGCGGGTGGCTCTGCAGTGGCAGTTCGAAGCCCGCCATGGTGGCGAGCACCGAGGTGTGCCCGGCCGAGCATAGCGCCACCTTGCCCGCGGCGATGGGGCCGAGCGTCGTCTGTACGCCGGTGACCCGACCGCCCTGGATGTCGATGCCGGTGACTTCGCAGTTCTGGATGATGTCGATCCCGGCGGCGTCGGCCGAGCGGGCCAGTCCCCAGGCGACATGGTCGTGCTTGGCGATGCCGGCCCTCGGCTGGTAGGTGCCGCCCATCACCGGATAGCGCACGTCGGGCGAGATGTTGACGATGGGGCAGACGTCCTTGACCGCTTGCGGGTCCAGCCATTCGGCATCGACGCCGTTGAGCCGGTTGGCCTCGACGCGGCGCACACTGTCGCGGACGTCCTGCAGGCTGTGGGCGAGGTTCAGCACGCCGCGCTGGGAGAAGAGGATCGGGTAGTCGAGTTCGTCCGCCAGCCCTTCCCACAGTCTGAGGGCGTGCTCGTAGATTCCGGCGCTCTCGTCCCACAGGTAGTTGGAGCGGATGATGGTGGTGTTGCGGGCCATGTTGCCGCCCGCGAGCCAGCCCTTCTCCAGCACGGCCACATTGGTGATGCCGTGGTTCTTCGCCAGGTAGTGGGCAGTCGCGAGACCGTGTCCGCCGCCGCCCACGATCACCACGTCGTACGACCGCTTCGGCTCGGGCGTGCGCCACAGCCAGTCGGGGTGCTCGGGGAGGTCGGCGCCCGGGGTGCGGGGGCTCATCGGGCGTCTCCGATCAGGTGCGGGTACAGCGGGTGCTTGGCGGCCAGCGCCTCCGTACGGGCGCGCAGCGCCGCGACGTCGGGAGCGGGCTGGAGGGCGAGCGCGATGATGTCGGCGACCTCTGCGAAGTCCACTTCGGTGAAGCCGCGGGTGGCCAGGGCCGGGGTGCCGATCCGCAGGCCGGATGTGACCATGGGCGGACGGGGATCGAAGGGGACGGCATTGCGGTTGACCGTGATGCCGATCTCGTGGAGCCGGTCCTCCGCCTGCTGCCCGTCCAGCTCCGACTCCCTGAGGTCGACGAGGACCAGATGGACGTCGGTGCCGCCGGTCAGGACGCTGACTCCGGCCGCGGCCGCGTCGGGCTTCGTGAGCCGTTCGGCGAGGAGATGGGCGCCGGCGAGTGTGCGGGCCTGCCGCTCGGCGAACGCCGGCGATGCGGCGAGCTTGAACGACACTGCCTTCGCGGCGATGACGTGTTCCAGCGGCCCGCCCTGCATACCGGGGAACACCGCCGAGTTGATCTTCTTGGCGAGGCCGGCGTCGTTGGTGAGAATGACGCCGCCGCGCGGGCCGCCCAGTGTCTTGTGGGTGGTCGTGGTGGTGACATGGGCGTGCGGTACCGGACTGGGGTGCAGCCCGGCGGCCACGAGGCCCGCGAAGTGGGCCATGTCGACCATCAGATACGCGCCCACCTCGTCGGCGATCCGCCGGAATTCGGCGAAGTCCAGCTGCCGGGGATACGCCGACCATCCCGCGATGATCATCTTGGGGTGGTGTTCCTTGGCGAGCCGCTCCACCTCGTCCATGTCCACCAGGTTGTCGGCCTGGTCCACGTGGTAGGGCACGACATTGAGCATCTTGCCGCTGTAGTTGATGCGCATGCCGTGGGTGAGGTGCCCGCCGTGTGCGAGGTCGAGGCCGAGGACGGTGTCACCTGGCTTCAGCAGGCCGAAGAAGACCGCGGTGTTGGCCTGGGCGCCCGAGTGCGGCTGCACATTGGCGAATCCGGCGCCGAAGAGGGACTTGACGCGTTCGATGGCCAGCCGCTCGGTCACGTCGACGTGTTCGCAGCCGCCGTAGTAGCGCCGGCCCGGGTAGCCCTCGGCGTACTTGTTCGTCAGGACCGAACCCTGGGCCTCCATGACCGCCGAGGGCGCGAAGTTCTCCGAAGCGATCATCTCCAGGGTGGACTGCTGGCGCTCCAGCTCCGCGGAGAGAGCGGCATGGACCTCCGGGTCCAGCTCGGCGAGCGGCGCGTTCAGGGTGTTCATTCGGCGTTCCTCTCGGCGGCTTCAACGACATTGGCGAGCAGCATGGCCCGCGTCATGGGGCCCACGCCGCCCGGCATGGGCGCGACCCATCCGGCGACCGTGGCGGCGTCCGGGTGCACGTCGCCGATCAGCCCTTCGCCGGTGCGGGTGATGCCGACGTCGAGGACGACGGCGCCGGGCCTGAGCATGTCGGGGGTGATCAGTCCGGGCGATCCGGCGGCGGCGATGACGATGTCCGCCTCGCGTACGTGCCAGGCGAGTCCCTTGGTCCCGGTGTGGCACAGGGTCACCGTGGCGTTCTCGGACTTGCGCGTCAGCAGCAGTCCGATCGGCCGACCGACAGTGATGCCCCGCCCGATGACGCACACCCGCGCACCGGCGAGGGGGACGTCGTGGCGGCGGAGAAGTTCCACGATGCCGCGCGGGGTGCAGGGCAGCGGGGCCTCGACACCGAGCGCAAGGCGGCCGAGGCTGACGGGGTGCAGACCATCGGCGTCCTTGGCCGGGTCCATGCGTTCCAGTACAGCGTTGGCGTCGAGCCCGCGCGGCAGTGGCAGCTGGACGATGTAGCCGGTGCAGCCGGGGTCGGCGTTGAGCTCGTCGATGACGGCCTCGACCTGCTCCTGCGTTGCGTCGGCGGGCAGTTCGCGCCGGATGGAGGCGACGCCGATCTGCGCGCAGTCGCGGTGCTTGCCTGCGACGTAGGCGTTGCTGCCGGGGTCGTCGCCGACCAGTACGGTACCGAGGCCGGGTGTGATTCCCCGCGCGGCCAGCTTGGCCACGCGCTCGGCGAGTTCGGTGCGGATCGCGGCGGCGGTACGGCGTCCGTCGAGGACCTTTGCGCTCACGGTGCTCCTCTTCATACGGCTGGGGCCTCAGCCGCGAAGGCGGGACATGGACGGGTCGAACAGGGGCTCGTCGGCGATGACCGCTTCGACGCGCTGGTCGAAGTAGCCGATGTGCACCGTGCGGCCGGTCGTGGCGAGTTCGGTGGGCAGCCACGCGTAGGCGATGCCCCTGCCGATCGTGTAGCCGTACGCGGCACTGGTGACGTAGCCGACGGGGCGGTCGCCGTCGTACACCGGCTCCTTGCCCATGACCACGGCCTGCGGGTCGTCGATGGTCAGACAGGTCAGGCGGCGCCGCACATCCGCCTTGCGCCGCTCCAGCGCGGCCTTGCCGATGAAGTCGCCCTTGTCGAGCTTGACGGCGAAGCCGACTCCCGCCTCGTAGGGGTCGTGCTCATAGGTCATGTCGGTGCCGAAGGAGCGGTAACCCTTCTCCAGCCTGAGGCTGTTGAAGGCGCCGCGGCCGGCGGCGATGCCGCCCAGGGGCCGCGCGGCCTGCCACAGGGTGTCCCACAGCTTCTGGCCCATGTCGGCGGTGGTGTACAGCTCCCAGCCGCGCTCGCCGACGTAAGAAAGGCGCATCGCTGTGACGGGGACGGAGCCGATGTGGGCGCGCTTTGCGCGGAAGTACTTCAGACCGTCGTTGGAGAAGTCCGCGTCGGCGAGCGGCTGGAGGACCTCGCGGGCCAGCGGGCCCCACAGGCCGATGCAGCAGGTGCCCGCGGTGATGTCGCGCACCTGGACCGAGCCGTCCGCCGGCAGGTGGCGACCGAACCAGTCGAGGTCCATGTTGCCGTTGGCGCCGACCTGGAAGTGGTCGCGGCCGAGACGGGCGACGGTGATGTCGCTGCGGATGCCGCCGTCTTCGTCCAGGAGCAGCGTGTACGTCACCGAGCCGACCGACTTGTCGACGTTTCCGGTGGACAGCCGCTGGAGGAAGGCGGCCGCGCCGCGGCCGGTGACTTCCAGGCGCTTGAGTGCCGTCATGTCGTACATCGCCACGGTCTCGCGCGTCGTCTGGGCCTCGGCACCGACAATGGGCGACCAGTAGCGCGCAGCCCAGTCGTTGGGGGTCGGAATCGACCGGCCCGAAAGAAGCGGGGCGTTGGCCTCGTACCACTGGGGCCGCTCCCAGCCGGTGGCCTCCAGGAAGAAGGCGCCGAGTTCCTGCTGGCGGGCGTGGAAGGGGCTGGTGCGCAGGGGCCGTGGCGCGCCTGCGGGCTGGAGGGGGTGAAGGATGTCGTAGACCTCGACGAAGTTCTGGCAGTCGCGGGCCAGGACGTACTCCGGGGAGAGCTGGTGCGGCTCGAAGCGGTTGACGTCGCACTCGTGCAGGTCGAAGGACGAGCAGTGGCCGTCCACGAGCCATTCGGCAACCGCGCGGGCGACACCGGCGGAGTGGGTGACCCACACGGCCTCGGCGACCCAGAAGCCCTTGACGTCGGGTGATTCGCCGAGCAGCGGAAGTCCGTCGGTGGTGAAGGAGAAGAGGCCGTTGATGCCCTCTTCGATCTTGGCATCGCGGGTCGCGGGCAGCAGTGCCTGAGTCTCGGCCCATGCCTCGGCGAAGTCGTCCTCGGTGAACTTCAGGACGGAGGGCATCTGCTCGGCCTCGTCGACCGAGACGATGTCCTGCGGGTCGATGGGCATGGGCCGGTGACCGTAGTAGCCGATGCCGATGCGGTCGAAGCGGTCGCGGTAGTACAGGTCCGCGTCCTGGTGGCGCAGGATCGGCCGGACGGCTTCCTCGGCCTGGCCCTCCAGGGCGGGGACGGGGCCTGTCCAGGCGAGCTGGTGGGCGAGCGGGGTCAGCGGAAGGTTCATGCCGACCATGCGGGCGATCTTCGGGCCCCAGATGCCGGCGCAGCACACGACGATGTCGGCGGGGATCTCCCCCTGATCGGTGACCACCGCGCTGACCTGGCCCTCGCTGTGTACGACGTCGAGGACTTCGTGGCGGGCGAGGAAGCGTACGCCGCGCTCGGTGGCCCGCCGAATCTGGGCCTCGACGGCGAGCACCGCCTTGGCCAGGCCGTCGGTGGGGACCAGGAGGCCGCCGAGGACCCGCTCGGGATCCACCAGCGGGTGCAGTTCGATGCATGCCTCGGGGCTCAGCAGCCGGGACTCGATGCCCCAGGCGGTGATCCAGCCGTGGCGGCGGTGGAGCTCGGTCAGCCGCTCGGGGGTGGTGGCCACCTCGAGTCCCCCGACCTGGAGGAAGCAGGGCTGTCCGTCGACGTCCAGGCGGCAGAACTTCTCGACGGTGTAGCGGGCGAGCTCGGTCATGGTCTTCGAGGAGTTCACCTGGAAGACAAGTCCTGGCGCGTGGGACGAGGATCCGCCGGTCGCCGGGAGGGGTCCCTGGTCGACGACGGTGATGTCGGTCCAGCCCGCGACGGACAGTTCGTCGGCGAGTGCCGCTCCCACAACGCCCGCTCCGATGATGACCACTCGGGGTCCCGCCATCGCCGCACCTCCGCCTTTAAGCGTTTGAGTTGCTGTCAGCGCAACATGCATCAGGTTGCGCAACTCACGATGCCGGTCGCCGAGGAGGGTGTCAAGGGGTCTTCACGGCCGTAACCGGGGCAAAAAACAGCCGTGCCCGGCGGGCTGTCACGGCAGCCCGCCGGGCACGGTCAGCGCTTCCCGGCCCCTCTTGTGGATCAGCCCTTCTTGAGCCAGAAATCAACCTTGGCGCGGTTGGCGTCCACCCACTTCTTGGCGGCCGCCTCCGGCGTCATCTTGTCCTCGGCGATGTATTTGGCCACGAGGTTCTGGTCGGAGTTGGTCCAGGTGAAGTTCTTGACGAGGTCATAGGCAGGGCTGCCCGAATCGGCGAACTTCTTGCTGACGATCTTGTCGAGCTCGTACTCGGGATAGTCGCAGGCGACCTTGGCCGCGTCCGCGTCACAGCCCTCCTTGTACGGAGGCAGATTCACCTTCGCGAGCTCGACCTCCGAAAGGAACCACTGCGGCGCGTAGAAGTAGCCGATCACCCAGCTCTTCTTGGCCTCGGCCTGCCTGAACGCCTGGATCAGCGCCGCCTCGCTGCCGCCGTAGACCACCTTGTAGTCAAGTTTCAGATTCTTCACCAGTGCGGCGTCGTTCGTGACGAACGACGGATCGCCGTCGAGGAACTGGCCCTTGGAGCCCGACTCGGAGGTCTTGAAATTGGCGGCGTACTTGTTGAGGTTCTTCCAGTCGGTGATGTCCGGGTGCTCCTTGGCCAGCCACGGCGGCACGAACCAGCCGATGACCCCCTTGTTGCCGGTCGCCCCGGCAGCCACGGCGGTCTTCTGGTCGGTGATGTACTTCTTCTTCAGGTCGTCGTGGCCCCAGTTCTCGACGACGGCGTCCACCTCACCGGTGCCGAAGCCCTGCCAGGCGACCTCTTCCTTGAGGTCCTTCTTGGTCACCTGACACTTGAGGTCGTTCTGGGCGACATAGGCGATGACCGCGGCATTGGCCTCGTAGCCGACCCAGGGGTTGACCGCAAGGTTGAACGTGCCGCACTTGCCGGCGTCGCCCCCCGCCTTGTCCGACCCCGACTCGCCGACCTTGGCGCCGCTGCATGCGGCGAGCGAGATCAGGCTCAGCGCGGCCAGTCCGGCCACCGCTGCCCTGCGTCTTGCGGGCCGCGACTGGGTGATGATGTTCCCGATCATGTACTGCCTCCTGTGCTGTTTCCGGTGGCCGCTGAGGTGTGGCCGGACTACCGAGCGCCGGGCGCTCTCGTCGTGCGCCGTGCCGCCGCCTGGGATATCCGGTCGAACATGACCCCGAGCAGAACGATGGCCAGGCCCGCCGCGAGGCCCTTGCCGTACAACTCGCCCTGGGAGAAGCCGGCTACGACGTCGTAGCCCAGGGCGCCCGCACCGACCAGACCGCCCACGACCACCATGGACAGGACATAGATCAGGCCCTGGTTGGTCGCGAGTGTCAGAGCGCTGCGTGACATGGGGAGCTGAACCTTGGTGATGATCTGCCAGGTACTGGAACCTGCGGCAGTGGCGGCCTCCACCGTGGTTTCCGGCACCGCCCGCACACCGTCTGCGATGATCTTGATAGTCACAGGGGCGGCGAAGACCACCGCGGCGATGATCGCCGTGAAGCGCGTGGCCCCGAACAGCGCCAGGAACGGCACCAGATACACGAACGACGGCATGGTCTGGCCCGCGTCGAGGCTGGGCCTGATCAATCGGTCGGTCAGCGGACTGCGGCCCATCCAGACACCGACCACGACGCCGAGCAGCATCACGATCAGCGTCGCAACGGCCGTTGAGGCCAGGGTCGTCATGCTGTCCGACCACACCCCGGTCCCGACGAGCAGGGCCACACAGACCGCCGCCGTCGCACCCGCGCGCCACCCGCCGAGCACGGCGCCGATGGTGACGATCACCACGCCCACCAGCCACCAGGGCGACTCGGTGAGCAGCGTCTCGAAGGGGTTGAGCAGCGCCGTAGTGATCAGGTCCCTGAATCCGTTGGTAACTCCACCGAAGGTGTCCTGCGTCCACAGCGTGACCGAGTCCGCAGAGCGGGCGATCGCGCTTCCCACCCCGGCCTCGCCGGGGAACTGGGCTGCCCACACATAGGTGTGGGACAGCCATACGCACACCGCGGCCGCCGCGCCGCCGGCGAGCAGCAGGGGACGGCGCCACTTCGTGAAGCGGCCGGCGCCGCGCCTCCTGGCGGTCTCCACGCGGTCACCTGCCGCGGTCGTCACCCGGTCCAGCACGATGGCCATGACGACGATGGCGAGCCCGGCGTTGAAGGCGACGCCGACATCGAGGGTCTGCAGTGCCTTGACGACGGTCTTGCCCAGGCCGGGCGCATCGATCAGGGCGGCGATGGTGACCATGGACAGCGCGGCCATGATGGTCTGGTTCACGCCCATGACGACGGTCCGTTTGGACATGGGCAGCAGCACTTTGGTGAGTGTCTGCTTCCGGGTGGATCCGAGCGACTCGGCAGCCTCGACCGTGGTGGCGGGCACCGAGCGGATGGCGTGCGCGGTGATGCGGATGGCGGGAGGCGCCGCGTAGATGAGTGTGGCGATCGTCGCGGATGCAGGACCGATGAGGAAGAACAGCGTCAGGGGAGCCAGATAGACGAACGTGGGCATCGTCTGCATGAAGTCGAGGAACGGCGTGATCGCGCGGTTCACCCGGTCCGAAAGCCCCGCCCAGATGCCGAGCGGGATCCCGATGAGCAGGGAGACGAACACGGCCGACAGCGTCAGGGCCAGCGTGTCCATGCTCTCCTGCCACAGTCCCTGCAGCCCGAGGAAGACGAACCCGGCCACGGCCAGGGCCGCGACGCGGATGTTGCCGAAGGCCCACGAGACATAGCCGGTCAGGGCGACGACGCCCAGCCAGCCGATGACGGGCACCGGGCGCCCGGCCCCCGGCTGGGAGATCAGCGACTGGATGAAGGTGACGAGATTGTCGATGACCAGCCGGATCTCGTTGAAGAAGTAGAGGAAGAGCGGGTTGCTGTTGCGGTTGGCACCGATGCTGTCGTTGACCGAGTTGAACCAGCGGTGCAGGTCCGTCAGATCGGCCGCCGCGAGGGTCAGCGTCTGCCGGCCGCGCAGGGCGGCGAACAGCACCAGCCAGGCGATCAGGATCGCGGCCACCACTACGCGGCGGCTGACCCTGCGTACGGATGCGACCGGTGCGGCCGTCTTGGTGATGACGGCCATCACGCGCCGCCTTCCTGCCCCGCCACGACCGCGAGGATCTCCTCGTCGCCGACGATGCCCAGAAGCTTGCCGTCCTGGACGACCTTGACCGGCCTGTCGGCGGCGAGCACCGCCCGAGTCGCCTCGCGCACCACGACGTCCGGACCCAACTCCGGGCCGTCGAGGGCATCGCCGGGCTCCGGGGCGCGCATGATCCAGCGCAGGGTGAGGACTTCGGCGCGGGACACGTCCTTGACGAACTCGCGCACATAGTCGTCGGCGGGCGCACCGACCAGTTCGTCACCCGTGCCGCACTGGACCATCTTGCCGTCGCGCATGATGAGGATGCGGTCGCCGAGCTTGAGCGCCTCGGACAGGTCGTGCGTGATGAAGACCATCGTCTTGCCGACCTCGTGGTGCAGGCGGATGACCTCGTTCTGCATGTCGCGGCGGATCAGCGGGTCGAGCGCGGAGAACGGCTCGTCGAAGAAGAGCACGTCCGGGTCGCCTGCGAGCGCCCGGGCGAGACCGACGCGCTGTTGCATGCCGCCGGAAAGCTGGTCGGGGTAGGAGTTCTCGTATCCGGACAGGCCGACGAGTTCGACGACCTCCAGGGCCCGCTTGTTGCGTTCGGCCTTGCTCATGCCGCGGATCTCCAGGCCGTACGACACGTTGTCGACGACCCGGCGGTGCGGCAGCAGCCCGAAGTGCTGGAAGACCATGGAGAACTTGCGGCGCCGAAGCTCGCGCAGACGCCTGGGGTCCGCGCCGCGGATGTCCTCGCCCTCGAAGTCGACCGCACCCGCGGTGGGTTCGATCAGCCGGGTGAGACAGCGCACCAGCGTGGACTTGCCGGAGCCGGACAGACCCATCACGACGAAGACCTCGCCGGGCGACACGTCGAAGTTCACGTCCCGTACGGCGGCGGTGCATCCTGTGCGGTCCATGAGTTCCCGGCGCGAGAGCCCGCACAACTCCTCGGAACCCGGCACCTGGTCGGCCTTGGGCCCGAACACCTTCCACAGCCCGCGCACGGAAATGACCGGGGCTGCGTCCCGGTCCTGGGACGTGCCGCGCCGCTGCGGCAGTTCAGTCTGCGTTGGGGTCACGATCGACCTCTCTTCGGCGTTCAGCCGCGGAACCAGTGCTGCGGCCGGGGTTGGATGTTCTGCCAGATGTGCTTGGGCTCGCGGTATTCCTCCAGGCCTGTCGGGCCCAGTTCGCGGCCCACTCCCGAGTGCCCGAAGCCACCCCACTCCGCCTGCGGCACATAGGGGTGGTAGTCGTTGATCCACACGGTGCCGTGGCGCAGCCGCCGCGCGACGCGCTGGGCCTTGCCGGCGTCCTGCGTCCAGACCGCTCCGGCGAGTCCGTACTCGGTGTCATTGGCGATGCGTACGGCGTCGTCCTCGTCGCTGAAGCGCTCGACGGTCAGCACGGGTCCGAACGACTCCTCGTGCACCACACGCATGTCCTGGCGGCACTCGTCGAGCACGGTCGGCGGGTAGTAGTGACCGCTCGCGAGCGCGGGGTCCGCGGGGCGGCTGCCGCCGCACCGCAGGACGGCGCCCTCGGTGAGGCCGGCGGCGACATAGGCCTCGACCTTCTCGCGGTGCTGTGCGGAGATCAGCGGTCCCGTGTCGGCCTGGGGATCGAAGGGGCCCCCCAGCCGGATGCCTCCGGCGCGGCGTACCACCTCGTCGACGAACGCGTCGTGGAGAGAGTCTTCGACGATGAGCCGGGCGCCGGCCGAGCAGACCTGCCCCGAATGCAGGAAGACGGCGGTGAGAGCGAAGTCCACCGCGGTCTCGAAGTCGGCGTCGGCGAAGACGACATTGGGGTTCTTGCCGCCCAGTTCGAGGGCGACCTTCTTCACGGTCGCGGCGGCCGTGGCCATGATCCTGCGGCCGGTGTCCAGGCCCCCGGTGAAGGAGATCATGTCGACTGCCGGGTCTTCGGACAGCGGTGCGCCCACCTCGGGACCGGAGCCGAGCACGAGGTTGGCGGCGCCGGGCGGAAGACCGGCCTCCTCAAGTGCCCGCATCAGCAGGATGGATGTGGAGGGGGTGAGCTCGCTCGGCTTCAGAATGACCGTGTTCCCTGCCAGAAGAGCGGGGGCGACCTTCCACGACGCCTGGAGCAGTGGGTAGTTCCACGGGGTGATCAGCCCGCACACACCGACCGGCTCGTACGTGATGCGGCTGACGGCGTCGTCCCGTCCGGTGTCGATCACCCGGCCGGCGCTGGTGCCGGCGATCCCCCCGTAGTAGCGGAAGCAGGCGACCACATCGGCGATGTCGTACTCGCTCTCCACGAGCCGCTTGCCGGTGTCGAGCGACTCGGCCCGTGCGAATTCCTTGACATCGCGCTCGATCAGATCGGCGGTGCGCAGCAGCAGCGCGCCGCGCTCCCGTTCGGGGGTCCTCGGCCAGGGGCCTTCGTCGAAGGCCCGCCGTGCCGCCGCGATCGCGGCCTCGCTGTCGGCTCGCGTTCCCTCGGACACAAGCGCGGCAAGCGTGCCATCTGCAGGGCAGAGGATCTCCCGGTGGCCACCGGCCACCGCGTCGCGCCATTCTCCGTCCAGATACAGATCTGCCACGAGCGGAGCCCTTCGAGCGAAGTTCGTTGCGCATCATGCACTGCATTGCTTGTGGTGGAACACCCTGTCCGAACGTGTGACCCACGTCAAGGGGGCGAGACGGGCCGATTCCTCCCCGAGACCCAGTTGCCCCGACTCTCTTGACCACGGCCCACGAGGGGGCTGACCATGTTGCGTATCACTCACCGCGTTGTGCAATACGCACCAACGGAGGCCGCGTATGTCCCCTCGACCGCAACCTGGCCGCGAATACGTCCTCACCCTCTCGTGCCCGGACCAGGCCGGACTGGTGCACGCCGTGAGCGGCTACCTGGTCAGGAATTCCGGCAACATCCTGGAGAGCCAGCAGTTCGACGACCGGCTTCAGGACCGTTTCTTCATGAGGGTCCATTTCGATGTGTCGGACCCCGACACCGATGTGAAACACCTTCGCGACCGCTTCGGTCCCGTCGCCGAGGCGTACCGGATCTCGTGGACCCTTCGGGATGCCTCGACCCCGACCCGCACGCTGATCATGGTGTCGAAGTTCGGCCACTGCCTGAACGACCTGCTCTTCCGCCGGCGAACCGGCGCGCTCAACATCGACATTCCGGCCATCGTCTCCAACCACGAGGAGTTCGAGGAGCTGGCCGGGACCTACGGCATCCCCTTCCACCACATCCCGGTCACCAAGGCCACCAAGGCCGATGCCGAGGCACGGCTGCTGGAACTCGTACGCGAGCTGGACATCGACCTGGTAGTGCTTGCCCGCTACATGCAGATCCTCTCCGACGACCTGTGCAAGCAGCTCGAGGGCCGGGCCATCAACATCCACCACTCCTTCCTGCCCAGTTTCAAGGGCGCACGCCCCTACGGACAGGCGTACGACCGCGGCGTGAAACTCGTCGGCGCCACGGCGCACTATGTGACGCCCGACCTGGACGAGGGGCAGATCATCGAGCAGGACGTGGTGCGCGTGGATCACTCGCTCGACCCGGACGCACTGGTCACGGTGGGACGGGACGTGGAGGCGCAGGTCCTGGCGCACGCGGTGAAGTGGCACAGCGAGAGCCGCGTCATGGTGGACGGGAACCGCACGGTGGTCTTCCGCTGAGCCGGGGCGCTGCCCTCACGCCCGCGCAAGCGGCCTCCTGGACCTCCGGCCCCGCCGGGGGTCCGGTGGCTCAACACCCGTCGATGCGGTCCAGCATCGCCCGCCGCCAGCGTTCCGTCTCGGCGATCTGGTTGAAGGTGAACAGGTGCAGCCCCGCCACCGCCGCCGAGGGCGCGGTCAGCGCGGGCGCGCTGCGCCGCAGCAGCCGCTCCGGCGCATAGCCGCCCGGCGCCGCCAGGCGCGCGAACCAGGAGGCGTGCCGCGCCAGGAAGCGCGTCGACTCCCCCACGCCGATCTTCGCCGCCATCGCCAGCAGCTTCGTACGTTCCACGGGCCCGGCCACGCCCACGTACACCGGAAGCGTGACATCGCGCCGCCGCACCCGGCCCACCCACTCCCCCAGCACGCGTGCGTCGAAGCACAGGTTGCTGACGATGTACGTCGCGTGGGCGTGCTTGTCCCACATCGCCTGGATGGTGATGTCGTCGTCGATGAGCGGATGGCTCTCCGGGTAGCCGGTGATGCCCACCCTGGCGAAGGGGCTGCCCAGTTCCGCGAGGTGCCGCAGGAGTGGCAGCGCGCCCTCGTAGGGGCCCGCGGGCGCATCGGCGTCCCCGGCGGGTACGAAGACGTCGTCCACGCCTGCCTCACACAGCCGGTGGACGACCTCCTTCACATGGGCGCCGTCCCGCAGCAGCCGCGCGGGCACGTGCGGCACGGCGCGATAGCCGTGCGCCGCCAGCCGGGTGGCCAGGTCAAGCGTCGGCTCAAGACCCTTGACCGGCGACGCGGTGACCGTGACCACCACGTCGCGCGGCACATGGGCGAGCACCTTGTCCTGCGTCGCCCTCGCGGGGAGTACTTCGTAGCGGACATGGTGCAGCAGCGAACGGAACGCGGTCATCTCGCGGAGTCGCGGTGCCGGTAGTAGGCGGCCTTCGAGGGCGGCAGCGGGTCCTTGCCGAGGATGAGGTCGGCGGCCTTCTCGGCGATCATCATCACCGGCGCGTAGATGTTGCCGTTGGTGACGTAGGGCATCACCGAGGCATCCACGACGCGCAGTCCCTCGACGCCGTGCACGCGCATGCTGGCGGGGTCGACGACGGCCATCTCGTCGGTGCCCATCTTGCAGGTGCAGGACGGGTGCAGGGCGGTCTCGCCCTCCTTCGCGACCCAGGCGAGGATCTCCTCCTCGCTCTCGACGGACGGTCCCGGTGAGATCTCTCCGCCGTTGTACGGGGCGAGCGCGGGCTGGTTGAGGAGCTTGCGTGTCACCCGGATCGCCTCGACCCACTCGCGGCGGTCCTGTTCGGTGGACAGGTAGTTGAAGCGCAGGGCAGGGTGCTCGCGCGGGTCCCTGCTCTTGATCTTCACGGAGCCGAGGGCGTCGGAGTACATGGGGCCGACGTGCACCTGGTAGCCGTGGCCGCCCGACGGTGAGGATCCGTCGTAGCGGACCGCGACGGGCAGGAAGTGGAACATCAGGTTGGGGTAGTCGACGTCCTCGTTGCTGCGGGCGAAGCCGCCGGCCTCGAAGTGGTTGGTCGCGGCAGGTCCCTTGCGGAAGAGCCACTGCAGACCGATGAACGGCGCGCGCCACTTGGCCATGTACGGCTGCATGGAGACCGGCTGCGTGCAGGCGTACTGGATATAGACCTCCAGGTGGTCCTGCAGGTTCTCGCCGACACCCGGAAGGTCGTGCACGACGTCGATGCCGAGCGCGCTCAGTTCCGCCGCGTTTCCGACGCCGGACAACTGGAGCAGCTGCGGGGAGTTGATCGCGCCGCCGCACAGGATGACCTCGCGGGCCCGGACCTGCTGGGGCCTGCCGCGGCCACGCCGGTACTCGACGCCGACGGCGCGCTTGCCCTCGAAGAGCACGCGAGTGACCAGAGCACGGGTCTTGACGTCGAGGTTCGGCCGCTTCCTCACGGGCTTGAGGTACGCCTTCGAGGCCGACAGACGACGGCCGCGGTGGACATTGCGGTCGAAGGGGGCGAAGCCTTCCTGCCGGTAGCCATTGACGTCGTCGGTGCGGGGGTAGCCGGCTTCCTGGACGGCCTCGAGGAAGGCGGGGAAGAGGGGGCTGGAGGCCGGGCCGCGTTCGAGGACAAGGGGGCCGTCGTGGCCGCGGAACTCGTCGTCGGGGTCGGCGGCCAGGCAGTTCTCCATGCGCTGGAAGTACGGCAGACAGTGCGCGTAGTCCCAGGTCGCCATGCCCGGGTCCGCGGCCCACCGCTCGTAGTCCATGGGGTTGCCGCGCTGGAAGATCATGCCGTTGATGCTGCTGGAACCGCCGAGCACCTTGCCACGGGCGTGGTAGACGCGCCGGCCGCCCATGTGGGGCTCCGGCTCGGACTCGTACTTCCAGTCGTAGAAGCGGCTGCCGATCGGGTAGGTCAGCGCCGCGGGCATGTGGATGAACACGTCCCAGGGATAGTCGGGCCGGCCGGCCTCCAGCACCAGCACGCGGTTGCCCGGGTCGGCTGAGAGCCGGTTCGCCAGTGCGCTGCCGGCCGATCCGCCGCCGACGATGACGAAGTCGTACTGCTGGGGGGCCATGGCTGCCTCGTCTCGGTCGCGCCGTTCGATACGCCGGGCATGCTAGTACGAGTAGCGCGATACGCACCAGGTTGCGAGCAACGCAACTTAATAATGGCGCACCTCTCCGCACGATCGTTGTTTACTGCGCGTATAGTTTCGCTGTGAGCAACTACAGTCCAGATACCGAAACGACCGGTTCGCAGCCCGGCGGGGTCCAGTCCGTCGACCGCGCCATCAGCGTGCTGGAAATCCTTGCCCAGCAAGGTGAAGCGGGCGTCAGCGACGTGGCGGCCGAAATCGATGTCCACAAATCCACGGCATTCCGCCTGCTCGGGGCCTTGGAGTCGCGCGGCCTGGTGGAGCAGGCGGGCGAGCGCGGCAAATACCGCCTCGGCTTCGGCATCGTGCGCCTGGCCGGTGCGGTCACGGGCCGTATCGACATCACCCAGCAGGGCCGCCCGGTCTGCGAGCGCCTCGCGGAGGAGATCGGCGAGACCGTCAACATCGCGGTCATGCAGGAGCACTATGCGATCAACCTCTTCCAGGTGCGCGGCCCCGCGGCCGTCGCGGCGCACAACTGGGTCGGCCAGCTGACCCCGCTGCACGCCACCTCCAGCGGCAAGATCCTTCTGGCCCACCTGCCTGCCAAGGAACGCAACGAGCTGCTGGCACAGACGGGTCTGAAGAAGGTGACCCCGCGCACCATCACCGCGAAGACGAAGCTCGAGAAGAACCTCGCCGATGCCCGCGAACACGGCTACGCCTGGACCCTGGAGGAGCTCGAGATCGGGCTGCACGCCATGGCCGCGCCGATCCGCTCCCGGGACGGAGAGGTCATCGCGGCGCTGAGTGCGTCCGGGCCCTCGTACCGGTTCACCGAGGAGCGCATGCGCGAGCTCGCTCCGGTGCTGATCCAGGGCGCGGACGAGATCAGTCACCGGATGGGTTACCTGGGCTGAGCCCGGGGTCTGTCGTTCGGCTAGGGCTCCCCTGTGCCGAGGCGCTCGTGGATCCAGTCGTGGAAGGCACCGATGTGGTGCTCACTGGGTACGAGCACGCCGCCCTTGGCGTACAGGCGTGAGTTCATCGCGGGCTGGCAGCGCTCGCAGGCGTCGAAGTCCTGCCGGTTGACCCGGTCGAAGAGCTCCACGGACCGGCTGACATCCCTGCCGCTGTCCACCACGTCCTTGAGGTACAGCCAGTCGCACTCGACGATCGTGCGGTCGACGGCGACCGGGTACATCCGGTGGAAGATCACATGGTCCGGGACGAGGTTGATGAACACCTGGGGTCTGACGGTGATCGCGTAGTAGCGGCGGTCCTGGTCCTCGGAGACACCGGGGATGCGGTCCATGCCTTCGGAGCCGTCCACGGTGAAGCCCTTGATCTCTTCGCCGAACTCGGCGCCGTGGCCGACGTAGTACTGCGCGGCATAGCCGTCGGCGAACTCCGGCAGCACTTCGGTGAGTTCGGGGTGAATCGTGGCGCAGTGGTAGCACTCCATGAAGTTCTCGATGATCAGCTTCCAGTTGGCCTTCACGTCGTAGACGATCCGCCGGCCGACTTCGAGGTTGTCCATGTCGTAGCGCTCGATCGACTCGACATCGCCGAGCCGTGCCACGACCTCGCCCACGATCTGTTCCTCGAAGGAGGGTGGGTTCTCCGCCAGACAGACCCAGACATAGCCCAGCCACTCGCGAGTGGCCACGCTCGCCAGGCCGTACTCGGTACGGCCGACGTCGGGCATCTTCGTGAGGTTGGGCGCCGCGACGAGCTTGCCCGTCAGGTCGTAGGTCCACGCGTGATACGGGCACTGGAAGGCGCGCTTGACCTCGCCGGACTCCTCCGTGCAGAGCTTGGCGCCGCGATGCCGGCAGACGTTGAAGAAGGCGCGCACGGAGTTGTCGCGGGCCCGGGTGACGAGGATGCTCTCGCGGCCCACGTCGACGGTCTTGAAGGCGCCGGGCCCGGCCAGATCGGAGGAGCGCGCGACGCAGAACCACATCGCCTCGAAGATGTGCTCCTGTTCCTGGGCGAAGATCCCTGGATCGGTGTAGTAGGAGCCGGGGAGGGTGGCGATCAGGCTGTCGGGCAGGCTGGTCGAGGTCACTGTGCACTCCTCGCGGGTGACATCGTCGGTCGGTCGTCGCGCCGGGACAGGGAAGTCCGGGCGCCGCTGTGCGGTATGCAATGAGCGGCGTGCTGAGCGGTAGCGCGTGACGCCGCACGCGTGGGGTCAGAGCGTCGCGGCGGCGAGCTGCTTGCGCCAGCGGGTGAACAGGCGCGGCTGATTCATCCCGAGGACCGCGACCGGATTCCCCGACCGCCGGTAGACGGCCAGGAAGCTGCGGTCGTCGGGCAGTCCCTCCTCGACCGTCACGCTGTCGGCGCCGGCGGAATGTCCGGCGAACTGGATGCGTACGCCGTACTGGTCCGACCAGAAGTAGGGCGGCTTGGGCACCCCCGGCGTTGCCGAACCTCCGGACAGCAGCGCGGCCACGGCCGCATCGGGCCTCTCCCGGGCGCCGGTCCAGTGCTCGACGCGGCGGTGGATCCCGGCAGCGGGGTCGTACCAGGAGGCACAGTCCCCGACCGCGACCACACCGGCCACGTTGGTGCGGCCGTCCGCCCCGCACGTAACGCCGTCGTCAAGGACGACGCCGCTGCCGTCGAGCCAGTCGACGCACGCGCGGGCACCCACGCCGACGACAACGGTGTCGGCCGGGATGCTGCGGCCGTCCTGGAGCAGGACCGCATCGACACGGGTCCGGCCGCTCAGCCCCTTGACCCCGACGCCGCACAGCAGGCGTACGCCGTGATCCGCGTGGAGCGTGGAGACGACGCCTCCCATGACCTCGCCGAGCGGTCCGGCCAGCGGCGTCGGCGCCGCTTCGACGACCGTCACGTCAAGGCCCAGTCCGTACGCGGTCGAGGCGACCTCGGCGCCGATGAACCCGCCGCCGATCACCACCAGCCGCCCGCCCAGGGCCAGATCGTCCCGCAGGGCCCGGGCGTCGTCCAGGGTCCGCAGCGTGTGCACCCCTTCGAGGCCGTCACTGCCGGGCAGCATGCGGGCGGTCGCACCGGTGGCGATGACGATCCCGTCGGCCCGCACGGACCGGCCGTCCGCAAGCCGCAGGGCACGGTCACCGGGGTCGAAACCCGCGGCCCGCACGCCGAGCAGCCACTCCGCCTGCAGGTCCTCGCCGTCCGCCTCCAGCGCGAGATCCGATTCGCGGATCGTGCCGGCGAGGAACTCCTTGGACAACGGTGGCCTGTCGTACGGGCGGTGCGGCTCGTCCCCGATCACGACGAGCCGTCCGTCGAAGCCCTGCTTCCGCAGGGAACGTGCGGCCGACAGTCCGGCGAGCGAGGCGCCGACCACGGCCACGGTCCTCACGCGGGACCTCCGGCGAGCCTCGCCGCGATGCAGGGCGGCAGGTTCGGGGCCTCGGTGGACGGCCGGACATAGATCATGCCGTCCTCGATCAGGACCTCATGGGTACGGACGGGGAGCTTGGCCGGCGATGAGTCGACGGCCCCCGTCCTGAGGTCGAACTTCGAGGCATGCAGCGGGCATTCGACCTCACAGCCCTCCAGCCAGCCGTCGGCGAGCGACGCATCCTGATGCGTGCAGGTGTCGTCGATGGCGAAGACCTCGCCGTCGTCGGTGTGGAACACCGACACGGGCGGATCCATGTCGAGCCGTATGGCCTCGCCTCGCGGCAGATCCGCGAGACGGCACGCGGGAATCATCATGACACCTCGGGTGCTCGGGTGCATATAGCGAAACAGATTGCGGTAAGCGCAACGCCAGTTTGAAGTCCCCCAAAGCCGGTGTCAAGGCATCCTCCGGACAGGGCGACCCCTTGTTCCATGTTTCTTTTCACGCAACGCTGTGCGTAGTACACAACTACAGGTCAACCGGCAACGCCCCGCCGATCGGCGCCTTCGGCCTGTTCACAGGGGATGTCGAGCCAGGAGAAAACGCACGGCGGCCTCGCGGTCAACGTCACTGTCGACGTGTTGACCGGAGGCCGCCGCGAGGCGCTCGGAACCCGCGGCCGGACGCCGCGGTGAGAACCTGCTGTGAAAACCTGCTGCCAGAGCCGCTGTCAGAACCCGCGGTCGATCCACTCCTGCAGATGCGGGGCTTCCGCGGCGATGGTCGTCGTGTCCCCGTGCCCGGTGTGCACGACCGTGCCCTCGGGCAGCGCAAGCAGCCGGTCCCTGATCGACTCGATGATGGTGCCGAAATGGCTGTACGACCTCCCCGTCGCCCCCGGCCCGCCCGCGAAGAGCGTGTCACCGCTGAAGAGGGCCTTCAGGGCCGGCGCGTACAGGCAGACCGCGCCGGGGGCGTGGCCGGGGGTGTGCAGCACCGTCAGGTCGACACCCGCCACCGTGACGATCTGGCCGTGGGCCAGTTCGGCGTCGGGCAGCCGCTCGGGGTGGGTCTGTTTCCACAGCGGCAGGTCGTCCGGGTGCAGCAGAATCGGGGCGCCGGTCCGGTCCGCGAGCAACGGGGCGGCGTCGATGTGGTCGTTGTGGGCGTGCGTACAGAGGATCGCGCGAAGCGTCCGGCCGCCGAGCGCGGCGATGATGGCGTCCGCGTCGTGAGCGGCGTCGATGACGACGGCCTCTTCGTCGTCGCCGACGATCCACACGTTGTTGTCGACGTCCCAGGTGCCACCGTCCAGGGAGAAGGTGCCGGAGGTGACGAGTCGGTCGATTCTCGCGGACGTCACAGGACCACCACCGAGCGCAGCACGTCACCGTGGTGCATCCGCTCGAAGGCTTTCTCGACTTCGTCGAGCGCGATCGTCTCGGTGACGAACGCGTCGAGATCCAGGCGCCCCTGCAGGTGGAGGTCGATCAGCATGGGGAAGTCGCGGCTCGGCAGGCAGTCGCCGTACCAGGACGACTTGAGCGCTCCGCCGCGGCCGAAGACGTCCAGCAGCGGCAGCTCCAGCTTCATCTCCGGAGTCGGGACGCCGACGAGGACGACGGTCCCCGCGAGGTCGCGGGCGTAGAAGGCCTGCTTGTACGTCTCGGGGCGGCCGACGGCCTCGATGACGACGTCCGCGCCGAAGCCTCCGGTCAGTTCCCGGATCGCCTCGACCGGGTCGTTCTCCTTGGAGTTGACGGTGTGGGTGGCACCGATCTTCTTCGCGGTGGCCAGCTTCCGCTCGTCGATGTCCACGGCGATGATCTTCGCCGCGCCCGCGAGCCGGGACCCGGCGATCGCGGCGTCGCCCACGCCACCGCAGCCGATCACGGCGACGGAATCACCGCGCCCGACGCCACCGGTGTTGATCGCCGCCCCGATACCCGCCATCACACCGCAACCCAGGAGCCCGGCGACCGCGGCCGATGCCCGCTCGTCGACCTTCGTACACTGCCCGGCTGCCACCAGCGTCTTCTCGGCGAAAGCACCGATGCCCAGGGCCGGGGACAGCTCGGTGCCGTCGGTGAGGGTCATCTTCTGCTTGGCGTTGTGGGTGTTGAAGCAGTACCAGGGCCGCCCGCGCAGACACGCGCGGCACTGGCCGCAGACCGCACGCCAGTTGAGGATGACGAAGTCGCCGGGCGCGATCTCGGTGACGCCCGCGCCGACAGACTCGACCCGGCCCGCCGCCTCATGGCCGAGCAGGAAGGGGAAGTCGTCGTTGATGCCGCCCTCGCGATAGTGCAGATCGGTGTGGCAGACCCCGCAGGCCTCGATGTTCACCAGTGCCTCACCCGGTCCCGGATCAGGCACGATGATCGTTTCCAGGCTGACCGGGGCGCCCTTCCCCCTCGCGACAACAGCACGGACCTGGTGCGTCATGGCCACTCCTCGACTGATGCGAACCCATGGGATGCGTTGCTTATTACGGCACGCGCCTCATGTGCCGCAACGACAGCATCACGGAGGCCCGACCTGCGGTCAAGGATCCTGCGCGTCGGACACGGCCACATCCCCTCGGATGGATTCAGTTGCTGCAGCACCTGGAGACAACCGATTCCGTTGACCTCTAGCAGTTCAAGTGTCGATATCGATAACGTTGTGCCCTACGCATTGCTGCCGAGCCGCTGAAAGGGGCCGACATGAACCACAGCCGGCTTCCGGCCACCCTGCCGCAGACACAGCTCACTCGCCACCGGCGCCTGCGGGAGCAGGGGCGTCCCGATCGCGCGGCGCTCGACGCCGTCCTGGAGGCGGGCTTCGTCTGCCACCTCGGCGTGCCCGTCGACGGTCAGATCATGGTCGTCCCGACCGTCTACGGAGCCGACGGGCGGGACCGACGGGCTTCGGCCCACCGGAGCCCGACCCCGCGCTTCCCGACGGCATCGCGCCGCCGCCACACATCACCGACCGCGCCGCGACGCCCCCAACTGGTTGAACGGAGCACCGCGGGTCGTGCCCGTCAACAAGCCGCTCGCGCTCAAGCCGTCAGCGACTGCGTTTCGATGCATGTCGGCCTCCTGCGGGAGCGTTGGGCCTGCCGACACATCACGCTCCGCGGTCAGGGCATCGGCGTGCCCCGGCGACGCACCCGGTTGATCGCCGGCTACCGAAGGGGCAGCACCACCTCGGAAGGGTCGTCCTCAGGCGAGCCGAACGTCACCTTGCTGCCCGTCGGCGTCCGGCCGCCGTACAGCGGGTCCTGGGTGTCGAGGACCAGGGCCAGCCGGTGTCCTGCGGGCAGGTCATAGGCGGTGGCGAAGAGCTGGATGTCGAGCGGAAAGGCGTGTCTCGGTGTTCTGCCCTTCCAGCTCTGCGGGGCGTGGGAGATCAGTTTCCCCAGGCCGAGGGAGTTCACATCGTAGAGGTGGCCGATCACCGTGCCCTGCGGCGCGGAGGACGTGACGGTTGTGTGCAGCCTGACGACTCCGCGTATGTGCCGCCCGGCGGCGTACGGCTCCGACTGCCATACGGCTGCGGCCCGTCGGGGCAGCAACGGGACCGCGACGACCGGAGGAAGTTTGATGAACTGGTCGAGCAGTCCCGACAGTTCGGTAATACCGCCGTCGGCGCCCGAGTTCAGGCCGCCGACGACCGACGTCCGCCATCCCGTGCCCACCGTGGCGCCGGTGCCGAGCGCGCCGGTGCCGAAGGCGTTCGCCCTGCCGAGCCGCAGCCGCTCGGTCCGGGAACCGACAGCCTGCCAGGACGGGTAGCTCTCCCGTGCACCGCTGGGCCGCACCTCCAGCTCCACCGGCGGCCGTGGCGCAGAGCCGCCGTGGCCCATGAGGTGCTCGTCGAACCAGCGAAGCGCGCTCGCCCAGGTGGCGTTGTCCAGGCCCAGCAGGCCGGAGAACTCCTGCGTGGCGTGGTCTCCGGGGCGCATCTCGATGCGCTTGGGACCGGTCAGCTTCTGGTAGAAGGCTGTGATCTGGCTGGGGTTGAAGATGCTGTCCCCCCAGGCGCTCGCCAGGAAGACGGCCGTGCCGTTGGCATTGATGCGGTCTGCATACGCGCCGGGCGACCTGGTCTGCGCCCATCTGATGACGTCGGGGGTGTCGCGGTCGGCGAAGAGGTTGGACAGCATGCCCCGGAGCTCGGCGCTCTGGCGGCCCGTCGGCGTCTGTACGGCGGTGAGTGCGGCAACGGCCTGCAGATGCCGGGTCTCGCCGCTGTACAGCGAGTCCACCAGGTCCCCCCAACCGCTCATCGCGGCGACCGCTTTGATCCGCGGGTCCGCGGCAGCCCCCAGCAGGGTCAGGCCGCCGCCCAGAGAGAGACCGGTCATGCCGATACGCCGCGGATCCGCCGGAGTCCGGGCGATGGCCCAGTCGATGACCGCCGAGATGTCCGCCACGTCCTTGGGTCCCGCGACGTCGACCTCGCCTCCGGAGAGCCAGAAGCCGCGGACGGTGTAGGTGACCACGACATAGCCGGCCGCGGCGAGTCGCTTGCCCTGGAGGACGTACTCGATGTCGTTCTGGCCCCAGCTGGCCGGCTGCACGATCACCGGGTAGCGGCCGCGCGCGTCGGCGCCGGGAGTGCCGGAGGCGGGCGAGAACACATTCGCCTTGAGGACGACACCGTCCTTCATCGGGATGTCGGCGAGGCGGAAGGAGGGGCCCGGGGCGCGGGCCGCCGCGTGGGCAGTCCCCGTTGCCACCACCGTGTGCGTCGCGGACGCGGCGGGTGCCGCAGCGGCTGTTCCGGCGATCACAAGTGCCGTAGCAGCGGCGGTACTTGTCGTCCGGAGCGCGGCGCGGTGACCGCCGCGGCGTTGCGTTCGTCTCACTGGGGGGCTCCATGTGGCTGGGACCGTTCTGAACGGACGGCACCGCGGAACGGTGATCCGGAGCGTAGAGGGGCGCAAACCGCCCCGGTGAGACGATGATCAGCCAAATTACTGGCGAGTAGGGCTCGTTGCTCCTCGTCGTAGCAGTCGAACGGGTGCGGCCCGGCCGGGGCGCAGACGGTCCGGTCGAGGGGCGAGGACGGTGCCTGCTCACGCATTGCACGGCATTCGCGGGGCTGGGACCCGATCGGGCACGCCGGGCGGCGGATACGCCCGCGGATTGCCCACGTCGACGTTTCGAAACATCACCGACATCGTGTCGCAATATCGGCTGACACATTTTGGCCAGCGCCCCGGGAATGCTAAATAGCCGTCAAGTGGTGATCATCACAGGCTTGTTGCGGCCAGGCACCCTCCACAGTGCGCTAACGTCGTCGTGCGGCGCGCCGAAGTCGGGGGAATTCAATGACTCGTGACACTCATTGAGGTTTTGACCATTCCGGTGGGCCGCATGAACAAGGAACCACCAGGAGGGGTTTATGAACAAGAGTCGCTTAGAGTCCATAGGGGCATATCTCCCTTCGACTGTGATGAGCACTCCGGAACTCCTCGCCCGCATGGAGAAGACTCCGGAATTCGACCTCTTCAAAATTACCGGCATGGCCGAGCGCCGCGTCGCGGACGATACGGGCGACATTCCCGAGGACTGCCTCACGATGGCGGTTTCGGCAGCCCGCGCATGTCTGGATCGCTCGCGCTACACCCCGGACGAGATCGACGTCGTGATCTCCTGCTCCATCAGCCGCACGACGGACGGCCGACGCCACCAGTTCGAGCCGTCGTTCGCCCACCGCATCGCCAAGGGGATCGGCGCGCTCTCGGCCCTTCACTTCGATGTCTCCAACGCCTGCGCGGGCATGATGACCGGCGTCTATCTGCTGGACCGGATGATCCGGTCCGGTGAGGTACGTAACGGCCTGGTGCTCAGCGGCGAACACATCACCCCGATCGCCTTCACCGCCGCGCGCGAGATGGAGGACAGCAGGGACCCCCAGTTCGCGTCCCTCTCCGTGGGCGACTCCGCCGTCGCCGTGATGGTCGACCGCGCCACCGACGAAGCGGACGTGATCCACGACGTCGAGCTGATGACCTGTTCGGAGTACTCGCATCTGTGCCTGGGCATGCCCAGCGACGACACCGGCGATCTGGCGATGTACACGAACAACAAAGAGATGCACGCCCAGGACAGGCTCTCGCTCTGGCCGACCTTCCATCGGGACAAGCTGGCCGAGGACGGCCGCCAATTCGCCGAGGAGGGCTACGACTTCGTCGTACAGCATCAGGTCGGCAGCCGGTTCGTCGACTTCATGAACCAGGTGGGCGAGAACATCTTCGAGACACCGATGCCACAGACACTGTCGGTCGTCGAGAAGTTCGCCAATACCGCGACCACCTCTCACTACCTGGTATTGCATCAAGCACTCGCGGAACGCCGCATACCCCAGGGGTCCAAAGTCCTCCTGGTGCCCGCCGCGTCGGGCGTGGTCACCGGTTTCCTGTCCGCGACCGTCTCCAGTCTGGAGGTGTGAAAAGTGGCTACCGTCATTACCTCCACCGCTCTCAGCCCTGCCGACGACACCGGCAGCGCGATCGAGTACGCGGCGTCGGCCGGACGCGCCTGCCTGGACCAGGCCGGGCTCAGTGCCGCGGACATCGACGTCCTCATCAACGTCGGCGTCTACCGCGACTCCAACCTCTCCGAGCCCTCCGTCGCCGCACTCATCCAGAAGCGCATCGGCATCAACCTGGACTATCTACACGACCCGGACAGGCGGCCCGCCTTCTCGTTCGACCTCATGAACGGCGCCTGCGGCGTACTCAACGCCGTCCAGGCCGCCAGCGCCCTGCTGGCAACCGGCAGTGCTCGCAGGGTACTTGTGGTCTCAGCCGACACGCACCCCTCAATGGATCCGTCGAAGGCAGGCACCGTCGAGTTCCCGTACGCGAGCACCGGAGCTGCACTCCTGCTGGAACGCACCGCCGACGGCAGCGGCTTCGGCCGGGTCCACCACCGGTCGGCGCCGGGTGACCACGGGGTCAACGGTTATCTGCCGCTGTACGAGGCGGGCTCGGCAGGTCGTAACACCATCGTCGTCGATCGCGAGGGCGGCGTCCTGGAGCGCATGCTCGATCTGGCGGTCGACTCCGCGCACGGTTGCCTCGCGGCCGAATACGGCGCCGACACCGATGGAACCGCAGCGGTCCTCGACCGCACACTGCTGATCACCTCGCAGCCGTCGTCCGACTTCCCCGCCCAGCTCGCCAAACGGCTGGGCATGGCATCCGATGCCGCGGTCACCGTCGAAGGAGTACAGGGCGACCCGCACACCTCGGCACTCACCTACGGCTTCCGGCAGGCACAAGACGCTGGCAGGCTCGCCGGCTTCGACCGAATCCTGTTCCTTGCCGTCGGCGCCGGGCTGAGTTCGGCGGCCTGTCTCTACCGCCTGAACGACGACAGCGATGGAGCCGCGCGCTGATGCCCGGCACCACAACCGCCCTGCGCCAGGACGCGTTCCTGGCCGAACTGCTCGCCTGGCACGCCGTCCGTACGCCGGACAAGCCGGCCGTCATCCACCCGGACGGCGACCGGATGGAGTCGGCCGGCCGACCGGCCTACGCCTCCGTCAGCTACGGCGAGCTCGCCACCCGGGTCAACGCCTGCGCCGCCGCACTGGAAGCCCATGGCATCCGTCGCGGCACCCGTACAGCCCTGCTGGTGACTCCGGGCGTCGACCTGCTGACACTGGTCTTCGCCCTGATGCACGTCGGAGCGGTACCGGTGGTGGTCGATCCCGGTATGGGGCTGGGCCGCATGCTGGACTGCATCCACCGCGTGGGGGTACAGGCGTTCATCGGCGTACCGTCCGCGCACATCCTGCGGCGGCTGCGCCCGCGTGCCTTCGCCGGAGTGCGGAGCCTGATCAAGGTCGGCCGCGGGAACGGCACGGCACTTGAGGAGCTGACGGCCCTCGGCGCGAGCCTTCCGCAGTCGCCTCCGCTGGAGTCCGGGCCCGAGGACCTCGCACTGATCGGGTACACCACCGGCAGTACCGGCCCGGCCAAGCCGGTCGAGATCACCGTCGGCATGCTGTTGGGGATGGCGTACGGCGTCGAGGAGGGCCACTTCACCACCGACATGACCAGCACGCTGGTCACCCTGCCCCTGATGGGCGTGTTCGACCTCGCGGCGGGCCGCACGGCCGTGGTGCCGAAGATGAACATGGGCCGGGTCGGCGCCGCCGATCCGGCGCTGCTGACCGACGCGATCCAGCGCTTCCACGTCAACGCCATGTTTGCCTCACCCGCGCTGCTCGGTCCGCTCTCCGCCCATCTGGCGCAGTCCCGGGCCCGCGTGCCCTCGCTCCGGCTGATCGTCTCCGGCGGCGCACCGGTGAGTCCCGAACTGATGGCGGCTCTGCGGGCCGTACTGCCCGACGAGGCCCGTGTGTTCAGCACATACGGATCGACCGAGGCCCTGCCCATGGCGCTGTTGGAGAGCCGGGAAGCGCGCGCGTGGCCGGCCGACGGCCCAGCCGCCGGTCTGGGGGTCTGTGTGGGTCGGCCCGCACCGGGTACGTCGGTCCGCGTGATCGGGATCAGCGACGGCCCGGTCCCCCGCTGGATTCCCGGACTGGGCGTGGCGACCGGTGAGATGGGCGAGATAGTGGTCAGTGGCCGGGCGGTCAGCCCGCGCTACTTCCAGTCGCCCCGGGCCGACTCCGAGCACAAGATCCAGGACGGTGAGCGTCGTTGGCACCGCACTGGTGACGTCGGATGGATCGACGGCGAGGGACGGATCTGGTTCTGCGGGCGCAAGAGCCACCGGGTCCGGGCGTCCGACGGCGACCTGCACACGGTGCGCTGTGAGGGCGTCTTCAACACCCACCCCGAGGTGAAGCGCACGGCTCTGGTGGGCTTCGGCCCGCCCGATGAACAACGGCCGGTGCTGTGCGTGGAGCTGGCACCGGGCGCCGACAGCAGGCAATGGCCCCGGATCGAGGGCGAGTTGCGGGAACTGGGCGCGAACAACCCGGTGACCAAGGCGATCAGCGACTTCCTGCCGCATCCCGCGTTCCCTGTGGACATCCGCCACAACGCCAAGATCCGCCGGGAGCTGTTGGCCGGCTGGGCCGAGGACCGGCTCACGGGAAGCCGCCGCCCGACGGCGGCCGACCGGGCCCTGCGTACCGTCCCGCTGCTCGGGTGGGCATACCTCGCTGCCTGGCCGCTGCTGCCTTGGGACCATGGTGCGCTGACCACCCTGTGGTGGCTCGACGCCTTCCTGAGCGTCGTCGTCCACGCCGCCCAGATACCGTCCGCGCTGAGCGCGGAGCAGGAACTCGCCACCGGGCGCAAACCATGGGCGACAGCCGCCCTCACGATGCTCTTCGGAGCGACCTGGTGGCGGACTGGGCACCGCAAGACGAAGGGCGCTTCCCGATGAAGGTGCTGGTGACCGGCGCGTCCGGGTTCCTCGGCAGCCATATCGTCGACGCCTGTGCGCGTGCCGGCGACGACGTACGGGTGCTCGTACGCAAAGAGAGCGACCTGAGCCATCTGCGCACCGTCGCGGGCATCGAGTTCGCGTACGGCGACCTGCGCGACGCCGCCTCGATACGCCGGGCCATGGACGGGATCGAGGTGGTGCACCACAGCGCCGCCCGCGTCACCGACAGGGGCACCCGCGCCCAGTTCTGGGACGAGAACGTCTCTGGCACGGATCGCCTCATGTCGGCGGCCAGGGATGCGGGAGCACGACGCTTCGTCTTCATCAGCAGCCCCAGCGCGCTGATGGGCATCCGCGGCGGCGACCGGCTCGACATCGACGAGAGCGAGCCCTTCCCGACGCGTCACCTCAATCTCTACTCGGAGACCAAGGCCGCCGCGGAGCGCCTGGTGCTGGCCGCGGACCGCGCGGACTTCACCACCGTCGCACTGCGCCCGCGCGCCGTGTGGGGCCCGCGCGACCACTCCGGTTTCATGCCGCGGCTGCTCGCGAAGATGATGACGGGCAGCCTCCCCGACCTGTCCGGGGGCAGGCAGGTGTACGCCTCGCTGTGCTACTGCGAGAACGCCGCTGATGCGTGCGTGCGGGCGGCGCGTGCCGAGGGTGTCGGCGGCAGGGCGTATTTCATAGCCGACGAAGCGCCGGTGGAGATCTGGAGCACGCTCGCCTCTCTCGCCGAACGGTTCGGCGGCAAACCCCCGACCAAACGCGTCTCCCACAGCCTGCTGCGCGCCATCGCCTTCACGGCCGACATGGTCTGGAAGCTGCCGCCGCTGGCCAAGAACTCCTCGCCTCCGCTGTCCCGTTACTCGCTTGCCCTGCTCACCCGTTCGGCGACGTACGACATTGCGGCGGCCCGGCGGGATCTGACGGCGCCGCGGGTGGACCACGACGCCGGGATGGCCCGGCTGGAGGCCTGGATCGACAGCATTGGCGGCGTCGACGCATTCATCCGGAAGGTGAAGTAGCCATGACTGCCCAGCACGCCGCCGCGGCCGTAGGCCCCGAGGTCCACCCATCGGGCCGTACTGCTTTCCGCCGGCCCGTGTCGCCGACCGAGTGGTCGTATCTGGCCGCCGCCCGCCTGGGTGAGCTGCTGGTACTTCAGCTGGTGGTCGAGGGCAAAGGGCCGATCGACGCCCTGGACCTGAGCCGCGCCGTGGCACAAGCCTCGGCGGCCTGCCCGGGCTCGCGGCTGGTGCGGCGCGGGAGAATGTGGATCGACAGCGGGTTTCCGGCGCGGGTGGTGGTCGCCGATGGACAAGGCTTCGACCGCAGCACGCTCACCGGCCTGCCGGAACTCACCGGCCCGCTGGCCGAAGCCGAAGGCCGCGCAGGCTGCGAGGTCCTGCTTCTCACCGGCGAGCCGAGCACCGTGGTGTTCCGCGCTTCCCATGCCGTGATGGACCTCAAGGGCACGGCGATGTGGGCCGCCGAGGTCTTCCGGGCACTGCGCGGTGAACCACTGCGCGGCGCCGCCGGCTCCCTGGCCGACTATCACCTGCTGGACACGCTCGGCCGTACGGGGCAACGGCCCCGCCTCGGGCTCGACCAGCGCTCGCCGTTGGCGGGCCGGCCGGGCAGCGGCTCGGTGTGGCGGCGGCGCACGGTCTCGGGCCGGCACGCGGCGCTGGCCGCGAAGGTGGCCGCCGAGGTCGCCGCGACGGTCGGCGGTTCCTCTGCCCGGATCATGGTTCCGGTGGATTTGCGGCGCCACGCCCCCACGGAGTCGTCGACCGCCAACCTGGCGCTGCCGGTGTTCCTCGATGTGCCACAAGGCCAGGACGCGGACGCGGTGCACCGGCGGTTGCTCAACGCGCTGGCCGCGCGGCAGGAACTGGCGGCCGGGGCGGAGGCGGCGCTGGCCCGGCTGCCACTGCCCGTGGCCGCAGGGCTGGTCGGCGCCTCGCGCACCGCCTCCTACGCCCGCCACCGCTATCTGGCGTCGGCCATCGTGTCCAACGCCGGCCGCATGGCGCTCGACAAGTTCAGCACGGAGGAGTTCACGGCAGGGACCGTGTACGCCCTGCCCGTGCACGCACCGCTGGTTCCCGTCAGCATCGCCCTGCTCGAACTGCCCGAGCACACCGAGCTGGTGGTCTCCGCCCGCGGTGCCGAGGACGTCGGCGAGCGCTGCGATGCACTGCTGGACCGGATCGAGACCGCGCTGGCCTCCGCGGTGCCGGTTTCGTGCGCGCCGCCCGTGGCAACGCCTCGGGAGCCCGGTGCGGCCGAGCGGCTCCTGGAACCCGGACCTGACGGGCTGCCGCCGCTGGATGAGACCGTGGTGCAGCTGTTCCGGGCGCAGGCCGCCTGGCGGCCGGACGCACCCGCCGTGATCGGAGACGGACTCCCCTGGTCTTACGGGGATCTGGACCGCCGCTCGGACTCCGTGGCAGCCGTGCTGCTGGCCCGGGGCGTCCAGCGCGGCGAGGTGGTCGGCGTGCTGGCGGACCGTTCGGCGTTCGGCCTGGCCGGGGTCTGGGGTGTCCTCAAGGCGGGCGCCGCGTTCCTGCCGATGGACATGCGCAATCCGGCACAGCGGGTCAAGGAACTGCTGCACGACGCCCAGGTCCGCCTCTGTCTGACGGACGCGGCATCGGCCGACCGTACGGAGGGGGCCGGTTGCACAACGATCCTCCTCGAAGACGTCGCGACCGACGACGCCATGGTGGACGCCGGGGCGGCCGTCGCAGCCGCGGCTCCCGGACCGGACGATCTCGCGTACGTGATCTACACCTCGGGGTCAACCGGCAAGCCCAAGGGTGTGCAGATCGAACACCGGAGCCTCGTCAACGTGGTCGGCTGGATAGCCCCGTTCCTGCGGTGCGACGAGCAGACCCGGGCCGCGTACTCCTTCTCGCCCGGCTTCGACCTCTCGATGATGCAGATCTTCCCGCCGCTGCTGCACGGTGGCGCCGTCGTACCCGTGCCCGGCGAACTCGACCACGTCAAGCTGCGTGAGATGTTCTCGGGGCGGCAGGCCAACACCCTGGCGCTGACCCCGACCCACCTCGATCTCGCCGCACGGCTCGGCCTGCGCCCGGCGGGCATCCGCGCGCTGCACCTCGGCGGCGAGAACCTCACCACGGCCACGAGCCGCTGGGCACGCGAGTGGTTCGGGCCCGACTGTCTGATCGTCAATATCTACGGCCCCACCGAGGCGACGGTGGCCTGCACCGTCGCCGTCGTCGGCGACGACGGCTCACGAACGTCCGCGCCGATCGGGGTACCGGTGCACAGAACCTCCGTGGCCGTGCTCGACGAGCAGCGGCACGAAGTCGCCGACGGCGGGCTGGGCGAATTGTATGTGACGGGTGTTCAGCTGGCCCGCGGCTACCTCGGCCGCCCCGACCTGACCGCCGACCGCTTCGTCTACCTCCCCGACGGGCGGCGCGCCTACCGGACCGGCGACCTGGTGCAACGGCTGCCGGACGGGCAGCTCGAATACGCGGGCCGGATCGATGCACAGGTCAAGATCCGCGGTCACCGGGTCGAGCCGGGCGAGGTAGAGGCGGCGCTCACCGCGATGCCTGACATCGCACAGGCCGCCGTGGTCGCCCGCCGCAGGCACCCCACCGGCCCGCAGGCGCTGTGCGCCTTCGTCGTTGCCGCCGAGGGCTCGGTCGTTCTCGACGAGACTGCCGTACGGGCCGCGTTGGAGCGTTCGCTGCCGTCCCACCTGGTGCCCTCGGTGGTGTGTGCGGTGCCCTCGCTTCCGGAAACGTCCAGCGGCAAGACCGACCGCAACGCGCTGCCGAACCCCTTCGACGAGGCAGCCGCTGAGCCGGAAGGGGTACGTGCTCCCGGACCCGGCACAGCAGAGCTGATTGCCGGGATCTGGTCCCGCATCCTGCACTGCGAGGCCACCCGCCTCGACGCCTCCTCCGACTTCCACGCACTGGGCGGCGACTCTCTCGCCGTACTGGAGATGCTGTCGGCGCTCGGCGACGAACTGCTGGGCCGGTCCGCGGAGCAGCAGTTTCTGGCCCGGCTCGGGTCCCTCAGCGAGAATCTGACGCTCGGTCGAGTCGTCGAGACCGTCGAGGCACTGCGGAGCACGTCGTGATCTTCGTCGGTGAGGGCGCGCTGCTCTGGCGCGCCGTACAGCACACCCTGGACCGCGACCTGGCCGTCGACCTGGTCTGCGGCCCCGCGCCGGCCACTGGGACGACTCGGCCCGACATCCCCTTCCTGGCGGTCGAGGACATCAACGCGGTCGCTGCCGAACTGGGCGACGCCGGCACGGACGGGCTGCTCTGGTCGGTCAACAACCGGATGATCTTCCGCGCTCCGGTCCTCTCCACCGGGCTGCGCATCCTGAACATCCACCACGGCCCGCTGCCTGCCTATCGGGGGATTCCCGAAGTGGCCCTGGTGTACGCGATGCTGCGCGGCGAGCGCGAGTTCGCCGCGACGCTCCACGAGGTCGACGCGGGCATCGACACGGGCCGCACACTGGCCGCCGAGCCCTACCCGATCGGTCCGGACGACCCCTACCACGTGGTGCTGCGCCGCGGATTGCAGGCCTGCCACGACCTCTTTGTACGCTGCCTGCCCCTCGCCGCGACCGACCCCGGCTGGAGGGGCGAACCCACCCGGCCCGCCGAGGCTGCCGGAGGTGGCTACTTCGGCCGCAAGGCACTGGCCCGTCTGCCTGACCACCGCAGCCACCCGGACTTCGGGCGCGCCACCGACCTGGGCTTCCTGGCGGGCTACCTCCCGGAACTCGCCGAAGCGCTTGCCTGAGGCCGGGCTCCGGTCGGAAGGATCGGAAGGAGGCGAGGATCCCTGCGTCACGGCGAGACCCGGCACATCGCCGTCGTTCCCCAACGGCTGCGGAACGGTGTGGCGGGGCAACGACTGCGACCTCGGCGGCGTCGGCGACTACGCCATCAAAATCACGTCCGCGTCGAAGTGTTCCGGCAGGCCCAATGTCGTATACGCCTCGGACACGGTGACCCGGGCGGTCAGCGGCCTGACCAACGTCCCCGTCAGGCCGTGACGGTCGTACCCGGAACTTCAGGCGCCCTGCCGTGGCATGCGGCACGGCCCTGCCCAAGGCCGCCGAAGCCGCGCCGTGGACCTCAGCTTCCCGACCCGGCCTTGCACATAGGGGGCTTTCACATCGGTGCCGGTCGGCGAGGCGGCGGTGGTGCATTCCAGGGTCCAGGTCGCGGAGGCGTCATCGCCGGGCTGCGGGTCGAGGAGTTCGCCGGGGCGGTCGCGGCGTTGCCCGGCGACGTGGATGCAGGGTCGCGGTGCCCAGGGCACTTCCACGGCGCTTTGGTTGCGAGTGGCTCTCGGAGTGCGTGATCGGCCACAAGTTACCTAAAGGTATGTAGTGACTTCATGCACAAGCAGCAGTAGAACGTGTTCCCATTCGTCAAAGAGTGAGGAACATCACATGAGTGAAACTGCCGTGCACAGTAAGGGTTCCAGCGACGTTTCGCGCCGCCGGTTTATCGCTGGAACCAGTTCTCTTCTGGGTGCCGTCGCCCTTGCCGGTCACGCCACCGCAGCCGCGGCGAAGGCCGCCTCCGCAGCCGCCCCGATCGGCACCGGGGACCACGTCCCCGTCCTCGTGATCGGTACCGGATACGGCGGCTCCGTGGCCGCTCTGCGGCTCGCTCAGGCCGGCGTCGACGTGCACATGGTCGAGATGGGAATGTCCTGGGACACCCCGGGTTCCGACGGCAAGATCTTCGCCAACACGACCAAACCCGATAAACGGTCGTACTGGCTGCGCACCAAAACGAAACAGCCCATCAGCAACTTCCTCGGGTTCCCGCTCGACAAGGACATCCCCCGCTACACCGGGATCCTGGATGCCGAGGAGATGGGCGGCATCATCGTCTACCAGGGCCGCGGCGTCGGGGGCGGTTCGCTGGTCAACGGCGGTATGGCGGTGACGCCGAGGCGCGAGAACTTTGGGGCCGTCCTGCCGTCGGTGAACGCCGACGAGATGTACGGCACCTACTTCCCGCGCGCCAACGCCGGGCTCGGGGTCGGCGTCGTCGACCCGGCCTGGTTCGAAACCGCCGAGTGCTACCAGTACGCCCGGGTGGGCCGTAAGCACGCCCAGCGTTCAGGCTTCCCGTTCGTCTTCGTGCCCGACGTGTACGACTGGGACTACATGAAGCAGGAGGCGGCAGGTACCGTCCCCAAGTCGGCGCTGATCGGCGAGATCCTGTACGGCAACAACCACGGCAAGAAGTCGCTGGAGAAGACCTACCTCGCCCAGGCCAGAGCGACCGGCAGAGTCACCATCTCGCCGCTGCACAAGGTCACTTCGGTTGCCCCGACGGCGGGCGGCGGCTACTCGGTGGTCATGGACGAGATCAACACCACCGGAGACACCACCGCCACCAAGACCGTGACCGCGGACCGGGTGTTCTTCGCGGCCGGCAGCGTCGGCACCAGCAAACTGCTGACCAAGCTGAAGGCCACCGGCGCACTGCCGGCCCTGAACAACGAGATCGGCAAGGGCTGGGGCGACAACGGCAACGTCATGTGCGGCCGCGCCAACTACATGTGGGACCCGACCGGCAAGCTCCAGTCGTCCATCCCCTGTTCCGGCATCGACAACTGGGCTGCGGGCGGCGCCTTCGCCGAAATCGCTCCGCTACCGACCGGGATCGAGACCTACGCCTCGTTCTATCTGTCGATCACCAAGAACCCCAACCGCGCCCAGTTCGCCTGGAATGCCGCCACGGGCAAGGTCGGCCTGAACTGGCAGACCGCCTGGAAGCAGCCGTCCATCGACATGGCCAAAACGATCTTCGACAAGATCAACGCCAGGGAAGGGACGATCTACCGGACCGACCTGTTCGGCACCTACAAGATCTGGGGCGACCACCTCACGTACCATCCTCTCGGCGGCGTGGTTCTGAACAGAGCCACCGACAACTACGGCCGCCTCCATGGCCATCCCGGCCTGTACGTCATCGACGGCTCACTGATCCCCGGCAACACCAGCGTCAACCCGTTCGTCACCATCACCGCGCTCGCCGAACGGAACATCGAGACGATCATCGCAACCGACCTCTAACGACGGTCCGGTGAGGGCGAGTTCGCCGCCAACGCGTCAGTTCCCCGGCAGTACGCACACGGCGTCCAGGCCCAGCACATGGTTGAGCCGACCGAACGCCAGCCAGGAGCCGATGCTCATGCTCAGCTCCACGATCTCCCGCTGGCTGTAGTGCGCGGTCATCCGAGTCCAGAACTCGTCGTCGAGGCCGTGGTGATCCAGGGCGTACCGCTCGGCGTACTCCGCGGCCAGCCGGGTGCGGTCGTCGAAGGCGTCGGTGGTGCGCCACTGGGTCACGGCGTCGGCGAACTCCTCCTCGACCTTGTGTCCGTCCCGGTCCGTCCGCCAGTCGAGGCAGAAGAGACACCCGTTGATCTGTGCGATCCGCAGCCGCGCGGCCTCGAACTCGCGCAGTCCCAGGGTCGTGTGCTCGTACACCGCGAGCGAGAAGTTCGCGGCGGCCATCCCTATGCCGGGGACCATCTCGCCCCACACATACCCGATTGGCTCCTGGCCCTCGGGGATCTCGATGTTCATCGTTGTCTCCTTCCGAGCTTGCCGACTGCGGGGCGCAGCGGGACGTCGAGCGCGTCGTAGAGGCCGGGTTCCGCGTCCACGAGCCAGTCGATGGCGCTCACCAGCCGTCCGACCGCGGTGGCGTTCCCGCCCGCGGACCGGTTCTCGCCCTCGTCGGTCGCCTCGACCGTCACCTCGATGCGCGGGCGGCCCTCGATGATCACCCGGTGTGCCCCGGCGCCGTCCGGCGGTGTCGGCCAGTCCGGTGCGCAGGAGGGGTGGATGCGGGTGACGTGCTCGATGACGATGCGGGGTTCGCCCCCGACGATGCCCTGCACCTCGAACCGCACCGCGCCCTGGGTGCCCGCCTCGAACTCCCCCATCGTCCTGGTGCTCACCGTGGCGTCGAGCGGGCGCCGGGCCATGGTCTCGCGGATCTCGTCGAGTTCGACGCCGAGGGCCCGGGCCATCAGGCGTATCTGCCCGCCCCACACCATGGTCGGGATGCACGGCGCGAGCATCAGCGGCTCGTAGTCCATGGGCCGCCCCATCCCGACCAGGTCCCGGACCGACTCTTCCTGTTCGTACGTGGAGTAGTCGAAGATCTCCTGACAGCGGATGACGTCCACGGTGGAGCCGAGCCCGCTGATCAGCAAGGGCAGGACATCGTTGCCCCAGCCGGGGTCGACGCCGGAGACGAACAGCGAGCCTCCGCCCTCTGCGACGGCGGCCAGCACCGGTTCCCTGAGCTCAGGCGGAGCGTTGCGCTGGTCGTAGAGCCCATACAGCGCCGGGGTGACAACCACGGCTCCGGCCCGGATCGCGCTGATGATGTCCGCGTGGGCCTCGTCGGGACGGATGTCGCCGGACGCCGCGTACACCACCGCGCAGGGACCGGCGGCCAGTACCGCGTCGATGTCGTCAGTGCACGCGACCCCTAACTCCTCGGTGAGTCCGGCGAGTTGGCCCGCGTCGCGGCCGACCTTGTCGGGGTTGTGGACGAGTACGGCGGCGAGTTTCAGCGAAGGGTGGGCCACGACGGCACGGATCGCCGCACGACCGACATTGCCGGTACCCCAGACAACCGTGGAAATCATGCGCGGAGGGTAGCGAGGGGGCGTATCAGTTCATAGTGCCGTGACGGGAAAAGATGGCAGCCGCGGTCCGGGCACCCCCTGAGGGCCATACGCGCGCTCGTTGTGACAGCCGATCGTGTCGGGCAGGGACCCCGCTAGTCGACGCTCGCCTGGGTCAGGGCGACGGAGGCGACCGGCTGCAGTGCCCCGTGGAGATGGACGAGGCTGTCCCCGCCCGCCCCGACCTCCGCGTAGTCCACCGCGCCGACGACCAAGTGGTGGTCGCCCAGTCTGATCTGGTCGTAGCGGGAGCAGACCAGCCAGGACAGGCAGCCCTCGACGAGGGGGACGCCGTGGGGGCCGGTGTGCCAGCGGGTGGGTGGGGCGAAGCGGTCGGTGCCCGGGGTGGCGAACCGCTGGGCCAGGTCCAGCTGGTCGCCGGCCAGGATCTGGATCCCGAACCACTGGCTGTCCTTGATCCGCCGCCAGGTGGAGGAGGTGTCGGCCAGGGCGAAGGAGACGAGCGCGGGTTCCGTGCTGATCGAGGTCAGCGAGGTGATGGTCACTCCCGCGGGGCCCGCGGAGTCTGCTGCGGTGAGGACCGCGATTCCCGAGGCGTACGGCCGCAGTGCCGTGCGCAGGGCCGCCCCTTGGATGGTCACGGGTGTCACTCCCCCACCTGTTGCGCGTCGATACGTACGGGCCGCAGGGCGATCGCCGCAGCGGCGGCGACGACCAGCAGGATCGCCGACCCGGTGAGCACCGCGATCTGCAACCCGTCGGTGAACGCCTCGATGCTGCCCTGCTTGAGCGCCGCGCCTGCCGGGTCCGGCAGGGACTTGGCGACCTCCATCGCCGCCTGGAGCGTGCCGCGGGTGGCCTCGTCCGCCGTGGCCGGAAGGCCGGGAGGGATGACGTCCTCGACCTCGCGCCGGTACACCGTCAGCGCGATGCTGCCGAGCATCGCGATGCCGATGGCGCCGCCGAACTCGTTGCTGGTCTCCGACAGCGCCGACGCCGACCCCGCGCGCTCCGGCGGGGCGCTCGCGACCACGACGTCGGTGGCCAGCAGCACGACCATGCCCACGCCGGAGGTCATGATGCTGCTGCCGACGACGATGAGGGCCAGCCCGCTGTCCGCGGTCACCAGGCTCATCACCGCGAAGCCCGCAGCGGCGACCGTGAGTCCGGTGCAGACAATGAACGCGGGCCGGACCCGCTTGGCCAGGACGCCCGCCAGCGTGAGCCCGAGGAACAGCGTGGCGATGGCGGGCAGTTGCCACATCGAGGCGACGAACGGCCGCAGGCCCAGCACGGACAGTGCGTACTGCGAGCTGAGCATCATCATGCCGAGCATCGCGAACTGCACCACCGTGGTGGTGACGATGGCGGTGCTGAACGCGCGGTCGCGGAAGAGCTTGGTGTCGATGAGCGGGTCGCGCGAGCGGCGCTGCCGCCGGATGAACAGCGCGCCGACGGCGAGTCCGGCGACGACCGCCGCAATCGACTTCCAGTCGTGGTGTCCCTCGGCGAACCTCTTGGCCCCGTAGACGACCGGCAGCACCGCCGCCAGCGAGAGGGCCGCGCTGAACAGGTCGAACCGTTCCGGGCTGGGGCTGCGGAACTCCGGCAGCAGGATCGGGCCGAGCACGATCACCAGGATCATGACCGGCACATTGATGAGGAACACCGAGCCCCACCAGAATCGCTCCAGCAGCACGCCCGCCGTGATCGGGCCGAGCATCGCGCCCGCGGCGAAGCCCGCGGTCCACAATCCGATCGCCGTGCGGCGCTGCCCCTCGTCGTGGAACATGTTGCGGATCAGCGACAGCGTCGAGGGCGCCAACGTCGCGCCCGCGACCCCCAGCAGTGCCCGGCTGGCGATGAGCAGCCCGGGACTGCTGGAGTAGGCGGCGAGGACGGATGCGACGCCGAAGCCCGCCGCGCCGAACAGCAGCAGCTTGCGCCGCCCGATCCGGTCCCCCAGCGCTCCCATGGTGATCAGCAGGCCCGCCAGCAGGAATCCGTAGATGTCCATCACCCACAGCACCTCGGTGGTGCTGGGGGTGAGATCGGCCGAGACGAAGGGCACCGCGTAGAACAGCACGCTGATGTCCATCGCCACAAGGACGCAGCACAGCACGATCACGACCAGGCCGAGCCACTCCTCGTACGTGGCTTTGCCCACGGTGCCTTGACCGGCAGCGGCCTCGGCGTCTTGGGCGGAGGGAGCGCCGGGGGTCCCGGTCACCGAAGTCCGCCGCTGGTGATCGCCTTGGCGACTGCGGCCGACTTCGAGGTCGCGCAGGTCGTGCCCGCCGCGGGCGTCTTTCCGGTCACCAGGTACTGGGCCTCGTGGCCGCGCGCGCAGGCGGAGTTGAGGATGCCGGTGTGCCCGTCGCCCTCGACGGTGAGCAGCCGGCTGCCCTCGATCTTCGCCGCGAGGCGCTGCGCCCATGGGTACGGAGTCGCCGCGTCGTAGCGGGTGTTGACCAGCAGCACGGGCGGTGCGCCGTGGACCTCCAGCGGGGCGGGCTGGTTGGCGGCGGGCACCGGCCAGCCCAGGCAGCCGCTCGTCCAGTCCCAGAACTCCGAGTAGCGCCAGGTGTGCGGGGCCGCCGAGCGCAGGCGGGCGGACTGCACGGCCATGTCGACGAATCCGCGGGTGTTCGGCGCGAAGTCGTGGCAGCCCACGGTCCGGTACGCCTTGTACTCCGGCTGCAGGAACGACGCGGGGGTGACCAGGCCCGTGGCGTCGGCGTCCCCGGCCAGGCCCGCGGCGGCCGCGAGCGCACCCGACAGGAGCGGCCAGGCCGACGGCTGGGTCAGGAACGTGTACGCGCCGTTGGCGAGTTCCTCGGCGTTGGCCTTGCGTCCGAGGTTCGACGCCGGGATGCCCGAGGTCCGCGCCGCGGTCATGACGCTGTCGTACGTGGCGATCACGTCGGCGCCGCGCAGGGCGCACTGCTCATCGGTCTTGCACCAGTCGGCGAAGCGCCGCAGTGCCTTCTCCGTGGCCCGGGCCTCGTCGAGCGCGGCCGTGCGGGTTTGCAGGCTGTGGTCGACGACTCCGTCGAGCACCATCGTCCGCACCCGGTCCGGGTGGCGCTGGGCGTAGAGCGAGCCGATCTCGGTGCCGTAGGACAGGCCCAGCCAGGAGATCTTCTGTGCGCCGAGTGCCTTGCGCAGGGCTTCGACGTCGGAGACGACACTGGCAGTGTCGACGTGGTCGATCAGCGGTCCCGTCGCCTCGCGACAGGCCTGCCCCGCTGCCTTGTTGAACTGCTTGAGTTGCTCGAAGGCGGCCCGGCTGCGCGGGAACGTACTGACCGCGGAGTCGTGCAGCGGCTTGGGGCAGGCGATCGGCGTGCTCTGGCCGACACCGCGCGGGTCGAACCCGATCAGGTCGAACCGCTGGCGCAGCGGCGCGAATTCGGGCGCGACGGCGAGCAGGTCGCTGTAGGCCACCGCCCCCATGCCGGAGCCGCCGGGGCCGCCCGGGTTGAACAGCAGCGGACCGATCTTGTTGTCCTGATCCAGCGCGGGCAGCTTCGACAGAGCCAGGGTGATCTTCTTCCCGTCCGGCTTCGTCCAGTCCAGCGGCACCTCCATCTGCGCACACTGGGCGCCGGGCACCGAGCCCTCACCGCAGTCGGCCCAGCCGATCTCCGCCGTCGATTCGGCACTCGCCTCGTGGGCATCGGCCAGAGTGGGCACGACCACCGCGAGGGCCAGAGTGCTGCCCGCGGCGATCAGCCCCAGGACGCGGCGGGACCACCGCGCACGATGTTCCGACATGTCACATTCCTTAAGAGTGTTGGTTGGGGCCCGTCACGGAGTCCGTGCGACCACCGCGATGAGGGAGCTGCCGGCAGGCGCGGGCAGCCGGCGGGTGAGCCAGTGATCGATGCGGCTCAGCCCGTACATCAGCCGGTTGACCGGCTGCGCGGGCGCCTTCACGAAGTGGCTGTGCTCCGAGGCGTCCGCCTTGAAGAGCATCCTGCGCAGGAACAGCGGCACCACTGTCCACGCGTAGTAGTAGCGCAGCTCCAGCACCCTCAGGCCGGCGCCCTCCAGCGCCGCCCGCAAGGAGGTGCGGGTGTAGCGCCGGAAGTGGCCGCTGAGTTCGTCGAACTCGCTCCACAGCGCCATGAGCGCGGGGACCGTGATCACGCCCCGGCCGTCGGGGCCGAGCAGGGACGCCACCCGGCGCAGCGCCGCGTCCTGGTCGTCGATGTGCTCGAGCACATCGAGCATCAGCACCAGGTCGTGGTCGTCGCCGCGCGGCCGCCCCTGCACGAAGTCCGCGACCTCGATGCGGTCGCGTACCGGCGAATCGGGGGCCACGAGTACCCGGTCCGGCTCGATCCCCTCGACGTCGCCGAAGGGTTCGAGCCGCCGCCAGATGAACCCGTCGCCGCAGCCGACGTCGAGGACCTTCGCCCGGCGGCCGGCCCACCGGCCGTGTTTGCCGACGTAGTGCAGCACCTGGTGCTCCCGGGCCCGCCACCACCAGTGCGTGCGGTAGATCTCGCCGTAGACGCCGCTGTACGTGGCGTTCATCAGGGTCGAGTCCCCCGGGTCGGCCGCCGTCTCGCCCTGGCCGTGAGTTGCCGGTTCCACGCTCATCGCACCTACTCCGTGGGTTCTGCCCGGCCGCCCTCGCGGGTGGCCACATGGTGGCGTTCGAGCTCGCGCTCCGAGCCGCGCAGCGCGACGATCTCCTCGAAGCTCGGCATGACCGGGTCGTCGTCTCCGCCGATCAGGCTGCGGGTCACGTCCATCAGCAGTTGCTTGAGCGCCACCGGGTTGCGCAGCAGCGCGTGCCCGGACACCGCGACCTCGATGACATTGCTCTGGTCGATGTCGGCGGCCCCGAACGCGGTGCGTACGTCGGCGATGTCCACCCAGTCGTCGTCGGCGGCGACGAAGTTGCGCACCGGGATGGTGAGCTGGGACAGCGCATCGACGGTGGCCGACATTTCCCACCAGTTGACGACCCGGGTCTCGCTGACGATCGGCCGCGGGTCCACGGAGTGCTTGTCGATGTGCACCCGGGCGGGCAGGTCGTCCAGCTCCCAGTCCAGGTAGTCGACGTCGAGCACCTTGAGCAGGGTCTGCCGGCCGTTGACGACGCCCAGCATCAGAGCGATGTTGTCGGCGCACTTGTTGGCGGCCGCGAACTGCAGTACCGGCAGCGCGGAGAGGCTGGTGGCGACCATCGAGACGGTCTCCACACCCTCGCGCTTGCGCACGTTGTCGACCACCGCCGTGAGGGCCTGCATCAGCTCGGTGACGGAATAGTCGACGATCTCGCCGTCGCTGATCCCGACGTGGTCGAGCGCGTCGAACCGGTAGACCGTTGCGCCGTTGTAGACCAGCATCAGCGCGAGCACCCCGGAGCTGCGCATCCGCTGGCCGAATCCCGGCGCCATGACGACGATCGGCCCGGTGCCGGCATTGTCCGACGGGCTGTCGCGCCATACGGCCACGGTCCGGCCGTTGTTCGTAGTCACGTCGAAACACTCTGTCGACATGGCTCCCCCTCCTGTGTGATCTGTTGCTTGTCTGTCCTGTTGCCCGTCAGTCGGTCCGCACCGTCTCGGCGAGGCGCAGGGCACAGCCGTGGTGGCTGGAGGTGCGCATCCTGCGGTCGATGTGAACCGTGGTGCCGGCCCGCCCGCACGGGCAGTTGTCGGTCTCGGCGGATCCGAAGTCCTCCGCCAGCAGGAAGCACGGGTAGCTGCGCGCCGTCGGGTCCAGGTACGACATCAGGCCGACCTGCCCGGCCGAAACCGGGGTCAGGTCGCGTGGGTCGCGCACGATCACCTCGACCCACGGCGGCACATGCTTGCGGTGGTGCTCGCACTCGATGAACGCCGTGTTCAGCTCGACCTGGTTGAACACGTCGCGTACCTGCTGTTCCGATGCCAGGCCGAAGGTGTCCATGGCGAGTGACCGCAGCCGGTCCGGGTCGAGTTTGGTGGACTCGTTCTTCTTCCAGCCGCCGCCGGTGATCACCGCCATCCGGTCGCCCGCGGACAGCTTGATGCTGTTGTCCGACATGTGGCGCAGCAGTTCCGCCGTGAAGACCGGCGGACCGGCCACGCACACGAACTTCCCGTCGGCCAGCGCGCTTTCCAGGTCGCGTACGACGTCGCGCAGGCGCAGCACACCGTCGGCGACATAGGAGCGAGTGGAGGCGAACATCTCGACGAGCGTCATGATGTAGCTGATCCACACGCCGTCCGCCTCGCGACGGTTCGGCCCGAGGTGGATCATCTGGCCGTCGTCGTCGAGGTCGATGTCGCCGTAGAGGGTGCGCCAGATGTCGCCCTCGGGACGCAGTGAGCCGGCCAGCCGCTCCAGCGACGGTTCGTCTCGCCAGACCATGCTCTGCGTGCCGCTGGTACCGCTGGACTTGAACACGTCGCAGTCCGCCGCGGGGACGCTGCGTACCTCGACGCGCTTGAACATCCGGGTCGGGAACTGAGGCACCCGCTCCAGGCTCCCGGGGGCGCCGAGGTCGGCGAGCGTGGACCCGCTCGACTCGGCGAAGGCCCGGTAGTCCGCGTTGTGCTCCAGGTGGTGCGCCACCGCCGCGGTGATGAACCGGTGCCGCAGCGCGGCCTGGTCGGCGCTCGGCATCGCCCACCAGTCGTCGTCCTCGAAGATCAACCGGTCGAGTTCGGCGAACTCGGTGCCGGTGAGCGCGATGGACGACCGCGGCCCGGCGTCGATGTGCGTCGTCATCACGAGACCGCGCTCGGCTTCCAGCCGATACGGGGAAGGACTTCCTCGGCGAACATGTTCATGTTCTCCAGGATCCGGTCGCGGTTGAGGGTGGCCTCGACGCCGAGCTGGAAGTTGCGCACGCCGGTGACCTCCATGGTCCGGCCGAGGCGGTCCACGCACTCCTCGACGCTGCCGACGATGCTGTTTTCCAGCATGTAGTTGGTGAAGTCGGCGTTGGTGCGGTCACCGCGCAGCGCCGCTGCCTGCCATTCGCCGTACTGGAACCGGTAGTTCGGGAGCTTCTGCAGCTGCTCCATGGTGAACGCGGCGTCGTCGTGCTCCTGCTCCCACCAGCACATGTGCTTCCAGATCTCGTCATGCGCCTTCTGGGTGGTCTCGGCGACATGGGCGACGGTGCACAGGGCGTGCGGCACGGTGGTCGGGTCGATGCCGTGGCTCTCGGCGGTCTCGTTGTAGAGGTCGATGATCGAGCGCATCGCCTCGTACGCGCCGATGGCCGGCATGATCAGCGGAATGCCGCGCGAGGCCGCCCACTCGATCGTCGACGGCGACTGGCCCACGCCGTACAGCGGCGGGGTCGGCTTGGTGTACTGGGTGGGGAACGGCGTCACGTCGGGCAGCGTTATCTCCTGGCCCTCCCACTTGGCGCTGCCGGTCTCCCAGATGCTGCGGATGATGTCGACGTACTCGGTCTGCAGGATGTGGGACTTGGCCGGGTCCACGCCGAAGGCCTCGAAGTCCTTCGGGAAGTACCCGCGGCCCACACCGAGGATGAACCGGCCGTGGCTGAGCTGGTCGAGCATGTTGGTCTGCTCGGCGATGCGGATCGGGTGGTCGAGCGGCAGGATGACCACCGCGGTGCCGACCTTGATCTGCTTGGTCTGTCCCAGCACATAGCCCGCCATGGTCAGCGTGTTCGGGCACAGGCCGTAGCGGGTGAAGTGGTGCTCGAGCAGCCAGGCCGACTGGTAGCCGATCTTGTCGGCCTCGACGGCGAAGTCCATCGAGTAGTCGAAGACCTCGGTCTCCGACCAGTGGTCGGGGTGGGCCGTCGTCAGCATCACGCCTACGTCCATCAGAATTCTCCTCTGTGTTATTCGTCTTGGGTTATTCGGTCGGGAAACTTCGGGCGTCGGGCGCTTGCCGCGGCCCCTCACATGAGCAGGTCGCGCAGGCGGCGGTGCTCCAGGAACTCGGACTGGTCGATCGGCACGACCATTCCCTTGCCGTAGTTGAGCCGCGGGGCCTCCACCGAGACCATCCGGGTCATCATCTGCAGCGGCTGGAGGCCGTCGTGGGAGCCGCCGAGCCGGAAGAACGGCGACAGTCCCGCCTCGACGAACCGGCACGCGCCGCGCCGGGCCAGCTCGTGCCGCAGCTGTTCGTGCAGGGACCACGGCGCCAGGCCGATGGTCTGCACCGTCGGGTCGACCCACTTCGACACCTCGGCCAGGTCGGCGACCGGGTGCACGAACACCGTCCGGGCGCTGGGGAGTTCAGTGACGGTGGCCGGGTCGGTGATCAGGATCGATCCCCAGGAGCCGGTACGGACGCGCTGCCCGAGGAACTGCTGCGCGGCGACCTCCATGGACGCCTGCGCGGCCTCGTCGGCGGTGACCGAGGTACGCGGCAGCATGTCCTCGTAGCGCACCAGCTCGGCCTGCAGCCGGTCGGCGAACTCCTCGGGGTCGGCGTCGGTGAACACCTGGTGGGTGGAGAAGCAGGCACGCTGCTCGTACATCGACGCGTCGTGCGCGATGCCGCGGGTCGCCCGTGCCATGTCCGCGTCCTTGCCGACGACGGTGAAGCTGCGCCGCGGGCCGTAGGGCACCACGATCGCCTCGGACGAGCAGTTCCGGTAGGCAACCTGCACCGCCTCGGCACCGCCCCAGGCGCAGATCACGTCGGCGCTGCCGAGGATCTCCTTGCCCAGGTCGCTGTCGCGCTCCCAGAACACCGCGCTCACCGACCTGGTCACCGGGTGATTGGGGTCGATGTCGGTGAAGCTCTGAGCGAGTACGACGGCGGTGGCCGGCTCGCCCGCGGCGTACTTGAGCACCGAGGTGTTCTTGGTCAGCAGCGCGCGGATCAGCGAGACCGTGGTCGAGTACGGGACATTGCCCGGCAGGATGTGCACGCTGCGGCCGCGCGGATAGGCGCGCACCTCGGCGTCCTCGCGGGGGATCCAGCGGTCCATGATCTGCCGGTGGCCGAGCTCGACGGCCACCATGTCGTGCAGCTGTGCGTGGGCGCGCAGCGTCGCCGAGATCAGGTCGGCCTCGGCGTCGGCCATCTGCTGGGAGTAGCCGTGCATCCGCTTCAGCTCACGGACGTAGAGCCTGCGGCGCGCGTACTCCTCGTTGTTCCACAGGTGCCCGATCCGGTTGAGGTAGGCAACAATCTCCTGCAGCGGGGTCTCGGCGAGGTCGGTCGGCGGGTTGTGCAGCCGATCGACGAGCGCCCGGGTCAGCCGCGGGACCGCGGCCCTGGCGCCGTTGGGGAACTCCAGTACGCGGGGGTCGTTGTCGGGCTCGACGCGCTCCCCCCACACCATGAACGGATGGGTCTTCACCTTCGTTGGCGCCGGCAGCACCACGTGACCGGTCACGAGCGGTCACACCTCCTTCGACTGGCTGATGTGTGTGTCCCAGGTCCCGCGCAGCACGCTGAACGCCTCCGCCGCGGCGGTGTTCGCGTGCGCGCCGAACAGTTCGGCCTGCAGGCCGATGGCTTTGAGCGAGCGCGGGTGCGGAAAGTCCCGCAGTTCCGACGCGTAGCAGCGCATGGCGTCGAGCTTGTTCGCCAGCGTGTCGGTGATGTCGCTGTAGAGAGCGGGCACGAACGGTTCGCGGCCTGCGTAACCCGCGTCGGTGGCCGACAGGGTGGAGAAGCCGAGCAGCCAGCGCACCGGGCTCGCGTGCGGCCGGCACGCGATCATGCAGGCACGGGTGGTCAGTTCGTGGTCGATGTTGAGGTCGCCGCTGTGGTGGGTGTAGACGGTGTGCGGGGCGAGCCGTTCGACGACGGCGCCGATCTGCTGGGCCAGGATGAGCAGGGGGTAGGTGTCGAGCTGGTTGTCGGCGAGGTCGAGCCGGTGCACGCCGGTGCTCCCCAGGACCGCGCAGGACGCTGCCGTCTCCTGTGCCGACAGTGCCGCGCTGGCCTCGGGATCGGGGTCGTCGGCCCGCGACGTCTTGCCCTCGGCGAGGATCAGTACGTGTACCTCGTCGCCGGCCTTGGCGTGCTTGGCCAGCGTGCCGCCGGGGCCGATCACCTCGTCGTCGGGATGCGCGACGACGGCGAGCACGGTGCTCATGACGGGGTCCCCCTGACGATGTCGGCGCTCTCCGGCCCGCAGTGCATCAACAGGTCGAGTACGGACAGGTGCGACTGGAAGCCGTCGCGCCCCTGCGGGTACTCCGGGTGCGCGTAGTGGAAGTACTCGATCCGGATGGCGTCCAGGCCCGTGGTGTCCAGGTAGTTCGTCGCCTGCGGCCCCGCGATGAACGCGTCGGCGCCGTACTTCCGGCACAGCAGCGGGATGATGGTCTGGCGGTCGAACTCGGGCAGTTGCAGCGTCGAGATCCGGTGCACCGGGCAGTCGATCTTGAGCTGTTCGAGGCAGTAGTCGATGAACGGCAGGCACACCTCGTTGAGCGTGGCGAACTCGGTGGCGTAGTAGGTCTCCAGGAACTCGGCGTGCAGCCTGAAGTAGGGCGCCCGCCGGTAGGCCATCTGAATGGCCTTCCAGTGCCTGCGCCGCCAGCCGTCGTCGACCAGCCGCACCTCGTCGATCGGCCGCTCGGCCCGCAGGTCCTCGTGCGAGAGCGGAATGGTCAGGAGCTGTTCGCCGCCGGGACCGCCGATCTTGTTGCGGTTGAGCATGTTCCGCCGGCCGATCCGGCTGCGGTCGTGCAGCACGAACAGGTCGGAGGCGGCGATCTTGGCGAAGTAGCCCAGCCACGGCAGGTAGGCGGGCTGGTGCGCGCTGATGATCATCGCGCCTCCCCGTACGGCCAGTGGACGAGACGGGTCGCCGCGGCCAGCGCGCCCCAGCCCGCCTTGAACTTCTCCTGCCCGTCGCCGGCCGCCGCGCCGAGGTCGACCGTGCCGATACCGCGGTCGGCCAGTGCTGTCAGGGCGGACCAGAAGGCCAGATGGCCGGCGTTGGCCTTGCGCCCGTGCTCTGAGGTCAGCTGCATGAGGTGGTACGCCCCCGCCGCACCCACCGCGAACACCGACGCGGCAAGGACCGCGTCGCCGTTGGCGACGACGGTGGTGACTGTCTGGTCGCCGTCGAGGAGGAAGGCAATGTCCGATGCGTTGTAGGCGGATCCGACGCCGTTGCGTCCCAGGGTCTGCCGGTGCAGCCTGAGCAGGTCGTCCCCGTGCGCGGGCAGCGCGACCGATGCCACGAGGCCGAGCGCGCCCGCCCTCCGGACGGCTGTGCGGGAGCTGCCCTTGGCTGCCTTCCACACCGCGTCCGCGCCCTCGGTGAGGTCGAGGAGGAAGGTGTTCCTGCCGGGCCGCGCGGGCCAGTGCCCCAACTGCCGTTCCAGGCCGGACGAAGCGGCGGCCGGAGGGAGCAGAGTGGACAGTTCCGTCAGAGCGTGGTCACGGCACACGACCTCGGCAAGCTCGGCGAAGCCGGGCAGCTCTCCCTGCCAGTCGGCGGACACGGCCACCGATCCGTAGCCGTAGCAGCCGATCTGCGCCCGCCGGCCGGATACGCACAGCGGCAACAACAGCTCACCCGAGTGCCCCCACCGCACCGCTGTCGGCACGAAGCGCAGGTCCGGCGAGTCCGCAAGACCGAGCGTGAGCCAGCACCGCCGCGCGAAGGGCAGTTCGGCACGCGCGGCTGCCAGCCGGGCGTCCCATGCGGACTCCGACAGCACCGACGCGGCAGTGCGCTCACGGAGATCAGTCACGACCCGCCTCCTGTTCCCGCACCGAACGGTCGGCCGCGACCATCGCCTCCACCAGGAACTGCGCCGTGAGTCGCGGCTGCGGCTGCTTGGCCACGGTCAGCACTCGCGGCCACAGCGCATCGGCTCCGGCCATCGATCCCGCTGCGAAGGCGGCGTACGGAGCCAGCCTGTGCAGGGGGTAGTAGTTCCACGTGCTCGGGACGCCGCCCTCGGCCAGCGCCCGCGCGAAGAGAAATCGCTGCCCGGGACGCCGGAACACCAGCTCGATTCCCGGCCCCAAATCGGGGTCGGCGGCCACCGGCTGACAGGTGGTCAGCTCGCCGACGACAGCGGAGCGGACACGCTCATGGGTGAGCGCGGCCTCGTCCGCGACGGAGGATGCGGTCCGTAGCAGAGCAGCAGCCGACGCGACCTCCCAGCGGGACGCCTCGCCCTGGGTGACCTGACCCGCCTCGGTGGGCAGGTGGTCGGCCTTGGTGTTCGACCAGCCGGGTGTGCGCGACTGCGCGCGCTGGACCGCGGCCCGTACGAAGCCCGGTGCGTGCGCCACGATCCGCTCAGCCACGGCCCGCCGCAGCGGAGCCAGTTCACCGCGCCGCCGCGGCCCGGCGGCACCGGCGACCGGCGCCGAGGAGAGAGACACCGAGGTGAGCAGAGCGCCGCCGCCGACTCCGCCCAGTGGCTTGCCCTCGCCGAAACTGAGCACGATCGGACAGGCAGCCTCCCGGAACCGGCGCAGCACCCTGGGCGCGACGCTCGCCTGCGCCAGGTCGAGCACCACTGTGCCTCCGCGCTCATGGATCTGCGCCGCGTGTGCCCTCCACTCGTCCAGGCCGAGTGCGTTGGTCAGCACCACCGCACGACCGTCGAGGTCCACCGAGGTGAACGCGGCACCCTGGACGTGGTCGAGGTCGACCAGCACCGGTCGCGCGCCCGCCGCGAGTACGGCGTCCGCCACGGCGGGGCAGTTGAAGGTGGACAGCACGACCTCGGCAGCACCGGTCTGCCGCACCGCGAGTTCGAGCGCGGCGCGCCCGGTCGAGGTGAGGACACACCGGTTCCGTCCCGCATGCTCGCGCAGCCGGGCGGCGAGGCCCGTCCGCGCGTGCCGCGGCCGGGCCGCCGCGCGCGCAGTCGCGGCGACGCGGCCCGCCGTCATGCGGGACGGGTGGAGGTAGCCGACCGGGCGGCGCGGCACGGGCGCGTACCACAGGTCGGACATCTCTGCCTGGTCATGGATCACGGCTACCGGACACCCGCCCCGTCGGCGGTCCACTGCGGCCAGTCAGTGCGCTCCAGACGCAACGGCAGTTGCCCCGAGCCGCCGCGGACCCACTCGATCGTCTCCCTCAGTCCCGCCTCGAAGTCGCGCACCGGCTCGTAGCCCAGCAGCTTGCGGGCCTTGGTCAGGTCGGGCCTGCGCGACTGGATGTCGGGGCCGGTGTGCGGGATCTGCTGGATCCGGGCGTCGGTGCCGCTCAAGTCCCCCGTCAGCCTGGCCAGTTCGGCCACCGTCAGGTCGTTGGTGTCGTCACCGATGTTGAAGGCCTCACCGATGGCCTCCGGCGCGTGCAGGCAGCGGATCAGGCCGGCGGCGAAGTCCTCCGCGTGGCACCAGGCCCGCGACTGCGATCCGTCGCCGTGTACGGTGATCGGCTGCCCGGCCACCGCCTGCGCGGCCAGGATTCCGACCGCGTACGCGCCGGTCCGCAGCGGGCCGTAGACATTGAACGGCCGCACGATCGCGAACGGCAGCTTGTCCTCGGTGCCATAGGCCGCGGTCATCGACTCCGCCGTGACCTTGCTGACCGCGTAGCCCCAGCGCGGGTCGCCGGTCCGCACCGACAGCCACTCGCTCTCCTCTGCGTCCTTGGCGTCGCTGCCGTACACCTCGCTGGTGCTCAGCAGCAGGAAGCGGCGCAGCCCCGGCATGCGCGCGGCGTAGTCCAGGGCGACCGCGGTGCCGTCGATGTTGACGCGCAGGGTTTCACGGGGCGCGTTGCGCACCTTGTTCACCCCGAGCAGTGCCGCGGCGTGTACGACGTAGTCGACCTCGCCGAACTGATCGAGCGACCCTCGCTCGGTTATGTCGGCCCTGCCGGTCTCCACCGCGGGGTCGTCCAGCAGCCCGGACAGCCAGATCGGTGTGCCGCCGGGCTCCCGGTTGTCGACCAGGACCACTCGGTGGCCCGACCGGACCAGACCGGCTGCGACCCAGGTCGCCAGGAAGCCGAATCCGCCGGTGATCAGAGTGCGCGGACCAGTGTGCTGTTCGCTCATGATCTTCCCATTGCTCGAGTGGATCGGTGCACGATCTCGGTGACGACGCCGATGACGCGGTCGCAGTCGCCGTCCGTCATCCCGCGCCACAGCGGCAGCGAGACCAGTCCCGGAAAGACGGCGTCGACGGCGGTGAACGACGTCCTCAGCAGGGGCGCGATGCCGGCGAAGGCGGGCAGCCGGTGCAGCGGGGTGTAGTGCACCTGGCAGCGGATCCCCCAGCAGAAGAAGGTGCCCAGCAGGTCCTTCTTCGACATGCCGAGGCCCTCGACGTCGAACACGACGGGGAACAAGTGGTGTGCGGATCCGGCGCGTTGCCGCTCTGGTACGGCTCGTACGAACGGCAGCCCGTGCAGCGCGTCCTGGTAGCGCGCCACCAGCCGGGCACGCTCCAGCCGGGACTCCTCGACCCTGCCGGCCTGCACCGCCCCGACGGCGGCATTGAACTCCGACAGGCGCAGGTTCATGCCGGGCACCGTGATCGAGTACGGCCACGGTCCGTGGTCGTCGGTGTGTGCGTCGACGGCCGACATGTTGTGGTTGCGTACCAGGCGCAGCTCGTGCAGCAGGTGCGGGTCGGCCGTGCTCACCGCGCCGCCCTCGCCCGCGGCGATCGGCTTGGTCGGGTGGAAGCTGAAGTACGCGGCGACCGAGGTCGGCCACGACCCGACCGGCAGCACGCCGTCGTAGGAGCCGCCGACCGCGTGGCAGGCGTCCTCGACCAGGTCCGCGCCGTAGCGCTCGCACTGCGCCGACAGCGCGGCCATGTCGGCGCAGTGGCCGGCGTAGTGCACCGGCAGCACGACGATCCTGGCGTAGTCGCCGTGTACGCGCTCCAGCAGGTCACCGAGGCTCGCCGGGCAGAGGGTGAGGTCGTCGGCGCTCACATCGCACAGCGCGACGTCCCAGCCGAGCAGCCGGGCAGACGCCGGGCCCGCGGCGAAGTTCAGTGTCGGCGACACCAGCAGTTTCGGCCCGGACACCGAGCGCCCCAGCGTGTGCAGGAGTGCGAAGATCGCACTGGTTCCGCTGGCCATGGTGACCGTGGGCGCGCCGGTGATCCGCTTCAGCTCCTCCTCGAACCGCACCACCTGGCTGCCGTTGGTCCAGAACCCGGACTCCAGGGCCGCCATCAGGGCGACGGCTTCCTCGGCGTCCCAGTGGGGCCGGGCGTACGGAAGATCGGGCTCAGACATCGCCCCTCCTCGTACAGTCGACCCGCGCGGCCAGTTCGGGGACCGAGGCCAGCCATTCGTAGGTCGCCCAGCAGTTCTTCCGGTCCTCGTAGTCGTCTTCCTGCACCTCGAAGACGACTCCGACCTCGCCGCCCCCGGCCGCTGCCGCGTCGAGTGCGGCGGCGAGCATGCCGGCGAGCAGGTCTTGCGCGATGTCGCCGTGCTGCGGCGGTACGCCTTCGAGGCACTGGTCCGGCCAGGTCGGCATGGCGTGCCCGGAGAACGAAGCGAAGTGCAGGTGCTTGACCGGCAGTGACGGCAGCTCGAACGGCCCCACCGGCTCGGCGCGTTGTTCCAGCCGCGCCACCGCGGTCAGCGTCGAGTACGACACGGCCCAGTGGCAGACGTCCCAAGTGACCCCGACGCGCTGCGAGCCGAGCTCGGCGAGCGGGGCGAAGTCCGCCGGCCGCACGAAGACGGAGTCGAAGTCGATGCCCTGCGCGCCGATGACGGGCATGTTCTCCATGCCGATCCAGATCGGCGAGTCGCCCAGGTACGCGTCGAGCTCGGCGACCCTCTCCACCACCCGCGCCCGCGCCCCCGGCAGGTCGAACGTGGCCCAGTCGGCCAGCGACACGAACTGGTTCGCGTGCAGCACGACACCCAGCGCACCGACCTCTGCGGCAAGGTCGCAGAAGCGGCGCAGCCGGCCGAAGACGCCCTTGTCGGCGACCCAGTCCGCGTTCTCGGTCGGGAAGTGCAGGGTCAGCCGCCGCGCGCCGACATCGAACGCGTGGCGCAGGTTCTGGCTCAGCACCTGCCACTGGTCCTCGTCGGCGATGTCGCCGCCGTCGAAGACGTAGGCCTCGAGACCGCCGAGCTCGCGGGCCCAGCGCGTCTCGATCTGGCTGCGGCGCAGCCCGTCGAACGTCAGCCGCAGGGTCGCCGGTGCGCGGCTCACAGCTGCTCGACCTCCGCCGCGTTGAGCATGCCCCGGCAGTCGAAGATCAGGTTCGACGAGGCGAGCACCGTCTCGTAGTCGATCTCCTCATGGTCGGTCACCAGCACCACGGCGTCGGCGTGGCGGCACTCGTCCGCGGTCAACTCGACGGCCTTGAACGTGTCGGAGTCCATGTCGATGCCGAGCCACGGGTCGGTGACCTTGACGGTGGTGCCCATGCTGACCAGTTCGGCGCCGATCGCGAAGGCGGGAGAGTTGCGCGAGTCCGCCACCCCGGACTTGAACGCGACACCGAGGATGAGCACGGTCGCGCCCTGCAGGCTCTTGCCCTGCCGCCGCAGCGACGCGGCCAGCCGCTGCATCACATGGCGCGGCATCGACTCGTTGATCTCGGCAGCCGCGTTGAGCAGATGGCTCTTGTGTCCCGCCGAGCCCAGCGCGTGGTTGAGGTAGTGCACATTGTTGGGCAGGCAGTGCCCGCCGACGCCGGGCCCGTGGTGGAACGGCATGAACCCGAACGGCTTGGTCGACGCGGCGGAGATCACCTCGCGCAGGCTGATGTTCATCGCAGACGTCGCCTTGCTCAGCTCGTTGACGAAGGCGATGTTCAGATAACGGAAGGTGTTCTCAAGGAGCTTGGTGAACTCGGCCACCTCACAGCTGGAGACCGGAACGACCTCCTTGAAGACCGTTCCGTAGAAGGTGCGGATCGCTTCGAGGGCCTGGTCGTCGAGGCCGGAGACCAGCTTGGGCACATCACACAGCACCGCGTCACGGCCGGGGTCCACCCGGTCGGGGCTGTAGGCGAAGAACACGTCGACGCCCGACTTCAGACCGGAGAGCCGCTCGAAGAGCGGCGCGACGTGCTGACGTATCGCGCCGGGGTAGACCGTCGACTCGACCACGATCAGCGCACCCGGCCTGGCGACCGAGGCGACCTGCGCCAACGCCCGGTCGACGTAGGTGAGATCGGGCCGCTTGTCGTCGGTCAGCGGAGTGGGCGTGGAGATCAGATAGACATCGACCTCCGGCACCTCGGCCAGGTTCGCCATCGGCACATAGCGCTCGTTCTCGGTCTCCCTGCGCAGTTCCTCGTCGGTGACGTCGACGATGTACGACCGGCACGCCCGCAGTGATTCGAACCGGACCGGATCGATCTCGACCGCGTACAAGGTGTGGCCGGAGGACGCTATGGCGATGGAAAGCGGCAAACCCACGTATCCCTGCCCGATAGCCGCGACTCGCACGTTCCCCTCCTTTCGTCGTAATCCGTTGTGGCAGCATTCGGCTCAGGACGTGCCGAAGGCACTGTCCGACCTGGACGGGCTGGTGTTCAGACCTGCGTAGGCAGGCGGGTGTTCAGGCCTGCACGGGCAGGCCGTGTTCAGACCTGCTCCGCGACTGCGGCTTCGCCTTCGAAGATCGGCAGGTCTGTGGTTGCGACCTGCAGCGAGCGCCTGTTGAACAGTTCCGCGGCGGCGACGGATCCGAGCGAGGCCACCGCCGCTGCCGTGGCAGCCACCCGGAACCACCGCGAGCGGGACCGGACACCCGCAAGCGCGGCGAGCGCCCCGCCCGTCACGCCGAACCGGGTCAGCACTCCGGTGAGCGCAAGCGACCCCACCGCCTCCTCGACATGGCCCTTCAGGCCCAGTCGGGAATCGTCGCGGTAGCTCTTGGGCTTGACGTAGGTGACCGTGTCCATGTCGAGCCCCAGCGCGGCCATGATCGCGCCGACGTTGCCCTTGGTGAACGTCAGATGACCCAGTCTGCGGGCGACGTCCTGGCGCATGACGAAGAACGAGCTGGCGCCGTGCGGGATCGGATGCCTGCCGAACCTGGTCTCCAGGAAGTAGAAGACCGCCTGTCCCACCAGCAGCCGCGTCGGGTCGTCGCGTTTGCGGGTGGATGTCACACCGAACACCGCGGCGATCTCGGGTCCCGCCTGCTCCAGCGCGGCGACCAGCTGTGCCACCACCTCGGGTGGGGTCTGCATGTCGGCGTCGAGTACACACACCATCGCGCCGCGCGCGGCGATCATGCCGGCCTTGCTCGACGCGGGCTGACCGCAGTTGGGGCGCAGTTGCACCCAGCGGAACTCCGGCGTCGTGGCACGCAGTTCGGCGAGGATGCGCGGGGTCGCGTCCGTGCTGCCGTCATCGACCGCGAGCACCTCGAAGGAGCGGCCCCAGTTCTTGCCTACCTTCACCGCCCGCTCCACGGCCTCGCGGGCGATGTCCGCCTCGTTGTACATGGGGATGACGAAGCTGAGGTCCACGCTGTCGGCCGCGTCGGTCAGGTGCTCGTCGAGTTTCCGGCTCATGTCTTCCCTACGGTCCCTATGGTCATGGTCATTTCTGACGGCCTCAGTCATCAGCGGGCTCGTTTGAAACTGATCATCATCTGCGCGGTCGGGGCGAACCTGGCGCGCAGGAAGTCGACGCCGGCGAAGAACGCGGTGAGCGGCTCGTACACCCAGTTCATATAGGCGGGCTTCTGGGGGGTGACCTTGATCCAGCCACGGTCGCTGAGCCACGCCATCACACTGATCGCCCACTGGGGGGCGCCCTGGGTGTAGTAGCTGTCGGACTTGGCGAGCCCCACCTGGGAGCCGAGTTTGTCGAGCCCGGGCTCCGTGAACAGCACGAAGTGCCGTGGGCAGTGCAGTCCGCCCCAGTTACGGTGCCGGAAGATACGGGCGTCGACGGTGGCGGTGTTGGGGGTCTTCATCAGCAGCACACCGTTCTCCGACAGGAGGCCGGCCATCCCGGCCATGACCTTCCGCGGGTCGGGCACGTGCTCGATGATGCTCATCATCAGGATGAGATCGAACGGCTCGTCAGAGGCGAACTCCTCGATGGGCATGCAGTGGTAGACATGGCCGGCCGCCTCGGCCAGCGGCGCGGCCGCGGCCTGGAGGTCGACCTCGTGGGTCTCCACCACCCGCTGATCCACCTTGCGCACGGTGCTGAGCAGCCAGCCGGAACCCCCGCCGACGTCGAGCACCCGCAGCTTTTCGCCGGGAATTCCCTTGAGTACCTTCGCGAGCATTCGACCGTCGAGGCGTTCCTTGATGCGCTCCGTGAAAGTGGTCGACTCCCCGATCCCGCCATAGGAATAGTAATTGGTGGGGTAGATCTCGTCGAGACGGTCCGCCGGCGGCGAGTCCAGGTAAACGGCGGTGCAGGACGGGCATAGCGCGTAGTGGTATTCCTCGTCGCTGGTGAAGTATTCCTTGTCGTACGCCTTGGCGAACAACTCGACCGCGGTTTCCCCGCAAATTGGGCAAGCCATCAACGTCTTAGCCACGACGGGCCTCCAATATCAGCGTCCTGACGGCCGCGCCGTATCCGGTGCGGCTGGCCTCCATATCCGCGGCAAGCGGGGTACGGGAAAAGAACTGCTCCATCTCCGCGAAACGTGTGTAGGAGATGGCCGGGTCCCAGTGGTGCAGCAGGTGCTGGTTAAAACCGGCCGAGCCGAAGGTGCGTGACACCAGGCCCGTCCCGAACAGCCGGTTCACCGGCCCGTGCAGCTCGACGGAGAAGTCGACGTCACACGGGGCTTCGAGGTGCCGGTGCTCGACGATCGTCCGCACCGTCGCCAGCAGCGGGAACACGGCCCCGACGGCCACGACCCAGGTCAGCGCGCCGAGTTGAAAGCCTGCGAGGAGGAGCCCGGCCACGATCGCCGCGTGGACGGCGAAGGAGCGCAGCGAGGCCAGCAGTCCGCTGGACGTACGGCTGGACTTCCTGCGGGTCTCACCGATCCGCTGCTTGCGCAGCAACACCTCCAGCACATGGATGCCGGTGACCGCCTTGAGCATGTTCAGCACGGAAAGGCACAGGTGATAGGTGGTTTCCGTGTCGTCGTGATCGCCGAGGTGCGCATGGTGGGCCATATGCGTATGGCGGTAGTTGACCGTGGTGGAGCCGTAGAGGAGCCACACGAACCAGTCGCCCAGCCGGTCGTTGGTCTTACGGCGCGGTGCCAGGTTGGAGTGCGCCGCCTCGTGACCGAACAGGAACAGCGAGTGGAGCCAGAACCCGGTCCAGCAGGCCGCCGGCACGACGAGCGCGCCCGCCGCCCATCCGGGCCACACCTGCGACGCGAGGGCGGCGGCGAGGACGCCGACGGCCAGGAACAGATAGCAAAGACCGATATCGCGCCACACAATCCCGAAGCGGGGCCTTAAGGTCTTACGGAAGTCGACCCACCGCACGCCGTCATCGGAAACAATCGACGGTAAGTGCGGAGACCCCGGATTCCCTCTGCCCCGGGTCTCGCCCTTTGCTGACTCCATGACCTTTCCCCGTTTTTATGGTAGGCCCGTCCGGCGGATCGTCAAAAAAACGACCCGCTCGCGCGCCAACAATGACTGATGGAGATCTCTACCCCGCCGAAATCGCCCGGGACCCTTTTACATCAGGGCACCACAGTAGCGATGAGAAAACGAAAAGCCCCCCTGCACATCCCCCGGCCCCCCGCTTTGGGCCCCGTTTAGGTCTGGCAACAGTGAAGCACACGCACAACCCACCGGCACAGAGCTGCCTGGAATTTTTTGAGCACTGTCTAAGAGGTCTCCGCACGGGCCCGTCGATTCCGGTTCCGCTTCCCGCAGCGGCGAGCCCGGCGGAGCAGGGCACGAACCGCACCACGTCCCAATGGGACTCCTCCGAGCTTCGCCCTCCGAACGTGTCACTCCGCTGACGCGGGGTCCCCCGGCTGACAGAACGCTGACGTCCGCTTTCCAAGTCCTCGGGGAAACCCACGCATTGGATACCCTGCCTTTCACCAACACATGGACTGGACGAAGGAGAGCCGTGATCCGGTTGGCCAGAGCGGCGGACCTGCCGAATCTGCAAGACATCGAGCGCGCTGCCGGAAAGGTCTTCGCCGACATCGACATGGTCGCGGTCGCGGAGGACGAGCCGCCGTCGCTGCAGGTTCTCGGTGAGTATCAGGAACACGGCCGGGCCTGGGTGTGGGCGGACGACAACGACTTCCCGGTCGCGTACCTGATCGCGGACCTGGTGGACGGCAACGGGCATGTCGAGCAGGTGTCCGTACACCCCGACCACGCCGGCAAGAGGATCGGCAAGTCCCTTATCGACCATGCCGCGGGGTGGGCGAGGGCACAGGGAGCGCCGGCACTGACGCTGACCACGTTCACCGAGGTGGTCTGGAACGGGCCGTACTACGAGAAGCTCGGCTTCCGGCTGCTCCCCGAGGCGGAGTTGACTCCCGGACTCCGTGAGATCCGGGCGGCGGAGGCCGCACACGGACTGGACAGGTGGCCGCGGGCCTGCATGCGCAAAGAGATCTGATACGCACAAAGAGATCTGACGGGGCGCCCGCGTCGTACGGGGCCGGGCTGTCGGCGAAGCCCGGCTTTCGGGAGCCAGTGACCCTTTCCCGAATCCGACGGACGATGTGCGCGGTCAGCCGGTGCGTACCGCCGTGATGGTGAAGCGCTCGACCTCGGCGACGTGCCCGCCGGTGGACGCGACAACCGTGAGTACCCGGTCGCGGGCGCCGGAGAAGGACACCGACTGTTTCCAGGGCTGGTTGTTGCCGCCCGCCGACGTGCAGCACGAGGTGCCCAGCGGCGCCGCGGACGACAGTTGGCGCACCTGCACCCGGATGCCCTCGTCCACGCCGGTGATCCGTCCGCCGGTCACCACCGGGGAGCGTACGAGCGACCCGTATCCGGGCGTGGTGAGGGAGAGCGTCGTGTCGTCGGTGCCCACGACCTCCCACGGGGCGCTCGGGCCCGTTCCGAACCGCACGAGGTGGACAATCGCCGCGGTGCCGCCCTCGGCTCCGCTCCCCGCGACGCCGATGCGGGCGTGCGCCCCGCGGACGTTGCGCGAGGAGACTCGGTCGATCTCACGGAAGCCCAGGTAGCCCCGGGTGAAGGACAGGGCGGTTTGCTCCGGGTCCAGATGCCAGGGCTGATGTCCGCCCGAGTGATACTCGCGTTCCCATGCCTGGGCCTGGGCGAGCGTGGCGAACGGCCACAACGGCTGGAGTCGTCCGGGGCCGATCGCCGGCGCAGTGGCGCCCGGTGCGGGCGTCGTGGGCGCTTGCGTGCCCGACGGTGTGGTCGCCGACGGGGCCGAGGAGGCGGACACGGTGGGCGACTGGGCCGGCGAGGACGCCGCGGGTGTGGTGGACGGAGATCCCGATGCGTTCGGGGACCCGCCGCTACTGCAGGAGGTGAGCATCAGGCCGGTCACGGCCGTTGCGGCGAGGAGTCGGATTGGGAGCCGGATGTTCATGAATGCCCCAGGTACGTGTGCCGACCGCCTGTACGGTCCGTGCGCCTATGGTGCCACCACTTCGGCCCATGTCACAGAGTCCCGCGCTCCTCCGCGGTGGGGGACATCCGTTCCAGCGTTAAGGCCCTGCCGCGCCCCGCGTCCCGGCGGGGGCATCTGAGCGTCGAAGTCACCGGAGCGAAGCCGGAACACCTGAAGACGCATGGTGCAGTACTTCTCGGTTTCCCCGACCCACTCCATGCCGATCCGGCGAGCGGTCCGGGCAGCGCGGGTGTTGGCGGGCCGGACCACCGCGAGAACCTCGTCGGCTCCCGTGTCAAAGGCCCAGCGGGCCAGCGCAGCGTCCTGCCTCGGTGGCATATCCCCCAATTGTCCGATCATCTGTCCTCCTCCGCGCCCGCCCTCCCCTTGACCTCCATGCCGGCGGCTCAAGGGTAGGCACGGTCTCAGACCGCGCGGCGCGACGCGGAGCTGCACCCGCGGCGGAATGCGGTCCGGCCGGGCCGGCGGGCCGGACGCGGAAGAGTGCGATCAGGCCGGCTGCGTACGGTCCGCGAAGTGCGTGTACGTCCGGAGAATGTCCAGGTCCCACCACCAGGCGATGGCTGGGATGTCCACCGGATCGTCACTGGGATCCGTGGGGGTCTCGCGGAATACGGTGGGAAGGTTCGCCGGATCGCCGGGAGTGGTGTAGCGCACGGAACTCGTGCCCCAGTCCTGGGCGCCCCGTATGAACGTGCCCAGATTGTGGAGATACTGCCGCAGCTGCGGGCTCGCCGCCGGAAGCAGACGTTCCTGCACGCGCATGAACAGACGCATCACCCGGTCCCGTTGGGAGATCGCGAGATCGAGGGCCTGGCCGGGGGTGAGCCCGTACTGGTGCTCCAGCACCCGGATCACGTTCAGGTAGTAGCCGGGGCTCCGGCTCTCCTTGCTGTGGGAAAAGATGTCGTTGTCCCACGTGATGATGAACGAGGCCATCTCGGCCGCCGCGCGCACGGATTTCTGGTCCCTCTCCTGCGGCTGGAGTTCGTAGCGGTGGCCAATCTCCAGCAACGGCAGCACGACAGTCGTCGCGCCGTCCGCGAGGCGCATCAGGGTGTAGTCGTTCAGGTCGGGTACGGAGTCCGCGCGGCGATGCTCCGCCTCCCACACAACCGTGGAGAAGTATTCGCGCAGCGCGTTGACCCAGAGAGCCGCCTGACCCACGGTGCCGTGCTCGGAGATTCTGCGCCGGAGGTCACGCAGCCCGCCGGCGATCGGGTCGTCCAGCAGCATGGGCACTTCCGGGTTCTGCGCGACACGCAGCAGCCGCTGGAGTGCGGCCATCAACTCGCCGGGCCGACGGCCCAGTTCGCCTTCCTCGCAGTACCCGTCGTCCACACCGAACAGCCACAGTACGAAGTCCGACAGGATGCCGACCACGGCCTCGCGTCCGTCGGGCAGGACCCGCGCGGCGAAGGTTCCGATGTCGTGCTGGACGAGCCGGCTGCGCAGCTCGTCGGATCCGATACCGATGGCCTGGGCCCAGGCGGTGGTCTGGGCGTCGATGGCCGGATGGCTCGGGTGTATGGCCGGCGGTATCGGAGAGTAGATCGGCGGAACTGTCAGCTCCGGTCCCACGTGATCACCTCTCTGAGAAACGGTCAGCTCCGCGGCGCGAATCACGCCACGCGCTTGATCAACGACGCCGCATAGTACCCAGCTGTCACTTCCGTTCCAATAGGGCCATCGCGCCACAGAGCTTGCCGCCCTGGAGCCCGCACCTGGGAAAACGTCGATAGGGCAGGCGGCCGTCAGGGGCTCCAACCGACCACATGCGTAACCCCGCTTCGGAAAGATCCCCAGGTGACGCGGGCGAGCCGTCGCCTGGCTTGATCACAACACGCCGACGGCTCTGCGAGGCTTGTGGCGGCGGCAGTTGAACAGTCGGAGCGCGAGCCGGAGTCCGAGAGACATCAATCACGGTTGGCTGCCCGGCAGCGCAGGTTTCAGGACGGATGGCATATCCCAAGGCGGAATTGAAGGCGAGGCCGGGAGCCGGTCATCGGCGTGCCGGCTTGGAGGCGCCGACGTGGCGCCCGGCCCGTACGCCATCCACCGCGACCCGACAGCCGACGTGGCTGAAACAGCGACCGCCGTAGCCAATGCCAGGCTGTCGGCGTCATCGGCGGCACCATGCCGGGGAACACTCACCGGCATGACTGACTCCGCCCTGTGGATCTCGTCGTTGACCGCCGGCACCGCTGTGCTTGCCAGTTGGGTCACCAGCCGCGGGACATCCCGTGCCGCGCAGATCCAGGCCGACGCGGCCGAGAAGACTCAGCGCACCGTTCGAGTGAGTGAGGCACGGCGGTCCGCCTACGTGAGCCTCATTGAACAGGCCCACAGAATGGCCGAGTTGTACTGGAAGGTTTCGGACATCTTTGGATCGGGTGGAACACGCACTGAGCAGCTGCCCGCGCTCAAGGAAGTCCGGGCGAACCTCCGGGAGGAGTACAGCAAACTCCGCCATTTCATATGGGTGATCAACCTGGAAGGGCCCGACGATGTCGCCGATGCGGCGGAGAATGTCAGACTCTCAACCCGGCCTCCCTACCAGGCACTTGCGGCGTCGATCGAGGGTGACTCGAATGCTCCCGCCGCCTTTGATCAGTGTTACGACCCCTTTTGGCAGTCTGTCCTGACGTTTGTCTCCACGGCCCGAGCTGCGGTGCACGACCTGTAGGTGCCGTGGGCGGCCGTGCCTGCTCTCGTCATCCGGTCCCCCGGAGCGAGCCGCGTCCCAGCGCCGGGCCACTGGCCTCACGGCGCCGGGACGCGGTGATCAACTGCTCAGCCGCCCAGCCCGTCGGCGGCCTTCTTGATGTCCGCCGCGAAGGTGCTCACCTCGGTGTAGACACCGGGCTTGCCCGGGCGCGCGCAGCCCTCGCCCCAGCTGACGATGCCGACCTGGATCCAGGCGCCCGCTTCGTCCTTGCGGAACATCGGACCACCGGAGTCACCCTGGCAGGTGTCGACGCCGCCGGTGTCCAGCTTCCCGGCGCAGAGCTCATCGCCGGGGGTCAACTGGTCGCCGTACGCCTTCTGGCAGGTGGCGTCGTCGATGGACGGAACCTTGGCCTTGAGCAGGTAGCGCTGCTGGTCGCCGCCTTCCTTGTCGGCGCCCCAGCCGGCGATGTCGAAGTCGCCGTTGTTGAGCTTGTCGTCGCCGGCGATCGCCAGGGTCGGCAGGTCGATCGGCTTCTCGAGCTTGATCAGGGCCCAGTCCTTGCCCTTGCCGTTGTAGCCGGGCGCCTGGAGGACCTCGGTGGACTTGACGCTGATCGCAGTGGAGTCCTGCAGGTCGACGACGCCCGCCGTCGCGGTGATGCCGGTGTTCGGGCCGCTGCCTTCGACGCAGTGGGCGGCGGTGAGCACGATGTCCTTGGCGTACAGCGCGCCGCCACAGCCCATGGACAGGCGGACCATGAACGGGAATTCACCCTGCTCGGCCTTGGTCCCGCCGACGACCTTCGTGCCTACGTCACCGCGTGGGGTCGGTGCGGAGGCGGCGTTGGCCGCGCCGGGCTGGAGGCTGAAGGCGGCGAGGGCGACGGCACCGATCGCGGTGGCCGTCCTCAGGTAATTCAGGTGGCTCTTCAACGGACTTCCTCTCGTGGGGGGTACGCCGCAAAGGCGAACTCACACCGCCCCCGGGGACCGGAAGTCACCATCGAATGACATGCGTTGAAAAGGGCAGCACGTCATAAGGCGTCCGAACCCAGTGGGGGATGAGTCCGCAATGCGCCCTGCGATTATGTGGAACCACCGACGGAGTGACAAGGGTACGCAATCGCTCAACTCTCCTTACCTATTGGGCTTGTTGGGCCGCATACCGGCCCATCCCGGCCGGTAATGGCGGCGACTGTTACACCAGTGCAACGAGATCTCCGGAGAGTTGTGCGGTTGGCGCGATCCGCGAGGAAATCAGCGGTGCGAGTGCGCCACATGGTCGCCGCGTACCGGCCGGACGAGGCCGAGGGAGGCCTCACCGACGCACTCGCCGTTCTGGCGCGGAAATCGCCTCAGCGCGGCCTCTGCGCGGGCTGCCCGAGTCGGCCGTCGCCGATCCGCACGATGGCGATGGTGGAGCTCGGCGAGGCGAAGGGCGCGGATGAGTTGTACGGGTCCCTGCTGCCCTGCCGCGACGCGCCGCCGCCGTCATCCGGCTTCACCGTGGCCCTCCGACCGGTCGCGTACACGCTCGGCGAACTCGCCGGACTCCTCGGCCGCGACGAGGCCGCCGCCCACTGCGCCCACGCGGCCACCATCGCCGAACGGTGGAACAGCCCATTGGGGCTCAGGGGGTGACGCCGCGCGAGCTGGCGCCGGCGCGACGACAGACTCCGCCGGCGTCTGGGGATGTTGTCCGGCTCCCACGCGGTGTGCAGAGGCAGAATGCGAGGACCAACGAGGTGGAGCCGATGATGCGGATCGATGTCGAGCAGGTACGTCAGGACACAGCAGGCTGTGCGCGTGTCACCCACCTCAACAACGCCGGGGCCGCGCTGCAGCCGCGGCCCGTGGTCGACGCGGTGGTGGAACACCTGCGGCTGGAGGAAGAGATCGGGGGCTACGAGGCCGCGGCCGCCCGGGCCGACCGCATCGAGCACACCTATGACGCGCTGGCCCGCCTGGTGGGTGCCGCCCGCGAGGACATCGCGGTGGTGGAGAACGCCACCCGCGCGTGGGACATGGCCTTCTACTCGCTTCCCTGGGCCCGGGGCGACCGGATCCTGACGGCCCGCGCCGAGTACGCCAGTAACGCCATCGCCTTCCTGCAGACCGCCCGTCGCCATGGTGTCCAGGTCGATGTCGTGCCCGACGACGACAGCGGACAGCTCGATGTCGGCGCCTTGCGGGGGATGATCGACGAGCGGGTCAAGCTGATTGCCGTCACCCATGTCCCCACCCAGGGCGGCCTGGTGAACCCGGCGGCCGAGATCGGCAGGGCAGCCCGGGAAGCCGGGGTGACGTACCTGCTGGACGCCTGCCAGTCCGTGGGGCAGATGCCCCTGGACGTGAACGAGATCGGCTGCGACCTTCTCACCGCGACCGGCCGCAAATTCCTGCGCGGCCCACGCGGCACCGGCTTCCTCTACTGCTCGCCACGTGTCCGGGCGCGCCTGGAGCCGCCTTTCCTGGACCTGCACGCCGCAACCTGGACCTCGCCGGACACCTACCGCGTCCGGGACGACGCCCGCCGGTTCGAGAACTGGGAAACGTACTACGCCGGCAAGATCGGCCTCGGCGTCGCCGTCGACTACGCACTCGACCTGGGCCTGGACGCCATCGAGGACCGAGTCACCCTCCTCGCCGAGAATCTGCGCCGAGGTCTCCGCTCCCTTCCGGGGGTGGCTGTCCACGACCGGGGATCACGCCAGTGCGGCATCGTGACCTTCACTGTCGACGGTCACGACAGCGATCACATCGCCCGCGAGCTCCTGGCGAAACGGATCAACGTCTCGGTCTCGGTGGCGGACTACGCACGCTGGGACCTCGAACCACGGGGCCTGACCTCCGTGGTCCGGGCCTCGGTGCACTACTACAACACGGACGACGAAATCGACCGCCTCTGCGCCGCGCTCCCCCGCGCCACGGCCTCTCCGGGCAGCGGCACGGGCGCCACTGGCTGATCTTCGGCTCCACATTTTCCGTCTGCGGCCGCTCGCAGCTTCAGGGGAAGACCGGCCGGGCTTCGGCCACGTGGGCGATCTCCGGCGTTCCCGTCCGGCGACCGCGCCGCCGGCGGACTGGGTGCTGCGGGCGATGGCGCGGTGATTCGGAGCCGGCCGCGCACAAGCCCCGGCCGTACTGCGCCGAGCCGGTTTACGAGCGACGGCGGGGCTTGCCGCGCTTGCCGCCTTTGGAGCCGCCGGAACCGCTCCGAGGGCTCTTGCCGGCCGTCTTGCCGGCTGCGGACTTCTGCCGTGGGCCGCCGCCCGTGTCGGGGCGCTTGCGCTTCGGCTGTGCCGGGGTCGGAGTGCGGCCCCGTGAGCTGTTGACGGTCCGCCCGCGGACGATCCCGATGAAGTCCTCCACCAGGTCGGTGGTTGCGTCCTCGGGCCAGGACAGCGCGACACGCGACTCGGGGGCGTCCGTGACCGGCCGGTACGTGAGGTCCTTGCGGTGGTGCAGGCGGGCGAGCGACTGGGGCACGACAAGCACGCCCACTCCGGCCGCCACCACTTCGACGGCGTCAGCGGTGGTGGCGGGGCGCTCGTTCGCGGGCCGCCCCGGCAGGCGCTCCCAGGCGAGGGTGTCGTCGAGGGGATGCAGCACGATGTCGTCGGCCAGATCCTCGGCGGACACCGCGTCGACCGCCGCGACGACGTGGTCCTTCGGGACCACGACCACCGTCGTCTCGGTGTAGAGCGGGATCGCGCTGAGGTCCGTACGGTCGACCGGCAACCGTACGAACCCCGCGTCGGCGCCTCCGCCCCGCAGTACGTCGAATGCTTCGGCGGCGGACACCGCGACGAGGGTCAGGGGGATGTCGGGCAGCCGCTCGTTCCAGATCCGCACCCACTTGGTGGGCGTCACTCCCGGGACATACGCGAGCCGGAACGAAGGGGATACTTCCGAGCCTGTCACCCTGCAAGGTTATCGGTCGTGGTCAGAGGTGGTGCACACGCTCGATACTCTTGACACCATGACGTCGCACCAGACCACCCAGACGATGAAGCCCGCCACTGCGGCAAAGAAGCTGGGTGTGTACCTCGAGGCCACCCCCGCCGAGTTCCAGGAGGGCGTCGTCTCGCGCGCCGAGCTGAGTGCGCTGCAGGCCGATCCGCCCACGTGGCTGCAGGAGCTGCGACGCAACGGCCCGCACCCCCGGCCCGTGGTCGCGGCGAAGCTGGGCATCTCCATCTCGGGTCTCGCACGGGGCGGAATCACCGAAGCTCTGACCACCGAACAGATCGACGCGCTGAAGGCGGAAAGTCCCGAGTGGCTGCACAAGGAGCGCGCCACCCAGGCCGAGGTCCGCAAGGAAGCCCTGCGCGTCAAGGAGAAGAACGCGGAGCGAGGCGACCAGTCCCGCCGGCCGCAGTCCTGATCGTCTGGAAGTACCGCACCCGGCCGCCGCCTGCGCAGTGACGTCGTAAGCCCTGCCGCGACAGGCGTGGCACACGTGCGCGTGCGCGCAAAGACCCCGCCGCCCGCTCGACGAGACCCCGTGGCTCCTGCTTGGACGCTGCTCGACGATGTTAAGAACCCTTGACGGATGTCAAGGGTTCCCTGGGCGACGTCCCTGAGGCGATCCGGCATCTGCACGACGGCCTTGTACGCGGCAAGGTCGTCATCACGGTCCAGGTCGGACAGGGGCCTCGTCGGCGGCCTCGGTCCGCGTCCGGAAGCGTCCGTGGCACAGCCCCAGGACGATCGCCGCGGCTATCGCGATCAGGTGCTCACGAGCCGCCAGATTGGGTTTGACGAGACACTCCAGCACCATCGAGCCTCCGGTGAAGGCAAACAGGACGGGCGCCCGCCGTACCACCGCGAGGTAGCTGAACAGACCCACCACAGCGGCAGACGGTCCCGTGTCGAGGACCTGCCCGATCTCGGGCGGCAGCCCAAGCCCCCACCAGCCCGGGCCGATGGCGATCATGACCCGGACGCTGAGCGTGCCCGCCAGAGTTGTGGCGTACGCGACCATCAGCGTCCGGGCACGGCCCAGCGACAGCTCGGCAAGGGCGAATGCCAGGAACAACTGCGTAATGCCTGCCCACACCGGCAGATCGAGCGCAGGGACGAACAAAGACACGGGGGTGCGCAACAGGGCGAGAGGGAGCGGCAGGTCGGCACGCACCTCGCCGAGCAGCCGCACCACCACCGCACCACTCGGTGTCACATGAATCGCGTGGAAGAAGATGACCGCGAACGTGGCCACAAACGCCAACGAGAGCCCGCCCAGCCGCCGGTGCACCAGCTCCCGCAGAGGAGCGACGACAATGCCACGCCACTCACCGACGATCGTGCTCCAGACGAAACGTGCGAACCAACTCAGCGCGGCGCGCACTCGCCCTGTGACTCCCCCACCCTCCGCCCGCGACCCGTCCTCGCCGACGGGCTCGCCTTCACCGGTTCGGTCGCCCTCGAGAACGTCATGACCAACACCGGCCACCTGGGACATCTGCCGATCAACCCCCTCACGCTCACGCCGACGGGCAATCGTGCCCATCAGCGCATCGGTGTGCCCACGCACCATCAGATCGTGCACCAGACCGAACAATGCCTGCACATGGGGGTCCTCAGCGAGACGGCTCAGCGGGAGTCCTGCAGACACCCCCCGGGCCGACAGATACGCCGACTAACCGTCAGGCGTCCTCGAAGTAGGCGTCCAGGACCGCGTCGAGGTCCGCCGTCCACTCCTTGAGGCAACTCCTGGCCGGGGCCTCGACCTCGGCGTCGAACCAGCGGCGGGTTGTCAGGTGAACCGTGACGGTGAACCGGCGGCCGAATCGCGCGGGCTTGACCTCGACGGCGCCGAGTTCGTCCCAGCGGAACTCGGCCTCCTGGTCGTCCAGCCGGAACCGGATGCCCTCGCGGTCCGCTTTGATCGAACCGCGCCGGTCCTCGACTTCGAAGACGGGGCCGCTCGCCCCCTCGTCCGCCTCACTGGCGGCGCCCTCCTCGTCAGGGACGGACGCATCGTCCGGGGCGGCCGCGTCGGCCGCAGGCTCCGCGGCCGGCTCCGTGACCGGCTCCTGCGCCTCTTCCGCCTCTACCGACTCGGCCGACTCGGCAGAGCGGGGTGCAGTGAGGCCCGGGATGTAAGCCGGGTCGGTCCCGGCGGCGTACTCGAGCGGGCTGTTTGGATCTACGCGCTGTTCCACGACGGGCAGTATGGTCGATGAACCTGTGCGCGACCACTCCGTGTCCGAGGTCGTCGGCGTTCGGCGCGTCCCAACGCAAAGGCTGCGAAGCCAGTTGGGCCTGTCGGCTTCGATTCCCGCAGGGCTCCCCTCACTGCCGATGACCGACGTGGCCCACACTCTCGCCTTGCATATCGAAGGCGATCACGCCTACACACCTTCGCTTCGAAGGTCATCGACCCGACGTAGGGCCGGGATCAACCACCGGCCGTCCGACCGCCGATTCGGCGATCATCTTCGGAAACCGCCGTAGAACATCTCCTGAGCAACGAATTCCGAAGGTGAACAGGGGTTGACGATCCGGATTCGACAGGATTCCATAACGCGCCGGGAGTGGATGAACCACAGCCAGGCCAGCCACGGAGGCGATAGCACTCCCGCCGTCACTCGTCACGCCCAGCCGATCGGAACCGCTCCATGACCGACACGCTCAGCCAGCCGCTCACAGCCGACCCAGCACCTGCGGGGGCAGGCTCCAGCGGCCAGGACGGGCCGCGCACCCTCAAGCGTTCCATCGGCGTCGTCGGCGGGACACTGCTGACCCTCTCGTGCGTCACACCCGCCTCCACCCTGTTCGTCGTCGTGCCCGACCTGTTCGGGAGCCTCGGCACGGCCACCGCTCTCACCATCGCGATCGGCTCGCTCCTCTGTATCGCTGTCGCGTTCTGTTACTCGGAGCTGGGCACCCTGATTCCCAGCGCGGGCGGCGAGTACGCCATCGTCACCACCCTGACCGGCCGCCTGGCCGGGTGGCTGGTCTTCGTCCTGTCGCTGCTGGTCGTGATGATCGTGCCGCCCGTGATCGCCATGGGCACAGCGGACTACCTCGCACCGCTGGTCCACGTACCGGCCGAGGCCGCCGGGGCCGGAGTCATGCTGCTGGCCACCCTCGCCGGTCTCCTCGACCTGCGCGCCAACGCCTGGATCACCGGAGTCTTCCTGGTCCTCGAAGTCATTGCCGCCGCCGTCGTGGCCGTCCTGGGCTTCGCTCACAGCGAGCGCGGCGCCGGCAGCCTCGTCCACGGCGTGGTCGCGGACGAGGGCGGCTCACCGGGCCCGGTCAACGCCATGCTGATCGTCTCGGGCCTGGCCATCGCCCTCTTCGTCACCCAGGGCTTCTCCACCGCCGTCTATCTCTCCGAGGAGATGGAGAATCCACGGCGCAATGTGGCGCGTACTGTCCTCGCCACCCTGGCCATCTCGACGGCCGTCATCCTCGTCCCGGTGGTCGCGATCACCATGGGCGCCCCCGACCTCGCGGCCCTCACCTCCGGCGACATCAGCACCATGGTCACCGCCTGGAGCAACTCGGCGGTCGGCACCTTCGTGAGCCTCTGCGTCGCGCTGGCGATCATCAACGCGGGCATCGTCATGGTCATTCAGAACTCCCGCGTGCTGTTCGCTTCCGCCCGCGACAAGGCCTGGCCCGAGCCGGTCAACACCGCCCTCTCGCGCCTGGGCCGGTTCGGCTCCCCGTGGGTCGCCACGCTCCTGGTCGGAATCCCCGGCGCGGCCCTGTGCTTCGTGAACCTCGACACTCTCTACGGCGTGACCGGCGTCTCCGTGACAGGCATGTACCTCCTCGTCGCCGTCGCCGCGCTCGCTGCCCGGCGCGCCTCGCACAAGAAGCTGCCCGCGTGGCGGATGCCGCTCTGGCCCGCCATGCCCCTCGTGCTGATCGCCGTACTCGTCTACATCCTGAGCCAGCAGGAAACGCAGTACCTGACGTGGACCGGCGGCATCATGGCGACGGCAACGGTGTACTGGGCGCTCTACCTCCGTCCGCGGCAGGACACCCGCTGGCTGGTCACACTGCCCAAGGACATGCGCCCCTGACCATCGGCCGAAAGTCGCCAAATCACCGTCCGACCCCGCTGTGGCCTGTGCACCAGCTGTAACGTGGCTTACGCACGAAATGCCAGGGGGTGCTCTTTGTGGGAGCAACGGGACGGACAGGAACCCATCGACCAGGGTGAGTTACCTGACGCCGCGGGGATGTCATTCCCCGCACAACTCCGGCGCCTGCGTGTCCGGCGAGGCCTGTCACTGGCCGATCTGGCCCGTCAGACGCACTACAGCAAAGGCTACTTGAGCAAGATCGAGACAGGTTCGAAGCCTGCGACCTTCGACGTCGCGCGCCGCTGTGACCAGGTGCTGCGAGCCGAAGGCGAGCTGCTGCGCCTGTTGCCCGAGGCCGGCTCACCGGGCTCTCGCAGGGGAACGGGGCCTGCGGCAGGGCCGGAGTCCGGTGGTGAGTGTCCGTACCAGGGCCTGTCGGCGTTCACATCGCACGATGCCGGACGGTTCTTCGGACGCGAGCGTGTCACCGCCGCCCTGGTCGACCGGGTCTTCGAACGGATCGGCGGCGGACCGCTGATGCTGGTCGCACCCTCCGGTGGGGGCAAGTCCTCGCTGCTCAACGCCGGCCTGGTGCCCGCCCTGCGCCGCAGGGGCGCCTTCCCGATGCCGGGTGCGGACGCGTGGCCCGTGGTGATGTTCACCCCCACGGCGCATCCGCTGGACGAACTCCTCGACTGCACGGGGAAGGTCCTCGGAACCTCGCTCGACATCACCGTCCAGGAGTTGCGCGACCGCCCGCATGCGCTGCTGGACGCCGTCAACACGATGCCGGCTCCGGCCCCGGCGGGCCCCGGGGACCGCGAACCTCCTCCCAGCCGACTGGTGCTGCTGGTCGATCAGTTCGAGGAGCTCTTCACCCTGTGCTCCGACGAGGCCGAGCGACGCGCGTTCGTATCCGTGCTCTCGGCGGTGGCCACATCGGGGCCGGCCGCAGGCGAGCAGAGTCCGGCAGTTGTCGTGCTGGGTGTACGCGCCGACTTCTCCGGGCACTGCCTCGACGTTCCCGAACTGGCTTCCGTCTTCACGGACGCGCTGTTCGTGCTACCTCCGATGTCCATGGAGGAACTGCGGGAGTCGATCACCCGTCCGGCGGAGCCGGCCGGTCTGACGCTCGAACCGGGTCTGGTCCAACTCCTGCTCCGTGACGCGGGGTTACGCGACGAGCCGGGCAGGATGCCCCACCACACGCCGCCCGGCGCACTTCCCCTGCTGTCCCACACGCTGAGGGCCACCTGGCAGCAGCGCGACGGCTCCACGCTGACGGTCGCCGGATACGAGCGAACTGGAGGCATCCAGGGCGCGATCGCGCGGACCGCCGAGGATGTCTTCGCGGGCTTGTACCCCGCCGAGCAGAAGACGATCCGCCGCATCCTGGTACGGCTGGTCCATGTCGCCGACGGCGCCGGGCCGACTCGGCGCCGGATGAGCCGTACCGCCCTGATGGAACAACTGGCAAACACGGACGGATCCGCCGCCGCGCTCGACGCCTTCGTACGGGCCCGGCTCATCACCCTCGACCGGGACACCGTGGAGATCACCCACGAGGCCCTTCTGCACGCCTGGCCGCGACTGCACGGGTGGATCAGTGCCGACCGGGCGGGGCTTCTGATCCATCAGCAACTGGCCCGCGACGCGGGAGAATGGGAGCGCGAGGAGCGCGACCCCTCCCACCTCTACCGCGGGAGCCGGCTCGCCGCAGTCCGCGCCTGGGCCGACGACCTCGACGGCCGGGCCCGGCTCACCCCCCTGGAGGGGCAGTTCCTTCAGGCCAGTCAGGCGGAGCAACGGAGCACGGAAGAGCGCGCCAGGCACCAGGTCCGGCAGCAGCGCAGGCTCATGGCCACCCTCGCCGTTCTGCTGGGACTGGCCGTCACCGCCGGAGCCGTCGCCTATCACCAGCGCTCCGGCGCACTCGCCCAGGGACGCGTCGCCCGTTCACAGGCCCTTGCCGCACAGTCCACCTCCCTGGCAGCGGGCCAGCCGGAGGCTTCGCTGCTGCTCGCCGAGCGGGCGTATCGCACCTCGGCGACGACGGAGGCACGAGGAGCCCTGCTCAGTACGCAGGCGCAGTACTTCTCGGCCCGGCTCACCGGGCACAGCGGTCCGGTCAACGCCGTGGTCTTCGCGCCGGACAACAGGACGCTGGCGACGGCCAGTTCCGACGGCACGGTCAAGATGTGGCGTGTGGCCGACCGCCGGCAGATCGCGTCGTTCTCCGCGCCCGGACGGGTTCGCGCGGTCGCCTTCAGCCCCGACGGACACACGCTCGCCGCGACGTCCACCGACGGCCCGGTACGACTGTGGGACACCACGAGCCGCCGTACGAAAGCCGTTCTTCCCGCCGCAACCAAAGCCACTCGGGCGCTGGCCTTCGAACCCCACGGGACCGCTCTCGCCACCGCCGGTCCCGACGGAAGGATCAGACTGTGGCGGGCCTCCGGGGCCCACAGCCTGATGGCGACCCTCGCGGGCCATGACGGAGACATCAACGCCCTGGCCTACGCCCCCGACGGCCTGACCCTGGCGTCGGCCGGCGCGGATCGCACCGTACGGCTGTGGGACGCGGTCCGCGCCCGCCCGACGGCCGTGCTGCGGGGTCATACCGACGAGGTTCTGGGAGTCGCGTTCGCTCCCGACGGGCGAGCCGTCGTCAGCGGCGGCGTCGACCGGACCCTGCGGCTGTGGGACCTGGCCGGCCGCCGGACGACCGCGACCCTGGCCGGGCACAGCGACGACATCAACGCCGTCGCCTACACCCCGGACGGCACCACGGTGATCAGCGCGGGCGGCGACGGCTCGACGCGTCTGTGGGACGTACGCAGCGGCCGCCTGACCAGCACCCTGTCCGGCCACACCGACTATGTGCAGGGGGTCGCCGTCGACTCCGGCGGCTCGGTGGTGGCCACGGCCGGGTTCGACGACTCCGTTGTGCTGTGGGACCTTCGCCGGTCGGTCCTTGCGGCGCGTCCGTTCACCGAGATCTGGAAGGCGGCCTACAGCCCTGACGGCGGGCGGCTGGCGACGGCGGACGCCGATCACACGGTTCGGTTGTGGGACGTGCCGGGGCGGCGTCTGCTCGCCACGTTCGCCGGACACAGTGGAACCGTGTTCTCGGTGGCCTTCAGCCCTGACGGGCGCATGCTGGCCTCCGCCGGATCCGACGGCACCGTCCGCCTGTGGGACCTGCCGCGGCGACGGCCGCTCGCCACACTCACGGGCCACACCGGAGCAGTGTTCTCGGTCGCTTTCGGCCCCGACGGGCGCACCCTGGCCTCCGCCGGATCCGATCGCACCGTCCGCCTGTGGGACCTGCCGCGGCGGCGACTGCTCGCCACACTCACCGGCCACACCGATTTCGCCAACGACGTCACCTTCAGCCCCGACGGCCGCACTCTGGCAAGCGCCGGGGACGACCTGACCGTGCGGCTGTGGGACGTTTCCCGGCGCCGCGCCCTGGCCTCGCTCAGCGGCCACACCGGCGCGGTGCGTGGTGTGGACTTCAGTCCGGACCGGCTGACCCTCGCGAGCAGCAGCAACGACGGCACCGTACGGCTGTGGGACACCCGGCGCCGCCGGACGGTGGCGATACTCACCGGCCACACCGGCTCCGTACGGGGGGTCGCCTTCTCCCCCGACGGCCGCACCCTGGCGAGCAGCGGCAATGACCGGACCGTGCGGTTGTGGGACGTTCCCGGGCGCCGCCTGGTGGCGGCTCTGGCCGGTCATACCAACGCGGTGTGGGGCGTGGCCTTCGCGCCCGACGGCCGGACGGTGGCCAGCAGCAGCAACGACGGCACCGTACGGCTCTGGAATCTGGACACCGCTGCCCGGCTGGCCGAGATCTGCAGGCTGAGCGCCACCATCAGCCGCGAGGACCGGGACAAACTCATGCCCGGCCTCTCCCTGACCCTCGGCTCCACCTGCGGCCGCACGTGATCGGCTCGCAGAAATGCCCGCCACGAGGAGACCGGCGCCGCAACCTGACGGAAACTGAAAACACAGGGCGGTGAGGAGGAGACATGAGCGAGAGCTCCATGGGCGACGAGGTCTACCAGCCGGACGGGTCCGAGGTACAGGACGACGCCGGGCTGCTGGACGCCGAGGACACGCTCGAGGATCCCGCGCTGCAGATCCTCTCCGACGGGTACTCCCCACCGGAGCGGCCCTGGGCCGTGGAGCGGGTGGGCACCACCGCCGAGGAGCAGCACCGCGGCGAGAGTCTGGACGACCGGCTGGCCGAGGAGACGCCCGACGTCGCCGTTCCCGTCGGGGACGGGCTGGGAGACACCTGGGACACGGACGGTGAGCTGATCGACGGCGAGGTCGGGGAGGAGCGCGCCGGCAGGCTCGTGGCTCCTGACGAGGGGGCTCACTCCGGCCTGGAGAAGGACATGATCGCTACCGACGTCGGCATCGACGGCGCGGCCTCGGCGGAGGAGGCGGCGATGCATCTGATCCCGGAGTCCGAGCAGTTCTGACCGCACATGACTGCGGCGGGCACCCGGCTGGGCACCCGCCGCTGGACGTGGGGTGGTCAGCCCCTGGAGGCTGCGGACGCGTATCGGCGCTCGAACCGTTCGATGCGGCCGGCGGTGTCCACGACCCGCGAGGTTCCCGTGTAGAACGGATGGCTCGCGGAGGAGATCTCCACGTCGATGACGGGATAGGTGTTGCCGTCCTCCCACTCCACTCGCTGGGCGGAGTCCGCGGTCGAGGTCGTCAGGAAAGCAGTGCCCGCCGCACGGTCACGGAAGACGACCGGCCGGGATATGGGGTGGATACGAGACTTCATGCGCGGATCCTTCGCTTGAGAGGATTTGGCCGGGTGCGGCGTGCGTGAGCCGGTCAGCGTTCCTCGCGGAACTCGACATGCCGGCCGAGGGCGGGGTCGTACTTGCGCAGGAGCAGGCGGTCGGGGTGGTTGCGCCGGTTCTTGCGGGTGACGTAGATGTGACCGGTTCCGGCAGTCGACCGGAGCGTAATGACCGGTCGGGTGTCACTTCGTGCCATGCGGTTCCTCCAGATGGCCATCGTTACCAGTAGCTTGCTAGTGGTGGTAACGCGTCGAGGCCCTGCCGCATTCCCCTGCCCCCGAGTGGTCACCTGTGGCGCGCGTCAGGGCTTCGCGCCGCGGGGCACGGCCATCTCGGTCAGCCGGGCTGCCCCCGCGCCGAGGTGCGACCAGGCGCCCGGCACCCGCAGGACGGCGATGGCGGACGTCGGGAATTTCGTACGCGTCTGCTCCAGCGCGACACCCTCTGCCTCCCCGGCGAGCATCAGGACCAGGTCCTGCATGCCCGGGTTGTGCCCGATCAGCAGCAGAGTGCGCACGTGTGCGGGCGTCTCCCGTACGACATCGAGCAATTCCGTCGCACTCGCGCCGTACAGGCGCACGTCATGGGTCACCGGGGTCGCGACGCCGGCCTCCGCCGAGGCGAGGTCCCATGTCTGCCTGGTGCGGCGGGCGGTGGAGCAGACAGCAAGATCAGGGACGCAGTCGGCCTCGCGCAGCCAGCGGCCGGCGGCCGGGGCGTCGCGTCGGCCACGCGGCGCGAGCGGCCGCTCGTGGTCGGCCACATCGTCGGGCCAGGCGGACTTGGCGTGCCGCAGCACGACCAGGCGCCGGGAGTCTGCAGCTGTCATCGCGTCTCCTTGGGCTGGCGGCCGACCTCGCGTGCGAGGTCGAGACCGAGGACACGGTCGAGATGGGCGAAGGTCTCGAACTTGGCGCCGCCCGGGACGTCCGAGTCCCGCGCCAGGCCGACCAGCAGCTCCAGAACGGCCGGCACGCCGAGATTGTCGTCGAGCGCGGCATAGGCCCGCTGCAGCAGGTCGGCGGGGATCGGCCGGGACGGCTCCCGCGCCCAGTCGGCCACCTGTTGCCGCCAGTGCCCCAGGAACCTCCCGGTCTCGGCGAGCGCGGCGAGAGTGACGGTGACCGGCACGCTGTGGGCGTGGCCGAGGAGAAGCATTCTGACGGCGAGCGGATCGGCCCCTTCGAGGCCCAGGTCAATCGCAATGGGTGCGTTGACGCCGCCCACGTCGATCCGGGCACCGTCGCCGGCGTCGGCGGTGTCGCTGCCGGTGCCGTGGGCGAACAGGTGCACGTCGGCCGGTGCGCCGGGTGACCCAGTCGCATCATGAGCGTCGACGGCGGCAGGCGGATGGATGCCGAGTGCGCCCATGGCCCGGTCGAGCGCCCGGGCACGCTCGTCCGGCAGATCCGGCGCGGTGAGGACCGTGACGGCCTGCAGACCGTGCAGCTCCGCCGCGCGTGCCAGTACGTCGCCGACCAGAGGCGCGCGCAGATGCGCCGCGCCGATCGCCGGGGCGGACGTCGTGTCTGTCGCGGCGTCGATGCCCGGCAGGTGGACGCAGATACGCAGCAGATGGCGATGCCCCGGGGGAATCTCCGCGAGGCGGCCGGTGCGGGTGTCGGCGATACGCAGCATGTTCTGGAGGCTAGTCGCGGAAACCTCCCGTGCGCGGGATGCCGGACCACGCCGCCGCGAACCACTGGGGGTCGGTGCGGTGCCACCGGGCCATGGTCGGCGCACACTGAAGGTGCGCACAGCGCGCCGGTTACGGGGCTCACCGCACCTGTTGATCTTCCACTACGAGATCTGGCCGGGCTGTGACCAGGAGGAGCCATGCCCGAACATGCCGCTCAGGACCCTCCGTCCCGCATATTCGTTGTCACACAGGATCTGCTGCACCGCGCGGCCCGCGTGCTCGGGCACCGGCGGCCTGCCGGAGCTACGACTCCGCTGCGGCCCGCTCGGTCCGAGCAGCTCAGAACGCTCGCGGACGTGCTCGACGCGGCGGTCGCCGCACAGCCTCTGGCGGACCGGCTGGTGGCCGCGTGCGGAGAGCCGGAGCCGGTACCGGGTGCCGTCGCCATAGCGGCCGGTGAGCAGGTGGTGGTCTATCACCGGCTGCGGGGGATGGTGCGCGCCCTGCCCGCGGACGACGACGTCGCCGAGGTCAGCGAACGCGCCGTACGACTGCTGTCCTACCACCAGTGGATGCTGCACCAGTCGCTCGTCTTCGCCTTCACCACGAACCCGGACTCCCGTGTGGAGGCCGGGCGGCTCCAGTTGAACGGGCTGGGAGCACCTGCCGACGCTCTTCGCGAGCTGCGCGACCAGGTCCGGGCCGCCGCGGACGGTGTTCCGGACGGGAAGAGCAGGTCATGACGGGGAGGCCGTGACGGAGAGGCCGTGACGGGCAGAAGCCTGTCGTCCGGGCGGACAGACCTACGCCCCGGTGACAGCGGCGCCTTGGCAGATCGGGCATCGGCCCCTGCCGTCCCACCCTTCCCATCCGAAATCCTCGGGCGCGAGCGGTTTTCCTTCCAACTCCCTGCGCACGGCGACCCGATAAATCCAGACCGCACCGATGTAGGGGTGGTAGGCATCGTGGAAGACGGGTGATGTCAGCGACGCACCTGTCGCGACCGTCCGTTGCAGAGCACGGAGTTGCTGGAACATCGCCTGCCCGGCAGCGGCGACATCGGTGGTCGCGTCGATGAAGAGCCGTTCCCGTACTTCATGGATCGCCGCATCGCTCAGTGCCGCGCGGGCCGCCGCGTCCGGGTCGGCCTCGGCGCCCGGGGCCTGTGCGATCTGGCGCAGCCGCGCGTGGCAGTCACCGGCGGCGGTGATGAACTCGATGTACACGGCCCGCCGCCGCTCCCCCACCCCACGATCCTGTTCGTGGCGATGGCGAAGGTAGTCGGCCAGAACGGTGCCGGAAATGGCGATGGTGCCACCGCTGACGGCGGCGACGAGTGTCCCCCAGTCCACGTCTCCCCCAGAAGTGATCAACGTCAAAGCCTGGAATCTACGCGTGCCTTGGCGCGCTCCGCAGAGTGGGGTCACTCGCCGAGTAACGGACAACACTGGCTTGAATTCGGACAAGAGTTGGTCAAAAAGTTGTGAGGTAATTGTTGACACTCCGTCAACTTCGTTCGTTTGGTGACACGCTCGTGGGGTTCAACCCCCCACAGGACGAACAACGGAGATCGCATGACCCCCCACAAGAACTCCCGGCGCGCCGCTGCCCTCGTAGCCACGGCCGCCATGGTGGTCGTCGGCGTACAGACTGCTTCCGCCACCACCGCACCCAACCGGGCGGACGACCCCACCCCCGCCCCGACGAGCGTGTCCGCGCGTGCCGCTGCCATCAAGTCCGCTCAGGCCGACGCCAGTTCGGCCGCCGAACGGCTCGGCCTCGGCACCAAGGAGAAGCTCGTCGTCCGTGACGTCATCAAGGACGCCGACGGCACCGTGCACACCCGCTACGAGCGCACGTACGCCGGGCTGCCCGTTCTCGGCGGTGACCTCGTCACGCACACCGCCGCGAACGGCACGCTCAAGAGCGTGGACAAGGCGAACGACGCACAGATATCGGTGGCGGGCACCGACACCGCACGCAAGGCCGCTGCCGGCGCCCGCAAGGTGATCTGGGCGGGCGACGGCAAGCCCGTCCTCGCCTTCGAGACCGTCAAGACCGGTGTGCAGAAGGACGGTACGCCCAGCAGGCTGCACATCATCACGGACGCCACCACGGGCAGGAAGCTCCACCAGTACGAGGCCATCGAGACCGGCACCGGCGCCAGCCAGTACAGCGGCGAGGTCCCCCTTACCACCACCAAGAACGGTTCCGGATTCGAGCTCACCGACGGCGAGCGCGGAGGCCACAAGACGTACGACCTCAACCAGGGCCAGAGCGGAACCGGCAAGCTGCTCACGGACGACGACGACAAGTGGGGCAGCGGCAGCAACGACAACCGGCAGACCGCCGGCGTCGACGCCGCCTACGGCGCGGCCGTGACATGGGACTTCTACAAGGCCGAACTCGGCCGCAGCGGTATCGCGGGCGACGGCAAGGCCGCGTACTCCCGGGTCCACTACGGCCAGTCGTACGTCAACGCCTTCTGGGACGACAGCTGCTTCTGCATGACGTACGGCGACGGCGAGGGCGACAAGAAGTCCCTCACCGAGCTCGACGTGGCCGGGCACGAGATGAGCCACGGCCTGACCTCCCGTACCGCGGGCCTCGAGTACAGCGGTGAGTCGGGCGGTCTCAACGAGGCGACCAGCGACATCTTCGGCACCTCGGTCGAGTTCTTCGCCAACAACAAGGAGGACGTCGGCGACTACCTCATCGGCGAAAGGATCGACATCAACGGCGACGGCACGCCGCTGCGCTACATGGACAAGCCCAGCAAGGACGGAAAGTCGCTGGACGCCTGGAAGGAAGGCGCCGGGGATGTGGACGTCCACTACTCCTCCGGCATCGCGAACCACTTCTTCTACCTGCTGTCCGAGGGCAGCGGCAAGAAGACGATCAACGGGGTCGACTACGACTCGCCGACCTCGGACGGCTCGACGGTCACCGGGATCGGCCGGGACAAGGCCTACAAGATCTGGTACAAGGCACTCACCACGTACATGACCTCGAAGACCGACTACAAGGCTGCCCGTGAGGCGACCGTGAAGGCGGCCAACGACCTGTACGGCACGGACGGCACGGAGGCGAAGACGGTCGCCGCCGCCTGGGGCGCGGTCAACGTGAAGTAACCGGCGTCCGCCCGGACGCTTCGCCGTGGCGGTGGGTGCTGTTTCGGCCTTGGACGATGCCGTGGAAGGCATCGTCGCCCACCGCTTCGGTGCCAGGCGGCGCCGTATGAGGCACATGGATCCGCGCGACGGCAGGCTCGAGGGCCGGGTACGGGAGAGAATCACCGGGTGACCGAACCCTCAGCGGCGCCCAGCATGTCCGCGCAGACCGTGTGCGGCGACGAGATGCGGACGCCGTGGCGCCACTTCCTGCGGACCGAGACGGGCAGTGCCACATTCCTGCTGGCCGCCGTGGTAGCGGCGCTGGTCTGGGCAAATGCCGCGCCCGGCTCCTACGAGGCCTTCTGGGGAACCCACCTGTCGGTGCAGCTCGCTTCCCACGGCGTGTCGCTCGACCTGCGCGGGTGGGTCAACAGCGGTCTGATGACCCTGTTCTTCTTCGTCGTCGGCCTCGAAGCCCGGCGGGAGTTCGACATGGGGGAACTGCGCGAACGGCGACGCGTCACGCTGCCACTGCTCGTCGGCATCGCGGGCATGATCGTTCCGGTGGTCATCTTTCTCGTTGTCAACGGCGGCCACGCCTCGGTGCACGGCTGGGGCGTCGCGATGTCCACCGACACTGCCTTCGCCCTCGGCATGCTGGCCCTGCTGGGTTCGCGCCTGCCGGCCGGCCTCAGAGTCTTCATCCTCACGGTCACCGTCGTCGACGACTTCGTCGCGCTCGGCGTCATCGCGGTCGCCTACAGTGACAGCATCGTCGTCCCGGCGCTACTGGTGGCGCTGGGCATCTTCGGCGGCATTCTGGTGCTGAGGGGCGCAGGCGTACGCCGGGGTCCGGTGTACGCGCTGCTCTCGATCGCGACCTGGACGGCGATGCTGAAGTCCGGCGTCGACCCTGTGGTCACCGGTCTGGCGGTCGGGCTGCTCACGTACGCGTATCCGGCGGCCAGGAGCGACCTGGAGCGGGCAAGCGGACTGTTCCGGCTGTTCCGTGAGCAGCCGACACCGGAGCTCGAGCGCTCCGTACGGCAGGGACTGGCCTCGGCCATCTCGCCGAACGAGCGGCTGCAGCGGATGTTCCACCCATGGACGAGCTATGTGATCGTGCCGCTGTTCGCGCTGGCCAACACGGGCATCCCCATCAGCACCGAGCAGCTGTCGCGCGCGGCGCACTCGCCCCTCACGCTGGGCATCCTGCTCGGCTTGGTCCTGGGCAAGCCGATCGCCGTTCTCGCTACGTCGTGGCTGGCGAGCCGGTTCAGCCACGGGCAACTGCGTCCGCCGGTCGGCTGGGGCGCGACGGCGGCCGGCGGCACCATCGCGGGCGTCGGATTCACCGTGTCCCTGCTGATCGCGACCCTCGCCTTCAGCGGCGACCAGCTGGAAGAGGCGAAGATCGGCATCCTCAGCGCGGTGATCTGCGCCTTCGCCCTCACCTGGGCGGTCACGGCCGTGATCGGGCTGCTGCCCCGCCGTACGCAGATTCGTGCGCTGCTGGGCGCCCAGGAGGGCATCGTCGACCTCGCCGCACCTGTCGACCCCGAACGCGACCACATCCGCGGAAGCGCGGGCGCCTCGGTAACCGTGGTCGAGTACGGCGACTTCGAATGCCCGTACTGCGGTCAGGCGGAACCCGTCGTCCGCGCTCTCCTGGCCGACTTCGGGGATGTCCGCTACGTCTGGCGGCACCTGCCGCTGACCGACGTCCACCCCCGGGCCCAGCTCGCCGCGGAAGCGTCCGAGGCCGCGGCCGCACAGGACGCCTTCTGGCAGATGCACGACCTGCTCATGGAACGCCAGGAGGCACTGAAGCCCTCGGATCTCGTCCTCCACGCGCAGGAGATCGGTCTGGACGTCGAGCGTTTCCAGCGCGACCTGCGCACGCGGAGGGGCGCGGCGCGGGTGGCCGAGGACGTGGAGTCCGCCGACCTCAGCGGCGTGTCCGGGACACCGACCTTCTTCATCAACGGGATCCGCCACCACGGCGCCTACGACATCGGCCACCTGTCCGCGGCGGTACGAACCGCCCGCCAGCGCGCAGCCGTGCGCCAGGCATAGGGCGTGAAGGCTTCCCCGGTTGCGTGGCGACCGCACCTGTCTCATAGTCCGAGGCATGGACGCGCGGGAGACAGCGCTTCATCAGGCGTACGACCATGCCGTCCGCTGGCTGGCGAGCCTGTCCGATCGCCCGGTTCCGGCTCGCGCCTCGGTCGACGAGATCGTGCGTGCGCTCGGTGCCGAGCTGCCGGAGGGTCCAAGCGCTCCCGCCGATGTCGTCGACCTGCTGGCCGGCGCCTGCGAGCCGGGGCTCACCGCCTTTCCCAGCGGCCGCTTCTACGGCTTCGTGGTCGGTGGCAGTGAACCGGCCGCGCTGGCCACCGACTGGCTGGTCAGCGCCTGGGACCAGAACAGCGTGATGCGCGCCGTCTCACCCGCGCACGCGGCCGCGGAGGACATCGCCGGCGCCTGGCTGCTCGACCTGCTCGGCCTGCCGGCCGACAGCGCCGTCGGCTTCACGACCGGGGCCACGATGTCGAGCTTCACCTGCCTCGCCGCGGGACGCGACGCGGTGCTGCGCCGCGCCGGCTGGAACATCGCCCGCGACGGGCTCGCCGGCGGACCACCCGTCCATGTCATCGCGGGCGAGGACCGCCACATGGCCATCGACCTGGCCCTGCGCTACCTGGGGCTCGGCCAAGCCGAACTGGTGGCGTCGGACTACCAGGGACGCATCGAGCCGGAAGGGCTGAGACAGGCCCTGGCGGCCGGCGGGCAGCGCCCCACGATCGTGATCCTTCAGGCGGGAGACATCCACTCCGGTGCCTTCGACTCCTTCACCGGTACGATCCGCGCCGCTCATGAGGCGGACGCATGGGTGCACATCGACGGCGCCTTCGGACTCTGGGCGGCCGCCTCACCCGCGTACGCGCATCTGACGGAGGGCTGCGCCGAGGCCGACTCGTGGGCCACGGATGCCCACAAGACCCTGAACGTCCCGTACGACTGCGGCCTCGCCATCGTGCGCGACCCGTCCGCGGTACGGGCGGCGATGGGCCTGCGCGGCGACTACCTCATCCATGACGAGCACGGCGACCCCATCGACAAGGTCCCCGAACTCTCCCGGCGCGGCAGGGCCTTCACCGTATGGGCAGCGCTCAGGTCGCTGGGCCGGTCCGGAGTGGCCGACCTGATCGACCGGTTGTGCCGGCACGCCTCCACGTTCGCGTCCGGGATTGCCGCGATCGACGGGGCGAGCGTGCTCAACGATGTGGTGTTCACCCAGGTCTGCGCCGAGTTCGGCAACGACGAACGGACGGAACAGGTGCTGAACCGCCTGCTCGCCGACGGCACGGCATGGATCAGCGGCTCCACCTGGCACGGCCGCCGGGTCATGCGGATCTCGGTGAGCAACTGGTCGACGACCGACCAGGACGTGGAGCGCACACTGGACGCGATCCGGCGCGCGGCCGCAGCGTGAGCCGTGCCGCCGCCTGTCGCCGGCCGTACCTCAGCCGCAGGCCGGTTCCCGCGTCATCGGAGGCTCAGCGGGCGTCACGGGAACCGGCCCGAAGAGCACGGACCTGGCCACCTTCGGTGCGAACAGCGCGGTGAGCGGCGCTGTCAGGGTCAGCACGGAGCGGAAGGCCGGGCCCACGACCGGGTCGCCCGGGTAGCGTTGCTGGACGCGGGCCAGATACCAGCCCACCAGGCGGTCCGCCGCCCGGGTGGTGACCGCGTTGCCCACTGCGCCCGGCATCTTCTTGTCCGCGCCCGCCGAGATGTCCCAGGCCTGGCGCGACGCCTCGAAGAGCGCCTTCTGGACGACGTGTGTCGTCGGCGTACGCCGCGGGTGGGCCAGCGCGTCGCGCAGCGCCACCGCACTCATCGCGGCGACCGCCATGCCCTGGCCGTAGATCGGGTTGAACGTGCACAGCGCGTCGCCCGTTGCGAGGAATCCGGCGGGGCGGCGGCCCGGGCGGTCGTAGCGGCGGCGGAGGTTCGACGTCTGGCGAAAGCCGAAGGGCGGCGTGTCCGGTTCTGCCTCGCGCATCCAGTCATGGATGAAGGGGTGCGGGAAACGGGCCGCGAACGCCTCGAACCCCTCCTCGTCTATGGGCGGTTCGTCGCCGCGTACGCCCGACAGAATCACGAGGTAACGGCCGTCCTCCAGGGGCAGCACGCCGCCCCCGCACACCTGCGAGGGGTTGGGGAAGACGTAATAACCGAGCGAATCGGAGCCGAGGTTGTCGCTCTTGTTGTGGTAGATCCGAGAGGCGTAGGCGAGACCCGTGTCAATGGTCTCCACCTCCGGGGGCTCGGCGCCGATCGCCGACAGCCACTGCGAGGCGCGCGAACCGCGTCCCGACGCATCGAGCACCAGGCCGGCTTCGAGCACCTGGGGCTCCTGCCCGACGGCGTGGGGACCCTCGCCGCGGGGGCGCAGCAGCACACCTCGTACCCGGGAGGCATCGCCGAGCAGCCCGACGGCCTCCGCCGATGTGACCGTCGCGATCGCCGGGTTGGCCAGGACGCGCTCACGGACCAGGTGCTCGATCTGTCCGCGGGAGCCGGTGTAGATGTACGAGGTCGGCTCCGTACGCCTGAACCAGCGGCCGCTCTGCCACTGCACCATGTCCGAGGGCTGGCCGAGCCGGGGCGCGCCAGAAGCCCTCAACTCGGCCATGAAACCCGGCAGTAGAGCCTCGAGGGCGAGCTGTCCGCCCTCGAGCAGCACATGCGCGTGGCGCCCCTGCGGCACGCCGGCACGCGGTTTGGGGCTCTCGGGAAAGCGGTCGCGCTCGACGATCGTCACCTTGTCGGCGTGCTCGGCGAGTACGTGTGCCGCCAGCAGCCCGGCCAGGCTGCCCCCGATAACGACGGCGTGGCGCCCTCTCGCGCCCGCCCCCCGTCGCCAACTGCCGTTTTTCTGCCCGTCGTCCACCATGTGCCAGCCCCTCGTGGTCAGCGAGTTGATCCAAGTCTGACCAGTATCCCGGCGCGGAGGGGCAGGCCGGTCAGTACGCGCCGTTCACGTTGTCGATCGAACCGTACTTGTCGGCGGCGTAGTTGCACGCTGCGGTGATGTTGGCGACCGGGTCGTAGCTGTCCATCGACGTGCCGGGCACGTGGTAGGCGAAGAAGGTCGGGTCGATGACCTGCAGGAGGCCCTTGGACGGCGTTCCCGCCATGGCGTTGGAGTCCCAGTTGTTGATGGCCAGCGGGTTGCCCGAGGACTCGCGCATGATGTTGCGGTGGATGCCGTCATAGCTGCCGGGGATGCGGTGCTTGGCCATGACGTCCAGCGACTCCTTGATCCAGCCGTCGAGGTCGTTCGTGTACGCCTTCTTCTTCGGCTTCACAGCGGGGGCGCTCTTCCCCGCGGTCAGAGTGGTCGCACGCTTGGAGCGGTTGGCCCGGTCGGCGGCGGGGGCCGCCTTGGCCTTCTTGCCGATCGTCAGCTTGAGGCCGGGGTGAATCAGCCGCGGGTCACCGCCGATGACCTTGCGGTTGTCCCGGTACAGCTTCTTCCAGCCGCCGCTCACGTTGAGCTGGTCCGCAATCTTGGACAGGGAGTCCCCGGCGACGACCGTGTAGGTCGTGGTGCCCGCCTTCTTCGCGAGGACGGAGGCCGTGACGGAGGTCTTGGCGGCGGGAGCGGACTGCGGTGCCGTCTGCGCGGAGGCCACACTCGCGCCGATCACCGGCAGGACCAGGGCGGTGCCGCCCGCGCCCGCGGCGACGAGACCGCGGCTGAGTGCACGGGACTTGGGACGGCGATGCTTACCCTTTCCGGGCATGGCGAATTCCTCTCCGTCGCCTGCGAGGTGAGCTGTCGGGTTCGGGCTGGAGATGCCCGGCCGCAATTGGCGACTTCACCCCAAGCCGTTCCGCATTCCGGATCGGCGGCTTACCTGGGTCCCCCGCTCCTGCCGTGCGTATGTCGTAGGTGGTCGGTTTCCGGACGGCGGCAGGATTCGGCGGTCCATCCGGGTTGCGGTGACCGTAAACGAGGCAGACCGGGCGGAACAAGTGCCGATTCACATTTCAATACGCGAGTCGGATTCTTCGCGAGAAATTCCCGACTGCCGGCATGATCGGGAATCTCAACTTTCTTGTCGCAGAACGGGACTGGGCGCCGGCCGCCTTGCGAAGACCTCGCGAGACGTGACCCATTTCACTGGACTGCAATGCAACCGAGTCCGATTTGCGACAGTGCGATGCGGATAAAGAGAATTCGCCCGGGTTCCTCTTGTGCGGGCATCGAATAACAATAGAGATGAACTGCCCATGCGGGCCTTTTCGGACACAATGTGCTTTTCGGGGCGTGCCCGGGGACCCCACGGGACCCCACCAGGACAGAGCAGAGCGCCCCGGACGGCGAAGCCCGCCATCCGGAGCGCTCAGGTACAGCAGCCGGTCAGCCGGTCGCACGAATGCGGTGGATGGAGTCCATCGCCTCCGCGCCGACCTCCGCCTTGTCGACGACATAGGCCGTGCCGCGCGTGACGACGACATGGTCCGTGTTCGCCCCGGTCGCAAGGTTCGCGAGCACGACTCCCTTGCGGGGGTCGACCACCGAGGTCGTACCGGATTCCCTGTTGGCCACGAAGACGTTGCCCGTGCACGCGTCGGTCGCGACCGCCAGGGCACCCGCTCCCGTCGCGATCTCCTTCCGCACCACTCCCGCGCGCAGATCGATGACGGCGAGGGAACCGCTCGTCAGATTGGCGGCGTAGGCGGTCCTGCCGTCGGCGGACAGTGCGACGTCGATCGTGCCCTTGCCGGCAGGGATCAGCCTGGGAGTGCTGGATGCCGCGGAGACCTCGATGAGCTGACCGTTGGTCAGATCGGCCGCGTAGACGGTGCCGGTGCGCTCGTCGACGGCCACGCCCGCCGGTGCCGCACCGGGCACCGTGACGCGCTTCTTCTCCTGGTATGTACGGGTGTCGAAGGCGACGATGCTGCCGTCTTCGAGCCCGGCCGTCCAGGCCAGGTTGCGCTGCTGGTCGACGACCACGTCACGAGCGTGCTTCACGCCGGGCAGCGAGGCCAGGTGCTCGCCCGTGCGCTGGCTGTAGACGGCAAGGGAGTTGTCTAGCGTGTTGGTGGTCCACACCGTGTTGTGCACGTCGTCCACGGCCACCCCGTAGACGGCCTCCCGCGCCCCGGTGGCCTCGTCCTTGAGGGGCGGCGTGTAGGCGGCCTTCACCTTCAGCGTTGCCGGGTCCACCTTGAGCAGCTGGGTCTGGGTGACCGGGGGGTATCCGACAGAGCTGGTGACCCACAGGACATTGTTCCGCGCGGAATAGGCGGACTGGTAAAGGCCCTTGCCCAGCTCGGCCGAGTCGACCGTGTAGGACGCCTGGAGCGTGTGAACCTTCGCCGGGGCCGCGGCCGTGGCCGTGGCCGTGCCGGCCGGGCCGAGCGCGCAGGTGGCGGTTATGGCGGCGGCGAGCAGGACCCGGCGACGAATTGAGCTTCGGGTGCGGGACATGGTTTGTTCCTCCAGAACAATGAGAAGTGGATGCCGGTTTCATGGCACCGTGGATATGCGCCCCTGCTGGGCCCCTGCCTCACTATGGGGGCAGGACTTGTCCGTTGGCGGGTCGTTCCCCCTCGTCTGACATATCGCTGACACGTTCCGGCCGGGTATCGAGAAATGTGTCGCCGAATTCCCCGCCGTCGCGGGAGCCCTGGAATTGGTGTCCCAGGCCTTCTGCTTCACCGGATCAGCCGGGCGGCACGGACGGCACGGACGTAAGTGCCCGCAGACAGTCCTCGTGTGATGCGGGGCCGTGTTCCGTGGCCCAACCGGCGGGCACGGGCAGGAATACCGGCCACAGTGACCGTGCTCCTGCCGCGTTGACGAGGACGAGATGGGTGAAGTCGGGCGTGCCCGTGGGGTCGAAGGGCTGGGTCATGTGTCGAGTTCCTTCAGCCGGGCCATGAGGAGCGTGGCGATCTCGTCGAGCTGCCGTGGCTGTGTCATCTCGGGATGCAGGCAGTCCAGCCTGTGCTCGTCGAGCCTGCCGGTCATGTACGGCCGCCAGGCGTGCGGAGTGAGCCAGTCCTCGGCGCGGGGCGCGGCTGCCGTGAAGAACAGCAGGTCCCCCTCGAAGGTCTGGTGCCGGTGGGTCCGCATGAGGCGGGCGTTGTTGGTCACGATGCCGAGGACGGCGGTCAGTACCCGCTCGGGCAGGGCCGCGAGCGCACTGCCCTCATGGCGCAGGGTGGCGAGGACACCGTCCCGGGTCAGTCCGTCACCGCCCTCGAAACCGGCCATGCGCAGAAGGGCGTTGAGCGCGTCGGCCTCGGTGGGTCCTGCCAGGTCCCGCCACTGGTCCGAGGGGTAGGCGTCCATGAGGGCCAGCAGGTCGACCTGTTCGCCGCTGTGCTGGAGATGGACGGCGACGGTGTGGGCGATGACTCCTCCGACGGACCAGCCGAGGAGCCGGTAGGGGCCGTGCGGCTGGACGGTGCGGATCTGTGCCACATAGTCGGCGGCCATCTCGTCCATCGTGGCGGGCAGGATTTCCTCGTCGTGCATCAGGCCACGGGCCTGGAGTCCGTGGACGGGCTGTCCGCTGCCGAGACCGGAGAGGAGCCCCGAGTAGCACCAGCTGATGCCGCCGGCCGGGTGGAACACGAACAGCGGGACGCGCTCGCCAGTGGCGCGCAGCGGCAGCAGAACCTCCAGCGCGGTGTCGGCGCTGTTGTCGTCGGTGAGACGCTCGGCGAGCGCGGCGGGTGTCGGCGCCCGGAACAGGGTCCCGATCGGGGCGCTGATGCCAAGCGTTTCGCGGATACGGGACATGAGACGGGCGGCCAGCAGGGAGGTGCCGCCGAGGTCGAAGAACGCGGCATCCGTGCCGACCCGTTCGAGGCCGAGGACCTCGGCGAAGAGGCGGGTCAGTGTCTCCTCGGCGGGGTTGCGGGGTGCGCGTCCGCCACAGTGCGTATCGGCGGCGGGGGCGGGCAGGGCCCTGCGGTCGAGCTTTCCGTTGGGGCTCAGAGGGAAGTCGTCGAGGCGGACGATCGCCGAGGGCACCATGTACTCGGGCAGGAGCGCGCCGAGGCGTGCCCGCAGGGTCTCCTGGTCGGGAACGGCGTCGCTGCCCGTGATGTAGGCGACGAGCCGCTGGTCACCGGGCCGGTCCTCGCGCACCACCACACAGGCGCCGGTCACCGCGTCCATCGCCGCAACGTGGGCCTCGATCTCGCCGGGTTCGAGGCGCTGGCCGCGGAGTTTGACCTGCTGGTCGGTGCGCCCCAGGTAGATGACCTCGCCGTCGGCCGTCCACCGGGCGAGGTCGCCCGTGCGGTACATACGGGCGCCGTCCTGACCGTAGGGGTCGGCGACGAAGCGGGTCGCGGTCAGGTCGGGGCGGCGAAGGTAGCCGTCGGCGAGCTGGACTCCGGCGAGGTAGAGCTCGCCCGTGACGCCGGGCGGACACGGTTGGAGGGCCGCGTCCAGGACGTACAGCCGGGTGTTCCACACGGGACGGCCGATGGGTACGGACCCGCCCTGCCCGGGTGTGCACGTGTGGTGCGTGACGTCGACGGCGGCTTCCGTCGGACCGTAGAGGTTGTGCAACCGCGCTGCGGGCACGGCCTGTTGGAAGTCCTCCACGGTCTCCCGGGGCAGGGCCTCACCGCTGCAGAAGACGTCGCGCAGCGAGGAACATCCGGCCGCTTCCGGCTCCGCGAGGAACACCTGGAGCATGGACGGCACGAAGTGGCAGACGGTGATCGCCTGCTCCTGGATGGTCCTGGCCAGATAGTGCGGGTCCTTGTGCCCGTCGGGTTCGGCGACGACAAGCGTCGCACCTTCGCGCAGGGCCCAGAAGAACTCCCATACGGACACGTCGAAGCCGGAGGGTGTCTTCTGCAGCACCCGGTCGCCGGGGCCGAGCGGGTAGGTGTGCTGCATCCAGCGCAGCCGGTTGTCGATGGCCGCGTGCGGCACCACAACGCCCTTGGGCCTGCCCGTGGAACCGGAGGTGTAGATGACATACGCCGGGTGCTGCGGCGTGAGCGCGCGCACCGGATCGAGGGGCGACAGGGCCGAAAGATCCGTCCGGTCGAGCAGGATGTACGGCAGGTCCGTGTCCGGCAGCCGGACCCGGGTGGCCGAGTCGGTGACCACGCAGACCGGCTCGGCGTCCTCCAGCATGTCGGCGAGGCGTCCTGCCGGATAGCCCGGGTCGAGCGGCAGATACGCGCCGCCCGCCTTGAGTACGGCCAGCAGAGCGACGATCAGTTCCACCGAGCGCGGCAGGGCGATCGCCACCAGCGAGCCGGGCCGAACACCGTGTCCGGTCAGATGGCGGGCGAGACGGCTGGCATCGGCGTTCAGTTCGGCGTACGTCAGCGTCCTGTCCCCGAAGACGAGGGCCGTGGCGTCGGGTGTGCGGCGTGCCTGCGCCTCGACGGGGCCGATCAGGGTGGTCGCGGGCAGTGGCCGGGCCGTGTCGTTGAACTCGACGAGGACGCGCTGCGCTTCCTCCTCGGTCGCGATGCCGAGCTGTGCGAGCGGGGCCGCCGGGTCGCAATGGGCGATCCGGTTGATCAGGTGCAGGAACCGCCCCTGGTGGGCGAGGAGTTCGTCGTCGGTGTACGCGGCGGGGTTGGCGTCGTGGTCGATGTGCAGGCCCCGGCCGTCGGTCCGGTCGTAGACGTTGACGGTGAGATCGTCGACCGGGCCCGCGGAGAGGTTGTGCGGGACCGCGGTGCTGCCGCCGAAGGTGAGTGCGTAGTCGAACGGCATGATGTTGACCAGCGGTCCGACCAGCGCCCGCCCTTCGCCGAGCAGGCCGAGGTCCCGCCTGATGTCCTCGATCCGGTAGCGCTGGTGGCGGCGCGCTGCCCGTACGGCGAGGACGACCTGGCGCGTCAGTCCGGCCAGCGTGGTGTCCGGTGCGACGGTCAGCCGCAGCGGCAGCACGTTCATCACCATGCCGGGGATGCGCAGGGCGACCGAGCCCATGCGGCCCATCATCGGCATCCCCAGCACCACGTCAGGGGTGCCGGTGGCTCGCGAGACATAGAGTGCCTGGGCCGCGACCAGCAACTCCGGCCAGGTGGCGCGCAGTTCGTCGGCGAGTGTCCGCAGCCGGGCCGTGATAACGGCGGGGACGCGGGCGCTGCGCCGCAGGAAGGTACGGGAGGGCAGCACGGTGCGTCCGGCGAGGGCGGGCGCCTGCGGGCGGTCGGCGAGAGCTTCGGCCCAGTGAATCCGGTCCTTGTCGAACTGGTCGCCGTCGCGGTAGGCGGCGTCGTCGGCGATCAGTTCGGCCAGAGTGCCGAAGGGGTTCTCGCCCGGCTCCTCCTGCGCGGCCAGGGCCGTGTAGACCTGGGCGGTGCGGCGGGCGAGCAGTGAGTAGCCGAAGCCGTCCATGACGATGTGGTGCACGCACTGGTACCACAGCCAGCGCTCGTCGCCGACCCGGAACACCGCGTGCCGGAACGGCGGCGCGGCGGGGAGGTCGAACGGCCGCGTCAGATCGTCGTCCATCCAGGCGCGGGCGGCCGACAGCGGCTCGGGCTCCGAGCGCAGATCGGCTGTGTGCAGCGGAAAGCCGTGCTCGGGCGCGCCCGGGTCGAGGGCGAACTGCCGAGGCCCGTCCGGGGTTTCCGCGATGCGTACACACAGCGCGTCCGCCTCACAAGCGGTACGGTGCAGCGCCCTCGCCAGCAGCTCCGGCTGCAAGGGCCCCTCGATCTCCAGGTATTCGGCCGTGTTGAGCGCGGGGCTCTGCGGGTCGAGTGCCTGCATGTACCACATGCCCGACTGGGCCGCGGTCAGCGGCAGACCGGCGCCCCGCGGCGCCGCGGCCTGGGCGGTGGGTTCGGCTGTCGGCAGGGCCGTCATGCCTCGGCCCCCAGCAGTGGCGACCAGGCCTCGATGGCGGGGCGTTCGGCGAGTGCGACGAAGGTGATGTCCGCGCCGTGCTCACGGCGCCATCGTTCGACCAGGCTCATCAGCCGGACCGAGTCGAGCCCGTAGTCGGCGAGATTCTCGTCGTCGGGGATGTCCGCGGGGTCCTCCCCCAGCACATCGGCGACGTCCTCACGTATCTGCTGCATGGTCAGCGCCATGAGTCAGTCCCCCTTGAAGATCGCGTCGGTGGTGGTGACGAAGGCGCAGCGGCCGGCGGCCCAGCGCAGCGCCGAACGGTGTTCGTCCTCGCCGAAGTCGGCGACGGCGTCGGCGACGACGAAGGCCTGGATGTCGCGCATCCACGCGTCGCAGGCGGTCATGACGACGCCGATGTGTGCGTAGACGCCCGTGATGACGAGTTGGTCGCGGCCCTGGCGCTCCATGAGCGCGGCGAGGTCGGACCGCACGAAGGCGCTGTACTTCCACTTGGTGAGGACCGTGTCCCCGTCCTTGGGAGCCACGGCCGCGGCGATGGCTTCCGCGTGCGGGTCGGCGGGCAGCCCCGGCCCCCAGAAGTCCTGCTGGAGACCGCGCTGTTCGGGGCTCTGTCCACCGGGCTGCGCGGAGTAGACGACGGGGATGCCGCGGCTTCGGGCCTCGTCGGTCAGCCGGGCGGTGTTGGCGAGGAGTTCGGTCACGGGTGAGGCATCCGCCTCGAACGCGGACAGGAAGTGGTTCTGCAGGTCGTGGACGAGCAGGACGGCCCGTGCCGGGTCGACGGTCCAGTCGACGCGGTTCTGGGGCAGGCCTGCGACGCCGGGCATGGCGTAGGGGGCGATGGCGGGCAGCGCCATGGAAGGAAGTGCCTTTCAGGGATGGGCGGGCTGGGTGGCGGTCGTGCGCAGGTCCTTCTTGCTCACCTTGCCGACACCCGTGTGCGGGAAGACATCGACGAACTCGACCCGGTCGGGCACCTTGTAGGCGGCCAGTCCGCGTTCGCGCACGAACCGTCGCAGGGCGGCGGGGCGCAGTTCGGCCGCCTCGCGGAGGATGACGTAGGCGCAGGTGCGCTCGCCGAGATAGTCGTCGGGTACGGAGACGACGGACACGTCGTGCACAGCCGGGTGGCCGAGGATGACGTTCTCGACCTCCTCCGCGGCGATCTTCTCGCCGCCGCGGTTGATCTGGTCCTTGGCGCGCCCCTCGACCACGAGGTGTCCGCTCGGGGTCGCCCGGGCTATGTCGCCTGTGCGGTAGAAACCGTCCTGTGTGAACGCGCGCTCGTTGTGCTCGGGGGCACGCCAGTAGCCCCGGATCGTGTAGGGGCCGCGGGTGAGCAGATGCCCTGGCTCTCCCGGTGCGACGTCCTGGTCCTCGTCGTCGACGATGCGGATCTCGTCGTCGGGCGAGATCGGGCGGCCCTGGGTGGTGAGGACGGTCTCCTCGTCGTCGTCCAGCCGCGTGTAGTTGACGAGGCCTTCGGCCATGCCGAAGACCTGCTGGAGCGTGCAGTCGAGCGCGGGGCGTAAGCGCCGGGCGGCCGCCTCGCTGAGCTTGGCTCCACCCACCAGCAGGACGTCCAGGCTGGAGAGGTCGTGCGGCGTGCCGCGGGCGGCCTCGGTCCACACCAGGGCGAGCGGGGGCACAAGGCCGGTGATCGTCACGCCCTCGCGTTCGATGAGGGGGAAGGCGGTCTCGGGTGCCGAGCCGGGGCACAGCACCACCCGTCCGCCCGCGCACAGGGTGCCCAGCGAACCGGGCGAGCTGAGCGGGAAGTTGTGGGCAGCGGGCAGGACGACGAGATAGACGCTGTTCTCGTCCACCGCGCAGATCTCGTTGGATCCGCGCAGCGAGTACAGGTAGTCGTCGTGCGTACGGGGAATCAGCTTGGGCACTCCCGTACTGCCGCCGGACAGCTGGAGGAAGGCCAGGTCCGACGCCGCCGGGCCGTCAGGGTCGTCGAGTCCGGTCACCTCGCGCGGCACAACGCTCAGCGCGGTGTGTTCGCCCGGCTCCCCGACGACGAACACATGGCGGAGGGTGGGTGCCTGTTCCTTCACCTTGGCGGCGAGGCCGCGGTAGTCGAAGCCCTCGTGGTGGTCGGCGACGACGTACGCGACCGCCTCGGAGAACGAGCAGAAGTACCCGATCTCGACCTCCCGGTGGGCCGGAAGGGCGAACACCGGCAGCGCGCCGATCCGGAACAGCGCGAAGACCACCTCGAAGAACTCCGCGACGTTGGGCAGTTGCACCACGACCCGGTCGCCCTTGGCGATGCCGGCGTCGCGGAAGCCGGCGGCGAGCCGGTCGGCCCGGCGGTCCAGCTCCGCGTAGGTCCAGCGCCGCCCGTCCCCGGCCGGGTCCACCACGGCGACCCGGTCCGGATACTGCCCGGCACGGGCCCTCAGCATCTGCCCGAACGTCTCCCCCTGCCAGTACCCGGCCGCGCGGTAGCGCGCGGCGACGTCGGCGGGCCAGGTGGGCGCGTCTGTGCTCACAGCTCTGCGCCCACGGCGTCGAGGAACGTACGGAACTTGGCGCTCGTCTCGGCGGTCTCGGCCGCCGGGTCGGACGAGGCCACCACACCCGCCCCGGCGAACAGCCGCAGTCCGCCCCTGGCCGCCTCGGCGCAGCGGATGGTCACCACCCACTCGCCGTCGCCCTGAGCGTCGCCCCAGCCCACGACGCCGGAGTACAACCCCCGGTCGAACGGCTCCAGTTCCCCGATGACCTTGCGCGCCAACGACGTGGGCTCCCCGCAGACGGCCGGTGTGGGGTGCAGCGCACAGGCGAGTTCCAGCGCGGAGACCGGCTGTGTGCCGAGGGATCCGGTGATGGTCGTCGACAGGTGCCACATGGCGGCGGTCTTCACCAGGGTGGGCCGCTCGGGCACGACAAGGTCGGTGCAGTACGGGGCGAGCGCCTCGCCGATGGCGTTCACGACGACGGCGTGCTCGTGCAGGTCCTTGGGCGATTCGAGCAGCGCCGCGGCGCGCCGCACGTCCTCGGCCAGGTCGGTGCTGCGCGGTGTGGAACCGGCGAGCGGGTTGGCCAGAAGGCTGTTGCCGCGTCGGGAGACCAGCAGTTCGGGGCTGGCGCCGAGCAGGGTGCGGTCCGTGCCCGTGGGCATCGCGAAGGTGTAGCCGCGAGTGTCCCGGCGGGCGAGGCGCTGGAGCATCCCCGGTACGTCGGGTTCCCGGTCGCCGGTCAGATCGAGTGCGCGGGCGAGGACGACCTTGCGGAACTCGCCGGCCTTCATCCGGCCGACAGCGGCGGCGACAGCGGCCGTGTACTGCTCGGGCAGCGGCACCGGGCGCATCTTCCAGGCCGTGGCGGCCGGTTGGGGCGCGGGGAGCGCGATCAGCGGGTCCCTGCCGAGGGCCGGTGCCCGGTGCAGTGTCTCGGGGACGGCGAGCGCGACGGGCGCGGACGGGTCGAAGGGGATCGCTCCGATGACCACGGGGTCCGGCTGTCCCGAGTTCCTTGCCGCAGTCAGGGCGTCCTGGACGCGCTCGGTCAGCGGTCGCGTGTCGTGCGACACGGAGGCACGCACACCGCGGGCGAGAAGCGTTCTCGTCGGTGAGGCGAAGAAGCGGTCCGTCGCGGGCCGATAGGCATCGAGGAGAGCCGTCGCCGTACCGACGACTCCGGCTCCGGACTCCTCCGTGGTGAGCGTGTCATGGACCGTGGTCACCTTGGGATCTCCCAGTTTCTCTGCATACCCCGGTACAGGGGTCGACGGTGTCGGGACTGTACGAACAGCCAGGCGCCGAGGATCACCCCTTGAAAGTGAGGCAAGGCTCACCTACCATGAGCGGCGGCGGGCCGAGCGGTTCACAACCATCGCCGCATCACTGCGACTTGGCGCTGCGCGCCCAGGTCCCCCCACGGGCGCGACTGACCCGACTGCCCGACAGTAACTTTGAGATGCCTCTTCACGCTCGTTGCCTGACAGCCCCTGACATGCGAGAAGATCCCCCTGTTCGGTTGGCAAAGAGATGGCAAAGCGCTCAACCTGCAGGGTTGGTGACGAACCATCAACTGGTGCGAGAAGGCCACGAGTTGTCACCCGGCGCCGCGACGTCACGGACGACCCTTCCCGCATCGAGCCGGACACCGGAGTGAGCCTGCGTACGAGCCGTCGAGTCCCGCACTGAGGCAGCCGGAGCTGCACTCGTCGCCGACATGGACAGTGAGCGAAGGCTCCCTCTGATGATGTCGCCGGCCCGCGGATCGCGCGATCCCGGAGAGTCCTGCGCGTGCGGAACACGCGCTCACCCGGCGCGGGCTCGGCGCCGGACTTCCTTGAGCGGTCCCTCCCGGTGCCGGGCAATCTCGCTGGCACGCCACACCGTGCCCATGCCGCGCCGTCCAGGCGTCCGAGAAGCCGAAGGGGCCGTCGACCAGCCGTCTGCCGGTCTCACTGCCGTTCATGGCTGGGCATCGGGTGAGTCAGCGCTGACACCCTTGCGGCCGGATGTTCACTCGCCCGGCCCGGCGCAACGGACCGTATGCCGCTGGTGGACGACCTCGCGTGAGCATCCTGTGCAGATCTCGCCCGGCGGAGATCACAGGCGCGGGCGGCCCGCCAGGCTGGGGCCCCGCAGGGTGTACGCGAGGCTCGCTACGTCTTGTTTCGTACCACGGGGGTACGCGGGAGCTGTAGTGGTGCGGCAGGGTGCGGCCTCAGGCAGGGCAGAGAGACCATGGAAGGCAACGAGACCGGCGGCGCCCGAGGCCGCAAGTCAGCACCGGGCATCAAAGGATGGCGGCGGGCGGACGGAGGGCTTGGGATGAGCGCAACCGAATCCTTCCCGGCCGACGCGGCCCGTCCCAAGGGCAGAAGCGCCCAGCCTGGTGGCCTCATGGACGTCCTGGGCGTCGCCGCCGTGGTGCTGGACGCGGACGGCCGGATCGTGCTGTGGAGCCCGCAGGCCGCGAAGATGTTCGGCTACCGGTCCCATGAGGCGCTCGGCCGGTACGCGGGCCAGCTGCTTGTCCACCCGCAGCACCGTGCGCTGGTGCGACGGCTGTTTTCCCAGGTCATGGCGGGCGAGGGGACCTGGGCGGGAGTCTTTCCCGTGCGGCACAAGGACGGCGGCACGCTGCTGGTTGAATTCCGGAACATGCGGCTGGAGGACAACCGCAAGGGCCTCTACGCCCTGGGCCTGGCCACCGATCAGGGGACATTGCGGCGGGTCGAGCGGGATCTGGCGCTGTCGACCCGGCTGATCTCCCAGTCCCCGATCGGCCTCGCGGTGGTGGACACCGATCTGCGGTACGTCACCGTCAACCCTGCCCTGGAGCGGATCAACGGCCTGCCCGCCGCCGAGCATGTTGGCCGTAATGTCCGTGAGGCACTGCCGTTCCTGGACACCGAGGCCATCGAGGCCGCGATGCGCAAGGTTCTCGCCACGGGTGTTCCGATCCTGGACAGGGAATCCGTCGGGCACACACCGGCCGACCCGGACCACGAGCACGCCTGGTCGGTGTCCTTCTACCGGCTGGAGACCTCGAACGGGAAGGTACTGGGACTCGCCACCTCCGTCGTGGACGTCACCGAGCGATACCTGGCCACCAGGGAGGCCGCTCAGGCCCGGCAGCGCCTCTCCCTCGTCGCGGACGCCTCGATACGCATCGGTACGACGCTCGACCTCGAGCAAACGGCCCGCGAACTCGCCGAGGTGTCCGTACCCGCGCTCGCCGACGTGGCGGCCGTGGACGTGCTCGACAGCATCCTCAACGGCCATTCGGGCGTCGTGATCCACGCGGGCCCCGCGGTGTTCCGCGCGCTTGCCGTCGCCGCCTCACCTTCCAGTGATGCCATACGCGCGGCCGATCCCCCCGGTGAGGTCGCCCGGTACGACGCCGACCGGCTGGTCACCCGGTGCGTGAACACCGGCCACCCGGTCCGCGTGTCCCACGTGGACAGCGACGACCTGAAGCGCATCGCCCGCAGTCCCAACGCCGCGACGCTGCTGGACGCCGCCGGAGTGCACTCGTATCTGGCCGTGCCGCTGATCGCTCGCGGTGAAGTACTCGGCGCCCTGGACCTGAAGCGCACCACCAACCCGCAGCCCTTCGACGCCGACGACGAGGTCCTGGCCGGCGAGCTGGCGGCGCGGGCCGCCGTGTGCATCGACAACGCACGCTGGTACGGGCAGTTGCGCAACACGGCTCTCACGCTCCAGCGCAGCCTTCTGCCGCAGCAGCCACCGGAACAGCCCGGCCTGGAGATCGCCTACCGCTACCAGCCCGCCCTTGCGGCCAGTGAGGTGGGAGGCGACTGGTTCGACGTCATCCCGCTGTCCGGCGACAAGACGGCCCTGGTCATCGGCGACGTCATGGGCAGCGGCATCACCGCCGCCGCCACGATGGGCCAGCTCCGCACCGCGACCCGCACGCTGGCCGAGCTCGACCTCGACCCCGCCCAGGTGCTGCGCCACCTCGACCGCATCACCGACCGCATGGGGCAGACCATCACGACATGCCTCTACGCCATCTACGATCCGCACGACGCCCAGTGCCTCATCTCCAGCGCCGGACACCTTCCGCCCGCGCTGGTACGCCCCGGCCGGGACCCCGAGCTGGTCGACCTGCCCACCGCCGCGCCGCTCGGCGTCGGCGACATCACCTTCCACACCACCACGCTCGCTCTGCACCCTGGCGACCAGCTCGTCCTCTACACCGATGGCCTGGTCGAAACACGTGACCAGGCCATCGACGAGCGTCTGGACGCTTTCCTCGCCGTGCTCGCGCAGCCGCGGAGTTCCCTGGAGGAAGTATGCGACGCGCTCCTGCGCGAGCTGCGCCAACCGGGAAACCACGACGACGTGGCCCTGCTCATCGCCCGGGCCCGGGTCACACAAGAGTGAGCTCGACGAGGTCGATCTCCTCACCCCGCTCACGGGCGTAGATCCGGCTTCGACCGGTGACGGTGAATCCGCACTTCTCCAGGACGCGGATCGAACCGGCGTTGTCAGCTGCCGCGATCAGTAGTTGCACAACGGGCTCAGCGTAGGCCGCGAGACCGAGGGCCATCGCCGGATCAGCAGCAGCCACCGGCGGCCACCGGTTCGCCGGGGCCCGCGCAGCACGTGCTGTTCGGCTGCTTGGCCAACGTGTCGGCGCCGGCTTTGACGACGTACACCTCCCAGGGCTCCCGCCCGGGGCCATGAACCCAGACCTTGTCCTGGAGCGCGTAGCAACAGGTGGTGTCGTTCTCCTCCACCGTCACCAAGCCCGCCTCGCTCAGGCGGGTGGTGGCCGCCTCGACGGCGTCGGTGGATTCGACCTCTACCCCGAGATGGTCCATGCGGGTGTCCTCCCCGGAGTCGCCTTCGATGAGGACGAGCTTGAGCGGCGGCTCGGCGACGGCGAAGTTGGCGTAGCCGTCGCGGAGTTTGGCGGGCTCGGTGCCGAAGAGCCTGGTGTAGAAGGCCACGGAAGCGGCGAGGTCGGGGACGCGGAGGGCGAGTTGTATGCGGGACATGTCGTGTCTCCTGTCAGGGCGGTGAACGGCTGCTGATCGCGGTCGGCGCCCGCCACGCGGTAACGGCCGAGCCGCGAGACGCCTGCTGTTTCGACAACCGTCGATGGACTGCCCTGCCAGCATGACACCTGGTTCGATGAGCGTCAACATAGACATTCATCTAATCAAACTGAGCGTCGACAGAGCGACGGCTGGTGTTCACCGACACGCCACCTCGGCCGCTCCCGCATGGCCGAGCATCGGTCTCCCCGGCTTCTCGAAGGGACCACAGATGCAGCATCGACCCACGAGCCGCAGGCATCTGCTCGGCGCGGGTGTGACGGCAGTGACCGGCGCCGTCCTCCTCTCCGGCTGCGGGCTCGGCGCCGCGGACGACCCGTCCCCGAGCGCCGAGGCGACGAGAAGCCAGATCGCGTGCGCCAGGACAGGTCAGCTGGCAGCGTCCGGGTCCACGGCCCAGCAGAACGCCATGACGCACTGGATGAAGGAGTACCAACGGGCCTGCCCGGGCGTGCAGATCCGCTACGTGCCCGCCGGCTCCGGCGCCGGTGTCGCCCAGTTTCTGCGTGGGGCGACCGTGCTCGGCGGGACCGACAGCACCCTGAAGCCGGACGAGATCAAGGACTCCCGCGAGGTGTGCAAGGGAGGCAGAGCCATCGACCTGCCGATGGTCGGCGGCCCCATCGCCCTCGGATACAACCTCTCCGGCGTCGACAGCCTCGTGCTCGATGCCCCCACGCTGGCGAAGGTCTTCGACTCGGAGATCACCGTGTGGAACGCGCCGGCCATCCAGCGCCTGAACCCCGGCGTCCGTCTGCCTGCCACCCCCATCAGCGCGGTGCACCGCTCCGACGGCTCCGGCACGACCCAGAACTTCAATGCCTACCTCTCCGAAGCGGCCCCGGACGACTGGCCCTATCCGAAGGAGAAGACCTGGCAGGCCAAGGGAGGCAATTCCGCGGCCGGTTCCGACGGGGTGGCGGCCCAGGTGGCCAACACCGACGGCGCGATCGGCTACCTCGAACTGTCCTTCGCCAAGGCCAGCAAGATCCCCACTGTCGGACTCGACACCGGCGCGCCCGAGCCTGTCGCCGTCTCCGCCGAGACCGCGTCGGCCGGTATCGCAGCAGGCCATGTGTCCGGCACCGGCAAGGACATGACGGTGAAGTTCGACTACAGAACAAAGGCGGCCGGGGCGTACCCCATCGTGCTCGTCACCTACGAGATCGTCTGCGACAAGGGCACTCCGGCCGACGCCCTGCCCGCCCTCAAGTCCTTCCTGACCTACACCGCGGGCGCGGAGGGACAGAAGGACCTCTCGCGCCTCCACTACGCCCCGCTGCCGCAAGAGGTGGCCGACCAGGTCCGCACCATCGTCGCCACACTGTCCTGACGGCGCGGCGGTGGTCAGTGGCTACGGGCTCGCCCCTGCATGAAGATGAGCGCCACCAGAGCCAGTCCGACCACAGCACCGGCCAGTTGGGCACCGATGAAGCCCGGGAGCGAGCCGGGCGCGATACCCGCGAAGGTGTCGGTGAACGCCCGGCCGATCGTCACCGCCGGATTGGCGAACGACGTGGACGACGTGAACCAGTAGGCGGCACCGATGTACGAGGCGACGGCGACCGGCGCGAAGCGCAGGCGGTCGGTGCGCGCCAGGCCGAAGATCAGCAGGATCAGCCCCGCGGTCGCGACGACCTCGCCGAGCAGCAGGTGTCCGGACGAGCGGTCGTGCGCGGACCACTTGACCAGCGGCTCGGCGAACATCGCATCAGCCAGCACGGCGCCCGCGACGGCTCCGGCGATCTGGGCGGGGACGTAGACGACCGCCTCGCGGGCGGTGACGCCAGGGCCACCGCGGCGGGCGGTCCACCACTCGGCCAGCGTGACGGCCGGGTTGAAGTGCGCGCCGGAGACCGGGCCGAGCAGGACGATCAGAACGCCGAGCCCGAAGACGGTGGCAAGGGAGTTTGCCAGAAGCTGGAGGCCGACGTCCTGGGTGAGCTCAGTGGCCTGGATGCCGGAACCGACGACCACTGCGACCAGGGCGGCGGTACCGGTCAGTTCGGCGGCGGCCCGGGCCACCAGCGGCGTGCGCGGCGGGGTGGCGCCCGGCACGGGCTGCGGTTCAGTGGCTGGTACGACGACATCCGCGGCGGAGTCGTTTCTGGCGGCCGGGGTGGTGCTCAACAGGACTCCTCAGTACAGGCGCAGGCAGACTTGAAGAACAGAGCGAATCAGGGGCAGGAGCGCTTGATGTTCGCTTCAGCGGTGGCGCGCGCGGTCTCCGCGAGAGCGGTGAACCGACCTGCGAGCGCCTCGATGACCTCGGGCCGCAGCCGGTAGTACGTGAACCGTCCGCAGGGCTCAGTCTCCACGACCCCGGACTCGCGCAGCACCTTCAGATGGTTCGAGAGATTCGTCTGCCGGGCGCCGGTCTCCTCGACCAGATGCGTGGTGCACAGGGTCTCGCGGGCGAGCAGGGTCACGATCTGGAGCCTGAGCGGGTCGGCCAGCACCCGGATCAGGTCAGTGTCGACTGACGTCATCATGGACTGATACTGTCACATCAGCCTGAGCTGACACCAGTCCGGACTGAGCAAAGGAAGTAGCTCCGATGGCCTTCACCCCTGCCGCCTCCGTGCTGTTCGTCTGCGTCCACAACGCCGGGCGCTCTCAGATGGCCGCCGCCTGGCTGACGCACCTCGCCGGGGACCGCATCGAGGTCCGCTCCGCGGGCTCCAACCCCGGCACCGCCGTGAACCCGGCCGCGGTCGAGGCGATGAAGGAGGTCGGGATCGACATCTCCGCCGCGACGCCCAAGGTCCTCACGGTCGACGCGGTCCGCGAGTCCGATGTCTGCATCACCATGGGCTGCGGCGACACCTGCCCGGTCTTCCCCGGCAAGCGGTACCTGGACTGGGAGCTGGAGGACCCGGCGGGCCAGGGCGTCGAGGCCGTACGCCCCATCCGCGACGAGATCAGGAAGCTGGTCGAGGGCCTGATCGCCGAGATCGACGCAGCGGCCGCCAAGTGAGCCCGCGGGAAGAAGCTTTCCTCTCGGCGTGGCGCGGAGCAGTCGGTGGCCCAGTCCGGCATGCCATGGACGACACCGCGTGCCGCGCGGCGGAAAGGCCGGGCGCTCGTACCGAGCGGGCGGGAACCCGACCCTCGTCGGCGCGACGGTCGGCCGGCGGACCTGGGAGGACTTCCTCGCGGAGCGGGTGAGCTGACGGCAGCCGGTTCCGGCCCGGCCGGCCGCCTGCCGTTCGGGGCCCCCGAGCCGATCCGCGGGTCACTTCGGTGGCAGGCCGGCCGCAAAGGCGCGACCCTCGTCGCCTGCTCGAACCGCACCACCACTCGCGCCCATGTCGGTCAGGCGTGGAGCGCTCCGGTACCCAGCAGCGCGAACAGGACGCCGCCGATCAGGATCCGGTAGACGACGAACGCGTTGAACGAGTGCTTCGCGACGAACTTCAGCAGCCAGGCGATGGAGGCGTAGGCCACGGCGAAGGACACGACCGTGCCGACAAGGAGCGGGGTGGTGTCCACGCCCGCGCCGACGGCGTCCTTGAGTTCGTACAGTCCCGCGCCCGTCAGCGCCGGAATGCCCAGGAAGAACGACAGCCGGGTGGCCGCGACCCGGTCGAGGTCGAGCATGAGGGCGGTGGACATGGTCGCGCCGGAGCGGGAGAAGCCGGGGAAGAGCAGCGCGAGGATCTGCGAACAGCCCACGAGCATGGTGTCCTTGAGGCCGGTGTCGTCCTCGCCGCGTTTGTGCCGGCCCATCCGGTCGGCCGCCCACATCACGCCGCTCCCCGCGATCAGCGATCCGGCCACCACCCACAGCGAGGCCAGCGGGCCCTCGATGAGCGGTTTGGCGGCCAGCCCGACGGCGACGATCGGGATGGTCGCGTAGATGACCCACCAGGCGAACTTGTAGTCGTGGTGGTACCGCTCCTCGCGGTCGACCAGGCCGCGGCCCCAGGCGGAGAGGATCCGCATGATGTCCTTGCGGAAGTAGGTCAGCACGGCGGCGATCGCCCCGACCTGGATGACGGCCGTGAAACCGACGACGGATGTGTCGTCGACGGGGATGCCCATCAGCCCTTCGGTGATCTTCAGGTGGCCGGTGGACGAGATGGGAAGGAATTCCGTCACCCCCTCCACCACACCCAGCACGGCGGCCTGGCTGACGCTGATGGCACTCACAAAAGCCCTCTCTCAGGACGTCGGCAACACTTGCCCGCCGTAGATGTTCTACACGACTGGCGCGAGCCCGCCGAGTCCGTCAACGCTCATCTGCACGGACGAGTGACCCGAGCCGGTTCAGCCCGTCGTCGCCGCCGACTGCGTCTGAGGCACCTCGACGAGCGTGGTGGGCAGGGCAACGTACGCCGTGACTCCGCAGACACTGCCCTGACCCTGGGTGGGGCGCAGTTCCACCTGGGCACCGAGCCGGGCCGCGAGGGTCCCTACGACGTAGTGGCCGAGATAGCGGGTCGGAGCGACGAGGAATGACTCCCGGCCCGCGAGCCGGGCGTTGGAGCGGGCCAGCTCCTCGGCCGACATCCCGGAACCGCGATCGACCACAGCGAGGCAGTAGTCGCCGCCGTCGCGCCAGCCGTATATCTCGACCGGGCACGTGGGGGGTGAGAAGAGCAGGGCGTTCTCTATGAGTTCGGCCAGCAGATGGGAGAGCTCGGCGACGGCGCTCCCGCGGATCCTTGCCTGCTGTACGTCGATCACGGCCACGCGTGGGTACTGTTCGACCTCGGCGATCGCCGACTGGACCACCTCGGCCGCCGTGACGAGGCCCGACCAGGTGCGCGGCGGCAGCTCCTCCCCCGCGAGCACGAGCAGCGATTCGGCATTGCGGCGCATACGGGTGGCCAGGTGGTCGAGTTCGAAGAGCTCGCCCAGTGCGTCCGGATCGATCTCCTGCCTCTCCAGGGCGGTGATCAGGCCGAGCTGGCGGGAGATGAGCGCCTGGTTGCGGCGGCCGAGGCTGGCGAGCGACTCGGAGCTGTTGCGCCGCAGCACCGCCTGCTCGGTCGCAAGACCGATCGCGGTGTGCTCGACATTGTGCAAGGCGCAGGCGAGCCGGGTGAACTCACGGGCGCTGTCCGGCACGCGGCGGGCGGGTTGGGGCGCGAGCTCGTCGCCCGCTTCGGCCTGCTGAATCCGGGCAACAGCGGCGGGCAGCCCGGCATTGGCGACCAAGTCGGCCTCATCAGCGAGTGCGACGAGCGGCCGCGTGATCGAACGGCCAGAGAGCACGGCGAGTGCGGTGGCGAGCGCCAGGATCAGCACACCGAGACCGATGAAGCCGCCCAGCTGGCCGGTGGCCCCGTCCCCCATCCGGTCCGCGCGGGCCCTCACCTGGGCGCCGATCTGCCTCTGAACGTCGTGGAGTTGGTCGACGAGCGCGGTCATGGAGGACCACCAGCGGCCGGGGTCCACGGTAAGCCGGCTGCCATCGGCTCCGCCCTGGGCCTGCTTCTCGTAACCCATTGCACGCCGGGCGTCGCTGGAGGCGAGGGCCGAGTCGAGCGCGGACTGCTGGGCAGGGGCGGCCAGTTCGGAGTACTGGCGCAGGAAGGCGAGCCGCTCCGCTCGCACTTCGGTGAACTGGAGGAACTCGGCTCCCTTGAAACGGCCGGTCGCGAACACTCCGTTGAGGAAGCCGCGTTCGAGGGCGATCGCTTCGGTGGTCCGGGTGAGGGCCTGCAGGGCGTCCATCCCCTCGCTGAGGGAACGGTCGCCACGAGCCGTTTGTGCCGCCGAGGCACCGATCAGTCCGTCGATCGCCTCCGTGTACGCGGCCAGGGTCGCGGGGCGCTGGGCAGTGCCGCCGTCGACCTGACGGCGCACGGCGACGAGGGCCGAGACCGGGGCGAGCGCGTCGCGTAAACCGTCGCCCGCGTCCACGCCTGTGCCGCCCTGGCTGAGCAGGGAGTCGAAGGCAGTACGGGCGGTGTCGGTGCGCAGGCGCTGGGCGTCGACGTCGTCGCGGTACCCCGCGGCGCCACCGAGCAGGCCATTGGTCAGGCCCCGTTCGCGTTGCAGCTCGCGTACCAGCCCCTGTGCTGTGAGGACAACTTCGACCCGGCCCGCGGTCTCGCGCGCCGCGGACCAGTCGGATGCCCTGTCTGCCACTCCGAGGCCGGTCACGACCAGCAGCAGGCAGGTGGGGACTGCGAGCACGATGGCCACACGGCCGCGAATCGTGCCCCAGCCGGGGAGGACGGGAGGCGGCGGCAGAAGGCGCCGAAGGTTGTGGATCACATCCGACGACGATACGAACCGAGGTGGCCCGCGGGGTTTCCCGGCAGTAAGGGGTTGGTTGCTGCCGGTTCACAGAAGGCCCTGCTGCGCCGCGCACCGTACGCCACGTGACGGTAACGCGGCATCACGGTGACCCCACGCCCCGCGGAACGCCGCATGCCGGCCAGGCACCCCAGAGTGCGGTTTCGCGCGGCAGCCCCCCGTTCGGCGATTCAGCCGCAACACGGGACGGCGCTTCTCGCCCACGGCCGGATGCGCGCCACAATCGGTGCGTCATCACTTCTCCCGGACTTCGCCACTGGGGTCGCGGCCCCCGTCCCAACCGCCGACCGTCGACGGGCTCACTCCCAGAGCACCGGCGACCTGCGTACGTGACAGGCTCAGCCCCTCCCGCAGGGGGCGCCGCTCCTCGGCGGGCGGCAGCGGAACCTCCTGCCGGGCCGAGGCCAGCAGCGCGTCGATGGAGTCGAAGTCCGTCATCGTCCCGACTCCTGGTGCGAGAACGACGGCCTGCCGATCCGGGCGGCCCGCGCCGTCTCGCGCGGCGCCCGGCGCCGGGCCGGTGAGAGCAGTTCGCAGGCCCTCGTCGGACCGGCCAGCAGGTCCAGAACAGGGAGCCCGAAGTGCGCAGCCAAGCTGTCGCAGTCGTCCAGGCGGTACGCCCCGCCTGGCGGCGCGACACCTGCGTCTGCGTCAGGCCGAGAGCACGCGCCAGCTCGCTCTGCGAGTCGCCCGTGGCATGCATCAGAGCCGCGACGGTCAACTACCGCATCTCCGAGTCGTACACAGGCAGCTGTCGGTGCGACACAACCCGCAGGGCAGGCTCCGCTGGTTGAGAGGCTCACGCGGGCATGACAGCATCCGCAGAGCCTGAGGGGAGTGCGGACATGGAGTTCAGAGCCACGGTCGAACCGGCCGGAAACGCCACCGGGGTCGAGGTCCCGGCGGATGTCGTCGACGCGCTGGGCGCGGGAAAGCGCCCCGCGGTGGCCATCACGATCAACGGGCATACGTGGCGCAGCCGCGTCGCGGCCATGGGCGGGCGGTTCATCGTCGGGATCAGCGCCGCGAACCGTGCCGCGAGCAAGATCGCCGAGGGTGACGAGGTGGAGGTCGACCTCCAGCTGGACACCGAGCCTCGCGTGGTGGTCGAGCCGCCGGACTTTGCCGAGGCGCTGGATGCCGATCCGCGGCTCCGCGAGGCGTACGACCGCCTCGCGTACACCCACCGGCGCCGCCATGTTCTCGCCATCGAGGGCGCGAAGACCGCCGATACGCGTCAGCGGCGTATCGCCAAGGCGATCGCGGCCATCCGCGAGGGCGCGTAGCTTCCGGTGCGAGCGCATCGGCGCGAAGGGCTGACGCTCCGGGGGCCGTCTTGACGACGGCACCCGGCCGGCAGCCCGGATTCGGGAACGGCTTCAGACAGCCGACGCCGTCCGACGTGTGCGCCCGGTTCCGGCGCCTTCGCCCGCACCGCCCCTGAGCGGGACCTCCTTGATGCAGAGCGCCGCGAGGAACGCGATGACGGCGACGGCGGAGCCGAGCAGGAAGGCGGAGTGGGTCCCGGCGGAGACCGCGTACTGGTAGGCCGCGCGCGTGGAGGCGTCCAACTTCGCCAGGCTCGCCGCGTCCAGCTGGGCGCCGTGCAGTCCGGCTGAGTTGCCGGCCCGCTCGGCCATCACGTTCTGGACCCGGTGGTTGAAGATCGCGCCCATGATCGCGACGCCGAAGGAACTGCCGAGCGTACGGAACAGCGTGATCGAGGAGGACGCGACGCCCATGTCCGCCATCCCCACACTGTTCTGCGCGATCAGCATGACGATCTGCATCAGAAATCCCGTCCCCGCGCCGAGCACCGCCATGGACAGGCCGGAGGTCAGGCGGGAGGTCCCGGTGTCCATCTGGGCGAGCAGAAAGAGCCCGGCGATCATCAGTGCGCTGCCCGCGATGGGGAAGATCTTGTACCTGCCGCTGCTGCTGGTCGCCCTGCCCGCGATCAGCGAGACGAGCATCATGGACACGAGCATGGGCAACAGCAGCAGACCGGAGTTGGTCGCGGACGCGCCCTGGACCGACTGCTGGAACAGCGGCAGGAACAGCACCGCGCCGAACATGACGAACCCGGTCAGGAATCCGATCACCGACATCAGCGCGAAGTTGCGGGTGCGGAAGATGTGCGGCGGCACGACCGGATCAGCGGCCTTCGTCTCCACGTACAGGAACGCGGCGAGCGCGGCGGCGGCGAGCGCGATGAGCCCGGTGATGGTGGCCGAGCCCCAGGCGTACTCCGTACCGCCCCAGGTGGTGACGAGCACGATCGAGGTGATGCCCACGGTCAGCAGCGCGGCGCCCAAGTAGTCGACGCTGGAGCGGGAGCGCTTGTGAGGCAGGTGCAGGACCGCACTGATCACGGCGAGGGCGATGGCACCGAGCGGCAGGTTGATGTAGAAGGACCAGCGCCAGCCGAGATGGTCGGTGATGGTGCCGCCGACCAGCGGTCCGCCGATCATCGCGAGCGCCATCACACTGGTGATCATGCCCTGGTACCTGCCGCGTTCACGCGGCGGGATCAGTTCGCCCATGATGGCCATGACGCCGACCATCAGCCCGCCGGCCCCCAGGCCCTGGACGGCGCGGAAGCCGATCAACTGGCCCATGTCCTGCGCCATTCCGCTGAGCGCCGACCCGATCAGGAAGATGACGATCGCGGCGAGGAAGGTGCCCTTGCGGCCGTACATGTCGCCGAGCTTGCCCCAGATCGGGGTGGAGGCGGCGGTGGCGAGCGTATAGGCGGTGACCACCCAGGACAGATGCTCCATCCCGCCGAGTTCACCGACGATCGTCGGCATCGCGGTGCCCACGATCATGGTGTCCAGCATCGACAACAGCATCGCGATCATGAGCGGGAGCAGCACGACACGGACACTGCGGGTGCGCGCCGCCTGGTCAACGGCAGCCGGTTTTCCTGCGGTTGCCTCCATCCTGGCCACTCCCCTAGGCGATCTTCATGGTCGCCATCATGCCCATCGCCGAGTGGTCCAGCATGTGGCAGTGATAGACGTACGTGCCGCGGTAGGTGTCGAACGTCGCCTGGAGCTTGACCGTTTCGCCGGGCATCAGCATCACGGTGTCCTTCAGGCCCACCTCGCCTGGGTCCGGCTCCTTCCCGTTGCGCTCCAGCACCCGGAACTGCACCAGGTGCATATGGAAGTTGTGGGGAATCACCTTGTTGGGGTTGGTGACGGTCCAGATCTCGCTGGCGCCGTGGCGCACCAGGGAGTCGACGCGATCGGGGTCGTAGGTCTTGCCGTCGATGTATGCCTTGGGCGGTACGGTGCCGCCCTCGTCCATGCGCAGCTCGATGCTGCGCTCCGCGGTGGCCGCCGGAAGCGGGCGCAGCCTGCGCAGGACGGGCGGAACGACGCTGGGGTCGTGGGCGCTGCGAGTGACGTCGAACCGCAGGACATGGCCGATCTGGTCGGCCGGTCCCGATCCGGTGGTGTTCTGCAGCACCAGCTGCGTACCGACCGGGTAGCGCGAGAAGTCGATGACGACATCGGCGCGTTCACCGGCCGAGAGGTAGAGGGAGTCGGTGGTGTGCGGGCCGGGCAGCAGACCGCCGTCCGAGCCGATCTGGATGATCGGGCTCCCGTCGGCCAGCCGCAGCCGGAAGGAGCGCGTGTTGGCCGAATTCAGCAGCCGGAAGCGGTACTTGCGGGCGGCGACAGCGACATACGGGTAGGGCACACCGTTGGCCAGGAGCGTGGTGCGGTTCCTGTCGCCCATGACGTACACGAGCTGACCGGACTCGTCGAGGTGGGCGTCGCGTATCGCTATCGGTATGTCGTACGCCCCCGAGGGCAGCGGCAGCCGCCTCTCGGTGTGGTCGGTGAGCAGATAGGAGCCGGACAGGCCACGGTAGACGTGCTCGGACTCCATGTGGTGGGCGTGGTCGTGATACCAGAGCGAGGCGTGCGGCTGGCGGTTGGGATAGACGTAGGTGCGTCCGGCCCCGGGCGCGATGGTGTCCATCGGGGCACCGTCGCTGCGGTGCGGCACCGAAGCGCCGTGCAGATGGACCGACGTGGTCATGTCCAGCTCGTTGCGCTGGCGTACGACGACGGGCCGGCCGGAACGCGCCTTGATGGTGGGGCCGGGAAAACTGCCGTTGTAGGTCAGGACCTCGGCCGGCTGCCCTGGGACTATCTCCTTGACGGCCCGGCGCATGGTGACGGCGTACACGTCGACACCTCCCACCGTGGAGACCGGCGCGAGCACCGGCGGCACGGGCAGGGCGATACGGAAGGGCTCCACCGCCAAGCCCGCGGCACCGCCCCCTGCCTGCGAGGCGGCGGTGTCGGCCGTGGCGCTGTGCGCGGTGATCAGGGGGGTGAGAGCAGCATTGGTGAGCCCCACGCCGATGGTGGCGAGGCCGGCGCCGAGCACATTGCGTCGGGTGACCATGGTTCCTCCAGGAGGCTTGTCAATGGGCGCGCGGGCGAAGTGCAGCAGGAACCACTTGTGCGCCGCTGGTGCGGTTCGCCCTCCCGAGAGCTCGTCTTGGCAGTCCGTCCTGCGACACCCTGGGCCCTGGCGGGGCGCACAGCCGGTGGAAGCCGACGGCTCGGAAGTCGCCTGCCTGAACGGCGAAGCCCTCGCGGCTGCAGTACTGGGCGTCGCCGCCGTGCCCACCTCGTTCTCGTCAGCCGCGGTTTTCAGTCTCCTGGATGTATGTGCAGGTCATCCCGCATCCCAGGGACGTATCAGGCGTCCGTCAGTGCGACGTCAGCTCGCGCAGGAAGGATCGACTCTGTCAGAAAGTGTCGATAAGGGACCGCCCGAAGAGGCAGCGAAGCAGCCCGATCGCGCCATAGAGGAGTCGCGGTGATCGCCCATCAGCTTGTCCGAGTGCACGAAGGCAGCAGTTCGGACTCCTTGCTCGCCCTGCGGGACAACGCCTTGCACGACGCTCCGGTGCAGCTGGTGCCGCTCGGCGATCTGCTGGTCTCCTACACCCCCCGGGTGGCGGGAGTCGACGGCGAATACGTCCTGGCACTCGCCGAGTTGGAGGCTGAGCTGCCCCCCATCCTCGTGCACCGCTCGACCATGACAGTCATCGACGGGCTGCATCGTCTGCGCGCCGCCGCTCTGAAGGGGCATGAGCACATACGGGTCCGTTTCTTCGACGGAGCCGAGGACGACGCCGCTCTTCTCTCGGTGGCCATGAACGTGGCCCAGGGGCGTCCGCTGTCGATGGCCGACCGGACGGCAGCGGCCGGGCTCATCTTCGCCTCGCGCCCGCACTGGTCGGACCGGGCCGTGGCGGCCGTGGCCGGGCTGTCCGCGAAGAAGGTGTCGGAGATACGGCTGACGGCCGCGGGCACGCTTCACTGCGAGCGCAGGGTCGGCCTGGACGGCCGGGCCCGGCCGCTCAACTCCGCGCACGGGCGTGAGCTCGCCGGCCAGCTGATCAAGGACGACCCCGCGGCCTCCCTGCGGACCATCGCCAAGAAGGCCGGGATCTCCCCTGCCACGGTGGCGGATGTCCGGGACCGGCTGCTGCGCGGTGAGGATCCGGTTCCGCCGAGGCAGCGCGGCATCACGGCGGTGGAGCGCAGGCCGCAGCGGCAGGCGCCGCGGCCGGCGCAGCCGCGGGAGCCGGAGGCGAAGTCGCCCGGCGAACTGTTCATGATCTTCGATTCGCTCCGGCGGGATCCCTCCCTGCGCCTCAACGAGGTGGGACGCAACGTCCTGCGGATGCTGGACGCCTGTTCGCTGGTCGCCAAGGACCGGCAGACGATCATCGCGAACCTGCCTCCGCACTGCAAAGGGCAGATGTCGGAACTGATGAACGGGTACGCCGAACTCTGGCGGCTGTTCGCGGACGAGCTGCAGGGCTGCGAGGAACTGCGGGGACGCACCTGGTGACCTCCCGCGGCTCACCCGAGCTGCCGCACGGACAAGCCCGCCGCCGGAAGCGGAACTCCCGGCGGCGGGCTTCGCGTTGCCATGGGACGCCACTGTGTATCAGCCGCTCCCGATCTTGAAGCCCACTCCCCGCACGGTGGTGATCCAGCCACTGTCGCCGAGCTTGCCGCGCAGGCTGCTGACATGCGTGTCCAGGGTGCGCCGGGACCAGGAATCCCCCCATACCTGCTGCAGGAGCAGCCTGCGGGGAATGACGGTGTCCGGATGGGCGGCGAGAAGGCGCAACAGGTCGAACTCCTTGCGGGTCAGCGCGACGACACGGCCGTCCACGCTGACCTGGCGTGCGGCGGCGTCGATGCAGAGCCGGCCGTGGCGGATCTCGCCCGCGGCCGCCGGCTGCCACTGGGTGCGGCGTACGACAGCCTCGATACGGGCCATGAGTTCACGGAACCCGTAGGGCTTGACCACATAGTCGTCGGCGCCCGCCTGAAGGCTCAGCACACAGTCGAGTTCGGACTCGCGGGCGGTGACGATGATCACCGGGACATGGCTCATCGAACGGATCGCCCGGCACACCTCCAGGCCGTCCAGATCAGGCAGTTCGAGGTCGAGCAGGACCAGATCGGCGTCCTCGTACGCCTTGAGAGCGGCGCCGCCGCGCTTCACGCTGACGGGCTGGTGCCCGTGCCGTCGCAGGCGGTTCACCAGCAGCTCCGCGGTGTCGGCGTCGTTGTCCACGACCAGGATCCGCCGCCCGGCGCGGTCGGGCAGCTGATCGGGCTGATCAGGCGTATGAGGCTCCAGCAGCGCTTTCGACAACATCCCCCCATGCCTCCCTACGGGTTGAGGACCCAGGCGGAGTGGTGCGGGGCGAACCCGATGTGCGGGTAGTACTCGGCGGCGGCCGGTGCCGAGAGGAGCACGATCTTCGCGTCCGGCGCCTCCTGGCGCAGCGCCTCGATCAGGGCGCGGCCGATCCCGGAGCGCTGGTGCGCACGGGCGACCGCGATGTCCGACAGGTAGGTGACATAGCTGAAGTCGGAAACGGCGCGGGCGATGCCGATGAGTTCGCCGTCCACGCGGGCGACCAGCACGAGGTTGGCGCGGCGCACCATGGCCCTGAAGCGCTCGCGGTCCTCGACCGGGCGGCGCTCGCCCAGGCCGGAGGCCCGGTACACCTCCAGGACCTCGTCGATGTCCAGGTCGGTGCCGTCGACACGTTCGGTCTTGACGTTCGTGACAGTCATGAAAGAGCCTCCAGACGGGTGCGGATCACATCGTGGTGGACGAGGAATCGCTCCGGGCCGAGCCCGATCCCCGCGTCGATTCCTTCCTTTGCGAGGGTGTCGCCAAGGTGTTCGCCGGAGACGGCGGTGCGGTTCGAGGCGGCCTGCACCGCCCGGTAGGCCCTCTCCCGCTCCACACCGTCCTGGAGCAGGTCGGCGAGGACCGCCGAGCTGTATACGAGCCCGTCCGTCTGCTCGATGTGCGCCCGCATGCGGTCCTCGAAGACCGTGAGTGACTGGACCAGATCGGCCGCCGCCGTGGCCTGGAAGTGGCCGACGGACAGGCTGTCGGGCAGGATCACCCGCTCGACCGACTGGTGGGCAAGGTCCCGCTCGTGCCACAGCGCCACGTTCTCCAGTGCCGTTGTCGCGTATCCGCGGAGCAGCCGTGCCAGCCCGCACAGACGCTCGCTGGTCGTCGGATTGCGTTTGTGGGGCATGGCGCTGGAGCCCTGGTAGGCGGCGGTGCGCCGTTCCTCCACCTCGCGTACTTCGGTGCGCTGCAACAGCCGTAGTTCCAGGGCGATCTGCTCGACGCAGGCGCCCAGCACCGCGACTGCCTGGACGAGTTGGGCGTGGCGGTCGCGGGCGACGACCTGGCTGGGCGCCGGCTCGATGCCCAGGCCGAGTTCCTCGCAGACATGGCGTTCGACGTACGGGTCGATCAGTGCGTAGGTGCCCACGGAGCCGGAGATGGTGCCCACCGCCACGGCCTCTCGCGCGGCCGCCAGCCGGGCGAGGGAGCGGTCGACGGCGAACGCGAAGCCCGCGAGTTTGTGGCCGAAGGTGGTGGGCTCCGCGTGGACGCCGTGGGTACGGCCCACGATCACGGTGTTCCAGTGCTCCAGCGCCCGCTCCACCAGGACCTTGCGCAGCCGCTGACCGGCGCCGGTCAGCAGATCGGCCGCGCGAGCCAGAGTGTGGCCCAGGGAGGTGTCCACCAGGTCGTAGCTCGTCATCCCGAGGTGGACCCAGCGCGCGGACTCGTCCGGCATGTCCTCGCAATAGGCCGCGAGGAAGGAGAGGACTTCGTGGTCCCGCTCCTTTTCGATCTCGGCCACCCGTGCCGCGAGCGGCACCCGTGCACGGCGCATGTCCCGGACCGCTTCGTCCGGCACCCGTCCGAGGTGCACCTGTGCCTCGGAGGCCAGGATCTCCACCCGGACCCATGTCTCGTAGCGGGACTGGTCCGAGAAGAGGTCCGCCATCTCGGGCAGTGTGTAGCGAGGAATCATGACGGCCTGCATCCCTGGGTCGTGGTGGACTGGCAACGGCGAAGGTTTCCCGCGGAGCTCGCCCGGCGGTCAGTACGTCTCGAAGTACTCGCGCTGCTCCCATTCGGTGACCTCGCCGCCCGCGGGCCGCTCCTGCTCGCACCAGGCCTCGAACCGGGAGGCCTCGCTCTCCTTCAGCTTGACCAGGCACTGGGCGAGCGGCGTACCGAGCAGTTGGGCCGCCCGTCCGCCGCGGAAGGCGTCCAGGGCCTCGCGCAGGGACTGGGGCACGGTCTGGTGGGGGTCCGTGTCCTGGGCGCCGGCTGCCGCCGGCCGGTCGGGGTCGGGCGCCCCGGCGATTCCGGTGAGGCCCGCGAACAGCTGCGCGGCGATGGTGAGGTACGGGTTCGCGCACGGCTCGCCGACCCGGTTCTCGATGTGGGCGGAGGTGCCGGTTCCCACCACGCGCAACATGGCGCTGCGGTCCTCGAAGCTCCAGCCGATGCGGGTGGGAGACAGGGAGAAGTCGGCGCTGAGGCGGCGGTAGCCGTTGACGGTGGGCACGGACAGCAGACAGAAGTCGCGGGCATGGGCGAGCAGCCCTTCGGCGTAGCCCTTTCCGCCCGGCGACATGCCGCCGGAAAAGCCCTCGGCACAGAACAGATTGCGTCCGGTCCGCTCGTCCCGCACGGACTGGTTGAGGTGCCAGCCGCTCGGGTCGAAGCTGTCGATACGGGGCAGCGACATGAACGAGGCGTGGTAACCGCGCCGCGCGGTCCACTGCTTGGTCACGGTCCGGAACAGCACCATCGCATCGGCCGTGTCCAGAGCCGTCATCGGGCTGAAGGTCGTCTCGACCTGGCCCGGTCCCGATTCGTGCTCCATGGACCGCAGCGGGAGGCCGAGCGCGCCCAGGTGCAGGGCGAGCGGGTCTGTGACATGGGCGACGGTGTCGTACATGCTCGCGCCGTTGAACTGGTAACCGGAGTTCATCGGCTCCACCAGCGGCGCCGGTCCTTGTGTGCCGAAGCCGTTGCCGCTGTGTCCCGGCGGGCCGCCGAGGCGGCGGGTGAGGTACCACTCAACCTCCAGGCCCAGGACCGGGGTGAGTTCCCGCTCCGCGTACTCGGAGAGCACGCGGCGCAGCACGTTCCTGGCGGAGAGCGGGTGCGGTGTTCCGTCTCGGAGATACTCGTCGCCCAGGACCCAGGCGGTGCGCGGCTCGCTGCCGGGGAGCAGCTGGAACGTCGTCGGGTCGGGGACGAGGATGAAGTTGCCCGCGCCGGCGATCTCGTCGACGCCGATACCGGGGTCGCCCAGGAAGTCGACGGCGACGGCGTGGCCGGTGTCGAAGAGGAACGGGCCCGGGCTGAAGTTCATGCCGTTGTGCAGGACGGTACGGAAGGTCTGCGCGCTGAGTGTCTTGGAGCGGGCGATCCCGTGCGGGTCGCAGAAGACCAGGCGGACCAGGTCGACCTTGTCGAGGCCAGCTTCGATCTGCTCGGCCGCCTGAGTCTGCTGGTCGTTCCAGAGGCCGAGTTCGGCGGCGAACGAGGGTCGCCCCACGCTGCCTTCTGCGTACAGGGGGGAGAACGAGCGGGAGTACATCGGCTACAGCATCCTTTCGGTGACGCGGGCCGGCGGCGGGGCGAGTGTGCCGAGCTCCGACTCGATGCGTCGGGCGGTGGACAGGACCAGGTCGTCCGCCCCCACGGGCCCGACCAGTTGAAGTCCCACGGGCAGTCCGGACCGGGTGAGTCCCGCCGGCATCGACAGAGCGGGCTGACCGGTCATGTTGAACGGGTAGGAGGCGGGGGCCCAGGCCAGCCAGAGCAGATCGCCCGGATCGGCCGCCCAGGCGGGGCCGATGGCCTCGGCCTCGAACGGCTCGATGGGGACGGTGGCCATGGCCAGCATGTCGAAGCGGTCCATCACCGAACGCAGGGTGGTGCGCAGCGAGTGCCGCACCTCCTCGGCCCGCATCACCGTCGCGCCGCTGACGGTGCGTCCGTGCCGTACGACCGCGAGCCGGCCTAAGTCGATCCACTCCTCGTCCTCGGGTGCGGTGGTGGCGGCCTCCGTCGCGGCGACGATGTCGACGAGGGCCGGATAGATGTCGCGGCAGCGCACCTCGACCCGCTCGAGTTGGTGGCCTTGTGCGGCGAGAACGCTCCACGCGCGTTCGCTGACGGCGCGGACCTCCTCGGAGGTTCCCGCGTACTCGATCCAGCCAACCCTCAGTCTCCTTGCCTCCCGGGGCGCGTCCAGCGAACCCAGACCCGAGTCCGGGTCGCTGCGGTCGGGACCCGCGAGCACCGCCGCGAGCTCCGCGACGTCCGGCACATTCATCGCGATCGGCCCCAGATGGGCGAGCCGCTCCGCGCCGGAGGGAACATAGGGGACGCGGCCGAACGAAGGCTTGTATCCCACAACGCCGCAGAATGCGGCTGGAATCCGGATCGAGCCCGCGCCGTCGGTGCCCAGAGACGCCGAGCACAGCCCTGCCGCGAGCGCGGCCGCGGCTCCTCCGCTGGACCCTCCGGCGGTGCGCGTGAGGTTCCAGGGGTTGCGGGTGGGAGGAGCCACCCGGCACACGGTGCTCGCACTCCAGCCGTACTCCGAGGTGGTCGTCTTACCCACCACGATGGCGCCCGCAGCCCGCAGCCGGGCGACCGCGGGCGCATCGGTGTCCGGGCGCGGATTGTCCAGCAGGGACCCCCGGGTGGTGGGCAGGCCTTCCGTCTGGATGAGGTCCTTGACCGAGACGGTCACCCCCAGCAGGGGCATCTCCTGCCAGGCGGCCGGGCCGAGTTCACGGATGCGCGCATCGGCCCGCTCCGCCGCCACAAGTGCTTCGTCTCCCGCCACCGCGACAAAGGCTCCCACGTCGCCGTCCCTGTCGCGGATGTCGCTCAGGACCGACTGGACGTGCTCGGCGACGGAGGTCTCCCCCTGCTGGAGCATCTGTCGTGTCCGGCTGATGCCGGGTGCGCTCATCGGGCTCTCCTCACGGTGCGGCGGCCTCGGGACCCGCGATGGTCGCCCCGTGCCAGACGGAGTCGAACGAGGTGACCTCGATGCCCTCGCCCTCGGCGACCAGGCGGGCCGCGCTGCTCGTCGCCCGGGCGACGAAGGCCGAGGTGCGGTGGGCCGCGAGCAGGTCCTGTTCGTGGAACGGTGTGCCCTCGCAGCGCAGCAGCCGCAGGTCCATGAATCCGTTGAAGGGCCGGTCCAGGATGTCGACGGCCTGCGGGCTGCGGACGCTGAAGCGGACCCGGTTGGCGACGTGACCGTGATGGTGCTGGTCGGAGTAGAAGGCGATGTCCGGGATCGTGGGCGGTACGAAGTGGTCGCGGGCGGTCACTTCGGGGACCTTGGGGAGGTTCCCGGCGATGAAGTGCCAGGAGTTGTACTGCATACGGGACGACATCGCCCAGGCTGTGTCCGCGAGTTGGGCTGTGGAGCCGGCGAAGTACCTGCGAGCTTCGGGCAGCGGCACGACACAGCAGAAGAAGTCGGTGATGCCCCACTGGGTGATCTCGGCCCAGTCCTGTGCACGCAGGGCCTGGATCAGCAGGGGCAGCGAGCGGATGCCCCGGCTCATGGCGAAGTCGGCCTCGAAGGCATGGGCCGATGCGGAGACGGCCTCGTACACCAGGGACTCGAGTCCGGTGCCGAAGCCGCCGTACGGCCGCGCGAGCCAGCCCGGCGAGTCCTGAACCTCAGCGCCGAGTTCTTCCAACGTGCAGCCGGTGAGCGGAAGTTGCTCGCGCAGGCTGGCACAGAGCGCTTCCTCGCGCCGCCGCGCTTCGTCGCCGTACGGCGCGGCGACTCGCTCGATCTTGTGCATCAGGGCGCCGTGGATCTCCCGGTAGAGCTGGACGCTCGTGGCGACCTGCCGGCGCTTGTCACCCAGCGCTGCAGCAAGGGCGTCGAGATCCTCGACCCGCGCCGAAGGCGCAGGAGGAACCGTCTGCCCGTCGACGGCGCTGTTGTAGTTGCGTCGTGTCCGCTCCAGCAGCAAGGCGATGTGATCGAGGCTCAGCTGTGTCCCGTTGGCCTCCTCGATACGCCCGAAACCGGCCGAGCGTACGAGCAGGGTGAGGCAGACGACCATCACCGCGTCGTTGTCCGACCACAGCCGGAGCGGCATGCCCTGAAGACTGCTCAGCGAGCAGTCCGGATGCCCGGGCCACAGGGTCTTGCCCGTAACAGTGTTGCGGTCGCGGAAGTTCGTGTACTGCTTGTCCTCCTGGTAGAGGACGAACGGTGCGGTGCGCAGAGCAGCTTCCTTGAGCTGCTCCAGAAGCCGGCTCCGGCCTTCCGGCCCGGCCGAGTTCAGCCAGGCGCGGCAGTCGGCGGCCGCCTCGGCGAGCCGGGCCTCGGCACGCTCCAGCTCGCTCTGGTAGTCCAGCAGGTCCTGTCCCGACCACGGCACACGCATGCTGCCGCCGACCAGGCGTTCCCTGCTCGCCAGCGGGCCCTGGGAGGGGACGCGGACGACGATCCGGCCACCGGTGGTCAGCCCGAGCTCGCCCAGGAACGCCGGCTCCTCACCGGTGCCCTCGCAGGGGCGGTCGTGCTGCTCACCGGTGCGCCAGGACCGGCCGCACAGCACCTTGAGCGCCGCCTCGTCCGGGGTGCGCAGCGCGCGCAGTTGGATGTCGGCGGGGACATGGCCACCGAGGGTCAGGAGCGTATCCACCGCGGTGCGCAGATCCGGAGCCGACGTCGCCTGCTGCCAGGCACGCTTGAGCAGACCGGCAAACCCCGCGTCGTCCTCGGACACGCGGTCCGGCTTGGGAGTGGCTCCCGCGGGCACGCCGAGACGGCTGGGCCGGCGGCTCTGGCGCTTCTTGGCAAGCAGCGCACGGCGCGACGGGCCGCCGCCCGCGGAGGCGGGGCTGTGCTCGGCGGGGGCGGTCATGCCGCACCGTCGGCGGTCAGCTCGATGTGGTTCCACATGTCGTCGTCGGTGGGGGTCCAGTCCTCGTCGACATAGATGCAGTCGACGGGGCATTCCAGCACGCACACCGGGCAGCCCGAGCACAGTTCGGGAATGATGACGACATCGAGACCGCGGTCGAATATGGCGCCGAACTCGGACGGGCAGCTACGAAGGCACGTGTCGCACGTGATGCATTCCGACGTCTCGATACGGCGTGGTGGTTTCTTCCAGGATTCGCCGCGGGAGCGGGCGGAAATCCGCTCGTCCCGCCCGGGCCGTGCAGCCGGCGAAGCGTTCTCACTCACGGGAATTCACCCTTCTAAAACCAGGTGCTTCGATAGTGGCCGAATCTTCTCGACGGCCCCCCGAGTGGCCCTCGCGGCCCGCTGGAGCCCGGCGCAATGGCGGTCGGTCCGGACTGTTCAACCGCGGAAACAGCACAGTTGAACACCAAGTCTCTTTACTGTTGCGGCCATCGGTGAAAGCCATCCATAGTCTCCGCTGAAGGAGAAACATTCCTTAAACGGAGGAGGCTTTCAGTGTCACGTTACGACTGGGGCAAAGAGAATCCGGAGATCGCCAGGCTGCGTAAGGTGATTGACGACGCACGCCTGGACGTCATCAAGCACCCGATTTACACCCGGCTGAAGACGCTCCAGGACGTCAACACCTTCAACGAGACCCACGTATTCGCGGTCTGGGACTTCATGTCCCTGCTGAAGAACCTTCAGCGGAACCTGACCTGTGTCCAGGTGCCGTGGGTGCCGCAGGGCTCGTCGGAGAGCCGGCGCCTGATCAACGACATCGTTCTGGTCGAGGAGAGCGACGAGCTCGGCGACGGGTTCATCAGCCACTTCGAGCTCTACGTCAACGGCATGGAGGAGGCCGGGGCCGATGTGAAGCCGATCCATGACTTCCTGGACCGGATCCGGCGCGGCGAAGGTGTGCGCGAGGCGCTGGTGAACGCTCCGGTGCCGCCGGCGGCCGCCGCGTTCGTCGCCACCACCTGGGACTTCATCGAGAACGCGGCACTGCACTGCCAGGCGGCGGCGTTCGCGTTCGGCCGCGAGGACCTCATCCCCGAGATGTTCGACCAGGTCATCAAGATCGACGACCAGGGCGGTCGGCTGGCCACCTTCCGCGAGTACCTCGCGCGCCACATCGAGGTGGACGGCGAGCAGCACACCCCGATGGCCATGGCGATGGTGGCCGACCTGTGCGGCGACGACCAGGCCAAGTGGGACGAGTGCGCCGACACCGTCGTGGCGGCGCTGAAGGCCCGAGTGGCGCTGTGGGACGGAATCCTGACGGAACTCGACTCCTGATCCAAGCCCGCTCGAGATTCGGTACAGGGGCACTCCACCGGACAGCATTCCGGTGGCGTGCCGGGCATTCTACGAAGGCGCCCGCAGCAATGCGGGCGCCGTGCAGCCGATGGGTCATGGATCAGAGCCGACCGGGTTTTCCGGCCACGCAGAAAAAACCCGCCGCACGCCAGCACTAACAATTCCGGCCACCTCCGAGGAGAGAAAACCGGCCGAGCGCCGACCGGAACACTGAACGCCGAGGTGTCTATCGTGAAGTCGACCGTGTACGAGGGCGAATGGCTGGCTGCGCGGTTCGAGGAGAACCGGCCGCGGCTGCGGGCCATGGCCTACCGGATGCTCGGTTCACTCAGCGAGGCCGAAGACGCGGTCCAAGAGGCTTGGCTGCGCCTCCACCGCTGTGGCCCGGGCAGCGTCGAGAACCTGAGCGGCTGGCTCACCACGGTCGTCGGCCGGGTGTGCCTGGACATGCTGCGCTCACTCGCGGCCCGGCGCGAGGACCCCCTCGAAGAGCTCGCGTGCGAGCCGCTCGTCAGCCTGGTGAAGGGTGCCGACCCCGAGCGGGAAGCGCTGCTGGCCGACTCGATCGGGCTTGCGCTGCTGGTGGTTCTGGACACCCTGGACCCCGCCGAGCGGCTCGCGTTCGTCCTGCACGACATGTTCGCCCTGCCCTTCGAGGCCATCGCTCCCATCGTCGACCGCACCCCGTCGGCTGCGCGCCAGCTCGCCAGCCGCGCGCGGCGCCGGGTCTCGGGCACGGCGCCCGTACGCGACCTGCCGCGCCAGCACCGGGCCGCCGGCGCGTTTCTCGCCGCCGCGCGCGGCGGCGAGTTCGACGCGCTGCTCACCG